>CALUJO010000005.1 GCA_944320965.1 uncultured Bacteroidaceae bacterium | reverse complement strand
AGACTCGACCACTGAATACACAATGGTCGAGAGGGATATTTTTATATTTTATCGAGTTTATCGGACAGCAATAATTTTATTTCGTAAAAATTCTTTCATACAACAAATTAATACGAGATATGTATACTCTAGTATCATAAAATCGTTATCCGGAAATTTGTCTGTACGTCATTTAATGTGTGAGATTCAATAATTTTTTCATTATTAGGAAAATGAGGCTAGGAGCTCTATATGCTGTGTAATATAGTCAAGTGGTAATACTCTATCATTTCGATAGGAGTTTTGGCAATACCATATTATCGCCTCTTGTAGAGATTTTAGTGGTATAACCCTAGTTGACAGTAATAATTTGAAAGTATCTTTTGAACTATCATTGTTTTCAATTTTCTCTATCAACTCTTCTTTTTGATGTTCATTCATATCTAAATTATATGAGACAAGTAATCTGGCAGTTTCCCATACAATACGTCTAAATACTGTGTATCTGCTATATTCGTTTTCAATGAATATATTTCTCGGCAATGTTTCTTCTATATGATTTAACAATTCCTGTACGGACATGCTTTTACGGACTATTTGACTGTAAAAGTCGTTATCTGTTGAGCGAAAGTACATTAGAAATAAAATGACACTAGGGTTCACATATTGATTTTCTCTAAATGTTAAAAGTACAAGTCTTATATGTGCACATATTTTTTCCATCTGTCTTAAATTTAGATGCATATATCCGAATAGAATATGAGCCATTTTTAAGAACTCTTCTTTTTCGTCTCCTTCCCGAAAATATTTACATCTTGATTCAGAGGCAAAGAAATCATCAAATCCATATACCTCATAAAGGTATGCTGTGAATTTATCTACATCAGGTTCGGGTAATTTATATTCTATGTCTATGAATCGTTTCAAGTATTCTTCGGCATTTAAGTTGTCACTTCCATAGTATCCGCATATAGAATGACATAATTGTGTTTTATCTATGGATAGAATAAACACAATGTTGGGAACAGAGAATAAATGTTTTACACGCTCTAATACTTTGACTGCAAAGCGCGGATTACAGCGGTCTAATTCGTCAATTATAAAAATCAATGGTTTCCCATCTTGAGCGGTAAACTCAACCAGATTTTCAAGAGCTTTGCGGAACTCTTCCATTGACTGACATTGCTCAACAAAGTCATCAATTACTTTGTCAAATGAATCTGCTATTTTTTGAGTTGCTGATTCAATAACATCCACGACATCTTCACCTAAATATTTTTTTGTTAAGCCTTTGACTATAGATGGTAACATGCCTGTTGTCACTTTCCCTGCTGCAGCTGCAATTTTTGCAAATTTGGCTTTGGCATCATCGCCTTCCGCCATGTCACGAAACTGACTAATCAATCCTATAATGGGATCAGTAATAAAATCATGTTCCCAAACATTAAAATATAAAACATGAAAATGTTGATTTACAAGACTTTGTTTCCACATTTTTACAAATGTAGTTTTTCCGCTTCCCCATTTACCATCAATTGCAAATACACAACCATGATTCTGACTGACAACCTTTGTTAAAATATCAGCATATTGTTGACGGTCAAGTTTACAATTCTTGAAAGGTTTTTCCTTATCTATGATGGGTTCAGGCAGTTTAGAAATCATATTTATATTCAAAAAATTACATTTGATTACTGAATAAGTTTGGAGTTGTTTGCATGTATAACCAACTTTGATATTCTTGTATTTCCTTTTGCGAAATTCCTATGCTAGAATAATCCACTATTTTGGAAAGCTGATAAAGATTGATTCTCATTAATAATTCTCTGTTCACTATACGCTTTGCATCCATAAAACAGATATTTTGTATAAACCGTTTGAGCGGTTCACTTTGTAGAATGAAAAGAGTAAGTTTTGCATATTCAATCTTTTCAAAGCCTAACAGGTAACAAGTATCGTCAACCATTACAGGTTTACCGGCAATGGGTTCTACTAAAGAAAACATCAAATCTGAATATAGAGCCGAAATTACTATCTTATATGGAGCAAAAGAATAGTCGCCTAATCCAAAAACGCTAAATCTTGGTTTATTCTTATATATGATGCTCTTTCTTCCGTCAAGATATGTAGCATGAGACAGAAGATAGGAATATGTTTTTGGAGCTCTTTCTTTTAGAACTGAGGTGTTTTCAGAAATATTAGTTTGAGGTAGTATCAGATATTTTCTAACGCCCTTCAATCCTTTCCCTATATCAGAACTTTTAAGTAGGGGAAAAACAGTGATGTCATCGACATCAACAACCTCTTTAAGTCCATTCTGATAGGTAGAATCATTCAAGGAGAGTTCCATGACTTTCGAGCAATCGTGTTTTATTCCAGAACGCCAAATCAGCGGAGATTGACCATCAAGGAAACTTGTTCGTCCGTAATCTTGAATATTGGAAACAAAAGCCTCATTTACCCATCCAAATGAATGGGTAATCCGTTTTGTATAAAAGTCATACGATATACATTCTTTCTGACAATCGTTTCCAATATGGCACTCAAATAAAGATGCCGGAACGGAAACGTTAAATTCCTTTTTGGCATCGAAAACGAGTTGTCTGACATCTTGTATACGACGAGGGTGGAAATTTTGTCTATGTATAATGTTTTTTACAACTGAGTTTTTTACAAGCAACGCTATATGAGTGTTGCCGTGATGTGAAAAAGCGTCAATTATCTGATTGCAGATACTCTCCGCAATATCAAAATTACCTTTTCCCGTGATAGCTTCTATCCCTTTTGTCTTATTTATGTTACCTTTTACGGGCAAATTCACACCGTCGTTTTTTCCCAAACCGCTATTTGTCACCCACGGTGGATTGCCTATAACCAAGATGTTTTGATTGGGATTTTGATTGGCTATTTCTCTAAAATCGAAATTAAACACATCGGCATTGTACAATTCATAGCTAACAATAAGATTGTTCTTTTGGTATTCTTGAAGTTTCTTTTCTGTTTGGTCGACATAACCTTTAAAAATCTCTACTCCATACACTTTCTTAACCGTTTCAAAAACATCTATGGCTGCTGCGATGAAATTGCCGACACCACAAGTAGGTTCCACAACAATATCAGGAACAATACCTCTATTTTTTAAATACAGGCAAACGCTTTTGGCGAACTCATAGTTAGTCTGCCAATCGCCATAATTTTCCCGGATTGTGTCCTCTTTCTCTTTGGGAAACAATGGTTCTGATGTTTTATTCACTGTCATCCGAATATTTTACAATTTGGGTTATACCTTCAACTGTTTCTGTCAAATTTACGATTCTTCTATATTGCAATCTCCATTGTAAAGCATTGGAAATAGTCAGATAACCAATTTTAGGCGGATTTTTTAGAATATCTTCTGCCATATTCATCAATGTTACCTCGTCAGAAGGAATCTGATGGTCAATCAAAAATGCAAAAATATCATCTACATTGCCGTTGTTGGCAATGATATTCAAAATACCTGTTGTTGTCTGATAATCCGCTGTTCGAGATGATTCGATAAAAGAACAGGAAAGGAAATCCAGACTTCCTTTTTTGATTTTAGTGTCATCGTTCTTTTGGTAAACAAACACAATCAAGTTATAACCAAGTCCATAAATTTTCTGTTTGCTATCTTTAAACGGACAACTTGACTGAGGCTGTTTGATTGAAGTAACCTTGATGTCTGTATTTACAGAAGGCAAGTCAAGTCCGTTGGCAGAACTACCGACTGTCATATCATATTGTTGCTCCAAATATTCCTGAAACAGGTGTTCAACAAAAGTTCCAACAGCCTTTCCATCAGTGACACCAAATAGTTCAGTACGATAACGTCCACTTTCTTTTTCACAAAACTTTTTCGCTGCAATTTGAAGTTCTGTGATATTTAATGTTTTCTTAGTCATATTTCAAGATTTTATTTGCTTGGATTAATTAATTCACGGCGGTCTACCTCTAAAAGTTCAGCAATGCGTGTAAGTGTCACTAAGTCGGGTTGTTGAGCATTGGTACACCATTTTGAAACAGTCGAAGGCACTTTACCTAATTTTTCCGCTAACCATTTACTGGTTCGTTTCTTTTCAACAAGGACTATTTTCAATCTGTTTATGTCATTCATATGTCATATAGTTGATTTATATGCAAATATAGTGATTTATATTGAGAAAGCTCCTGCTTTTCATGAAATTATTAGTCTTTTTGCCTGACAATAATAATATAAAACCTTTAAACATTTTGTTATATACAGTTATGTACAATCATTCATCCCTTATGTCGGATGCAAAGGTAGCCAGCCTTATTGAATATGGAAAGGTCAAGCGGTAAAGCGTTTGGGGTTGTTTCTTCCTCCTTCGGAGAGTAAATAGCCCCAAAAACTTTCCCCATTCATCGGCTTGGCTTAATACAGCATCCGGCAACGGAGATAAACGACTGACGAAATAGTAGAAAAATCAACTCAAATAAGAGCACACATAGCATTTTTAGGGAGATAAATTTTTAGTAGGAACAAATATGCAAGCAGAAGACTGCACTCCCTCCAAAATAATAGACTCCTTTTCCCATTCCCTCTCCTCCTTATGCGTAGTTGAGTTATTGACGCATTGCGGTACGGCACGTAAACTGAATCTACAAATGATAATGGAGTGGATGAATATCCGACAAAATATCGTATCTTTGCAGAGGCTTAAGAGATAAGCCAAAATAGAAGTGGAATAACGGAAAGCAAATTGCACTGAAAAGAGAAGAAACCGCCCAAATTGGCATTCCAACCGGGTTAAAAAACAATAAAAGCGTTAAATCTTCACCCTTTAGAATGTACCATTAAAGTTTACGACCATATTTCTGACTTATTACTCACAAACTATTGAGCAATAACTGGTTGCAAATACCAAACTTGTACTGCATTGAAAGATGTATATTGTTTAGGAGCCTTCGCACCGGAAATATATGATTATTATGGTGACGAAGACAATCCTTTCGGATATATTGAAATGACACAACTAAATCTTCATATACCACTAGGAAGAAAAGCTGAATATGAAAGTAAATATTGGAATGACTTGTTTTACAATATTGCTGAAGACGGAGAAGAATTATTTATACCAGTAAGTATTGAACCTGCATTTGGCGACCAAATAGAAAGAATAGATTCAATAATAATTACTTTCAATGAAAAGGTTGACTCAGAAACAACGGATCCGGAGATTATTTTAAGAAAAGGAGATGAACTTGCAGGTGAAGAAATATTCTCAACTGGTGGTTGGTTAGCAAACATTCCTGCAAATCAAAAAAAGACTATGATAATCTTCCCTTGCGACAGAGAGGGTCTTCCTAAACCAATATATCTTGAAGAAAATGAAAAATATTACATTACTATTCCAAGAGACTTTATTTACAATTACAATAATCCTGATATTAAATGTCAGAAAATTGTTATAGAAGTAACAGGAAAAGAACAAGAACCTGTTCCATTCGTACCAACAAATATTACTCCGGCAAATAATTCTGAAATCGAGAGCATCGGAAATATTGAAATCACTTTCGAAAAAGAAGCAAAAATAGAAGTAAAAACGCCTGCTGTTACTGTAAGAAAAGGAAACGATGAATCAGGTGAACTTATTGAACCTGATGGAGGATGGATGGCTGTAAATGACTCTGAAGATATGAAAACAGTCTCTGTATTCCCATGCGATTACGATTACTTCATTAGTCCTATCACTCTTGAACCAGAAATCAGTTATTATGTCACTATCCCGGCAGGTATCTTCACTGGTGAAAGCAAGATGATAAGCGAAGAAATAAAGCTTGTATTTACAGGAGAAGAAACCACAGCAATAGCAGAAAACAACTCAGAAATATGCTTTGTAGTTAAAAACGGTAACAGTTTCGTTATCAGTACAGGAAACACAACTGCTGATGTTGAAATATTCAATGCTGCTGGAGAAATTGTTTCAAGAAACAGCAATGTAAACGGTCAGACAACATTCGCACCGGAATCAAACGGCCTGTATATCATAAAAATAAAGTCTGCCAATGGAACAAAGACTTTCAAAGTAATGAAATAATACTGATAAAATAATATAAAACAAGGTGCCGCTCCCTTAAAAGATTAAAGGTCCGGCACCTTATTTTTTTACATATAAGCAGGCTTAAAGAAAAAACACCAAACCTTTTCAGCAAAAACATTTAAAGTTCTTTGCAAAAAGGTTGTATATTTTCAGCAAGAACATTGCAGGTATTCGGGCAAAAACATACTATAATTTTTACAAAGTCTGTTTCTTATTTTGACTATATGAATTTGAGGATAAACCCGAAAAAGTGTATCTTTGCATAAATTATAAAATCAATGAATTATGGCAAGCAAACCTGGAATACCAAAAGGAACAAGAGACTTCTCGCCTGTTGAAATGGCAAAGAGAAATTATATATTCAACACTATACGCGAAGCCTTCCATCTGTTCGGATATGAGCAGATTGAAACACCTTCAATGGAACTGTTAAGCACACTAATGGGCAAATACGGTGAAGAAGGTGACAAACTTCTTTTCAAAATACAGAATTCAGGCGACTACTTTTCAGGCATAACAGACGAAGAACTGCTAAGCAGAAATGCAGCAAAGCTGGCAAGCAAATTCTGTGAAAAGGGATTGCGTTACGATTTGACAGTACCATTCGCAAGATATGTTGTCATGCACCGCGATGAAATAGCCTTCCCTTTCAAAAGATATCAGATTCAGCCTGTATGGAGAGCCGACCGCCCTCAGAAAGGACGTTACCGCGAATTCTATCAGTGCGATGCTGATGTTGTGGGAAGCGACTCGCTGCTGAACGAAGTTGAGCTTATGAATCTTGTTGACAACGTATTCCGCAGATTCGGAATCAACGTATGCATCAAAATAAACAACCGCAAGATTCTGACAGGCATTGCCGAATATGTAGGCGAAGCCGACAAGATTATTGACATAACAGTTGCCATTGACAAGCTTGACAAGATTGGTCTTGACAACGTAAACAAGGAACTCCTTGAAAAAGGAATCAGCCAGGAAGCCGTTGACAAGCTCCAGCCGGTTATACTGCTTGAAGGAAGCAATGCAGAAAAACTTGCAAAACTAAAGGAAATTCTTGCAACAAGTGAAACAGGTCTGAAAGGTATTGAAGAATGTGAATTTGTACTTGGTGCACTCGATACTGAAAGCATGCACGCAAAAGTAGAACTTGACCTTACACTGGCAAGAGGACTGAATTACTATACAGGTTCAATCTTTGAAGTAAAGGCTCTTGATGTGCAGATTGGAAGTATCACTGGCGGCGGACGTTATGACAACCTTACCGGAGTATTCGGTCTGAAAGGTATTTCAGGCGTCGGTATTTCATTCGGTGCAGACCGTATATTTGACGTGCTTAACCAGCTTGACCTTTACCCGAAAGATTCAAGAAACGGAACAAAAGTGCTGTTCACAAACTTCGGAGAAAACGAAATGCGCTACAGTCTTCCGCTGCTTAAACAGTTGAGAGAGGCAGGCATCAACTCTGAAATATTCCCAGACAGTTCAAAACTGAAGAAACAGATGAGTTACGCCAATAACAAGGCAATACCTTATGTAGCAATAATCGGCGAAAATGAAATGAACGAAAACAAGGTTACATTGAAAAATATGACCACAGGCGAACAGCAGTTGGTTGATGCTGACAAGATTGCTGAATACATTCTGTAAGACATTTAATGATAAATTATAGACAGGCGCATCCGAAAATGGAATTTACCATAAAACGGATGCGCCTGTTTTAGTATGCTTCATTAGCAAAAAACAAAGGTTTTGGACAGACATCTGCCAAAACCTTTGAACTTAATTTATTAATATTGTATTTCCTTTATCAGGAATATCTGTGTCGGAAGGTGGTCACTGTATCCGTTCATCCACACCCCGCCAGCAGTTGTTCGCAACGGATATCCTTTGTATTTTCCTTCTTTCTGGAACATAAAGTCAGGATTGAAAACAGCATTATTCAGATACTTCAATGTAGTTCTGTCATCTCCCACAAGATTTCCTGAAATTATAATCTGGTCAAACAGATTCCATGCATCCCTGTACATCAAAGTACCGACACCGTCTTTTATAAGAGTTTTCCACCATGGATTGAAAAGGTCGGTATCCTTCAGGTTTTTCTTTGTATGTTTTGCTCCAAGTGCATCTGTTATGCTCTTGTTGTTAGGGTCATCATTGAAGTCACCCATAATGATAACCTTGACATTCGGGTTTTCTGCCATAAGCGAGTCCTTGATAGCCTTTACCTGTTCCCCTGCCCTTTCACGAACAGCAGAAACTGCTGCTCTTGAAGGCCAGTGATTGACAATGAAAGTCACTTCTTCACCGGCAAGCATACCGGCAACTACAAGAAAACCTCTTGTTTTATATTTGTCTCCTTCTTCCTTTATATATGGAACAAGCTTTGACTCAACAGGTGTGAAGAACATAGGATTGTAAAGAAGAGCGCAATCAATACCTCTTGCATCAATTCCCTCATAGTGCACATATTTATAACCTCTGTCCTTTATTGCTTCCTGAGCAATAAGGTCATCAAGCACACGGTGGTTCTCTATTTCGGCAACACCTATCACTGAAGGACCTATCCCTGCAAGACGCTTGCCTCCCAGCTTACTCACAACATGAGCCATGTTTTTCAGTTTTGCCTTATACTTCATTGAAGTCCATTTATAACTACCGTCCGGCAAAAAGTCATAATCATTCTTTCCTTCATCATGAATTGTGTCAAACAGGTTCTCCATATTATAAAAAGCAACACCGTATACGGCATATTGTTTCTCCTGTGCAAATCCTAATATTGAACAAAACAGAAACAGGAACAATGTCATTTTAATTTTTCTCATCTGCAAACTTGTTTTAATGTATTAACCGATGGCAAAAATCTCAAAAAAAATTGGATTTTCCTTGGAATGGCATTCAAAAAATTACAAGGATGTTAATATTTTGTTTTTTGCGGCGCTAACCCTCAATTTTTCTATTTATACTTTGTTATATATTCGTATAATTTTTGTTATTTTGTACGCTTGCCATTTTTTCAAGCATATTAATAATTTTAATTATATTAGTTATGAGATTAAAACTATTGTTTTTTTACTTTATGTTACTTGGCTGTATCGGATTGAACGCCCAGACAAGCAGTCTGAACGGTTACCTCAAAAACAAGACAAGTAACAATCCTGTAAGAGGAGCTGTCATCACCGTAAAAGGCGAAGCAGTGACAGTCAAATCAGATGCTAACGGACAGTTCGTCATCGAGGACCTGAAAAAAGGTCAAACAGTACTTATCATCAATGCTTCCGGTTATCTTGTAAGAGAAGCAGTACTTGACCTTGAAGAAGGAAACAATGAAGTGGAACTGAAAATGACACCAATGACTCTTGGTGGATTAAGCGAAAACAACAGCTATACTTTTTCTGAATCACAGATTGACGAAGACAGCGATGTTGCAGAAAGCTCTGCTGCAATCATATCTTCATCAAGCAACAAATATCTGAATGAAGTAGGTTATCTGTTCAGCCCGATGCGATTCAGAGTAAGAGGATACGACTCACAGTACAGCAACGTGTATATAAACGGTGTAAAGTTCAACGACAATGAAACAGGACGTTTCAGCTATGGTCTGATCGGAGGACTCAACGATGTTACACGCAACAAGGATGGAGTGAATGCCTATGAACTTACAAAGTATTCATACGGAAGTATCGGAGGTATAAGCGGAATTGACATGAGAGCAAGCCACTATGCTGCAGGCAGCAAACTTACACTTTCCGGAACAAACCGCAACTACCGTCTGCGCGGAATGTACACATATTCAACAGGATTGAATAACAACGGATGGGCATTCACAGGCTCTGTCGGCTACAGATGGTCTAATGAAGGTAACATAGAAGGTACATTCTACAATGCATTCTCATACTTCCTTGCTGTTGAAAAGGTTTTCAATGAAAAGCACAGCCTTTCACTTTCAACATGGGGAACTCCTACCGAAAGAGCACAGCAGGGAGCTTCAACACAAGAAGCATACGACCTTGCCGGTTCAAACTACTATAATCCTAACTGGGGTTATCAGAACGGTAAGAAAAGAAATGCAAGAGTTGTACGTTCTTACGAGCCAAGTGCCGTACTTACATGGGACTACAATATCAATACAGATGCGAAACTTACAACATCATTCGGTGTAAAATACAGCAACTACGGTTCAAGCGCACTTGGATGGTATAATAATGTTTCTGACCCACGTCCGGACTATTGGAAAAAACTTCCAAGCTACTTCCAGACAGAAGAAGACAAACAAATAGCTACAGATTTGTGGAAAAACAGCGAAGAACACAGACAAATACAGTGGGATGAGCTTTACAGAGCTAACTATCAGCAGAATAATTTCGGCGGCTCAGCTTCATATCTTATTGAAGAAAGACACAATGACCAGCTTGCATTCAACCTGAATTCAACTCTTAACTACAAACTTACAGATAACTCTACATTTACCGGAGGTCTTGAAATGTCATCAACAAAAGGTATGCACTACAAGATTCTGAAAGATATGCTCGGTGCAAACAAATTCATTGATATTGACAAGTTTGCTGCAAGAGACTACGGACCGAATTCACCGATAATACAGAACGACCTTGACAATCCTAACAGGGAAATACAGGAAGGAGACATCTTCGGCTACAACTATGATATATATGTAAACAAGGCAAATCTATGGGCACAGAACGAATTCCGCTACAATCATGTTGACTTCTATTTGGGCGGAAAAATCGGTACTGCAAACATGTGGAGATACGGACATATGAGAAACGGACGTGCAGCCAATACTTCAAAAGGAAAGAGTGATGTAAAGGACTTCATGGAAGTTGCAATGAAAGGCGGTTTAAGATATAAAATATCAGGAAAGCATTATATTGCATTTAACGCTTCTTATGAAGAAAGAGCTCCATTGGCTTACAATGCATTCATTGCACCACGTATGAAAAATACATTCCTTAAGGATTTGACAGAAGAACAGATTTCATTGGCTGAAATTGTTTACGGATTCAATACTCCTTATGTAAACGGACGAATTTCAGGTTACTATTCATACTTCAACAATGTTGCCGAACTTGAAGGTTTCTACGATGACGATGAAGGAAAGTATACTTACCTTTCAATGAGCGGTATCGAAAAGCGCCATTGGGGAGTTGAAGCAGCAGCTGAATTCAAAATCATATCAAACCTATCACTTACTGCAATTGCGACATATTCTGACGCAACTTATATGAACAATCCTGATGCTGTAATGACATTTGAAAATGAAAGCGAAATGCTTACCGGTGACCGCGTAATGTGCGAAGGATTCAGAGTTAACGGTACTCCACTTTCAGCATAC
Organism: uncultured Bacteroidaceae bacterium; assembly: GCA_944320965.1. Taxonomy (GTDB): domain Bacteria; phylum Bacteroidota; class Bacteroidia; order Bacteroidales; family Bacteroidaceae; genus Avibacteroides. The sequence goes on along the minus strand of CALUJO010000005.1, from coordinate 101,464 downwards.
AGCCTTGCACTAGACTACTCTTACAAAGGATGGTTCTTCAATATCAACGCAAACTACTATCACCGTATCTATCTTGACTTCTCAACAGTTAGACGTCTTGAAAGCAAAGTGACTACAGGTGTTGATGAAAACGGAAACAAGGCATATGCCGTACAGGACCAGGAAGAACTTGACGGTGGTTTCATGATGGATGCTTCTATAGGTAAGTATATCCGTATGAAGAAAGGAAGAAGCCTTAGCCTTAACCTGACAGTCAACAACCTCCTGAACAATACAAATATGAGAACAGGCGGTTACGAACAGAACAGAATTAACGGCGAAAAATACCCAAGCAAGTACTATTACGCACAGGGAATAAACGCATTCCTTAATGTAGGTTTCAGATTCTAACAAAAACACTTTAATATTAAAAGATATATGAAGAAATTAATATATTACATACTGCCGATACTCTCGGTAATGTTTGTTCCCACTTCATGTATGGACAAGCATGATGCGCCTGTCATAAACGACAATGACGGCTCAGGTATTACAGCCTCTTCAACTATTAAGGAGTTGAAAGACAAATATAAAAGCGTTATATCAAGCGATGGCTACCAACTGATTGAAGAGGATGCTCTTATCAGAGGTGTTGTTGTAGGTAATGATGAAAGCGGAAACATCTACAAACAGCTGTTCGTTCAGGACGAGACAGGAGGTATATGTATCTCTATTGACGGTAACAACATGAATACAAACTTCCATGTCGGTCAGGAACTGGCAATTGACTGTAAAGGACTTTATATCGGAGGATACGGAGGCATGGCACAAATCGGTGCTGTATATACAGATTCAAGCGGCAAACAGAAAATAGGACGTATGTCTCCTTTCGTATGGGATGCACATCACACAAAAATAGGAAGCGCTACTCCTGAAAAGATACCTGCACCAGTCGTTATAACAAGCGCCAACCAGTTCAAGGAAGAATATATAGGCAAACTGGTTTCTCTTGAAAACGTACACTTTGATATGCCGGGAATATATACATTTGCCAACTACCTTGCATCTGAAGCAGGTACTGAAAGCAAAACAATGTATTTTGACGATGATACAGAAGTTACTGTAAGAACAAGCCGTTACGGTTCAGGACTTGCATCAATGCCACTGCCTGACGGAAAAGGTAAGTTCAAAGGTATTCTTACAATATACAGAGGAGAATGGCAGATAACAGCAAGAACTGTTGAAGACCTTACTGATTTTGATTTCGTTGACTTGGTAAAAAGTTATGTAAACGAAACATTTGCTTCTGATTTGGGAGGATTTACAAGCTATGCAGACGAAAGCAAAGAAACAAAACTTGAATGGACTATTGACTATAGTTCGGCAATGGTTAAAGGATATGTTGACGGGAAAAATGTAGATGCTGTGACATATCTTGTTTCAGCTCCTGTAGATCTTTCTGCATCTGAAAACGCATTTGTTATATTTGAACACGCAATCAACTATGCAGACTTAAAGAATATAGCAAAACAGCACCAGCTGCTCGTTTCAAACAACTTTAAGGGTGATATTAAATCTGCAACATGGGAAGTGCTTCCTATTTACCAGGCAGACGGTTCTTCATTTGATTTCTATAAGTCAGGAAAAGTAATTGTTCCTGAAAAATACCTTGCAAACGGTGTTGTTTTCGCACTACGCCATACAAGTACAAAGACAAAAGGTTCAACATGGGAAGTAAGGAACTTTGTTGTTGCCGAGGGCGAAGGTGAAATAATCAAGGATATGGACGATACATCAGATGCTCTGTTCTATGAATCATTTGCTGACGGACAGGGAGACTTCACAATAAAGAACATTCTCGGTAACTATACTTGGAGACATGACAGCTATGGATATATGAAAGTAAGCGGATACGGAAGCGGTCAGAACTATCCTAACGAAGACTGGCTGATTTCTCCTGCATTGAACATTTCAAAGCAGAATACAATCCTTACATTCAAACATGCTATAAATTTTGCAAAGAATGATGAAAACAGAAAGGCTTCATGTAAAGTATATGTTTCTACTACTTATAACGGCGGTGACATTAATGAAGCAGACTGGCAGGAAGTTACAATAGAATATCCGTCAAAGGATAGCTGGAGCTTTATCAGCTCAGGAATGATTAATCTTCCTGTTGCCGAAAAGGTTTATGTAGGATTCCGTTACAAATGCGGTGATGCAGATGCACCTACATGGGAAGTAAAAGACTTTATCGTGAAATAACATATAAAACGGTATAAACACTAAAAGCCGGGCTGCCCAATAATGTAGCCCGGCTTTTTTATTGTATTGAAAGAACAAATCAAGGCATACAGGAAACAAATCAAAACAGTATAAGACAAACCAAAGACATACACTTATATAACATAAATGTCACTCAGCAATACAAGAAAAATCACTCTGCTATTCCACCATCTAATATATTTTTCACAATCACGTATAACCGTATTCTAACCACATGTAATCAAAGAAACAGTCCAATGAATACAAATACACAGGCAACTACTATGACTTGCATACAGCACATATAACAGCAAAAATAAAGGCTGCCGCATAATGCGGCAGCCTTCAATATAATATTCTGTTTGTATATTATTGTCAGAATATATAAGTAACCTGCAACCAGTAAACAATTACTCCTGCAAGGTATCCGGCAAGTGCAACCCAAGATATTTTCTTCAGATACCATCCGAATGAAATGTCTTCAAGTCCCATAACTGCAACACCGGCAGCACTACCTATAATAAGAATACTACCTCCTGTACCTGCACAGAAAGCAAGCAGCTGCCAGAACTGTCCGTCAACCATGAAGTTTGCAAATTCTGCGCCTGCTGTTGCCGGAGCGATATCATACATACCGATACAGCTTGCAACAAGAGGAACGTTATCTATAATTGATGATACAAGACCAATTATACCTGTTATCAGATAAGCATTGCTGTTTGAAGCATTGTCAAGCCATTCACCGAAAGTCTTCAATACACCGATTTCCTGCAATACTGCAACTGTCATCAATATACCAAGGAAGAACAAAAGCGTACTAATATCTATTTTGTGCAGGATATCACTTACACGGTGACTCATAGATTCTTTTTCAGGAACTTTCTTAAGGAATAGTTCAATCATAACCCACAATATTGAAAGTGCGAAAAGTACACCCATAAAAGGAGGAAGACCTGTCATACTGCGGAATACAGGAACCATTACAAGACCGCCCACACCTACAAAGAATACCATTGCACGCTGACGGCGTGTGAAATAAGAAACAGCTTTGTTTTCTTCTGCATCCTCCGGTTCGCCAAGTTCGCCCTTGAGCTGGAAACTTATAAGGAAGGCAGGAACAATAACTGAAATTATTGCAGGAAGGAATACCTCTTTCAGAATACCGGCAGAAGTAATGTTTCCCTTAATCCAAAGCATGATTGTTGTAACATCACCTATAGGAGAGAACGCACCACCACTGTTTGCAGCAAGAATCACCATAGCTGCATATATCAAACGGTCTTTTCTTTCCGGAACAAGCTTGCGCAAAACCATAATCATAACCAAACTGGTTGTAAGGTTATCAAGTACTGCTGACAAGAAGAATGTTATAAACACTACTCTCCACAACAAAGCCTTTTTGCTGCGTGTAGAAAGACGGTCACGTACAAAATTAAAACCTCCGTTAGAGTCAACAATTTCAACAATTGTCATGGCTCCCATAAGGAAGAAAATTGTTTCACAGGTATCTCCAAGATGATCAAGCAATACATCGCTGGAAATAAAGTTTCTGATTTGCTGAGTCAGACTTGCAGCATCGGTTGAGGAAACAAGGGCATTAAATTCATCTCCATGCATAATGGGCAGAAACTCCATACTGCCTGCCATATACAGCACCCAACAAACAACACACATAAACAAAGCGGTCGCGCTTTTGTTTACTTTAACGACCCCCTCGGTCGCGATAAAGAAATAGCCGATCAAAAACACGGCAACAATAGCAATAGTCATAAAATCTCTCTATTTATCATTTATTATTGCAAAGTAACACAATATCCAAAACAATGACAAGTATTTACTAAATATTTTAAGTTTTAATAAACTCTGTTAATCATAAAATAATAAATGAGTTAATACTCACATTATAGGACAATTACATATAATCGGTTTTATTTTATTCATTCAAAAAAATCCTTTGATGACATTCTGTAAAGATTAATCATCGCAGAAAAGGCAATATCCTTCATTTTCTGATAGTCTATTTTGTCGGCATGGTCGGAAGGCTGATGATAATCCGGATGCCCATCGGTATGATACCAGATGACAGGAACTCCGTACAACGCAAAAGTGGCATTGTCACCTCCTGATTTCAATCTGCTGACAGCACGGTAGTCAGGTTTCAGTTCAAGGCCATATTCCTTTATATACTCTTCCTGCCATTTCCGGAACTGCTCATATCCTTTTTCATAAAAATAGACCACATGTTCTCTTGTCTTGTTATATGTAGTACGCCCGATCATGTCGAAATTTATATATCCTTTTACCTTGGACATTTCAAAATTCTGTGCGAAAGCCCTTGAACCGAGCAGTCCTATTTCCTCTCCGTCCCAGAACGCAAATATTATTGTACGGTCAGGTTTTATACCGGATGCAGCAAAATTGCGGGCAATTTCAAGCAGCGCAGCCACGCCCGAAGCATTATCGTCAGCCCCGTTGTATATCTTGTCTCCGACAAGAGTTTCATCCGTTCCAAGATGGTCAAAGTGCGCCCCAATAATTACATACTCCGCAGTGTCCTTTCCTTCAATATATCCTATCACATTATTCATATCAAGTCTGCGATGACATCTTGCAGACATTGCCCGGACTGAGTCTGCATTCACTTCCCAGTATCCGGCCTTCCCCCTTTCATTGCGATAGGCTGAGAACGGACAACGGTAATCATCATAAAAAGGCTTCACCCCATACTGGCGCAGGCATGAAACTATATAGTCGGCAGCAGCACCGCCGTGAACAGTTCCTGCCTTGCGTCCCATAAGATTGTCGGACGCAAGGAACCCGACATGTGCAACAAGCGCGTCGGTATTTATATCACCAAAGATTCTTTTCTGGGCAAATACTGATGCCGAAACCGCCAGCATCAATAAAAAGGATAAGCAATGTTTCATTATTAATTTACTTTAAGGCGCACTAAGATACAGAAAAAAGCATTAACTTTGAAACCCATTTTACAGAATTAGTTATGAGTGCAATAATTTTAGGTATAGAATCATCATGTGATGATACATCGGCAGCTGTCATAAAAGACGGAGTACTGCTGTCAAATGTTGTTGCCAGTCAGGCTGTGCACGAAGCATACGGCGGTGTTGTTCCCGAACTTGCATCAAGGGCTCACCAGCAAAATATAGTTCCGGTAGTAAGCGAAGCCCTGAAACATGCCGGAGTAAGCAAGGAAGACCTGAATGCCGTAGCCTTTACACGCGGTCCGGGACTTATGGGCTCTCTGCTTGTCGGAGTTTCTTTTGCAAAGGGATTTGCACGCTCGCTCAATATTCCTATGGTTGACGTCAATCATCTTCAGGCGCATGTACTTGCACATTTCATAAAGGATGATGAGGAACGTGAACAGCCAAAGTTCCCTTTCCTGTGTCTGCTCGTTTCGGGAGGAAACTCACAGATTATAATTGTCAAGGACTTTGACGACATGGAAGTGCTTGGACAGACAATTGACGATGCTGCCGGCGAAGCAATTGACAAATGCTCAAAAGTAATGGGACTGGGCTACCCTGGCGGACCAATAATTGACCGCCTTGCAAGACAGGGAAATCCTGAAAGATTCCACTTCAGCAAACCACAGATTCCAGGATACGATTACAGTTTCAGCGGATTGAAAACATCATTCCTCTACTCTTTGCGCGACTGGATGAAGGAAGACCCTGATTTCATTGAGCACAACAAGGAAGACCTTGCGGCATCACTTGAAAAGACCGTGGTTGACATACTTATGTCAAAGCTTCACAAGGTTGCAAAAGACCTGAAAATAAAGGAAATTGCAGTCGCAGGAGGCGTATCAGCAAATAACGGTTTGCGCAACGCTTTCCGTGAATATTCAAAGAAGTACGGATGGAACATTTATATCCCAAAATTCGGATATACTACAGATAACGCAGCAATGGTTGCCATAACAGGATATTACAAATATCTTAAAGGCGACTTCTGCGACATTTCATTACCGGCATATTCAAGAGTTACATTGAAATAAAAACTTTAAAAATAAAATACAATGAAAAAATTTACATCATTTTTCCTTTCACTAATAGCCTTTGTCCCTGCAATGATGGCTCAGGCACCGGCAGGCTATTATGATGGTATTGAAGGATTGGAAGATAGGGAGCTTAAAACAGAATTGTTTAATATAATAAAAAGTCATAAGGATATTGGCTACGATGGATTATGGACAGCTTTTAAAAAAACTGACAGACGCCCAGATGGAACAGTGTGGGATATGTATTCAACATGCAAATTCTACTTTGGTGAAGACCAGTGCGGCAATTATAGTAACGTAGGTGACTGCTATAACCGAGAACATTCTTTTCCTAAAAGTTGGTTTAATAAAGCAGAGCCTATGCACAATGATATATTTCATTTATATCCTACTGACGGAAAAGTTAACGGACAAAGAGGAAACTATCCGTTTGGAGAATGCGATGGAGGAAAAAGCTTGTCATCAAAAGCCCTCGGAAAGTTAGGGAAATCTACTTTCCCAGGATATTCAGGCACTGTATTTGAACCGGATGACGAATACAAAGGCGACTTTGCCCGCTCATACTTCTACATGGCAACATGCTATGAAGACAAGTTTTCTTCATTCAGTTCTGAAATGCTTGCCGGAAACAAATATCCGGCATATAAGACATGGGCAATAAACCTATTGCTTAAATGGCACAGACAAGACCCTGTCAGTGAAAAAGAGATAAACAGAAACAACGAGATTTACAAGAACTGGCAACATAACCGCAATCCGTTCATAGACTACCCTCAACTTGCTGAATATATCTGGGGAGACAAGGTAGGAGTACCTTTCACATTCAGCACTACATCAGTTGATGAAAACAATTTCGCCTCAATCAGCATTACAAGCGAAGAAGGATGTATAAAAGTTGTGGGAGATGAAGAGTATACAATATATATATACTCGGTTAACGGCTCACTGATTGAAATGCAGAGAAACTCTGGCGATGCAATCATACCGGTAAACAATCGCGGATTTGTAATTGTAAAAGTAATCACAGGCAAGTCTACTTTCATAAAGAAGCTCAGCATCTGATAATAATGTGGTACTTGCTGCAAAAACAATAAAAAATAAACGGTGGAACGTAAGACAGAACACAACACGTTCCGCCGTTTTCTTATTCTGCACTCCGATATAAAAAACGCTATCCCCTGCTCTCTCAAACCAAGATATTTGTCGCTTATTCAAAAAGCCCGGCTATTATTCTGTAACCGCAGTCTTCGGTTATAAAAACGAAACTTGCAGTTTTAAAAACAAAGCCTTCGGTTTGAAAAACAAAAGCTTCACTCATAAAAAACGTTTGCCGCACGCGTGATTCAACAACCGAACAAACACAATCTGTATCCTCAAATATTTAAGCGGCAAAAGCTGTTTTTTTCATTTTTTCATGCTATATTTACGAAAACAAACAGATAAATCATTAAAACTTAGTATTATGAAACATCTGACCATAAACTGCGAAATAGAAGTCTATAAGTATGATGAACTGAGTGACATTGAAAAGGAACTTATAGACCGTGCAAAGAAAGCTACCGAAAGAAGCTATACCCCATATTCAAAATTCAATGTAGGTGCCGCCGCATTGCTTGAAGACGGCACAATATTTGAAGGAAACAATCAGGAAAACGCCGCATATCCGTCAGGAATATGTGCCGAACGCACAACTCTGTTCTATGCAAACGCAAGCAAACCGGACAAGGCAGTGAAAACCCTTGCTGTTGCAGCTTTCACTAACGGAGAATTTATTGACGACCCAATACCGCCTTGCGGAGCATGCCGCCAGGTCATGCTGGAAACAGAACAGCGCTTCAATACAAAAATGAGAGTACTTCTCTACGGACGCAATAACATTTATGCAATGAACGGCGTAGAAAACCTGCTGCCGCTTTCGTTCGGCATTGAAAACCTAAACAAATAAGAACACAAAACACAATATGAACAAAAGATTATTTCTTGCAGCCGTCTCAGCAATCATCGCATTTAATGTTTCGGCACAAAAATTGAACAGAACATATATAGAGTACATAAACAAATATGACGAGATTGCCGTTGACCAGATGAAGAAGTATAAAATACCGGCAAGTATTACACTTGCGCAGGGACTTCTTGAATCAGGAGCTGGAAGAAGCGAACTTGCAAGAAAATCAAACAATCACTTTGGCATAAAATGCGGTTCTTCATGGCGGGGACCTTCGGTAAGACATGACGATGACGCAAGAAACGAATGTTTCCGTGCCTATTATACACCAGTCCAGTCATACGAGGACCATTCAAAATTCCTCAAGAACGGTAAACGTTATCAATTCCTTTTTGACCTGAAAATTACCGACTACCGCGGTTGGGCCAAAGGGCTTAAAAAAGCAGGATACGCTACAAGTCCGACTTATGCCACAAAACTTATTCAGATTATTGAAGATTACGAGCTCTACAAATACGACAGAAAGAGTACAAGGGAGAAAAAGGAAAAGGTTTACAAGCATGAAATCCTTATAGCAAACGGATTGCTCTATGTGCGTGCCAAGGACGGTGATACATTCAAATCAATAGGAAAGGATGTTGGTATCAGCTCAAGAAAGCTTGCAAGCTACAATGACCTTAGCCGCAAATATCCGCTTATGGAAGGCGATATAGTATATCTGAAGAAAAAGAATAAAAGATATAACGGCGAAAAGACCTATCACACAGTCAAAGACGGAGATTCAATGCACTCTATTTCACAGACATACGGTATAAGACTTGACAGACTTTATAAACTGAATGATAAGGATGAAGAGTACATACCGACTGTTGGGGACAAGGTTTGGATTAAATAAGAACAGAATATTACAGAAAGATTCCGGACAACATGCTTCGGGAACAGCAACAAAAAATCAGTGGAATGCAGTTACAAGAACAAGTATTCCACTGATTTTTATATATATACCGCAATTATAATATCTTTCTCAGCATTTCGGGAATTTCAATATCACAACAGGATATGCTGTCCATCATTTCATGTCCCTCGCCTGTCAGACAGAAATGCATCTGGCGTTTGTCCGTATTGCCAAGTTTTCTTTCAAGAAAACCTTTCTTCTCGACCGACGCAATGACCTTTGATGTATTTGAAAAACTCAGGCCAAGTTTCTCGGCAAGAACGCCTGCCGTAAGCTCACCTTCGGTTTTCAATACACACATAAGCATGCCTTCGTTAAGCGTAAGCTGATATTTCGAGTGAAAACAATTTTCAAACTCGGCAATTGAACGGTACAGATCCCTTATCCGACACAATGTCTTAACCTTTGTTTCCAAAACCGCAACATTTATTTGTTCAACATTACCTTGTCAATCGCTTCTTTCAACGAGTTTTTAGGCATTGCTCCCATAGCCATCTGAGGCTGGCCTTCCATTGGGATGAACAGCAATGTAGGAATACTGCGTATATTGAATGCTGCAGCAAGTTCCTGTTCTTCCTCAGTATTTATCTTGTAAATGTAAATCTCATCACCATATTCTGCGGCAAGTTCCTCAAGAACCGGAGCAAGAGCCTTGCATGGTCCACACCATGATGCATAGAAGTCAATCAATGCAGGTTTGTCACCAAGATATTTCCACTCTTTGCTTGTCTCATAATTAAAGACCTTAGTCAAAAACTCTTCCTTTGTCAAATGTATTGTTTTCATATTGTTTTCCTTTTTAGTTGTTGTTTCTTTTTTAGTTTCATTTTCACTATTTTGTGCGAAACTGCACGATGCTATAGATACAAGGGCCATTACGGCAAAAATCAGTTTCTTCATTTTCTTGAGATCTCCTTTATTTTTATTGTTTCTAATTTATCTTTCCAAACACTTTCCTTATTGTTTACAGTGCAAATATAGGAATATTTTCCAATAGAAAATAATTTCCATTGTAAAATATTTACTGCAATAACATTTATTAATAATAATACTGTTTGAAACAATCCTGCAGAGTATTACATGACAAATGTCATATATCTTATTTACAGAATATTACATTTAAACAATAAATAAGGAGATGTATTTGCCGGCATTGCATATACATCTCCTTATTATTATATCAACTTACTGATTGTTGTCATGGCTCAGGCATTTTAGTTACCATCACCGGAACAGACTATCAGTCCATATCAATATCAATCAGATTGAATTTTGCATTAAACTTCAACTCTATTCTGTTGTTTAGCTTGACATCAAACTCGCCTCTGTCACGTTCTATCTTCAAAACCTGGGCATCCGGATAACTTGACTTAATAAAATTATTTATTTCAGCCGGTACAACTCCCGCAGGAACAGAAGAGTATTTGCAGTTAACTTCTTCCCAATTGCCTTTGCTGTCAAACTCTATTTTATTTCCGTCAGTAAATATCACATCGTAGGTTGAATAGAAAATGTCGCTTTCCTTCTTTGCAAGAGCAACTTTCTTGTCTGGGAAATGCTGCTTGATAAAGTTCTGTGCAGCTACAGGAAGCTGGCTTACTGAAACAGGTTTATCGTTATCAGCCATTGCAAATGATATACCAGCAACGAACAACATCATAATCAAAATAATCTTTTTCATAATTCTTCTCTTTTTATGGTTAATATTAAATTGTTTTTCTGATGCAAAGATTATATGCAATTCTGAAAAGAATCTGGAAAAATCTGGATTATGACGATTTTTTTCAAAATAATGTATTAAAGAATATTAAAAGCCCGTCTATTACAATAGGACAGATATTCAAGAACCTGAATTCATTTTCTCAAATTCAAGAAGCATTAGTTTTCTGTCCAATCCGCCTGCGTATCCGGACATGGCACCTTTCGAAACCGAACCTACCCTGTGACATGGAACTATTATGGCAAAAGGATTCTTCCGGCATGCACTTCCCACTGCTCTCGCTGCTCCCTTACGCCCAAGGCGCTCGGCTATAATGCCATATGTTGTCATTGTACCATATGGAATCTTCACAAGCTGCCCCCAAACATCCCTTACAAAACCATGACAGACATCAGCCAATGGCAGATCAAAAGTTTTAAGACGACCTGCAAAATAACCGTTCAACTGCGCAACAGCAGAAACTACTACTGCAGAATCGGGAAGTGTTTCGTAATCCTCGACAACAATATCATCACAAAATGAAACCGACAAAAGGACAGACCCATCAGCAACTATGCAAATATCACCGATAAAGGAAGGATAAATATAAGTATAATACATAGCCGAAAGATTTAATGTTAAAGACACAAAGTTAATAATATTGCACATTTGACAAAATTTATTCAATACAAATATTCCATAATATAAAAATTTTCACACATTATTATATGTATATGCAAGTTTATACACTAAACAACGTAAAAACGATATTTTATTCTTAACTTTACACCATAAACATTATAACCAATAAAAAGAATTTTATATGAAAAAAGTAATCGCTACAGAAAAAGCACCAAAAGCCATTGGTCCTTACAGCCAGGCAATAGAAGCAAACAATATGGTATTCGTTTCAGGTCAGCTTCCTATCGATCCTGCAACCGGAAACTTCCCGTCAGACGATATCAAAGACCAGACAAGACAATCGCTTGAGAACATGAAGAACATACTTGCTGAAGCAGGACTTACAATGGACAATGTTGTAAAGACAACTGTTTTCCTTGCAGACATGTCACTGTTCGGAAGCATGAACGAAGTTTATGCACAGTATTTTGAAGGTGCATTCCCGGCAAGATGTGCTTTTGCTGTAAAACAGCTTCCAAAAGACGCTTTGGTTGAAATTGAATGTATCGCAGTAAGATAAAACCTTTCTAAAGCATAATACAATGAATTTCAAAAAACACTTATTCGTTTTTGCACTTGTTTCGGGAGCATTGTGTGTATCTGCACAGAACAAGACCGAAGGAGCCATAACTCCTGAGATTTTACAGGAATTGCAGGAGAGCTACAAGAACACTCCTTCTGACAAAGCAATACAGAATGCCTTGTGTGCAAACGGTATCAACAAACTGGCTTTAAACCACGAAAGTCTTGCAAACGTGGATACCTATTTCTCAAACAGAGTGGAAAGCAAAGGCATTACCGACCAGAAAAGTTCGGGAAGATGCTGGATGTTCACCGGTATGAACGTGATGCGCGCACAGATGATAAAGGAACACAATTTAGGCGCGTTTGAATTTTCACAGGCATATACATTCTTCTGGGACCAGCTTGAAAAGGCTAACCTTTTCCTGCAGGGAGTTATCAATACTGCCGACAAACCTTTCACTGACCAGACTGTTGACTGGCTGTTCAGACACCCACAGAGCGATGGCGGACAGTTTACCGGAATTTCCGACATTATCGGGAAGTACGGACTTGTCCCCAAAAGCGTAATGCCGGAAACTGCAACAACCGAAGATACAAGAACAATGGCCAGCCTGATTTCAAAGAAACTCCGCGAAGGAGGTCTTGACATCCGCAATGAATACGCCAAAGGAAAGAAAGGCGCAGACAAAAGAATGGCAGAAGTCAAGATGAACACTTTGAAAGACATCTACAGAATTCTTGTTCTTACAATGGGAGTTCCTCCTACAGAATTTACATGGACTATGTATGATGCCGACAACAAACCTGTCAGCACAAAGAAATATACTCCGAAATCATTCTACGATGAATTTGTTGGAGACGACCTGACCGGCAACTATGTAATGTTCATGAATGACCCGACACGCGAGTATTACAAGAGATATGAAATAGACTATGACCGCCACATGTACGACGGTTACAACTGGACATACATCAACCTGCCAATGGAAGATATAAAGGCCATGGCAATAGCATCCATCAAGGACAACACAATGATGTATATGTCATGCGACGTGGGCAAATTCCTGAACATAAAGAACGGAACAAACGACCTGAACAACTACGACTACGAATCACTGTTCGGCATGAAGTTCGGTATGGACAAGAAGGAAAGAATACAAAGCTATGACAGCGGTTCAACTCATGCAATGACACTTGTTGCCGTTGACATTGACGAAAACGGAAAACCAAAGAAGTGGATGGTAGAAAACAGCTGGGGAGCCTCTTCTGGATTCCAGGGACACCTGATTATGACAGACGAATGGTTTGACGAATATCTGTTCCGCCTTGTAGTTAACAAGAAGTACATTCCTGCAAATATCCTTGAAATGATGAAGCAGGAACCTGTAAAACTTCCGGCATGGGACCCAATGTTCAGCAACGAACTTTAATATCAAAACAAAAAGAAATCGGGACATCAATCCCGATTTCTTTTATTATAAACCTTTATTATAATACTTAAAAACTGCTACAGCCAAGATGTTTTATTCTGCCTGAAGAATAGGAATTTCCCTCTTTATGCCCTGCTCCAGCGAAATAAATGTTTCTGTTGCAGTAACACCAGGAATTTCCTGAATCTTTGAATTCAACAGTTCCATCAGATGTTCATTGTCACGTGCATAAATCTTTGCAAGAATTGTGTAAGGACCAGTTGTGAAATGGCATTCAACCATCTCCGGTATATCGTTCAGCTTAGAAACAACATCCTTATACATTGAACCTCTTTCAAGCTTGATACCGACATAAGTACAAGTAGTATAACCAAGACTCTTTGGATTCACGTGATATCCTGAGCCGACAATAACTCCCATATCAATAAGTCTTTGAACTCTCTGGTGAATTGCAGCTCTTGAAACGCCACATTCTGCGGCAACATCCTTAAAAGGAATTCTGGCATTACGGGAAATTATTTCAAGAATCTTTTTATCAAGTTCGTCTATTTTTTCCATAATATTATATTAGTTAAAATTACTTTCATATTTATAGAACAAATATATAAACAATATTATCAAAATGTCAATAGAACAAACATTTTTTTTAGTTTAGACATTAAAAAAATGATATTTCCCTATGTCAGTACATGGTTTAAACTATAAAAAAGTATATTTGCCGCTTACAATTTGCAAAATTGGCACATTTTATACAAAATGCAACCTGTTTAGAACTTTACCTTTTTTACAACTTTGACTGACTCGTTGTTAAAACGGTCAACAGAAGTAATTACATAATAACAGCTGCGTACATTTTCATTGTCAGGCAACTCTATAAAAGTGTCGGTTGTTACTTTTATCAGTGCAGAAGGCCTGTCCAAATCAATATCTCTCTTTGATTCAAACCTGTAAACACAGAACTTCACAGGGCTGTGCAATTCGTCCCCCCGGTCTTTTACCGACCAGAAAAGGACTTTTCCATTACCGGTTTCCACAACTTTTACCTTTCTGACCTTATCAGGCTTTCCGCCTTCGAAACGTTTTATTACCGGAGGCAAAGCAGGATATCTGTTGAAAGTAGTCTTCAGTCTTGTTGTATATTTACCTGGATTTGCAATTATCTGCTTGACTGGATAAAGACAATATCCGTCAACATTTGGATTTGAGCGCATAAGGTCGAACTTCGCACGCTGCTGTGTACCAAAATTCTTTGGAGATGCAGTTCTCAAGACATCCTGGCCTACATAATAATTACAGTTTTCAATGTTATCTCCCCACCAATACAGCAGTTCTGCATAGTCGGCAGCCGGATTGCCTATTTCCCAATAAATCTGTGGAACAAGATAATCAATCCATCCGTTTCTTGCCCACAAAAGCACATCGGCATAAAGCTGGTCATAGTTTTGCAATCCGTTGGTCAGGCTTCCCTTAGGGTCACTTGATGCATTGCGGTAAATGCCAAAAGGCGAAATGCCGAACTGTACCCACGGAGCTGTTTCCATAAGCGCATCATGAATTTTTTTTATAAGAAGATTTACGTTGTCACGACGCCAGTCGCCAATATCCTTATACCCTCTTGAATTAGCCTTGAAAGCAACTTCATCAGGAATAGTTTCACCCGGTTTGGGATATGGATAGAAATAATCGTCCATATGTATAGCGTCAACATTGTACTTGGTTACAATGTCAATAACAACATTACATATAAAATCACGGGATTCCTTGCGCGAAGGGTCAAAGAATGTTTGCCCGCCATATTCAAAGAACAGTTCGGGATGTCTGTAATAATAGTGATTTTTGCTCAATACTGTGTTCTGACTTGTCTTGACCCTGTACGGATTAATCCAGGCATGAAATTCCATTCCGCGTTTATGACACTCCTCTATCATAAAAGCTGTCGGGTCCCAACCGGGATTCTGCCCCTGTGTACCGGTAATGAAACGGCTCCACGGTTCAAAACTTGAATTATACCATGCATCAGCCTCAGGTCTTATCTGAAAGAAAACGGCATTAATGCCTGCATCTTCCAGAAGATTAAGTTCACTGACAAGCTTTGCTTTCATTTCCTTCTCACTCTTCCAGGTATATTCACCTGTTACGGTTGGCATCCAAGCCCCCCTGAATTCACGTTTCCCATGCTGAGCATATGCACTTGCAATGCCTACTACCGCAAGAAACAGCAACAAATAAAAACTCTTTCTCATATTTATTCAAGATACTTCTTCAAAAAATGTCCGGTGTGGGAAGCTGGACATTTTGCCACTTCCTCAGGTGTTCCGGCAACAACAATCTCACCTCCGTTGACACCACCCTCAGGTCCTAGGTCAATAATATAGTCGGCATTCTTTATAACTTCCATGTTATGCTCGATTATGACAAGCGAATGTCCTTTTTTTATAAGTACATTAAATATATCAATAAGCTTGCGTATGTCATGGAAATGCAGACCTGTTGTCGGTTCATCAAATATAAACAATGTAGGCTTCACATTTTCCAGACTCAGGAAATAGGCAAGTTTGACACGCTGGCTCTCTCCTCCCGACAATGTTGACGAAGGTTGTCCAAGTTTCACATAACCAAGTCCGACATCACTCAGATACTTCAGTTTCTTGACAATCTTTGTCTGATTGTTTTCAGAGAAGAATTTCAGAGCATCATCAACCGTCATTTCCAGAACATCATAAATGCTCTTGTCCTGATACTTCACTTCAAGAATGTCCGACTTGAACCTCTTTCCGTGACAGCTCTCGCATTCCAGTACAAGGTCAGCCATGAACTGCATTTCAATGCTCACGGTTCCTTCGCCCTTGCACTCGTCACATCGTCCGCCAGCCATATTGAAAGAGAAATAAGAAGCAGGATATCCCATCTGTTTGGCGTATGCCTGGTCGGCAAACAGTTTCCTTATCTCGTCGTATGCCTTGACATACGTCACAGGATTTGAGCGGGAAGACTTGCCTATCGGGTTCTGATCAACATACTCAACAGCATATATACTGTTGATATCACCGTCAAGACTTTCAAAATCTCCCGGACCTGACTCAGTAGGCATATCAAGTTCACGCTTAAGCCCGTTGTAAAGTATATCGTTTACAAGCGTACTTTTACCGGAACCGCTCACACCCGTAACAACAGTCAGGATATTAAGCGGAATACGCACGCTTACTCCCTTCAGATTATTCTGACGTGCATTGTTTATTGTGATGTAATTGTTCCAGCTTCTTCTTATACGCGGAACCTTAATCTTCTCTTCACCGAGCAGATATTTAAGCGTATAGCTGTCCGACCCCTTATATATGTCCTTTGCGTTTCCGCAGAACACCACGTTTCCGCCTTGCGTTCCGGCATCAACGCCAATGTCAATAATATAGTCGGCCTCGCGTATAATATCCTCGTCATGTTCAACCACAACGACTGTATTGCCAATATCTCTCAACTGTTTCAATATGCGTACAAGCTTTTCGGTATCCTTTGAATGAAGACCGATACTCGGCTCGTCAAGCACATACAGCGAACCTACAAGACTGCTTCCAAGTGACTTTATCAGATTTATTCTCTGGCTTTCACCTCCCGAAAGGCTGTTGCTGAGACGGTTCAACGTGAGATATCCAAGACCTATCTCAACCATAAGACCGAGACGTTTGTTTATTTCAAGCAAAAGCCTGTGGGCTATTATCTTTTCATTATCCGTCAGCTGAAGATTCTCAAAGAATATTTTCAGGTCGGAAACAGACATTTCTGCCAGATCGGCAATGGTCTTCTCTCCCACCCTCACATATAATGCGGCATCCTTAAGCCTGCTTCCCTTACATTTCGGGCAGACAGTCTTTCCGCGATACTTGGCAAGCAGCACACGGTAAGGTATCTTGTAAAGGTTGCTTTCAATCATCTTAAAGAAACTGTTTATTCCATACTCTCCGTTCCAGAGAATATCCTTCTCTTCGGCTGAAAGAGAATAGTAAGGAGAGAAAACAGGAAAGTTGATATCCGAAACGGAACGGATAAACATGCTTTTATATTCTCCCATCTTATCACCGCGCCAACATGCAACGGCTCCGTCATATACACTTAAAGAAGTGTTTGGAATAACAAGATGCTCGTCTATTCCCAGCACTTTTCCAAAGCCGTCACACTCGGGACACGCGCCGAGCGGCGAATTGAAATTGAACAGCTGGTCGGTTGGTTCCTCAAACTTTATACCGTCAGAATCAAACGAAGTAGAAAAATCATGCACCTCAGTACCGTTGTTTGTATAAAACAGAAGACGGCAGGTTCCGTGCCCTTCAAAGAAAGCCGTATCAATAGAATCAATATAGCGGCTTATTGCATCCCTGTCGTTTGCTACCATCGAACGGTCTATGACAAGATATATGTCTCCTTTTATAGAAGACGTATCCAGAGAATCTATATTCTCTATGTTTCCGTCAACGAATACACGGCTGTATCCCTGCTGTCTTGAAAGCTCAAGCTTGTCTGTCAGGGAGTAACTGTCGGAAACGTTCAGCCTTGAAAGAATCAGGAACTTTGTCCTTTCCTCATATTCCGAAATCTTCAACAGTACGTCTTCCACCGTATCACGTTTCACCACTTTTCCTGTTACCGGTGAATATACCTTTCCAAGCCTTGCAAACAGCATGCTCAGATAATCGTATATTTCGGTAGATGTACCGACCGTTGAACGCGGATTTGTCGTATTCACCTTCTGCTCTATTGCAATTGCAGGCGGAATACCCTTGACATAATCGCAGTTCGGTTTCTTCATCTGCCCAAGGAACTGCCTTGAATAGGACGAAAGGCTCTCCATATAACGCCTCTGCCCCTCGGCGTAAAGCAAATCAAAAGCCAGTGACGACTTGCCGGATCCGCTGACTCCAGTCACAACAATGAACTTGTTTCTGGGAATCTTCAAATCTATATTTTTAAGGTTGTTTACCCTTGCTCCCTTAACCTCTATGAAATTGTTGTCATTCATGCTATAAACTTATTATCCTGCAAAAATAATACATAATTTGATATTCTTTTCATAAGCGATGCAAATAGGAACACTTCATTTCAAACAAAGGCAAAATATACTGTCGGACATGCACATATCTGCCGTATTTCACTATTCTAAACATCTGCAGTTTGGCTGTTTTCAATAATAATGATAAATTTGCGATGATTAAACAACAATCACTTTAATCCGGATGAATTACAAGGAAATAAAAGATCTTATATGCAAAGGTATGCTTGAATGCGCCATTTCAAAGCTGAAGAAAGAAGCATCCTCAGCACACAGCGACGAAATTGAAGGCATACTTACAACCTACAGCTACATGAAAGAGTATATGCTGGAAGGTGTTGACGACTCACAAAGAAAAAATCTGTTCGGACGTCTGCTATGCCAGACCTATGAACTGCTTAATGCAATAAATACAGAAAACGAAGAACCAGGAAATCCCGGCATATTCTATCAGAAACTTCGCGTGCGTAACAGCGCAGGTTACAGAAGTATAAGCAATATAGTTTCGGAACTTGAAACATATACCGAAACAATTGCCCTTGACAAGGCTATTGACGCAGGCAAATATTCGGCCGAAGCAAACAAACGTCACGAAAGCAACAGCATTGCCCTGTTCGACTCAATATGGACAAATACCCGTATGAGCAACAGCAACATTGAAGAACTGAAAGGTATGTTTGAGTCCGGACTTGTACCAAAAGAGGACAAAATACTTGCAATCGGCGCTATTATGATGTCACTGCTCGCAACATTCGATATAAAGAAATACCTTTTCATAATAGACTGCTGCAACAGTTCCGACAAGGAAATAAAGGCAAGGGCTACTATCGTGTTCCTCATTACAAGCTATCTGTATGACGACATAATCCCGCTATATTCCGAAGCGACCGACAGAATAAAACTGCTTGAGGAAAGTCCTGAACTGAAAGAAAGTCTGACAACAGTGATAATCCAGTTCCTGAAGACACTCGACACCAAAACCATTGACAAGAAATTCAAGGACGAAATAATTCCGGAACTGATGAAAAAGCAGAAAGAGCTGAAAGACAAGATGGGAAATGACCTGATTGACGAAAACTCCTTCAACGAGATGAATCCGGAATGGCAGGCAGATATGGAAAACTCTCCACTCGCAAAAAAAATAAAAGAGATTGGAGACCTGCAGCAGGAAGGGTTTGACGTGTATATGGGTACCTTTGCCCAGCTGAAGACATTCCCGTTTTTCCGCGAAACAGCCAACTGGTTCTACCCGTTCACAACAAGTCACAGCCAGATAAACAGCTTGTTCCCTGGCAACGGCGAAGGAAAGGCTACCGTTATGTCAAGCATATTGAAGACAAGGTCATTGTGCGACTCCGACAAATATTCGTTCTGCTTCATGCTGACACAGGTGCCTGAATCGCAAAGAGGTATGCTTACTGCACAGATGGACGCACAGATCGAGCAGCAGATAAACGACAGTATCAAAATGGAACAGACAGCAAACGACATAAGCAACACTTATATCCAGAATCTGTACCGTTTCCATAATCTGAACAGTCACCGAGCCGAATTCAAGAACGTCTTCAATGATGTTACAAAGATAGCCGAAACACGTTCGGTAAAGCAGCTTGTTGACAACCCGCAGTCAAATCTTATGATAGCAGAGTTCCTTTTCAAGAACTCACACTATATGCTGTCATATCCTTACTACCAAAAGTATCTTGCAGAAACCGAATGCACAGATGATAAGCTGTACCAGAGAATCGGATATAACGCCCAACGCCTCGGACTTTTTGATGAGGCTATCAAGATGTACACTACCGCCGATTCAATCTCACCAAACAATGCATGGGTACTGTCACATCTTGCCTTGTGCTACACAATGACAGGTGATATGGAAAGAGCCCTTGACTTTTACAGGCTGATACAGCTTATGCAGCCGGAAAATATGAAGATTACACTCCAGACCTGCAAGTGTCTGATTAAGGACGGACAATACAAGAAGGCAACCGAAATGCTTTACAAAATATATTTCGAGCAACCGGAAAATGCCAGCGCACTCCGTATGTTGGGATGGTGCATGTTTGAAACAGGGAACAGAACGGAGACTGAAAAATTCTTCAGTGCCATAAGTGAAAGCGGAATAAAGATGACACCAAACGACCATGCCAACCTTGCCCACGCGCTATGGATTAACGGAAAGGCAAGAAATGCCATGACCGAATATGCCGAATGTCTTGCGGCATCACCCGAAACATTTGAATCCGTAATGAAAGACGATGCCCATATCCTTAACAGGTACGGCATAAACGATGTCGACATTATGATAATGAAAGACATGATAACAAGTAAAAAACAACAATAAAAACAAATAAGACAATATGTTTTCAGGAATAGTTGAAGAATGTGCTCAGGTAACAAAGATTGTTAAGGAGCAGGAAAATATGCATTTCACTTTGAAATGCTCTTTTGTAAACGAGTTGAAAATCGACCAGAGCGTTGCCCACAACGGTGTATGCCTTACAGTGGTCAACATTGAAAACGGCGAATATACAGTAACGGCAATGAAGGAAACACTCATGCGCTCAAACCTCGGAAAGCTGAAGGTTGGAGACCTTGTTAATGTTGAACGCTCAATGCTTATGAACGGCCGCCTTGACGGACACATCGTACAGGGACATGTTGACCAGACAGCAACCTGCATTGAAAAGACAGACGCGCAGGGAAGCACATATTTCAAGTTCAAATATGCGTTTGACAGTGAAATGGCAAAGAAGGGATATATGACTGTTGACAAAGGTTCTGTGACCGTAAACGGTGTAAGCCTTACTGTCTGCAACCCTACAAAAGACGAGTTCCAGGTTGCCATCATCCCTTATACACTCGAAAACACCAACTTCAAGAACATTGAAGTAGGTACAATGGTAAACATCGAGTTTGACATCATCGGCAAATATATCTGCCGCCTTGAAGAACTTAAATCACAGGCATAACACTGCATACAAAGTCAAAAAGACTTTCAAATACAAGACAAAGGGTGAGGAATTTATTTGTTTCCTCACCCTTTGTCTTATGATTTGCATATAGCACCGGTCATGCAGCCGGAACTATAAAAGCCCTATATCAAAATCAATACTGTTTTTTCTTTGGCAATACAAAATTAAGAATGACACAGCCAAGAACTGCAGCAATCATTGTTCCGAACAGAACACCCATCTTTGCCTGTTCAAGCATGACAAATGTTTCTGGAGTATCAAACGAAAGGTTGGCAATAAACAGAGAAACTGTAAATCCTATACCGCCCAGCATTGATACACCGAACAGATTCTTCCAGTTCATACCGTTTGGTTTCGGTGATATTCCTGTCTTTATTGTAAAGTATGTCATTACAAATATACCAAGCGATTTACCCAAAACAAGACCTGCCATTACTGCAAGAGTCAAGATGCTCATGCCCTCTCCCGTATCTCCAAAAGTTATTCCGGCATTGGCAAAGGCAAACAACGGGATGATAAAATAGTTGACTATGCCGTGCAGTTTTGCTTCCAAAGCCTGAAGCGGCGAAATGACCTTATTGGAAATATCGTTTATTCGCCTCAATTCATCAAACTGGTCGTTTGAAAGTATGACGCCTTCTTCCTTGTAAGGGAAATGTGACAGACTGTATCGCATTGATTCAAGGTAAGACTGCACATTGATTTTAGGATATGTAGGTATTGTAAATGCAACAACAACACCTGCAATTGAGCTGTGTATTCCTGATTGCAGGAACAGATACCATATAACTATACCGCATATTATATAGAATGCCTTGTTTGTCACCCCTTTCTTGTTGGCTATAATTAGGATAACAAGAATAAAGAATGCAAAAAGCAAGAACATAAGGCTAAGACCTGAACTGTAGAACAGGGCAATCACAAGTATACCGCCTATATCATCAACCACAGCAAAGGCTGCGAGGAAGATTTTAAGACTCACAGGTACTCTGTCCCCGAACAGACTTAATATACCCAATGAGAAAGCAATGTCGGTAGCCATCGGTATAGCCATACCCACACTTTCGGGACGTCCTGCCGTGAATGCATAGAAAATAACTACCGGAAGAACCATACCTCCAACCGCTGCAATTATAGGCAACAGTGATTTTCTTAAACTTGACAGTTCTCCGATAAGCACCTCACGTTTTATTTCAAGTCCGACAGAGAAGAAAAACACTGCCATCAAGGCATCATTTATAAATTGCATCAGTGTCAACGGCTCGCCATGATGCGCCAAAAGATTATAATCTCCGATTTTCAAAACAAACTTGTGCTGCCAAAGGGAATGATATGCCTCACCCCATCCCGAATTTGCTATGAAAATAGCAACAATACATACAATGATTAGCAGCAATCCTCCGTTAACCCTGTGAGCAAAGAATTTCTTGAACGAATAACCGGCAAGAAATGATTTATCTTTCATAATAATTAAATTTAACAGTTAAATAAACTCCACAAAAGTAATACCTTTTTAATGATTGGCAACTGTTTTCATAAAATATTTTAATACTTAACTGATTTATTCAGAAACCCACCGGATATTTGCCACAAAACATACAATGTTTTAATAAAAAACTTACTACCTTTTTGACCAAAATGTTCAATGTTTTCGGTAAAAAGGCAGTAAGTTTTTTTACTGTATCCGGATTATGCTTTATATGGTCCGGTACACCTCTTTCAATCTATACAAAACCGTTTATGTCATTTCACGACATTTATTGTTTCGGACGCAGAATGTGCATTGAATTCCGGAGCATACAGGCACTGGATTTCGGCATTGCCGGTTGTGTACTCTCCTGCCCTGTCAATGCGGTAAACTGCTTGCAGAATGTATTCACCTTTGGCAATCGAGTCAAAGAAATAGTCGGTTGACGAATCTCGCTCCTGAACGTATGTCCAAACCTGTCCGCACATTCTGTAACCGGAAAGGCTTATACCAGGTTCGGCACAGGCAGCACGACGGTCACGGATATGCACAAAATCCATATCCCTGTCAAGTGAAAACCTGATTTGTGACACATATTCGTCACCTACAGCAGCCTCAACTTTGGAAGGGTCAAGAAGGACTTCCCTTCCGTCAACAATGCGTCTTATGTAAGTATTCTTACTTATCCTCATTCCGCTGCCATTCTCTTCAAGTTCACTATAAGGTATGTCAAACTGTGCATACACAGCTCCCCACGAAGGAGCCTCACCGTCACGGCTGACAGTCAGAGTCTTTATTCTTGACGGAATATCCTTTCCTTCAAACACCTTGGTCTGTCGTCCGGCAGCATTCAGACCTTTGTTCTCGGCAGGTCCAAACTCCATTGCGGTTCTGCCGATTCTTATATTAAGCTGTCCTCCGTCAGCAACCCAGTCTGTTCCGCTTCCAAGAAGTTCTGATACGGCATCAACAGTAGCAACAGGATTGCCCCAATCCTGAGTCCTCTTCTGTTGCAACAGCCACAATCTCAGCGCGTCAATCTTTTCGGCAGGAGCTTCCATTGCCTTGTACGCCTTCATCATGGCAACATGGGCTGTTACAGGATATTCGCCCCAACCGTAATAACCGGTCTGTGAAGGGAATGACAGCCCTTCCTCTTCGTTTCCAACAGCATACTCGCCAAGTGAAGTGAAGAATCTCTCGGCTTCCTTCAGATTACCGGCATCTTTCAGCACAACCACGGCACGGGCTATTGACACAGGTGACATGGATTTAAGATTTTCCGGCAATGCTGAAACAGCATAATCATAAGCAAACTTGCTGTCGGCAGTGAGCTGCATACCGTATGCCGCCTTCATATATGCAAAGTCAAGGAATGACATTGCCGAAGATGCATTGAGAACTCCGTCTTTGAGCATACGCTGATACCTTTCGGCAACAGAGCTGTTTATATATTCCACGGCACGGTCAAGAATATTCTGCGCCTCTTCTGACAACTGAACTCCCATTGATTGGAGTGAAAGCATCTTTTCGGCAACAAAAGAGGTGATATAATAACTGCCTCTTCCACCCTTGAACCATGAAATGCTTCCGTCTTCGCTCTGAAGTGCCGCAATCTTTCCGGCATACTGCTTTTCAAGATAATTTATATTGTTCCTGTCAAACAGTGTTGCAAGACGTCTTATTCTGTCATTATCATCCTTTGCATCAAGCAGCCACGGAGTTTCTGCAAGCAGAATGTTCTTAAGTTCCGGATTTCTGTCAAGTGCCGAAACAGGAGAATCCGACTGGGCAACCGCCTCGGTCCATGCACGTGCAAGAGTTTCAATCTTACTGTCTGATACAAGAAGATGGCGTGCCACAGAATTGGCATACAATGCAATCATGTTTGACACGGCATTGTCTGTATCGACATCACTGCCCATAACAGGAAGAGCCTCTATTGCAAGCCATACTGGCGAAGAAACAGCCTCGACTGTAAGCTTTTTGTTTTCCGCCTTTTTATCGTTACTGTTGAAAAGACTTGTCAGGTCATATTCCTTTGTCTTGCCTCCGTTTACAGAGAAATGAACACTTTCGGTTACATGCACCTTGTCGGAAAGGACAGGGATGACGCGCTGTTCGCCGTCACTGAACGTAGGACTGTCGGCAACCATACGTACTCCCAGAGTCTGACATTTGTCATCAGCATCAAAACTGAATGCCACTTTTGCCGTTCCGTTTCCTTCTGTCGCAAAGTCCTGCTTTCCGCTGACAAAAACCTTGCCCGTTTCAGGGTCGAATATCTCAAACCGGACATTTCCTGCAAGATCTTTTTCTGTACAGTTTACAACAGACGCAGCAACAGATACCTTGTCGCCACTACGTACAAAGCGCGGAAGCTGAGGCATAATCATCAGTTCCTTGGAAGCCACGACCATAGTATCGGTCTGCATCTGATACATATTGCCCGTATGAGCAAGGGCCTGGAAATGCCAGCGCGTCATACTCTCCGGAAGAGTAAAGGCTATTGAAACTTCACCCTTGTCGTTTGTGCGTAACTGAGGATAGAAAAACGCTGTTTCTGCAAAATTTTCGCGTACGACAGTCTCCTGTTCCTGTTCACCTCCGTAGGATGGTGCGGCAGCAGCCACTTCAGCTTCAGCAAGTACCGCATTGTCTTCAACATATATCCTATCGGCAGCATTTGCAGATTTTGAGTACATTATCCGCGGTTCTCCCACACAATAGAACAGTTTGCCGTCATACATTGAACCAAGAATAAAATCACGGAAGCTGTCGTGTTCCGGCAATTCATAAGGATATTCTGTGCCTATAAACGAAACATTGGCACCAAGTCGTCCTCTGTAATTCCAGTGTACAGGTGTAAGATATACTATTCGCGAATAATCAAGAAGGAAATCTACAGGACGGTTGTATATCATATCCAAAGCACTGTCGTACATACATGCCATGACATTCGCCTTTGCCGGTGTACCGTCAGGATTTGTCAGCGTCATTCTCCACTCTTCCTCCTGTCCGGGACGCAGATTGTCACGGAACACTTCCCATTTCATTGTCAGTTTGTGTTCGGGTACTACGGCATCATAAGTAAAGGCGGTGTCGTAGATATTGCCATCCTTGCAGGAAACAAGATGGATTCCTATGCCTTTGTCCGAGGCATTATACATAGGAATTGAAATCCTTTGCATTTCGTTGTGCAAAACAATATCACGGCGCTCTATAGTTTTCTCACCGTCGGTTACAAACATTATCACATAAGCCTCATCGCTTGATGTGCCGAGCATGAACTCTGCAGGCCTGTCAGCAGAAACCTCTCTTGAAAGCTGATGGCACCACATATGCGAACTGACAGGAGTTTTTGTATCGTTTTCAGAAAACAAGACAACTTCTTTCTCATCCTTTATCTTCTTTCCATTATCGTCAATTTCGAATTTGAGAATGAATTTTCCGGAAACAAGACGGTCGGACGGTATGTTTGTCTTTATGTTTGACTTGAATGATCCGTTCATAATTTCCTTTCCGCTCACGGCATCAACAAGACTATAAGTACCTTCGGCATCAACAGGAGCATTGGCAAGGTTTGTTACCTTTACCGTAAATTCAAGACCATTGTCACGCATCACTATATCATCGGCATATCCTTTCATAAGACGCGACTTCTCACCAGCATAAAGCATAAGCTGTTCTTCGCGCGTTTCACCGGACAGTGAAGTTACATAAGCCGTGATACGGTAGGAATAAAAGCCATCGAAACCATTGTCCCTTATTGGCTCCAGACTGACAGGTATAGAGAAATTGCCGTCTGAATCGGTCTTTACGTTTCCTTCGCCGATTATGGCATAGTTACTGAACCACCAGTATGACCAGCTGCTGGTACCTCTTTCAATCTTGTATCTTACTTCGGCATCAGGAACCGCCGCTCCGGCAAGAAGTGAAGCGTTACCTTTTACCGTAACGGTATCGCCAAGGCTGTAATTGTCAGCAGGCTTTTCAAGACTTACTTCAAAAGTAGGACGCTTGTATTCCTCTATCCTTATATTTATTCTGGAAGATCCGGCAGTGATGTAATACTGACCATTGGCACAATGCTGCGGCAAAACAAATTCGGCTGCAAATGTTCCGAACTCATCCGATGTTCTCTTTGCGCTGAGTTCAAGGTTCAATCCGTAACTTCCAGTCAGACGAATATCGACATCCTGTCCGGAAGCAGCGCTATAAACGCCTTCGCTTTCGGCACGGGCAACAAGTCCGCTGACACAGACTTTCTGTCCCGGACGATAAACCGCACGGTCTGTATACAGCTTATATGTATATTGGTTTACATCACGCTGGTATATTTCATTAAAACGGATATAATCAAATTTTGTTTTGTACTCATTGCCGGAATATACAAAGGCGGTACTATAACCCTCGGGCATAGCAACTACACCACGACTGTCAGTAACCATTACAGTATCGGGCTTTGAATTTACTGATGCACACACCTCTACATTCACATCACTCTGCGGCTTGCCATTTCTGTTGTCAAGGATGAGCAGTTCCCTCTTTCCGTCAATTATTGAAGTAACAAACGTATATCTTGTGATATCCATACTCAATAAGCCTTCGGAAGACACTTTCCCGTCACGCGAATCAATGAGCATATACCATTTTCCCTGAGGCAGAGCATCAAGAGTCAATGTATCATTTGAAGTATCCCATTCGTTCTTATGAGTCAGTTTGAACTCTTGTGTTGAATACAGCTCGGCATTCTCGCGCAGAAACTTGTCATAGTCATCACCGCGCATAAGCACATATTCCTTACCGGGCTTTGCCTTATATACCCTGACGCGGCACGACTTCAGATTACGGCTTTCAACCTTAATCTCCAAAGGCATACCATAACACGGCACTTCTGCACGGGTATAAATATAAGGCATGGTAATGTCCTGCTCCAGTTCCTTCATTGCATTGCGCCATGGTGAGGAAGAATATTTCCTGACTGAAGAGCGGATAAGAGCAAGAGTTTCTTCCCTGTATGGAATAATGTCTTTCATAATCAGTGCCTTCCGGTAATGTATATAAGGAATAACTTTCTTCCTTTTACCGTATTTGTTCTCAAGATAACTGTAAGCAGACAAAGTCACAGAATCAATTTCTAAAATGCCTTCGCTGTCATCTCCTGAATATCTGTATTGTGAAGTATGGAAATTCATGTTTCTGAATGCCTTGATACGGTCAATGTCAACAATGATAAAGGCATCTGTCATGTTCCTGTCAAGATATTCCTTTTCCATCTTACGGTAAAGATTTGAAAGTCTTGCCACAAAATCATACTTGCCTGCGGGCTCTACATTGGCAGCAAGAAACTTGTCGCCAGGCTTTATTTCACTGTAAGCTGAAGTCTGTTCATAAGCATTCTTTATGCAACGGACAAGTCCCTGTAGCTCATTGCTTACAAGTTCAAGTACTACTGCTCCGATTGTGTGACCAACGTAATCACCCAAACTGTTCTTTTCAAACAGCTGGTCGTAGTCTCCTGTCACGGCTGTTGCAAGCATGGCTGTATTTTCCTCAATAAAAGACAGATGATAGAGCATGCGGTCAAACAGATTTTCTATACTCCATTCGTCAATATCTTCAGGAATTTTATCGGAATCAACAGGAGTCATATTCGATAGTCTATACCAGTTATTGTCATAATAATTGCTGTAATAGGAAAATAACAGTGATGAAAGTATAACTCTGTCGGTAGTATTCAAATTCATGTCAGCCATTGCTTCAAGACTGGCAATACGGTCTTTGACAGAACTGTCGCCGTCAATATCGGTCTGTTTGTTGGTTTTCAGGATATAGGATTTAAGCATAGTCGCAAAATCCTTGTGTTCCAAAGCTGTATCATATATCTTGTCCAGCACTTCAATTGCCGATGCCGGACGGTTGTCCCTGTCATATTTGTCGTACTCCTTCCACATTGGCTCATAATTCTGCGCCATTGCAGCCGAAGAAACAAGAGACAAAGCAAAAAGCAACTTTTTCATATTATCGTCATTTTGATTGTTTTCCATGTCCTTTCTGATTTAAGAATTATAAAATTAAGCCAATATTGCACTTATAACCGCAATATTAACCTAAATATCATAAATATAAGATTATTTTATCTTTCTTCCCGCACCTGCATGCACTCGGCAAAATCCCTGGCATATACCCTGCCTACCGGCAATTCCACTCCCTTTACAGCCATAATCACTTTGTTGCGTGTGTAGCTCTGCACCTTGTTACGGTTAACTATATAGGATTTGTGAATCCGGATAAATTCACCTTCCGGCAGCATTTCCATAACAGATTTCATGCTCATCTGGGTAATTACAGGACGTGCTTCCTTTGTATATATCTTGACATAGCTGTCCATTGCCTCAACATAAAGTATTTCGCCGACAGGAACTTTCACATTCTGGTATTCAACCTTTACGGTTATTTCAGCGCCGGTTTCATCCTTCACTTCTGATTTCTCATACAGTCTTTTCAATTCCATTGCCTTCGACACTGCCTTCTCAAAACGTGCAAAGGAAAAAGGTTTGTGCAGGAAATCAACGGCATTAAGTTCAAACCCGTCAAGCGCGAATTGTGAATAGGCAGTTGTAAAGATAAGAAAGACTCCCTTGGGCAGGGTTCTCGCTATATCAAGCCCGGAAACTCCGTTCATCTCTATATCCAAGAAAAGGATATCAGGTACATTTTCCTTCACACGCTCCATTCCTATTACCGGGTCACTGAATGTTTCCAGTTCCATACCGTCCAGTCTCTGGCAGAAATTCTTTATTATTCCAAGAGCAAGCGGCTCATCATCTATAGCTATACACTTCATAATATCAGATTTTAAGGTTTCTTATTTTCAAGATTAATGTCAAGTTCTACTGTAAAGGTATTGTCTTTTTCGGTTATGTCAAGTCTGTAATCCTTAGCATAAAGCATGTCCAGACGTTTTCGGCAGTTCTTCAAGCCCAGACCTTTCCCTTCCGACACCCTCATTACTCTGTTTGACGAATAAAAGTGCAGTACGTTATCACTTACTTCAATTCTTATTTTTATCACAGAGTCCTCGTGTGACGAGACTCCATATTTAAAGGCATTCTCAACAAAAGTAATAAGAAGCATTGAAGCGATGGTTCTTTCCTCGGCAACGGTATTGACACATTCAAAATCAATTGCTGTATGTTCATTAAGTCTCAGCTTCTGCATTTCAATATAGCGGCGGATGTATTCCACTTCTTCCCTGACAGGCAGTCTGTCCCTGTCACCGTTTGAATACATATACTTCAGCATATCAATGAACTGCATAAAGGCTGTTTCACTTTTTTCGGAGCCGGTTACTATAAGGCCATAAAGCGAATTGAGAGTATTGAAAAGGAAATGAGGATTAATCTGCGCCTTATAAAGCGAAAGCTCTGCCTTGTCTCTCTGTTTCTCAAGCTCTGTACTTTTTGATATCTGCTTTATAAGTTCGGAAAAGAATCCTACAGCGTAACTGAAACATGTAACGACAAAGAAAAGAAAAAGCATTCCCTGCTCACGTACCCGCATGGGAGGCATGAATCTGAACGTATCAAAATTCTTCATATAATGCGCATGAGGATGAGGACGTACGTTTATAAGCGAAAATGCAACAAAGATGGTCAGCACCAATATTCCTATACCTACAAGATAATTGCGTTTGCCAAGCAACATAGGTACGGCAACATAGCGGTTTATGAAATATGTGCCATACAAAAATACTATAAAAAGAAACGAAGATACCGGACTTGATGCAATCCATCTTTCTATAGGCAACAGCATAACCATTACAGGCATCAGCACAGCACAGAATACTATATCAATAATCAGTGGAAGACGTTTGTTATTCATATACAATAAACTTATCTGTTATTACTACAAATATAGCAACTATATGCAAATAAAAAGAATAAGAAACGTGCCGTTTACTGACAAATCCATGCAGTTCACTTACAGATAAAGAATAACTGTTCCGCAAAAAGTTTTTTATACATAAATTTGACATCAGAATTAAATGTGTAAAATGTAAGGTGTAAAGTTTAAAGTGTAGAGTGTATGCAACTTTAGTGCGGTTAATGTACTGCGCACAGGTCAGGCATCTGAAGCTGCAGGTTAAGAGTTTAATATGAAAGTGTAGAGTGTAAAGTGTAAGGTATAGAGTGTAAAGTATAAGGTGTAAGGAGTAAAAAAGAATATCATTTTAAATATAAAAACAGACAATCACAATAAAACAGATAATGAAAAGATTATTTATCATAATTATATTTACAGCTATTGCGGTTTCACAGGTACTTGCACAGGCTAACCTGAGCGGAAAAGTCAAAGACAGCAGAAACGGTGACTGTCTTATTGGCGCGACAGTTCTTCTGGAAAAAGCAGGAAATACCCAACCTGTCAAAAGTACAATCACAGACCCCGAAGGAGTTTTTGTCATGCGAAACATTGACTCGGGAAACTATACCTTGAATATATCATATATAGGATACAAGACATACACAAAATCAATAAGCATAGGAAACAAAAATATCAATATTGAGATAGAACTTAAAGAGGACAATCAGATTCTTGACGAAGTATCCGTGAACGGACGTGCCACACGTGCCGAACAGAAAGGCGACAGTCTTATCTATAATGCCGAAGCCTTTAAGGTGATGGACGGAAGCAATGCCGAATCACTTCTGAGCAAAATGCCGGGAATTGTCGTGGAAGGCGGTACAATCCAGGCGCAGGGCGAAGATGTAAAGAAGATTCTTGTAGACGGAAAAGAATTCTTTGACGGTGATATAAACCTGGCAATAAAAAATCTCCCCTCGGATGTCATTGCAAGCATAGAAGTGTTTGACAAACAAAGTGAGCAGGCCGAGTTCAGCGGGTTTGATGACGGCGAACAAATCAAGACAATAAACATAATAACCAAAACAGGGTTCAAACTCGGAACCTTCGGACGTGTGTATGCCGGCTACGGCACTGACAACCGTTACAACGCCGGAGGAAACATAAACTTCTTCAATGATGACAGAAGAATCTCAATACTCGGAATGAGCAACAATATAAACAGCCAGAACTTCTCGCAAGAGGATATTGCCGGAGTCATGTCGGCAAATTCGTTCAAGGGAGGAGGAAAAGGCCAAAGAATGGGAGGAGGTTCAGCATCCAAATACAGCTTCATGACCGGAAACCTTAATGGTGTCACGGCATCAGACGGTATAGGTTTGAATTATGTTGACAGATGGAACGATAAAATGAGCTTTACAGGCAGCTATTTCTTTAACCATTCCAATAACACAAACCAAAAGAATACTGACAGAGACTACTTTGAATCGGCTCTGCCAGGCATGTCCTACAACGAATTTTACGATGCCCAGATGAATAACTTCAACCATCGTATAAATATCAAATACGACTACAACATAGACAAAAGGAACTCACTTACCATACGTCCGTCCATAAGTCTGCAGGACAATTCGTCAAACGCCCTGACCGACGGTTGGAATATGCTTGAAGATGTCATTACAAACAAGGTAAACAAACATAATACATCAGATGTCCTTGCCTACAATGTAGGCGGTAGCATTGATTTCAGACACAGATTTGCCAAACCTGGAAGAACCTTTTCGGTTAATTTCAGAGGAAACATGTCAAACAACAGCAATGATACATACAATGACTATCTGAAGACAATATACAGTCCGGCAGAGACAACCAATCTCACATCACAGTATAAAGACAACAATACAAAAACTGTCAGATATAACGGAAACATCATGTACACAGATTTGATTGCAAAAAACCTTCAGATACAGGCAAACTACCGTATATCATACAGCAATTCGTCTGCCGACAAAATCACTTATGACAAGTCTCCTGTAACAGACTTATATGAGATGATGAACGAAGAACTGTCCAATATCTACGAATCCGACTATATGACACACTCGGGAGGCATAGGTTTGAGATACAGATTAGGAAAGCTGAACATTTCAGGAGAAGCAAATATACAGTATTCGTCACTGCTTAATACACAGACATACCCTGAAAGCAACAATACATCACGCAATTTCTTTGCCGTATTGCCCAAAGTTAATGTAAGATACCAGGTTGACAGAAACAATTCATTTATGTTCAGATACAATTCAAATACATCGTCACCGTCAATTTCCGACCTGCAAAATATCATAAACAACAGCAATCCGTTGTTTATCTCGGCAGGTAATCCAGATTTGAAACAGCAGGTCAACCACATGATGAACCTCAGATATGTGCTGACAACAAAGACCGGCCACTCGTTCATTGCAATGCTTGGCTCAACAATTCGTCAGGATTACATAACCGACAGTACGTTTGTGGCAAAAGAATCAATCAAGCTCAACGAAGAGATAACACTTGACAAGGGAGCACAATTCACACGTCCCGTAAACAGCAACGGATATTACAGTTTCCAGTCACTGGTTACCTACGGTTTCCCTGTCGACTTTATCCGAAGCAATCTGAACTTCAGCATTGCGACAAACACGGCAAGTGTCCCTGTCATCTTTGACGGAGTGAAAAGCAGTACCAACGAAATAAACATTATCCCAAAGGTTGTTATAGGAAGCAACATAAGTACCAAACTTGACTTTACACTCTCCTACTCTTCGGGAATAAACCTTGCCTACAGTTCGGCTGATTCCGGCAACAAGGACAAATATATAAACCACAACGGACAGTTCAAGTTCGGATGGGAATTCTGGAAAGGATTTACGCTTAACAGCGTTTTCAATTATGTAGGATATACCGGACTTGAAAGTGAAAGCATAAATTATTACCTTTGGAACGTATCACTCGGCAAGAAATTCCTGAAGAACAATGCGTGTGAAATCAACCTCAGTGCATTTGATATATTAAGACAAAACAAGTCGTTTGTAAGAAATGTCGGAGGAAACTATTATGAATATGTAACCGGAAACGTAATCGAACCTTACTTTATGCTAAGTGTCGTTTACAACATTAGATAGATTTAATTTTTGTACTAACACACTAAAAACAAACAGAACAATGAAAAAGTTATTTATGTCTGCAATGCTTGTCATTGCTTTTGCTACAGCCGCAAGCGCACAATGCCACAACAGATGTTGCGAACAGAAAAGATGTGACCGCCATCCTGCACAATGCGAACAGAAACATCATCCCCGCACACCTGAAGAAAGGGTTGAAAGAATGAAGAAAAACCTTAACCTAACTGATGCTCAGTGCAAGGAAATGACCGCTCTGTTCACCGAGTTTGACAAGCAGAACAAGGAATTGACGGAAAAGCACCGTAAGGAAATGCAGAAAAGACGCAACGACCTTGACTCAAAAATAGAGAAAATCCTTACTGAAGAACAGCTTAAGGCTTACAAGGAGAGACGCGACTGTCCTAAGAAACGTCCATGCCCGCCAAGAATGTAAAAATTGGCAATTCACAAAAAAATGCCGGTCAATTTGCTGATTGACCGGCATTTATATTAATAGTCATATACTATATCTATACGATCTTTTGTCAGATTCTCTATAAAAGACAATGGTATGCCATAATCGGCATACCATTGTTTTTATACATATTGAATAATCTGCAAATCAAATTCCAATTTTCATTTCCGAAATTCAAGACTCTTTTATTTACCCATCTCAAACTCCAGCGTGCAACCCTGCATTATCATATCGTGAGTGATGTACAGTTTGTCGTAAGGCTGACCGTTAACCTTGACAGATTTTACTATGCAGTTCTCTTTTGAAAGGTTATTAGCAATGACGGTGAATGATTTTCCATTGTCAAGATGCATAACAGCCTTAGGGAAAAGAGGCGTACCAAGGTCATATTTCAATGATACCGGATTGACAGGATATATACCCATAGCACTCATTACATACCATGCCGACATCTGACCGCAGTCCTCATTTCCGCAAAGTCCGTGAGGAGCGTTACGGTAAAGTTCGTGCATAATCTGCGCAAGGTATTTCTGTGCCTTTTCAGGCTGTCCGATATAATTGAACAGATAAGCAACATGATGGCTTGGTTCATTGCCGTGTGCATACTGACCAATCATACCTGTACTAAAGATAGGCAGTTCCTCATCAGATGCAGGAACGTATGTAAACATACTGTCAAGCTTGGCTGCGAACCTGTCTTTTCCTACAAGTTCAATCAGTCCGTCAACATCATGCTGGACATTCCAGAAATAATGCCATGCATTGCTTTCGCATATATCCTCGGTATATTCGTCCGGATTGAACGGAGTGACAAACTCACCTTTCTCGTTCTTAGGCTGCATAAATGTTGTTGCAGGATTATATACGTTGCGATAGTTCTGCGCACGCTTGTAGAACTCTTCGGCAATATCCTGTTTTCCAAGTTTCTCTGCAAAGACAGCGATGCACCAATCGTCATAAGCATACTCCATAGTCTTTGAAAGCGACCATCCCTGCCACTTAGCAGGATCGGAGTAAGCCGGTACATATCCGTTCTCCTTGTAGAAACCAAGGTCGCGATAGCTGTCAATGTTTGCAGTAGTTACACAGGCCTCAAGTGCATGTTCGGCATCAAAGTTGCCGATTCCCTTCAGATAAGCCTCAACAATTACAGGAACTGAATGGTATCCTATCATCATATCAGTCTCGTTTCCGTAGAAATTCCAAACCGGCAGTCTTCCGAACTGGTCATAATGGTTCAGGAATGACTTGACCATATCATTGACACGTGCCGGATGCATATATGTAAGCAACGGATGTTCTGTGCGGTAAGTATCCCACAACGAGAAAGTTCCGTAAGTAACATTGTCTGCCTTATGCACCTTCTTGTCCATTCCCCAGTAGCTTCCGTCAATATCACTGCTTATTGTCGGTGCAGTCATAGTATGATACAGAGCCGTATAGAAGTTTGTCTTTGCATCAATGTCATTGGTTGTTATTTCAATCTTGGAAAGTTCACGGTTCCACATTGCTCTTGCATCGGCAACATACTTGTTGAAATCTGTTCCTTCAGCCTCAGCTTCAAAGTTGAGCTTTGCTCCTTCAACGCCTGTTCCAGAAAGGGCCGTCCTTACCATCAGCTTCTCGCCGTCCTTCATCTTATAATCAAGACGAGCAATATATGAAGTACCTGTACGTTTTCCATCGCGTATCACAGCTGCGGTATCCATGACAATGCTGTCGAATGGCCTTGACAGCTTGGTATAGAAATATACTCTCTGGTCGGCAGCCCAGCCTGTCGACATTCTGTATCCCTGAAGAGTTACCGAATCCACCACCTCAATACGTGTGTCAACAGTAGCATCCCAGTTCATTGCCTTTCTCAGATTAAGGAAAACCGAAGCCGAAGATTCCGGGAAAGTATATTGCTGCACACCACAACGTTCGGTAGCAGTCAGTTCCACCTTTATATTATAGTCTTTAAGCAGCACGCTGTAATAACCGGCAGCAGCAGTCTCATCGCTGTGACTGAACTTTGAATATATGCCAAGTATTGAATCCTTTTCTTCTACATAAGGATTTGTCACAGGCATGAACATAATGTCATAAAGGTCGCCTGCACCGGTACCCGTCAGATGTGTATGGCTGAAACCTGCAATTGTACTGTCGGGATAATAATAACCGGATATTCTGTTCCACCCGGGGTATCCGTTGTCCGGACTCAACTGCACCATACCAAAAGGTACCGTTGCGCCGGGATATGTATTACCTGTAAAATCTGTTCCAATGAACGGATTTACATATTCCGCAAAATCCTGCTGAGGCTGTGTGGCGCATCCTACAGAAAAGCCAACAGACAGAGCAACAAATAAATATCCAAATTTCATCTTCATATATCTTTTTTAAAAGTTTTCACAAAAATAGAAAATAAAACGCGATTTACATTGGCTATTGAAAAGTTATATCATAACTTTGCGGCAGATTTTAACTAAACACTGAACAAATGAGCAGTTATATTTCAAACGACACACGTAAGGTAACTACACACAGATTGTGGGAAATGAAACAGAGAGGTGAGAAAATATCAATGCTTACCTCCTACGACTATACAATGGCACAGATTGTAGATAATGCAGGAATGGACGTAATTCTTGTCGGTGACTCGGCATCAAACGTAATGGCGGGTAACGTGACAACACTGCCAATCACACTTGACCAGATGATATATCACGGCAAATCCGTTGTGAAAGGCGTAAAGCGCGCGCTTGTTGTTGTTGACATGCCGTTCGGTTCATATCAGGGAAACCTTTACGAAGGTCTTGCATCCGCAATCCGTATAATGAAGGAAAGCCACGCCGATGCCATAAAGCTTGAAGGCGGTGAAGAAATAATCGATACCGTAAAGAGAATTATAGCTTCAGGTATTCCGGTAATGGGACACCTCGGACTTATGCCACAGTCAATAAACAAATACGGAACATATACCGTAAGGGCCAAGAGTGACGATGAAGCCGAAAAGCTTGTCAGAGACGCACATCTGCTTGAAGAAGCAGGATGCTTTGCCCTTGTGCTTGAAAAGATACCGGCTTCACTTGCCGAAAGAGTAGCAAAGGAACTTTCAATACCGGTTATCGGTATCGGAGCAGGAGGACATGTTGACGGACAGGTTCTTGTTGCACAGGACATGCTGGGAATGAACAACGGATTCAGCCCAAGATTCCTTCGCCGCTATGCCGACCTTCACACAATCATTACCAACGCACTTCAGCAGTACATCAATGATGTGAAGACTATGGACTTCCCTAATGAAAAGGAACAGTACTAACAATATTTTAAAAACGAATATTATGCTAAACAAAAGAGTTGAAGATGCACTGAATGCACAGATCAATGCAGAATTCTGGTCTGCATATCTTTATTTGTCAATGTCATCATATCTTGCACATGCCGGATACCCTGGTTTTGCAAACTGGTACAGCATACAGTTCCAGGAAGAACAGGCTCATGCACAGATCATGGTAAACTATGTACTTTCAAGAGGCGGAAGAGTTCTTTTGAAACCTATCGCAGAAGTAAAGACTGAATGGGAATCTCCATTGAACTGCTTTGAAGAAACACTGTTGCACGAAAACAATGTTACAGCCATGATAAATGACCTTTATACAGTAACTCTTGAAGAAAAGGATTTTGCAACACAGAGTATGCTGAAATGGTTCATTGACGAACAGGTTGAAGAAGAAAAGAATGCACAGGACATTATTGACAACCTTAGAATGATCAAGGACAACGGCTACGGAATATATATGATTGACAAGGAACTTGGAGCAAGGACTTTCGTAACTCCAGCTCCCCTTGCAGGCAAATAATTATTGACCGGCAAAAACAACCGTAGGTATTTGCCCGAAAACATTAAAGGATTTCACTAAAAACATTAAACGTTTTTGGTCAAAACATAGAATGTTTCAGTCAAAAACGTTTAATGTCTTTTATAAGTGTATCAGTCGGCAACTTTTTACAGCTGCAGACATAAAACAAAACGGATGAACACTGCTAAAAGCAGACAGTTCATCCGTTTTTATTTGTTTTCAAGTTCTACCGAATCACTTTCTGAAAGGAGGACGTACAACAACAGCTTTCAGCTTGCGGCCTCTTACGTCAATGTAGATTTCAGTACCAAGTTTTGAATATTCAGTCTTAACATATCCCATACCGATACCAATCTTGCGTGTAGGAGACATTGTTCCTGAAGTGACAGTACCAATCTTTTCGCCTTCGGCATTTACAAGGTCATAGCCATGACGAGGAATACCTCTGTCAACAAGTTCAAAACCTACAAGCTTGCGCTGTACACCATTCTGCTTCTGTGCTTCAAGGATTGCGCGTGCAGTGAAGTTCTTTCCGTCAACAAACTTTGTAATCCAGCCCAGACCTGCCTCTATTGGAGTTGTTGTATCATCAAGGTCATTTCCGTAAAGGCAGAAGCCCATTTCAAGACGTAAAGTGTCGCGGCAACCAAGACCTGCAGGCTTTATGCCGAATTCCTTACCGGCTTCAAAAATGGCATTCCAGATCTGTTCTGAATACTGAGGATAGAAATAAAGTTCAAAACCTCCAGCTCCGGTATAACCGGTGTTTGAAATAATGACATTATTCACGCCTGCCATATCACCAACCTTGAATGTATAATAAGGAATATCCTTCAGGTCAAGTGAAGTCAGCTTCTGAAGTGTATCAAGAGCCTTAGGACCCTGAACAGCAAGCTGAGCGATATTGTCGGAAGAGTTTTCAAGTTCTGCTCCTTCTATCTTGTGGGCAACACACCAGTTCCAGTCCTTTTCAATATTTGCGGCATTGACAACAAGCAGGAATTTTTCGTCTTCGTATCTGTAAACCAGAAGGTCGTCAATAATACCTCCGTTATCGTTTATGAAACTTGAATACTGTATCTTTCCTACTTCAAGCGCAGCGGCATTGTTTGATGTAACATTCTGCACAAATTCAAGAGCCTTAGGACCTTTAACCCAGAATTCTCCCATGTGTGACACATCAAATACTCCCACGGCATTGCAGACTGTCATGTGTTCGTCAATAATGCCTGAATATTCGATTGGCATATTATAACCTGCAAACTCGTGCATCTTTGCACCAAGTTCAATGTGTTTTTGCGTAAACGGTGTGCTTTTCATTTTTACTTTGATTTTTATATTATTGGTTTTTGTTTATTTGTTTTCTCCTACAAGTTTTACGATTTCTATAACTACGTTTGTAGCCTTTTCAAGCGACTGTACAGGCACAAACTCGAAACGTCCGTGGAAATTCAGTCCGCCGGCAAAGATATTCGGGCAAGGAAGTCCCTTGAAAGACAGCTGAGCCCCGTCCGTACCACCGCGTATAGCCTTGATAGTCGGCACAACTCCGGCATTTTCCATAGCCTTCTTGGCAATGTCAATTACGTGCATAACCGGTTCAACTTTCTCGCGCATATTATAGTACTGGTCGTGAAGTTCCACTTCTACAAGATTTTCTCCGTATTCCGAATTAACCTTCTCCGCGCATGTCTGCATAAACTTCTTGCGTGACTCGAAAATCTCACGGTCATGGTCACGGATAATATATGAAAGAAGAGACTCTTCAACAGTTCCGCTTATACCTACAAGATGATAGAATCCTTCATAACCAGAAGTATGTTCAGGCACTTCCTGTTCAGGTATCAGTGACATGAATCGGTTTGCTACAAGCATTGAATTTATCATCTTGTCCTTTGCATAGCCCGGATGCACGTTACGTCCCTTGATATGTACCTTGGCAGAAGCGGCATTGAAGTTTTCAAATTCAAGCTCTCCGACCTCTCCCCCGTCCATTGTGTAAGCCCAGTCGCAACCAAAACGCTCAACATCAAAATTGTGTGCGCCAAGACCAATCTCTTCGTCAGGATTGAATGCTATACGAATCTTGCCGTGCTTTATCTCAGGATGCTGCATAAGGTAGTCAATTGCAGTAATAATCTCGGCAATACCTGCCTTGTCGTCAGCGCCAAGCAGAGTCTTTCCGTTTGTTACGATAAGGTCTTCTCCCTTATGGTTCAGCAGTTCCGGGAACTGTCTTGGAGAAAGAACTATATTGTCCTCTTCGCAAAGGACAATATCATTTCCATCATAATCAGCGACTATTCTTGGAAATACGTGCGCGCCTGTCATGTCAGGACTTGTATCAAGATGTGCAATGAACCCGATAACCGGAAGTTCCTTGTCAGTGTTTGCAGGAATGGTTGCATAAAGATATGACTTGTCGTCAAGATATATATCCTCAAGTCCCATGCTTTCAAGTTCCGACTTCAGATATGTTGCAAACACTCTCTGCTTTTCGGTACTTGGCGTTACATTTGTATTTTCGTCCGACTGTGTATCAAACGATACATATTTTAAGAATCTTTCTGTTACTTTCTTTCTCATATCATTTGGTTTTATATCTCTGTAAAGGTAGAAAAATGAAAAGAATTATCAATGACGATATAACGTATTTTAATAGGAAGCATAACAAAATGGCAGAATTAATTAACTTATTAGTCTATATTCTATGTAATTTGTAATTTCAGATTTTAATTGGACAGACAGTTTCAAAGGCCGAATACCGCTTTTTCGTTCTTTTTCATATCAGTGTAAGGGATACCAAGCGAGTCGGCAATGGCGGAGTAATATCTGTTGTAATAGGGAGTCAAGGAAGTATCAAGTATTATATGCCTGAAATCATACAGGCCTTCAATATTATCCAAACTGCCTTTTGCGCCACGCGAAATCCACAAGTAGTCCGTTTCAATAGGTGTTTCGGATACCGGCATTTCATATAAAGGAGAATCAAGCATCACTATCCGTTTACTTCCAAAGCAGGCTACATTGCCCGCCTGCCATGCCGAGGATGAAGACACAACCACAGTATCAGGAAGGTTGCGGTCAAAAACTGTTTTTCCGTAAGGGCTGTAATAAGAACATTCAGCCCCATCAAAGCCGGATGTGAATACAATCTCATTACGGTTCTTTTCGTTCCACATTCGGACATTTGCCACAAACAGCAAAAACACAATTCCTGCAAGTGCCATACGTAGACGAAAAGGAGTGAATTTTCCAAACAAATATATCAGTGCAATGCAAAGAATATAGAAAACAGCCATTTCGGAAAACCATGGTTCCATTCCGGCAACCGACGCGGAGGGCAACGAACTGAAAAAAGACACTATAGCGTTCATCAGTTCTATGCCATACCCTGCAATACCGGCAATAAATGCAGCGGCAGTATGCCACCAGCTGAAAAGCAGCATTGCCACTATGACATACATAAGCAGTGTGAGCAAAGGAACGATTATTATTGAAGACAGAACCCCAAACACTGAGAAACTTCCGAAATAATATGCCACAATGGGAGTAACTCCAATCTGTGCCAACACGGATATGGCAAAAAGGTCAGCCACATACTTCACCGCCTTATTGCGGAAACGTAGTCTTGCGGATATTACAGGATAGAACAGAAGTATAAAAAGAACTGCAACAAACGAGAGCAGGAAACTGACGTTGTAAATATACATCGGATTGTAAACCAGAAGACAGAGCGCTATCAGGAACAATGTATTCAATGACGTACCGCCACGCATTATAATTGATGTAAACCCGAAAGCCGACATCATGAAACATGCCCTTACAACCGATGGAGAAAG
Source organism: uncultured Bacteroidaceae bacterium (assembly GCA_944320965.1). GTDB lineage: Bacteria > Bacteroidota > Bacteroidia > Bacteroidales > Bacteroidaceae > Avibacteroides. The sequence continues at coordinate 59,303 of CALUJO010000005.1, read as the reverse complement.
TCCGGTAAATACGGCAAAGCCAAAGAGCATAACGGTCAGCAATCCCCATGAAATGTATTTGCCGCCAGGCAACAGTTTCAACGGAGAAAGCAATATGCCAAGCACAAGGAATATAAGCCCCACGTGCAAACCTGAAAGCGCAAGCACATGACTTGCACCGGAAACAGAATAATCTTCGCGCAGTTCGTCGCTTATTTCGTCTTTCACTCCAAGAGTAAGGGCGGAAAGTACGGCAAGTGTGTCCCCGCTAAAACCAAGCAGCCTGTACCACTCAAGTACACGAAGCCTGCACCCACGGGCAAATGCCATCAGTCCTCCGCTCTCTTCCCTCCCGATATAATGCAGATTGCCCGGAGCTACATAAGCCGTTCCGCAAATATTATTATGAAGAAGATAGCGGCAGTAACCGCTGTCATAAAGGGGAAGCGAAAAAGATACATTGGCATAAAAGCAGTCGCCTTCCATGAAAACGGAATAGTCTGTCGTATCGGCAAGATAAAGAATTGCCTTTGTGCCACGGTCAACAGGCACGCTGTCCATCCGTTGCATCACATCAACACGGCACCGCCATGTCTTTCCCTTAAAATAAGGTTCGTCGGTCACACGGCATTTGTAAACCGCTTCGTCTTCAGGCAAAAGGGACGGCATATCCTTTTCATAAAGATATGCCGCCCCCATTCCCGCTGAAACAAACAGAACGGTAATCATTGCCGCCCTGACTGTTTCGGTATATATGTTTTTTCTTTGCAGGACAATGCACGCAACTGTCGCTACCGCCGCAAATACCGCTGCCAACATAATATCTACATTGGCGGCTATGACAATCCCTGCCGCGTATGCCGCTACGGGACGCCACAATGGGGCTCTCGCAACAGGACCGTACCTTGACAAATTACAATGCTTTCAGTCCTTTTATTACTTCCTCCGGATTCTCGGCAGAGAACACATAGTTTCCGGCAACAAGTGCATCGGCTCCGGCCTCAACAAGTCTTGCTCCTGTTTCGGCATTCACTCCTCCGTCAACTTCGATAAGTGCCTTTGAGCCTGTTTCCTGAATCATCTTCTTCAGTTCCCTTACTTTCTCTACTGTATGCTCAATGAACTTCTGTCCTCCGAATCCAGGGTTTACGCTCATAAGCAGAACCATATCAACGTCGCATATTATATCACGAAGCACACACACAGGTGTTCCAGGGTTAAGTGTTACTGCAGGCGACATTCCAGCTGCCCTGATCTGCTGGATTACACGGTGTATATGACGGCAAGCCTCATAATGAACATTCATTATCTTTGTACCCAGTTCCTTTACTTCGTTAATGTATCTGTCAGGGTCAACTATCATAAGGTGAACATCAAGCGGCTTGTTGCACAGCTTTGCCACATATTTCAATACAGGGAAACCGAAAGATATGTTCGGGACAAACACTCCGTCCATAACATCTATATGAAGCCATTCAGCCTCACTGCGGTTTATCATTTCCAAATCATCTGCCAGATGTCCGAAATCGGCAGACAACAATGATGGGGATACTATTGTACTCATTATATTTTATATTGTTTTATGGTATTAACAATGAACTGTCTCCATAACTCAAGAACCTGAAGTCATGAGAAAGTGCATAATCATAAATGCGGTGCCAGTCGCCGTTTACAAAAGCGGATACGAGCAACAGCAGCGTACTCTTAGGCTGATGGAAGTTTGTTACCATTGCCTTGACGATATGATACTTGTAGCCTGGAGCTATAATTATCTGCGTACTTGTGTGAAGCGTTTCAATGCCATGACGGTCAAGCCAGTCAACAATATTCTGAAGGGCACGGACTGTTGACAATCCTGAAGCCTCTTCATAAGGTTCCCACTGATTGACATGAAGTCCTTCTTCCGACAGCTCCATATTTTTCTCCAGCTTCAGACCTATATAATACAGGCTCTCAAGCGTACGGACAGAAGTTGTTCCTACGGCAACAGCCTCACCATTGTGCGCAATCAGTTTCTCGATTGTTGAACGGCGGACAGAGATATATTCGGTATGCATGTCGTGTCCCTCTATTTCCTCGCTTTTCACAGGCTTGAATGTTCCGGCTCCAACGTGAAGGGTCAGTTCCTCACGCTCAATGCCAGCATTGTCAAGCGCAGACAGTACACGTTCTGTAAAATGCAGTCCGGCAGTAGGTGCTGCAACAGAACCTTTTATTTTTGAATATACAGTCTGGTAAGTCTTTTTGTCGCTCTCCTGAGTTTCACGGTTCAGGTATGGAGGAATAGGCAACTCTCCCATGCATTCAAGAATATCCGAGAATGTCACGGTAGAATCGTTCCAGCTGAAACGTACGGCATGGCTTGTTCCTACAGCTTCTCCCCTTTCGGCACAAAGAATAAGGTCGCGGCCATTGACGGTCATCTCCTTCCTGAGTACTCCTTCCTTCCATTTTTTCAGATTACCTATCATACACAGCCAGCTGCAAGTCTCGGTCTGCTGGAAATTCTGTGCATAGTCTGCCGGAGAATACGGCTCAAGGCAGAACACTTCAATCAAAGCTCCTGTCTCCTTACGGAAATGAAGTCTTGCCTGTATAACCTTGGTATTGTTGAACACCATCAGCATACCCGGCTTCAAATACTGAGGCAAAGACGTAAAACGGTCTTCACTAACTTCACCATGTCTGTAAACAAGCAGTTTTGATGAATCACGTTCCGGCAAAGGGAACTTGGCAATCCGCTCGTCAGGCAGCGGATAATCATAATCACTTATCCTTATATGTTTTGTTTCTTCCATTATTTCTTTCATATATCTGCAAAATTAGTGAAATTTCCATTCACATTATAGTTTTAAACACTATAAATGAACGATAACCACTTGTGGCTCGTATTTCTCCATAAAAGAATACAATCTATAAACTTTAATGAACCGTTTTTATGAACACAATATTATATGTTACAGATGGATGGAAAAAATACAGAAAGCGCCCGCACGGATATCCCGTACAGGCGCTTTTTATGCGGTCATTTGCCGGTCACTTGCCAAGTATGGCAGGCGCCTCAAGATTACGGTAAAAGAGCCAGGTTTGAGTATCGGTTCCGATTCCCAAATCTAATCCAAGGACTGAGTAAAACTTCCATCCTCCGTACATCATCAGGTTTTTTACAACATCGATCTGGCTTGTTTTTATGTAATAGAATTTTTCTTCACTTCTCCATCCTTCATCGAAAAACGACGGGATGTATTTGTGCGCTTCATTGCATCTGCCGGTATAGATTTTTGACCAGTCGACTTCCTTGTCTACCGCCATCTTCACGGCTATGTACATCCTTGGTCTGTTGCCCTTTTGGCCGATGCCGGCGTTGAAATCGCGGAAAATGCGCGCGTCGAATCCACAACCATTTACATCCGGCTTGAAGTCCTTCAGTTCCCATCCCTGCATGGTCAAGATGTTTATCTGGTCGATACCTTGGGCACCCTTGAGCGAGTACTGGTTATAGGGAACAATTCCGGATTTCACTCTGCTCTTCATGTAGAATTCCTCCTTTCTGTAATCGGACTCGGGGAAAACTTCCGCTTCGATGCCTTTGGCAAAAGCGCTCTCGTCGTCAGCCCATATCTGAAAGCACGACTTTTCCGGATAAAAGGAACCGCAATATATTTTCCAGTCCGCTGTCTTTTTCTGCCCAATTGCCGCGACGGGAAGAAGCGAGGCAATGAACATCAGTAAAATAAGTTTCTTCATAATATATAAATTTTAAAATCACTAATCTTCATCAATATCTCTTTGTTTTTCTTTCTTTGCTTCCAATTCAGTTTTAATGCCTTCCTTCAGCTGTTCTTCTGATGTAATTTTTTTAGAAAGCAACCAGTGGTAGACATTCTGCTGTCCTGTAGTCACAACATAAGCCTGTTCAAATTCCCAACCGATAGTTCCCATGTAGTTCATCGCATCGACCATTGAATTGAATACAATAATTTCACCATTTTCATCAACAAGTCTTTGATTGCCTTGGTGTCTGAACTTAACATCTTGTCCGAAATCGACATTAACTGTAACCTTTGTTGAAAACATTCCTTTCTGAACTCCAACAAGTTCGCAATAGACTTTTCTCTCATTTTGTGCATTCATTAAAATAGCAAATAACGTAAACACCATAAATAAAAATAGTTTCTTCATAATACAGTTTTTTTAATTAACATTTTCAAAGATAGTTATTTTTAGTAAAATTCTGTAAATCTATTCAATCAGAAAATTTACTTGATGGTAAAAGACAATAAAATCGATTTCTATGTTTAACTATAAAAATAAGAATCTACTATTTCACTACCAAAGCATGCAATTAAATATATATTCAACAATGCTATACCTTAATATTTATTAGAGATACACATATATTTATATTATGAAAAAAAATAAGTACCTTCGCTTTGATAATACAGAAGGAATAAATACCCTAAAATATTTATTCCTGACAAACTAATAAATATTAAAAGAATTATGGCTATAAAAATAGGAGATAAGGTACGTTTCCTCAGCGAAGTGGGAGGAGGTACCGTAACAGGATTCCAGGGAAAGGACATTGTATTGGTTGAAGACGAATCAGGATTTGACATTCCTATGCCTGCCCATGAATGTGTTGTTGTGGAAACAGACAGCTACAATATAAAGAAACGCGAAACAAAGGAAGAGAAGAAGCAGGAAGAGGAAGTTGTTGTAAAGCCTGAAATAAATCGTGTTGCAAGTGAAACACGCGAAGGCGAAAAGCTTAATGTATATCTTGCCTATCTGCCGGTTGACATAAAGGCAATAAATACAACACCGTTTGAGGCATATCTGGTAAACGACAGCAACTATTATCTGTACTATACCTATTCTGCCGGCGAAAATACCAATTGGATTGTACGCTCACACGGAGTCATTGAACCAAACATGAAACTTTTCCTTGAAGAGTTTGAAAAGAGTTCACTCAACGATATGCAGAGAGTTAATGTGCAGCTTATTGCATTCAAGACAAAACCTTTCACAGGCAAACCGGCTGTAAGCGTTGACCTGCGCATTGACACGGTAAAGTTCTACAAGATACATACTTTCAAGGATACTGAATTCTTTGAAGAACCTGTACTTCTTTATGAAATAGTTAGAAATGATGTTCCTGTTAAGCAGATGAACATTTCGGCAATTGAGCTGCAGAACGCGATGAACGAAAAGAAAAATATGAACCGTCCTGTTGCTGAACCAATTGTCAAAAGAAAAATCAAACCGGAAATTCTGGAAATAGACCTTCATATTGATGAACTTCTTGACACTACGGCAGGAATGAACAATGCCGCAATGCTGAACTACCAGCTTGACACTTTCAGGAAAGTGATGGACGAAAACCTGAAGCACAAAGGACAGAAGATTGTCTTCATACACGGCAAAGGCGACGGAGTATTGAGAAAAGCAATCCTTGACGAACTGAAAAGAAAATACAAAGGATGTCTTAGCCAGGACGCATCATTCAGAGAATACGGATTCGGAGCAACAATGGTTACTATAAAATAATGAAAGAGAAATTTTACTGGTTTGTCTTTTGCAAGCAACAGTTGCTTACAACCGAATCGGAAAACGGACATTCGGTTCCGCTTTCCGAGGAAATGCCTGTCCCTGCCGATGAGGGTGCACTAGTACAGGAAGCGGGGACAATAAACGGAATAACGTGCAAGACCTACCCTGCTGGGAAAGACTATGTAAACGAAAACAACAGTACCGACTTGCGTGCTTCATACAATATTCTGCCGGAAGAATTATACCGCATGGCAGGCAGATGCTATGAACTGGTTCACTGGGACATTCACAGCAGATATTGTCCGGTATGCTCGGCAAAGACCATACATTTCAGCAAAATAGGAAAGAAATGTCCTGAATGCGGAAATGAGATTTTCCCGTCAATATCACCTGCAATAATAGTCCTTATACAGAAAGGCAACTCGGTGATGATGGTACACGCACGCAATTTCCGCGGTACCTTCAGGGGACTTGTAGCCGGATTTGTGGAGCCGGGCGAATCGCTTGAAGACTGCATTGCACGCGAAATCATGGAAGAAACAGGAGTGATAGTGAAGAATGTAAAATACTTTGCAAGCCAGCCATGGCCATATCCAAGCGTACTGATGATTGGTTTTACTGCCGAATACGAAAGCGGAGAAATAAAGCTGCAGGACGAGGAACTTGACTTCGGGCAATTCTTCACTATTGACAATCTGCCGGAGCTGCCAAAGAAACTGAGTCTTGCACGAAAACTGCTTGACTGGTGGATTGAAAAACAAAAGAACATGAAAAGCCATGAGCAATGCAAGGCAAAATAATAAATGTCTGATATGTTGTCCCGATTCAGATATATAGCAAACAAAGATTAATTATATTATATTTTTCTGACTATGAACAAAAGTTTAATTGGTATGGCTGCAGGAGCAATGATTCTGATGAACACTGCCTGCACTACCGGTAACAAGGAAGACAACGCGCCTTTTATCGACAAACAGGAAATCAAAATCGAAAACGGACGCATGACTCCAGAAGCATTATGGGCTATGGGCCGTATAGGAAGTTCTGCCGTTTCGCCGGACGGAAAACAGATTGTATATACAGTCTCCTACTACAGCGTAAAAGAAAACAAGAGCCATCTTGTAATCTATGTTATGGATGCCGACGGAAAGAACAACCGTATGCTGACAACATCATCAAAGAGTGAAGGCGAACCGGCATGGATAAAGAACGGAAGCAAAATTGCATTCCTTTCATCCGAATCGGGCAGCAGCCAGATTTGGGAAATGAATCCTGACGGAAGCGGAAGAAAACAGCTTTCCGACTATGAAGGAGGAATAGACGGATTCAAGTTCTCGCCTGACGAAAGCAAGGTGCTTTTCATCTCACAGGTAAAATATGGAGAGAGAACAGTTGACAAGCATCCTGACCTTGACAAGTCAACAGGTATCGTAGTTGACGAACTAATGTACAAACACTGGGATGAATGGGTTGAAACTGTTCCCCACCCTTTCTATGCACCGTTTGACGGTAACAAGGTAGGAACAGCTACCGATATCCTGAAAGGTGAACCATACGAATCACCAATGAAGCCATTCGGAGGTATAGAACAGCTTGCATGGAGCAACGACTCAAAACAGATAGCATACACATGCCGCAAGAAAACAGGACTTGAATACTCTGTTTCAACCGACTCGGACATATATCTGTATGACATAGATTCAAAGCAGACAAGAAACCTCTGCAAGGAATCGGAAACAGACAGGAATATGGGATATGACCAAAACCCGAGCTTCTCGCCTGACGGAAAATACATTGCCTGGCAAAGCATGGAACGTGACGGTTATGAAAGCGACCGCAACAGACTTTGCGTTATGGACCTTGGCAACGGAGAAAAGAAGTATGTCACAGAATCATTCGAATCGGGTGTTGACACTTACTGCTGGGCAAACGACAGTCATTCACTGTATTTCACAGGAGTATGGCACGGTGTAAGCATGATTTACAGTACAAACCTTGAAGGAGAAGTCAAGAAACTTACAGACGGAATGTACGACTATGCATCTGTTGAGCTTATGAACGACGGACAGCTTCTGACAAAGCGCCACTCAATAAGCGAAGCCGATGAACTTTACACCCTGTCACTGAGCGACAACAAAGTAACTAGAATAACAGGCGAAAACGACCATATCTTCAGTCAGCTTAAACTTGGAAAGGTTGAGCCGAGATGGACAAAGACTGTTGACGGAAAGGATATGCTCTCTTGGGTTATATATCCTGTGGACTTTGATCCTAACAAAAAGTACCCTACCATCCTGTTCTGCGAAGGAGGTCCGCAGACTCCTGTCAGTCAGTTCTGGAGCTACCGCTGGAACTTCCAGATTATGGCAGCCAACGACTATATCGTAATCGCGCCTAACCGTCGCGGTCTGCCGGGATTCGGTATGGAATGGCTTGAAGAAATAAGCACAAACTATGGCGGACGCTGCATGGACGACTATCTGACAGCAATTGACGATATCTGTACAGAACCATACGTTGACAAGGACCGTTTGGGCTGTGTGGGAGCAAGTTTCGGAGGTTACTCGGTTTACTGGCTTGCCGGACACCACAACAAGAGATTCAAGGCATTCATTGCGCACGACGGTTTCTTCAATATGGAACAGCAGTATCTTGAAACAGAAGAATTGTGGTTTGCAAACTGGGACCTTGGCGGCCCGTACTGGGAAAAGAACAATCCTGCCGTTGCCAGAAGTTTTGCTAACTCACCTCACCTGTTTGTTGACAAATGGGATACCCCAATACTGTGCATCCACGGTGAAAAGGACTACAGAATCCTTGCATCACAGGGAATGGCAGCATTCAATGCAGCCAAGATTAAGGGAATACCTGCACAGCTGCTTATCTTCCCTGACGAAAACCATTGGGTACTGAAACCACAAAACGGTATTCTGTGGCAAAGAACTTTCTTTGCATGGCTTGACAAGTGGCTCAAGAAATAATACAGTCACAAACCATATCTCAAACAAAAATCCCGGTTTTCCCGGGATTTTTTTGTTACATATATGACAAAAGACATATATTTACACAAAAAACAATAATCATGGACAAAACATCTGCTATACTTAACATTGTGGGACTGGCAATACTGCTCGTTATAATAATGGTAAAAATGGATCCCACACTAATGATTATCCTGCTTTGCGTCGCAGGCGTGTGCATTCTTGCAGCAGCAATCAAAACATTCTCCAATATTTTCAGAAGAAGAAGATAAGCTGACTGGAATGAACAGGATTGAAGAAGAAAAGAAGACAGTGGAGGCTATGATAAGGCTCTACTGTCTTAAATATGAGAAAAACAAAGAACTTTGCAATGATTGCCTTGAGCTGATTGAATATGCCAATGCAAGACTTGACCGATGCAAATTCGGAAACAACAAAACAACCTGCCAGAAGTGTCCGGTACATTGCTACAGAAAAGACATGAGAGAGAAAATCAGAAAAGTAATGAAGTTTGCCGGACCAAGAATGATTCTATACCACCCCATAATGGCAATAAAGCATCTTGCAAGAACATTAACAGAACCAAATAATAATATACTGCAAAAACAATAGGCTGATTCCTTTTTAAAGAACCAGCCTATTTGTTTATAAATAACGTAATTTCGTATAATCTTTAAATCTCAATTCGTAGTCTTCGGATTAAAGTCCCCAAGCTGCAGCCAAACCTCTGTCAACACCAGAGAAGCCCATAAATGCCATTGCAAGCAAACCTGCTGTTACAAGTGCAATAGACATACCGCGCATTCCTTTAGGGATGTTTACCATATTCAACTGTTCGCGAATACCGGCAAAGATGATAAGCGCAAGAGCAAAACCAAGAGCTGTAGAAATTGCATAGATAACACCTGTAAGCAAATCATAGTTTTTCTGGATTACAAGGATTGCAACACCAAGAATACAGCAGTTTGTTGTAATCAAAGGCAAGAACACACCCAAAGCCTGGTAAAGAGAAGGAGAAACCTTCTTCAGAATGATTTCTACCATCTGAACCAATGCGGCAATGACAAGAATGAATGCAATTGTCTGAAGATAACCGATATTCAGAGGGTCAAGAATGAATTTCTGAATAAGATAAGTAACAATAGTAGCTATGGTCAATACAAAAGCTACCGCCATTCCCATTCCGGTTGCAGTTTCAATCTTCTTTGAAACACCGAGGAACGGACATATACCCAAGAACTGTGACAATATTACATTGTTCACAAATATAGCTGTGATAAATATCAATATATATTCCATAATCTACTGTTTTAAGCTTTCTTTAATCTGTTAACGATGGCAATAAGATAACCCAATACGATGAAAGCACCAGGAGCAAGTACAAATACAAGCATTCCGTACTGTTCAGGCATTATTGTTATGTTAAATATCTTGCCTGTTCCAAGGAATTCACGAACACCGCCAAGAAGGGTAAGTGCGATTGTAAAACCAAGTCCCATACCAAGACCGTCGAACATTGAAGCTACAGGTCCGTTCTTTGCAGCAAATGCCTCGGCACGGCCAAGAAGGATACAGTTAACAACAATCAACGGAATGAACAATCCAAGTGTTGCGTACAAATCCGGTACATAAGCCTGCATAACCATCTGAAGCAATGTCACGAATGATGCTATTACAACAACAAAAATAGGAATACGAACCATATCAGGCACAAGATTCTTGATAAGGGAAATTACAACGTTTGAACAGATAAGCACAAACATTGTTGCAAGTCCCATACCCATACCGTTGATGGCTGAAGAAGTTGTACCAAGAGTAGGACACATACCCAAAAGCAATACAAACGTAGGATTCTCTTTTACAATCCCGTTCATCAATATTTTAAAATAATTCATATCGTATCCTCCTGTTATTTGTTTTCTACTGTTGTTTCTGCTTCAACACAAACAGAGTCCGTCGGTTCGGCAGCAACTTCCTGTGCTGAAACCTTTGTTGCTCCGTTTGCAGCATCAACATTCTGATTTTTATATACCTTATAGGCATTGTTTACAGCAAGAAGAAAAGCACGTGATGTAATTGTTGAAGCTGTTATGGCATCAATATCACCACCGTCTTTTGAAACTGTAAGAGCCTTTTCACCAGGGTTCTTACCGGTTATATCACCCTTGTTGCCTTTCTTGAACCAGTCGGCAGCCTTTGAGCCCAATCCCGGAGTTTCGGCATGGCTCAGAAGCGAATAGTCGATGATATTTCCGTCAGGGTCAAATCCTACAAGGACCGTAAGATTTCCGCCGAATCCGTTCGCAGATGTTTCTACGGCAGCACCAATAAATTCCACATTTTCATTTACTTCGACATCTACATGTGGAATCACTGTTTCATTATTATTTATATCTTTTTCCAATGCTACAGTATCTTCTTTTATCTTTAAAACTCCTACAGTTTCTTTTACTGTATCATTCTTTGATGGATCAATTTTAAATTTCAATTTATCCTTTTTCTTGGTTGCTGGATATATAACATAAGAAACTCCATTAACGACTATTGTTTTCTTCTCTGCTACAGGATCATTGTCGAATCCCGGAACCACAACAGCAATGGCATTACTCAATGTTTTGGCATTTGCTTCAGCAATAGGCTCAGCTGTAATCTGGTTTACCCATCCAAGCAATGCTCCTGCCACCAACGTAAATCCGGTCAGTGACAATACCATATTCATAAAAGATGATTCTAGCTTTTTCATTTCTTCACTACCTCCCCAAAACGTTTTGGTTTACAATATGTGTTGATTAGCGGAGTAAAGGCATTCATTATAAGAATAGCAAATGACATACCTTCCGGATAAGCACCGAACAGACGTATAACAACTGTAAGGAAACCTATTGCAACACCATAGATTATCATTCCTTTGTGAGTCATAGGTGATGTTACATAATCGGTTGCCATAAAGATTGCACCCAGCATCAGACCACCGGTAAACAGATGTGTAAAAGGAGAAGCATAAACTTCAGGATTTACAAGATGCATGATGCCTGCAAATACGAATACAGTAACGATGATTGAAACCGGTATATGCCATGTAATAATCTTCTTCCACAACATATAAACAAGACCAAGCAACAATGCTACGGCACTGATTTCACCCACACAACCAGGATTCATACCAAGGAACAAATCCAAAGTATCAGGCAACTGTGAAAGAGCTGATGCATCACCGTGTATTGCAGATTTCATCAATGCAAGCGGAGTTGCAGCTGTTTCGGCATCAAGATATGACAAATGCTGACCTGTTACCGGCCAAGATGTCATCTGCACAGGGAATGAAATCAAAAGGAACACACGACCAACAAGTGCAGGATTGAAAGGATTGCATCCCAATCCGCCAAAAGTCATCTTACCAACACCTATTGCAACAAGAGCTCCTATAATTATAATCCACAAAGGCATATTTGACGGCAAGTTGAAACCAAGAAGCAAACCTGTAAGGATTGCAGAACCGTCAAGTATAGTTGTTCGTTTTGACTTTAATATGAATTTGGCAATTGCCCATTCAAAAAACACACATGCTATAACAGATGTCAGGGTAACAACAAGCGCCCCCAGACCAAACATATAAAATGATACAAGCAATGCAGGAACAAGTGCAATGATAACACCATACATATTCTTCTGCACGCTGTCGCCACCATGAACATGAGGTGACAATGATACTATTAAACTCTTAGACATAATTGATATTATTTTTTAGCATTACGTGCACGAATAATAGCTCCTACCTTACCCTTACCCAAACGGATGAAATCCAACATCGGACGGTGTGACGGGCATGTAAACTGACATGAGCCACATTCAATACATGACATTATACCTTCTTTTTCAACTTTATCCCAATCAGACAGTGAAGATGCTGTTGCAAGCAGGAACGGTTCAAGTCCCATAGGACATGCTGATACACATTTTGCGCAACGGATACATGGCTGAGCCTCGCCACGTGCAGCTTCCTTCTCGTTCATTATAAGAACACCTGAACTTCCCTTTGCAATAGGAACTTCAATTGTTGAAAGCGCTTTACCCATCATAGGACCACCACCTATTACTTTTCCTGTATCTTCAGGAAGACCACCGGCAGCTTCAATAAGCATGCTCATAGGAGTACCCATTCTAGTAAGGAAGTTTGAAGGATTCTTCAATGACTTACCTGTTACGGTAACAACTCTCTCAAACAAAGGTTTGTTCTTCTGAACAGCTTCATATACTGCATAGGCAGTACCTACATTCTGCACAACTGCACCAACATTAATAGGAATTGCAGGAGGAGCAGGAACCTGACGTCCGATAACAGCATCAATCAATTGTTTTTCACCTCCCTGAGGATACTTAACCTTTAATGGAACGATTTCTATTCCTGGATATAAAACAGCCTTTTCCTGCATTTTGCGGATTGCGTCTGGCTTGTTGTTTTCTATACCTATATATGCTTTGTTTACTTTTACAGCTTTCATAAGAATGCTTACACCGACAAGAATTTCTTCTGTCTTTTCAAGCATAAGACGATGGTCGGCTGTCAGGTATGGTTCACATTCAACACCGTTGATTATTACACATTCAGCTTTTGCACCCGGAGGAGGAGCAAGTTTCACATGAGCAGGGAAACATGCACCGCCCATACCAACGATTCCCGCTTCTTTTACCTTAGCAACAATTTCTTCAGGAGTAAGGTTACATTCCTTTACCAAATCCGGTGTACGGTCAATGCTTTCTTCCCACTCGTCACCTTCAACATCAATGAATATTGCAGGTTTTCTGTATCCACTTGCATCTATTACGGTATCAATTTTAGAAACTTTTCCGGAAACAGATGAGTGAATTGCAGCAGATACAAAACCTCCCGCTTCGGCAATCTTTGTACCGACTTTAACTACATCGCCTTTCTTTACCAATGCAACAGCCGGAGCACCGATATGCTGTGACAAAGGAAGCACAACCTGCTTAGGCAATTCCATTATCTGGATAGGTTTATCTGCTGATAACTTATTTTCAGATGGATGAACACCACCTATTCTAAAAGTTTTCACTGTTATATTGTTTTTTAATTATTAACTTATTTTGTCTGCTCTCCAACTGTTTTGGCACCTTCTGCAGCTGCTTCAGTTTTTGTTTCTGCCTTAACAGCAACTGGTTCTGCCTTTACCTCTGGCTTAACAGTTGCATCTGCTGCCGGTTCTGCCTTTGGTTTTCTTGGAGGAAAGTTTATTGCCTGAATTGCACCCTGTGGACATTCGTCAACACACTTACGGCACATCTTACAAATATTAAAGTCAATGTAAGCAAGATTGTTTTCAAGAGTTATTGCACCGAATGGACATGTCTTGACACACTTACCGCAACCGATACATGATGCTGCACAAGCCTTCTTTGCAATTATACCTTTATCCTTGTTTACACATGAAACATATACTCTTCTGTTATTCTTTCCTTTGTTTCTAAGTTCTATAATACCCTTAGGACATGCTTTTACACAAGCACCGCAGGCAGTACATTTTGATTCGTCAACTTCTGCAATACCTGTTTCAGGATTGATGGTTATGGCACCGAACTGGCAAACCTTGACACAGTCACCACATCCAAGACATCCATAAGAACAACCTGTTTCACCGCCATAAGTAGCCGCAGCAATTGCACAAGACTTCACTCCGTCATAACGACTTAATTTAGGTCTGTTGGCACAAGTACCGTTACATCTTACGACAGCAACCTTTGGTTCTGACTCAACAGCTGCAAGACCAAGAATGTCTGCAACCTTTGCCATAACAGGCTGACCTCCTACAGGACACAATTTACCTTCCAGGGAACCGGCTTTAACACAAGCTTCAGCAAAACCGCTACAACCCGGATAACCGCAACCGCCACAATTGGCTTGTGGCAACACCTCAGCTACTTTAGCTATACGAGGATCTGAATATACAGCAAATTTCTTTGAAGCAATGAACAGAACAATGGCCGAAACCAATCCTATTCCTCCCAAAGTAACCACTGCAAACAATAATACTTCCATAATATTTATTTTAGTTCGAAATTTATTTTACTCTTCAATTTGTCTCTAAAGAAATACAAAATAAGATAATATACAGCCAAAGAGATAAACGACAATAAAATAGAAAGCATTTCTCCCATGTTGAACATTTTAATTGAGCCGAACAGCACAATTACCAATAAAAGCAATGGAAGGAAATATGCATAAAAGACAGCTATAAAACCTATTTTACCAGACGCGCACAGTCTGACAGTATCACCTATATTATAATCGGCTGCTTTGTCTGAAACAACCTCAACTACCATTTCATTTTTCCCTGAACTGAAACAGGAACTCTTTGAAGAACAAGAAGAACATGATGACTGCTGATTTATTGAAACCAGCAGAACATTACCATTTATACCTTTTATAATACCTATATGATCAATATTTTGACTCATTTTGATAAGTACACATTACAAATGCGTTGCAAATTTAATATAAAATTTGGATAGAACATCAAAAAAACAAGAATATTACCATGCATAATTTATACCAAAGCTGAACAATTCATTCCACTGAACCCTGTGTTCTGCTTCCATATCAAAGAAACGGGCATGAACAAACAATTTGGCAGAAAGATAACGGTTCAATACAAAATTGAAAGTATTTTCCCATTCTGTTTCTATTTTATGATAATTTGTAAAGTAGTTCAAACGGGATTCCCATGTAATTTGAGGTATTATCACCCACCTCATGTTAAACTGGAAAGTGGAACCGAATGTATGCAATACCTTTTCTCCTTCTACCAATCCAAACTGTGTCTCGTCAACAAGCGGGTCACTTACATATCTGAAATTATAAGTCAATGGAGAATAAAGTGTTGAAAGTTCTATTTTAGGAAGACTCAACTTATAATCAAGACCGACATTTATTATCACATTGGCTGGTGACATAAAAGATGACATTCTTGTATTCGTATTTACCTTATAGTTATTGAAAAACTGTGTATTGAATTCACCGTATAAAGTATAATACCATCTATTGAAAGCCTTAATACCAAGCTTTGATGTAAGACGTAACAAATCAGAAGTTATATTGAACTTGTGTATTGTATCTGATGGAACAGTCATAAATCCGACTTTCGCCTCTATTCTATTGTCAAACTCAATTTTTTGCTTATCATTATAATTGGCATTAAACATCAAATACGATAATATAGAATTTGAACTTTCACCACCTTTGTACCAGTTAGGAGATATGTAGTTTTGTGAAAACTGCAAAGAACCGTTACCCTGTAATTTCCAGAAATTCGGTTTGCTTATGCTTATCTTTGTTTCCACTTGTTTGTAGCTATTGTAATCATTCTCTGGTTTAAACAAAGAGAAGACCTTTTCCTTTATTTCTTCATCTTTAATCACAACAGGCTCAAAACTCTCATATTTGCTTATCTGTTTCTCCGTAACATAATTCTGACTAAAGTCTGTAAGATACAGATTGTAAAGAAGATTGTTTACCAATGAATCCTTTGCTATATCTCTTACCTCTGTCAGATTTACTGCTGTACTATCCAAGTCTGCCATATTCCTTACTTTAGGTTGAACAGACTGAAATTTCCATTCCGACATCATCTTCTTAGATACAGGTTCCGAATATAAAACAGGGGTAAAAAACAGCCTGTACAGATTCATATCATAAATAATAGGAGAATCGTCATATGCCAAAGAGTCTGCAACAAAAATCCTCTGATAAATAGAATTTACAGAATCCTTAAAAACTTCAAGCGCTGTAGGCTTTTTAGTTTTTACATTCTTTTTCTTGCTATTTTCAGATTTCTGTTTTACCTCTTTTTTCTTTTCTGTCTTGGCAACAGTATCAATCTTTGCAACAACAGTATCATCAGTTATTACAAATACATCAGCATTCGCCATTAAAGAATCCTTCAACGCTTTTTGGGATGCTTCCGTCTTTTGTTTCAACAACAATGTATCTGCAGCAACTTGAGTTACTTTATTTAAAGAATCCTGTTTTGAAAAAGATACAGAATCTGCAACAGATTCAATAACAGTCTTTCTCACAGAAAAAAAAGCATATACATTATTATATGCAAACAGTATAAAAAGTAAAAACAGACAATTTTTCATACATTCATTTTTTTAATAGAGACCGTAGCAAATCCCTCTCATATCCAAAATTCAGAGAAGGATGTTTTGACAACAGATTGTCAATATCATTATTTATCTTGTTTAGAAATCTTGTATATTGTTCCGAATCCGGATTAAAAGGTTTGTGCTGAAGCATTTTATTTATATCAGAACACTTTTCAATAATATTAATTGTATTTCTGTCAAAGAACATCTTGGAAAACTGTTCCCATATATATTTAACTGCAACATTTGATGGATGAATCATATCCTCATCATAAAAACGATAATCACGGAGTTCATCATTCATTATTTCAAATGCAGGGAAATATATTGTCTTATCCTTAAACAGTTCCTGTATTTCATTTACAAATACAGCAAGAACAGACTTACTGACCATATTGCCATGCATCGTATCACGGACATGTCTAATAGGACTTATCGTAAAGATAATCTTTAAATCAGGATTTATCAGAAAGAGTCTTTCCAACAAAGACTTATATTCATTTACAAATTCATCAGGTCGGCACAGATGCCTTTCAAACATCTTTTCAGGCATCTTATGGCAATTGGACACAACATTACCTTCCAGACGATAGACAAAAGAAGTGCCAAAAGTCATAACAATGAAATCGGCATTCCGGACAAAACCATAGGCTTTTTCTATAGAAGAATTTATTTTTTCAATACACCGTTCCTTATTGTCTGCTGAATAAGAACTATGATGCATGAAACTGTGATACAGACCTTGATGATAAAACAGGTCATCTTCATTATAGCTCCTCCCTGAAAGTATTTCATTCAGAGCCTTTGAAATAGACAAAGGGTTGTATAATGTTCCATAGGGATTTTGCAAACATACAAATTTGTTCTCTGCAAGTAAAGTCCCTATATTATCAGCAAAACATGATCCAAAGAGAATTATCCTTGAATCATGACTAATACAAACTGATGCCTTGCGGACATCAACTTTTGTTCTGAAACACATTTTAATCTTTCAACAGATTATCGATAAAAGAATCCATTTCTTCTTCCCAGCCCTTCAACAGTTCATCATCCAGTACAATGGTATCATTATCAATGATATCTATTTCATTTACTGTCTCTCTGTTTTCATCAACAAGTACAAAAGAAAACGGCTGTAATATATTTACACGGTCAAAGAAAGACTTCTCCTTCAGTTTTTTTACAGAAGCCTGCGCAAGTTTAAGAAATTCTTCATACAGACATTCTCTGTCCAAATCGCAAAGCCAATTTGCTCTCTCAGAAAGAAGCAGATTGTCATCATCATCATAAAAGTATATATATGAATCTGTGAGGACAGGTTGAACATGTATGTCAGTAACAACCAAATCAGGTGTATTTTTAAACACCTTTGTCTTGAACAAAGCTTCAATAATCCGTTCAAAAGCGGCTATACTATCTTTACTAATCATATACTTATTTTTATATTATAAATGTTGGCATTTAGCCAACATTTATTTATTGTTTTATATATCAGTCGATTGGAATATATTCAACAAAAGCCTCAATCGCTTCGTAAGAAGCCAATCCCAAATCATGGTACAACTGTGCTGTTGCATGGTTTCTATCCTCAGACCTCTGCCAGAACAGTCTTTCATCATTACCAAGGAACGGTGCGCCTTCCATCTGCGACTGGTGTTTCAAAATGGCATTTCTCTTTATTCTGAGTTCTTCAGGTGACATAGGAACAGCCATTTCAATATTTTCAATTTCCCATTCAGCCCAAGCACCTCTGTACATCCAGATTCTGCAATCCTTCAGCCATTCAGCATTGTTGCTCTTTTCAACATCAATGGCAGCAAATACGGCGTCTGTACAAACTCTGTGAGTACCATGAGGGTCTGCAAGGTCACCGGCTACAAATATCTGATGAGGTTTTACCTTTCTTAGAAGTTCAAGAACAACTTCTATATCAGCCTCGCTTATAGGGTTCTTTTCAATCTTTCCTGTTTCATAGAAAGGAAGATTCAGAAAGTGTACATTATCCGGTTTGATACCGACATAAGCGCATGCTGTTCTTGCCTCACCTCTTCTTATAAGTGCCTTGATTGCAAGCACGTCTCTTGTATCAAAATCACCTTCCTTCTTATTATTCAGACCTTCTGTTATCTTTTCGTAGTTTTCTTCAATTTTGTTCTGTCCCAATTCTGCAATCTGGTTATAGCCTCTTACGAACATCATAAAGCGACGTACTTCCTCATCATCTACAGCAATATTTCCAGATGTCTGATATGCAACATGAACATCATGTCCCTGTACGGCAAGGCGATGAACAGTTCCGCCCATTGAAATTACATCATCGTCAGGATGCGGAGAGAAAACAACTACTCTTTTCGGATAAGGCAATGCTCTTTCAGGTCTGTATGTATCGTCAGCATTCGGTTTGCCGCCCGGCCATCCAGTGATTGTATGCTGAAGGTCATTGAATACCTTTATATTTACATTATAGGCAGATCCGTATAAAGCGAGCAGTTCTGAAAGGCCATGCTCATTATAATCCTTGTTGGTCAGTTTCAATATAGGTTTATGTATAAGTGAACACAACCAGACAATTGCACTTCTGATAAGCTTGTCATTCCATTCACAGCTTGAAACCAACCAAGGTCTCTGTATTCTTGTCAGATAAGAAGCTGCGCCCAAATCAAGACAGCAAACAGCATCTGTATGATTCTGAAGATAAGAAGCAGGAACTGAATCGCTGAACTTTTCTTCAACAGCCTTACGGATAACTTCACATTTTTCCTCACCCCAGGCAATCATGAAGATTTTCTTGGCAGAAAGCAATGTCTTTATACCCATTGTTATTGCACCTCTTGGTACACTTGACAGCTTACCGAATATCTTTGATGCGTCATTGACAGAGGGTTCGTCAAGAAGAAGCAGTCTGGTTGTTGAGTTTAATGCAGAACCTGGTTCATTAAGTCCGATGTTTCCGTTACGACCGATAGCAACAACTGCAAAATCAAGATTACCGATTTCTGCAATCTTCATTTCATAATTGCGGCATGTCTCTGCAACACCTTTCTTTGCAACATAACCGTCCATTGAATAAATATTCTCCGGCTTTATGTTTACCTGGTCAAGGAATGCGCTTTTTATCCAGTTGAAATTGCTTGCATTGGTATCCTTTACAAGAGGATAATACTCATACTGGTTGAAGAACAAGACATTTTCAAAACTAATACGGCCTTCATTATATCTGTTTACAAGTTCTGTATACAGATATTTTGCCGAGCTGTATCCTGGCAATGTCATTGCAAAATGCTTTCCTTTTGCCTGACTTTCCTTCAAAAGTCTTTCAATCTCGTCAGCAACATATGAAACGCCTTCTTCTACAGTTTCAACAATTTCGGTTTGGATTCTCTCATGCCTTGTAAGAAGTGTCTTTTCAAAGTCATCTTCCGGCCTGTAATATCTGGTAGATACTTTATTTAAAGTAATTTGTGATGTTAGATTTGTTCTCATAATATATGTATATGTTCTATGCAAAGTTAAAAATAAAATTGATTGTTTTTTTATTTTAACCTATATTAATCAGCATCTTTCCAAAATTGATACTTGTTTCTGAAAGCCATGAGTTTTTCATGATTTAATGTTGCAATCTTAACATTACCTCTAAACTCCGACTGCATTACACCTGTATAATCAAGCACCATACCGTTTCCTGAATACTTCAACTTAAAATCATCATAACCGGTTCTATTGGCAGCTATAACATACGACTGGTTTTCAATTGCACGGGCTATCAGCAGATGCTTCCATGCAAACTCTCTTAAATCAGGCCAATTAGCCGGAAGAATGATAACATCATACATATTGTTACTATTCCTCATCCATACAGGGAACCTAAGGTCATAGCATACAAACAAAGCAATATTCCAGCCTTTGAAATCAAATACGGTCTTTTCATCACCGGCTGTAAGCAGGTCTTTCTCCTTGCTCAGGCAAAACAGATGTTTCTTGTCATATTTATGATAATCCCCTTCGGGTGTTATAAAAAAGCACCTGTTGTATAAATTTCCGTTTTCACGGGCAAGGAATGTTCCGCAGATGGCAATGCCGCTCTTGACTGCTACGGACTTTATACAATTTATTATGAGTCCGTTATCTTCTTCAGCCAGATTTTCATCAAAAGTAAACCCTGTTGCAAACATTTCTGGAAGGACAAGAACGTCAACATCCGTAAGTTCTGAGACAACCTCCTTAACCTTCAGTATATTGCTTTCCTTGTCAGCCCAGACAATATCATGTTCAAAAACTGCAACTTTCAGCTCATTCTTTGTCATATTGCAAAGTTTTCTGGATGTTTACCGTGAAATCTTGTAAAGTATTGTTTTATTTCCGTCATATCCTTTTCCAAATCTCCGCTTGGATAAATAACCTTGTCTGATACTATAGTTTTACTCTTATAGTCTATTCCGTACAAAGCTATAGGAATACCGGCATTCATTGCTATATAATAAAAACCTTTCTTCCAGTTCGGGTTGGCAGAGCGTGTTCCTTCGGGTGTTATTGCAAGAGTTATCTTATCTGCCTGAGAAATCTTTTCTACCATCTGTTCAACAAGCGAATTCCTTTTTCCCCTGTTCACAGGAATTCCTCCCATCCATCTGAAAACAAGACCGAAAGGAAAGAAAAACCAGTCACTTTTCATCATAAAATATGTTTTTCGCCCTATTGCCTTATAAAACAGCTTGCCTATGATAAAATCCCAGTTTGATGTATGTGGTGCTGCACATATAATATATTTGTCAAAATCCGGAGTCTTGATATCATACTTCCAGCCCAAAATTCTTTTATATATAAAAGATGCTATCTTCTGTCCTAACATAAATATTACTTTATCAAATCAAATAAATAAGTTAATTTCAAGGATATTGTATTATGGGCAGATCTTGCATAATAATCTGTCTTACCATTATTATATATATCCGACAATCCGAAATAATACCTTCCTTCCAGAATAAAGTTACCGATAAGGCTTCTTAATTCAACTCCAAGTCCACCTGTTATACCGTAATCAAACTTTTTGTCGGCATAATGATTATGATTATAAGCATCTGACGATGCCGGCTTGTTGAAATCACGCTCGCTCAAAAGAAAAGAGAACTGAGGACCAAGATTCAGCACTCCCCTCACACGGTCATTTCCATAAGCTATGTTGGCAAAAAACGGAATCTCAACATATGACATCGAACGTCTGAAACCGCCCTTGTCCTTTTCTTCCCTCCATCCTTTGTCAACAAAGTTTGCTTCCATCTGAACACCGCACAAAAGTCCCATATACTTCTCAGAAATGTATCTTATCGTACCGCCAAACTGGTAACTGTAATATCCGTCCTGACCGACTCTGGGCGTATAATCAACCTTATTGTACAGAGCACCTCCGTTGACACCTATGGACAGATTGTTCCTTAATTCGCCAATCTGTGCGTAGGAAAACACCGCAAACAGTAAAAGCAAGTATGTCAGAATGACTTTTTTACCCATAATCATCAATCAAAATCTATTTTGTTCAAGCTTGAGTCCTTTGACATGTGTATGAAGAATATCTTCTTGTTTATGAACCCGCCCCAATTGTTTACTCTTTCAAATTTGAATCCGGTCTGAACAGGATCGTACACAAGGGTATTCAGCTTCTTGTCAAAATCCCCTTTATATTCTTTCCAATACATACTAAAATAAGAGAACAGGTCGTAGCCCAACATTCCATATTTAGGATATGTATTAATCATCTCCTTATGATACCACTTCTTGTACTTGTTGTAAAAGACCGAAGATATTGAAGACAAATTGTTTGCATAGAAAGATGAATAGAAATATGTATCCACTTCATAGAATGCAGAAAGATAATCGTATGTATATGTCTGCCATTCCGGATATCCGAAAAGATGGAATTCTACTTCAGGTTTTGCCTGACGAATGTTCTGCAATGAAGGAAGAATTACCGACAACTGTGTACTCTTGCCTGAATTTGGAACAAATATGGTTGGAAGTTCTACAGAAACAAGATTCAGTGCATTTTCGTGCAATGATGAAACTTGCGTTGACTTATATGAGACATTGTTTGCCGAAAGCTCATGTTTAAGCCCTTCTATAAATGATTTCTTGTCATTGTTTGAAGCATCATCAATAAATACGATATTGTAGTTTCTGAACTTTTCAATGAATTTGGCATACACTTCCGAATAAAGATATGACTGTGGCGTATTTATCTGGAAAATATATGGATTATCAAAAACATCATCAGCCTTTGAAGTGAACGGAATCACAAGATGAATCTTGTTCTTCTTTGAGAAATCAGACAGAGGACCGATATTGTCAACTGAAAAAGGTCCTATTATAAGATCCATAGACTTAAGACTGTTATCAGTAACTATTGACTGTATGCTTCTCACGTTTGTGTCATAAACAGTAAGATTTACAGACAGCCCCCTCTGTTTCATATCATAAACCCCGATAAGCAGACCTTCATAAAACTCTGTAATTCTTGATTTTTCTTTTCCATTTATTGTAAAAGGCAGAATAAGCGCAACATCAAATACGCCGTTTTCTTCCTTAATAAAGTTATCGGTTCTTTCATTTTCTCCATGAGCGACTTCACTGTTATTGTCTTCTGTCAAGTTCCCGCCAGCAAAGCCATTTTCAGAAATTTCATTTCCAGAATTATCCTTGACAGGAATTCTGATAACCATTCCCGCCTTGAACGTAGAAACAGAAAGACCGGGATTAAGGTCACATATTTCATCTACACTAACTCCATATACAGTACTTAATCTGTATAATGTTTCACCCGACTGAATTGTATGGAATTTATTTCTTTTGTTCGGAACAAGCAGTGTCTCACCGGCATATATCTTTTCATCTTCTCTTCCGTTCAAATCCAGAATCTCCTTGACAGATACATTATACATTCTGGCAATGGACATCAGTGTCTCACCTCTGCCAACTGTATGCGAAAATGTTGTACTGTTATCCTGTTGGGCACTTACGGTACCACAATTTGAAAATATAGCTAAGAACAACAGGAAAACTATAAAACAGTTCTTTATATTCATATACTGATCAAATTATAAATTTACATTTCAAGCCTTGTCTGCCTTTAAAGAAAACAGATGCCATCCCCCTGAAATTGTGACATATCAATGCAAATTTAATAATTAATATCCATCTATCACTCACTTTCAACAAAAATAAAACAATTATACCAATGTAAAACGCCCATATAATTAGCAGAATTAAACATTTTAAAACCTTATAATTAGTTGAAAAATAAAAATAAATACTACTTTTGCGGGAAATTAAAAAATACAGACACATGGATAAATTCAGCTATGCCCTTGGTATGGGTATCGGACATAACCTCCTGAGCATGGGAGCTAAGGACTTAAATGTTGAAGACTTTTCAAAAGCTATTTCAGATATCCTTGAAGGACGTGAACCGGCTTTTTCGCATAAAGAAGCTCAGGAAATAGTAAACAGTTTCTTCATGGAACTTCAGAAAAAGGCAAATGAAGAAAATATTGAAAACGGTAAAATTGTACTTGAAAGGAACAAGACCAATCCGAATATCAAAGTTCTTGAAAGCGGATTGCAATATGAAATCCTAAAAGAAGGCAACGGCAAGAAACCTTCTCTGACAGACCGTGTTCAATGCCACTATGAAGGCTCACTCGTTAACGGACAGGTATTTGACAGCTCTATAAAAAGAGGCGAACCTGCTGTTTTCGGTGTTAACCAGGTTATCCCGGGATGGGTTGAAGCATTGCAATTAATGTCAGAAGGTTCAAAATGGAGATTGTATATCCCTTATAACCTAGGATATGGTGAAAACGGTGCTGGTGACCTTATTCCTCCGTTCAGTACATTGATTTTTGACGTAGAGCTAATCAAGGTATTGTAATTGAAAAAAACAATTTATATAACAAACAAATAAATAAACAAAAAAATGAAAAAGTTAATCTATGCCGTAGCAGCAGTGGGAATGCTTGCAGGCTTTAATTCATGCACACAAACACCAAAAGCAACTTTCAATTCAGAAACAGACTCTTTGTCTTATGCTATCGGAGTTATGAACTGCGATCCAAGAATGCTTCCTGCACTTGAAGACCAGTTCGGTATCGACAGCACTTGCTATGATGCTTTTGCTGAAGGATTCCTTAACGGAGCAAAAACAACAGACAAGAAGGAAATTGCAAGAATCATCGGTTTCCAAGTTGGTATGCAGTCATCTGAAAAGTCTATCAAACAGATGAATTCATACTTCTTCCAGGGTGATTCAACAAAATCTCTAAGCCAAAGCAATATGATTGCAGGATTCATTGCAGCTCTTAATAAAGACAAGAATGCCGTAATGACAATTGAAGATGCACGTGCTTTCATGCAGTCATTCCAGCAGAAACAGTATGAAGCAAATATGGCTAAGCAGTATGCTGACTGGAAAAAGCAGAACGAAGAATTCCTTGCAACAAACGCAAAGAACGAAGGAGTTGTCACTCTTAAATCAGGACTTCAGTACAAGATTGAAAAGGAAGGCAAAGGAACAATTGCTACAGATACAACAAAACTTAAAGTTTCATACACAGGCAAACTTATCGACGGTACTGAATTTGACAGCAGCTACAAGACAACAGGCAAGTCAAATGTAAAGAAGAACACTCCATTTGAATGTACTCCATCAAGCGGTATAATCAAAGGATGGCAGGAAATTCTTAAAACAGTTCCTGTTGGTACAAAATGTACAATCTATGTTCCAGCTGAACTTGGCTACGGTGCACAGAATACAGGAAAAATCAAACCTTTCTCTACTTTGATTTTCGATATCGAAATAGCAGAATAACATTCCACAAAAATACATTTGCAAAAGACAATGCCGGTGATTTATTCACTGGCATTGTCTTTTATATATGACAGTTCATTCCTTCCTTTTTCAAAATCAATACATGATTCTATTTACAAACGTTCAGTCTTAATTGCCGCACTCTCCTCCATTCTGTAAAAACATTAAAGATTTTCTGGCAAAAACATTTAATGTATCCGGCAAAAACATTAAATGTTTTAAGTAAAAACCCTCTACCTTCTCAGCAAAAACATAAAACGTTTCTTTCCCAATATTTACAGTTAAATCCAATCTACGAAACAGGTATTTTAAAATATAAGACTATAAATAGAGTAGTTTATAAAATATACTATTTTAAAATATTTATTTAATATAAAAGATGTATTATCAAACACATTAAAGACAAATAAAATACCTATATACACATATTTCTTACAGTCTGTTGATTTAAATATTGTTGCAATATATATCATTTTTGTTTCATGAAACAGAAATACAACATTCATGAAACAAAAGTTTTATCCTTTTCAATTAAAGCCAGCTATGTTTGCATCGAAATCAAAACCCAAAAACATTTTATAACTAACTATTAATAAACAATATTACCATGAACAGCTCAGCTAAACAAAAGGTATTAAAAGCAGGAACAATGTTTCTATTGTTCAGCATAGCAATAACAAATGCCTCGGCACAGGAAAAAGCAGACAATAGTGACAACGGTTCTTCAAAAGAAGAAGGAAACAGAAATGTCATGCTTAATGCCGCAAGTGCAAACGGACCAAGAGAAATACAGATAGGACTTCCTTCAGCAGACGTAAACGTTCTTGAAAACGGTGTGCCTGTTACTTATGCAACAAATCCTCATACGGTAAATGCATTGTGGAGAGCAGATGCAAGTCTAAGCCACGTAGGACTTCTGAAGATTTCCGAAACTGCCATAACAACAGGAAACATAGGATATGCCGTGAATTCCTTTTCACAACTGGGACAAAAAGGCTTTAACGGAACTTTAAACTACAAATCAAACCATTTCGGACTACAGGAAGTTTCATTGAACCTGAACGGCGAATTTGCTAAGGACTGGTACTACAGCGGAAGTATCTATCAGGATTTCGACCCGGGAACATTCAATATCAAATCCACTCCATTCCAGGATAGAACTCAATTGTACAAATTTGCTCTTACAAAACTTTATAATGACAAGAGAGGAGAATTCTCTGTTATCTACAACTACAGCAACAGCCATCCGGTTTACATGTATGCAACACAGTCTGCACCATTCGTCTATAATGGTGACGGAAGCGTAAGTGAATTCGGAAAATTCAAGCTCGGCACAACATCATATCTGCCAACCGACAACGAGATGGTGTATATGGACATGAGAACAGGCGAAATAAAGAGTACAACACTTTATGATGCCGTAGAAAACCGCGGACACCAGGCAACAATAATGAACAAGTATGAATGGGACAACGGGGTTAAACTTAACACAATTGCAAAATATGACAACTCTATAGGCTCATGTGTTTGGCAGACACCTATGTCACTTGACCAGAATGAAGCTGGCATACCATACAATTACCTTGCCCAAGACGGTACAATGCAGCCTTACACCGGCAAATATGTACAAAGCCGAATGTCATGCCTTAACAGAGGTTTCATTGATTCATTCTTCTTCACAAACGAAATTTCGCAAAAAAGAGAAAACAGCACATGGCGTATAGGTATCAATGAATGGTTCTACAATATAGATTATACTTCAAGCACTACAATGTACGACCAGTCTGTACCTGAAGACGGCTCATATCCGGTAAGACTATATAATACCAATTATGCTACTTCTGAAAACAGAAAATATAACGGAAGCGGATATTACTACGATTTCAACAAGAACGCATCCGAATACTATAAAGGATTTGAAAACAAAGTGGCAATATATGCAAGTCACGACTGGGACATAACCGACAAGTTGAATATCTACTATGGAGGAAGAATTGAGTACCAGGCTCTAAGAGGAGAAAATGCTGCTGTTAAAAACACTAAAGGTGAATACGTAGGAAGATTCCCTAATTATCATCTTGGTGCTACCAGCGCAGACGGAACAAAGATTGAACCTACAAAACTCAGCTATGACTGGATAAATTATGCGCTTACTGCTGCCGCAACATACAAACTGACAAAGGATTTTGGATTTACCGGAGACTTTACATACATTACACAACATCCGAAATTTGAAAACTTCGCTCCGGCAACATTGCCTAACACCGACAAGATTTCCGTACCGCTTGGAAGAGCCGGAATCTATTATAACAACAAATGGATCAGCATGACATCACTGTTCTCATACATCTCAAAGACAAACAACAACTCAACATTGAACCTGCAACATTCTGTAGCCGCAACAGAGACACGCCCTGGCTACAACCAGATTCTTGCAGCGCCACTGAACTATGATATAAAGACTTTGGGATGGACAACCGATGTTGTTGCACATCCGTTCAAGGGATTTGACCTGCACTTCCTGTTCACATACCAGAAACCTACTTACAAGAAATACGAAACATCAGTAACATTTGAAGACGGATACGTAGGAAAGATAAACGCAACTGGAAATATCGTGGCAGAAATACCGCAGTATATCGTGGAAATAGACCCAAGCTATATGATTACAAAAGATTTGAAAATATGGGCAAGCTTCAGATATTTCAGCAAGACATACGCCAACATCAATGATGCATACTACTTCAACGGCCGTTGGGAGACATTCGGAGGTCTGAACTGGCAGGTTAACAAGCATCTGTCACTTGGATGCACCGTAATAAACTTCCTTAACCAGACAGGAGCCAAAGGCAGTATTGCCGGAGCTGAACTTGTTACCAAGGAAGAAGCACAGAAATATGCGGGAAGTGTACTGGCAGGAAGCTACATAAGACCGTTTACTGTAGAATTCTCAGCACAAATCAAATTTTAAAACCCTAAGAATATAATATAAAATCAATATAGTATATTTAACCATCAAAAATCACAGTTATGAAAAATAATTTATCAAAATTCGGATTGGGAATACTGGCCGTCACAACAATTGCGGCATGCCAGCAACAAAAGAGCAATATCAATATAGAACACTACGGAGACACTTTGACTGTTCTGAAAATAACAAATCCTGAAAAGTATCTTATACTCCCTGTTCAGGAATCATGCAACGAAGGAAAAGTCATGCTTTACACAGGAAATCCTGCCGACATGGCAATGGATGTACGTCTTGCAATTGACAGTACAGACTACTATGTTCCGTTCAAGATATCTGAAGGAACTGACGAAGTCATTGTAAAAGTAAGAAATGTTCCTGCTGATGCATTCTGCTGGAAAGACTTGAATGTTTCTGATACATTTGAAGTAAAGAACACAGACTATTACCGTCCATTGTATCACCATACTCCACTCTACGGATGGATGAACGATGCCAACGGACTTGTTTACAAGGATGGCGAATATCATCTTTATTTCCAGTACAATCCTTACGGTTCAAAATGGGGAAATATGCACTGGGGACATTCAGTAAGCAAAGACCTTGTTCATTGGGAACACCTGGCCCCGGCAATCGCACGTGACACACTCGGACACATATTCTCAGGAAGTACTGTAGTTGACAAATTCAACAGTGCAGGATATGGCAAGGACGCAATCATCGCATTCTATACTTCTGCCAGCGACGAACACGGACAGATCCAGTGCATGGCATACAGTCTTGACAACGGACGCACTTATACAAAGTACGAAAAGAACCCTATCCTGACTCCTTTTGACGGACTTAAAGATTTCCGTGACCCTAAAGTGTTCTGGTATGAACCATCACAGAAATGGTATATGATTGTCTCAGCCGACAAAAACATGCGTTTCTATTCTTCCGAAAACCTTAAGGACTGGACTTACCTAAGTCAGTTCGGCGAAGGTTATGGAGTGCAGCCTAACCAGTTTGAATGTCCGGATTTCATCCAATTGCCTGTTGACGGTGACAAGAACAATATGAAATGGGTGATGATTGTGAACATCAATCCTGGATGCATGTTCGGCGGCAGCGCAACAGAATATTTTATCGGAGAATTTGACGGTAAGGAATTCAAATGCGACAACGACAAACAAGTTTCCAAATGGCTTGATTTCGGAAAAGACCATTATGCTACAGTCTGCTTCTCTAATACAGGTGACCGCATCATAGCTGTACCTTGGATGAGCAACTGGCAATACGCAAATGTAACACCTATCCGCCAGCACAGAGGAGCAAACGCACTGCCACGCGAACTTTCACTTTACACAAAAGACGGTGAAATATATATGGCAGCAAACGCAGTCAAGGAAACTGAAGCGCTACGCAAGGAAACAAAATCATTTGACAACATCAGTCTTAACGGTGAGAAAGTAGTTAACGACATTGTTTCAAACAACGAAGGCGCATTTGAAATAGAGATGGATATAACTCCGAACAATGCACAGACTGCCGGATTTGACATTATGAACTCAAAAGGAGAAAAGGTGAAGATATACCTTGACATGCAATCAAAAAGGATAATAATGGACAGAACCGAAAGCGGACTGACAGAATTCGGTGAAAAGGCTGAACCTCATTTCAAGGAAAATCATGACCGTCGTAAAACAGAATCAGTAAACTATATAAATGATTTCGCACTTGGCACATGGGCTCCACTTTCATTGTGTGAAGGCAAGACATACCATCTTGATATATTCGTTGACAAATGTTCTGTCGAAATCTTCGTTGACGGCGGACGTATTGCAATGACAAATCTGGTATTCCCTACAGAAGTCTACAACTCACTCCGTCTTTACTCTGAAGGAGGGGAAGCAGAATTTACTAATGTAAACATTCACAAACTTGGTTTATAATTAATCATCCTTTTCGGTATCCGGCATGGGTACCGGAATTTCCAAACATCAAAAACAATCATGACAGACAACAAACAAATAAAAATAGGAAAACTGATCCCGGTAATGCTGTGCTTCTTTGCAATGGGATTCGTTGATCTTGTCGGAATAGCATCAAACTATGTCAAGGCAGATTTGGGACTTACCGATTCAGAAGCCAATATATTCCCGTCACTTGTATTCTTCTGGTTCCTTATATTCTCGGTTCCTACAGGTATACTTATGAACAGAATAGGAAGAAAAAGAACAGTACTTCTCAGCCTTATTGTGACATTATTTTCTTTGATTCTCCCTATTTTTGGTGACAGCTACGGTATAATGCTTTGCTCATTCTCATTGCTCGGTATAGGAAATGCACTGATGCAGACATCACTCAATCCTCTTCTGAGCAATATAATATCAGGAAACAAGCTTGCAAGTTCTCTGACTTTCGGTCAGTTTGTAAAGGCTATTGCATCTTTCCTTGCACCATATATAGCAATGTGGGGGGCAACAGCATCCATTCCTACTTTCGGTCTTGAGTGGAGAATTTTGTTCCCTATCTATATGGTTATTGCTATAATTGCAATTGTATGGCTTGGAGCAACCCCTATTGAAGAAGAAAAACCGGACAAAGCATCCGGATTCCTGAACTGTGTCAAGCTGCTTGCCAATCCGTTCATTCTACTATGTTTCATCGGTATAATGTGCCATGTAGGAATTGACGTCGGTACAAACACTACCGCTCCAAAAATCCTTATGGAAAGACATGAAATGACACTTGACGAAGCATCGTTTGCAACAAGCCTTTACTTTATATTCCGTACACTGGGATGTTTCAGCGGAGCCATTATCCTGCAGAAAATTTCTTCAAAGAAGTTTTTCCTTTTCAGC
Source organism: uncultured Bacteroidaceae bacterium (assembly GCA_944320965.1). Taxonomy (GTDB): domain Bacteria; phylum Bacteroidota; class Bacteroidia; order Bacteroidales; family Bacteroidaceae; genus Avibacteroides. The sequence continues at coordinate 27,956 of CALUJO010000005.1, read as the reverse complement.
GGAATATGTATGTTGGCGGCTATGGCCGGACTCTTCATTTCAGACCTTAAAATCATAACATATACAGCAATTGCCCTTATAGGTTTCGGCAATTCAAACATTTTTTCAATCATTTTCTCTCAGGCATTACTTTCAATGCCTGAAAAGAAAAACGAAATTTCAGGTCTTATGATAATGGGATTGTTCGGAGGCACCGTATTCCCTCTTCTGATGGGAATTGCAAGTGATGCCGTAGGACAGAACGGAGCCGTTGCAGTAATGACAGTAGGAGTTATATATTTGTTATTCTATACACTTAAAATAAAACATTAAAAAATAATACTATGGAGAATAATCTTATAGTTGGAATGGGAGAAGCATTATGGGATATGCTTCCAGAAGGCAAGAAAATCGGTGGCGCACCGGCTAACTTTGCATACCATATTTCACAGTTCGGACTGAATAGCAGCGTTGTAAGCGCAATAGGAGACGACAAACTTGGCAATGAAATTCTGGAAAATTTCAATGACAAGCAGTTAAGTTACAATATACAGAAAGTGCCTTACCCTACAGGTACCGTAATTGTTGAGCTAGACGGCAACGGTATTCCGAAATATACAATAAAGGAAGGAGTTGCATGGGACAATATACCATTTACAAACGAACTTGAAGAAATGGCCAAAAGAACAAAGGCTGTCTGCTTCGGCTCGCTTGCCCAGAGAAGTGCAGTATCAAGAGAAACAATAAACAGATTTATCGATTCAATGCCGACAGGCGATGATGTTTTAAAGATATTCGATGTAAATCTGCGTCAGGACTTCTACACAAAAGAAATACTCTGCAATTCTTTATCAAAATGCAATATTCTGAAGATAAACGATGAAGAACTGGTTACAGTAAGCAGAATGTTCGGATATCCTGGAATTGACCTGCAGGACAAGTGCTGGATTCTGCTTGCAAAGTACAATCTTAAAATGCTTATCCTTACATGCGGCGTGAACGGCAGCTATGTGTTCCGCCCGGGAGAAATATCATTTGTAGAGACTCCGGTTGTAGATGTAATAGATACTGTAGGTGCCGGTGACTCTTTCACAGCAACATTTGTTGCAGCAATAATAAAAGGCCACTCTATCAGAGAAGCACATAAGCTTGCTGTAGAGGTATCAGCCTATGTTTGCACACAAAACGGTGCAATGCCTGTATTGCCAGAAGAACTCAAATCCAGAGTTTAATATATTCTTTTTCCCCTTACAAAAATTCCCTTTTATACGGTGCAGGCGTGCACCGTATTTTGTTTTTTAAAGGCATATGCCGAATAATGGGCAAACATATGGCACAGACAGCCATCCCCCAACCGAAAACACTTAAAATACCGTACAGGTATTGCCGTTAAAATCCAAATAATTATCTTTGTTAAATATTTATGCTTTTCCGTTATGAGAAACATTATAGCTTGGATTTTTATACTTATTATCTTTTCTGTCTCATGCAAACGACAGGAAACTGATGATTTCATCATAGGTGTTTCACAATGCAGTGCTGACGAATGGCGCACACAGATAAATAATGAAATGAAACGTGAAGCACTGTTTTATCCAGACATCAGGATAGATTTCAAATGTGCAAACGACAACAGCAAGCAACAGACAGCTGACATAAACGAACTCATCGAGAAAGGAGTTGACATACTTGTAATATCCCCAAACGAAGCAAACGAGGTTACACCTGCAATTGAAAAGGCTTATGACAGCGGAATACCAGTACTTCTTGTTGACCGAAAAATCAATTCGGACAAATATACCGCCTACATTGGAGCAGACAACTATACTCTTGGCATCAAAGCCGGAGAGTACATATCAAACATACTTAAAGGAAAAGGCAATATAGTTGAACTGACCGGTCTGAAAAATTCCACACCTGCATCCGAAAGACATAACGGACTGATGAAGGCCCTTGAAAATTATCCGGAAATAAGACTTGTTGCCCAGGCTGATGCCAAGTGGTTCCAAAATTCTGCCGAAGAGGCTTTTGACTCAATACTTAATACAAACAGGAAGATTGATCTCGTTTTCGCGCACAACGACCGTATGGCTTTGGGGGCGTACAATGCCGCAAAAAAACGCAATTTGAACAATAAAATTCTGTTTGTAGGAGTAGATGCCCTTGCAGGAAAAGGATATGGTGTTGAAAGTATAATAAACGGCGAACTGAATGCCTCCTTTATTTATCCCACAGGAGGTGACAAGGTCATTGAGCTTGCTATGAACATACTTCAGGGAAAAGACTATAAAAAAGAGAATCTGCTTTCGTCCGATCTTGTAAACAAGTCAAATGCAAGGATAATGCAAATGCAGACCGAACACATAGCAACCCTGGACAGCAAGATTAAAGTCCTGGACGGAAGACTCGATAATTTCCTGCAAAGATACTCTGTACAGAGAATGTTTCTTGTGGCATGCCTTATAATCCTTATTCTTGTATGCACACTGCTCTTCTTCCTTGTAAAAGCTTTTTGGATAAAAGTCAGATTGAACAAGGAACTGTCAATGCAGAAAAGCAAACTTGAGGAACAGAGAAACCAGCTGATGGACTTGTCAAAAAAACTGGAAGAAGCAACCCAGGCAAAGCTTTCATTCTTTACAAACGTTTCGCACGACTTCAGAACTCCGCTGACACTTATTGCAGACCCGGTAAACAGACTGCTTGAAAAGAACAGTACCGATGATGAAGAAAGGACATTGCTTAACATAATCAACAAGAATGTTACTATACTTCTGCGACTGACTAACCAGATTCTTGATTTCAGAAAATACGAATCAGGCAAGCTTGATTTGAAACTTTCCGAATTTGACATAAGCAAAGAGATTAAGGAATGGGGTGAATCGTTCAGGGAACTTGCAGTAAAACGACACATTGATTTCAATATTGAAATTGAAAGTTCGCCAGACAGCAGCTATATCATGCTTGCCGATTTGGAAAAGATGGAGAGAATAACATACAACCTGCTTTCCAATGCCTTCAAATTCACGCCAGAAAACGGAAACATCAGTATAAGGCTATCACAGTTCCAAAACAACGGAAACAGGATAAAGATAGTAATTTCCGACAGCGGTATAGGCATTTCGCAAGAGCATATAAAACATATCTTCGACAATTTCTATCAGGTAAATGTAAATTTTGCCGGTTCTGGAATAGGTCTGGCAATGGTTAAGGCGTTTGTAAGTCTGCATAACGGAACTGTAAGCGTTGAAAGCGAACCCGACAAGGGAACTTCATTCACCATTGAAATACCAATGAGACAGAATGTAGAGATGCCGGCTGTTGCAGAAACTGATAAGAATATCGAGCATTTCAGAGACGGGGCTTTGTTTACCGCTGAGCAGGAAGACATCGCAATAAAAGAAAATGACTGCAACGAGGAAGGCAACAAAGAAACAATTCTTATAATTGACGACAATCACGACGTCAGAGAATACGTCCATATGCTGCTCAGCCCCAAATACAATGTAATAGAAGCCGCAAACGGCGAAGAAGGGGTAAAACAGGCTCAGGCATTCGTACCTGATGCGATTATATGCGATGTCATGATGCCGGTAATGGACGGAATGGAATGCTGCAAAAGGATAAAGGAAGATATCAAGACCTCACATATCCCGGTTATGATGCTTACAGCCTATGCCGGAGAAGAACAAAGAATCAAAGGCTATGACTGCGGTGCTGACTCTTATATAACCAAACCGTTCAGCAGCCACCTTATGCTGACAAGAATAGACAATCTGATGAAAAACAGAAAGCGTGTCCAGAACTTCTTCAGTGAAAAGGCCGGAGAACAGAAAAGCCAGCTATGTGAGGTGGACAGGAGTTTTGTTGAAAGACTTGAAAAAACAATCAGCGAAAAGATGTCCGACCCGGAACTGAATGTAGAGGAAATAGGAGCAAGTATGGGACTTGGAAGAGTGCAGCTTTACAGAAAGACAAAGGCTCTTACCGGCTATTCTCCTAACGAACTGCTTAGGATAACAAGGCTGAACAAGGCTGCAGAGTTCTTGAAAACAACGGATATGACCATTGCTGAAATAACATATGAAGTAGGATTCAGTTCGCCATCCTACTTTACAAGATGCTACAAGGACTATTTTGGAGAGAACCCTACCGACACTTTGAAGAAGAAACAAACCGAAAAACAGTAAATGTTTTCTGCAACCGAAAGTTTCGGTTTCAAGAACAAAAGCTCCGGTTACAGACTTTATAAAATTCTTGTCACAAATACTCTGTTGCCAAATGGGGAACTGACTACCATAAAAATACAGTAATATATAAAATAAGGAGTCTTTCATTTGCTGAAAGGCTCCTTATGCAAGGATAATTATATTACTTATGAAAAAAATTAAAAGACTTTTCCCCTTATTAATAATTCATAAATCATGCAACGGTTATTTTATTCCCCCACCCAATGCATGATACAAATCAATGACTCCCTTTATTTCATTATACTTGTCACCAATGTTTGTCATCTGTGCTTCCAGCAATGCCTGCTGTGCTACGAGGACTTCAAGATAATTTACATTGCCGTATTTCATTAAAAGTTCCGTACTTTTAACGGCAGATTCCAGCGCTTCAATCTGCTGTTTTCCCATATCTATACGCTTACGTGAAGCCTGCCATGCAACAAGCGCGTCATTCACTTCTGCTCCCGCATTCAGAATACTCTGCTGGAAAGACAGAAGTGACTCTTCCTGCTGGGCTTTGGCTATTTTAAGATTCGCAATATTCTTGCCGTTCTCAAACAAAGGCTGAACAAGAGAACCGACAGCACTTAGCAACCATGATGCGGGATCTGTTATCGTTCCTCCGCCGCTGTTGGTCCATCCGGCATTTCCGCCCAATGTTATTGACGGATAGAATGCAGCGCGCGCCTGATTGGTCGTATAATATGCCTCCGCCAGTTTCCATTCTGCCTGCATGACATCCGGACGGTTACGCAAAAGCTGCAACGGAACACCGACAGACAATGAATCAGGGAATACCTGTTCATCCAGTGTACTTCTTTCTATCGCACCGGGAACTCTTCCCAAAAGTACGGAAAGTGAGTTCTCTACTGATGTTATCTGCTGTTCAAGTGACACCAGTGAAGCGTCAACCTTTATACTGTTTGCTTTAGCCTGAGCAATGTCCGATTCCTTGACCGTTCCGTTATCCTTGAGAGCAACAAGTGTTTTTACATAACTGCTCCAGTTCTTTGATGTTTCCTGGCTTGTCTTCAGCTGTTCATCAAGGGCAAGCAACGTATAATAACTGTCGGCTATCGTAGCTATCAGCAATGTCTGCACTGCACGGGCATTTGCCTCATATTGATACAACAATGCTTCTGTGCCTTTCTTGGCATTCCTAAGCTTGCCGAATATGTCTATTTCCCAGCTTGCCGAAGCGCCGACCGAATATGTTTCAGTGGCACTTTCACCTCCAAGACTGCTTATGGACGCATCAGCCGACAGGCCCAAAGACGGAAGAAAAGAAAGCTTTGACGACATAAGCGAAGCCTCAGCTTCATTCACTTTCAAAAAGGCTATACGCAAATCCGTATTGTTTTCCAGACCACATTCAATCAGTTCCTGCAATTTAGGGTCGGTAAACAGTTCTCTCCATGACACCGATGCTATTGTCATTGTATCTTCTTCAGCAACCGGATGTCTGAAAAGGCTGTCACTTACCGACAAATTATCTGGACGCTCATAATTCCTGTATATATGGCAGCCGGCAAGCGAAGACAGCATTATAATTGATATAACTATATTTTTCATATCTATATGGCAAATTATATTCTTTATCAATCCTTTTTATCATCTGTTTCTGTCAGACGTGCAGGCATCACCCTCTCCTGAATTGTCTGGAAAAATATAAACAGTACAGGAACTATGAAAAGAAGAGCAATAGTTCCGACAAACATACCTCCGACAGCTCCCACACCAAGAGAAATGTTTCCGTTAGCGCCTACACCAGTTGCGAATGTCATTGGCAGCAGACCGAATATCATGGTAAGGGATGTCATCAGAATAGGACGCAGACGGACCTTGGCAGCAGACACGGCAGCCTCGGCAATGCTCATGCCATGACGGCGACGCTCGGAAGCATATTCTGTAAGCAGAATGGCTGTCTTTGACAAAAGACCGATAAGCATGATAAGTCCTGTCTGAAGATATATATTGTTTTCAAGACCAAACATCTTTGCGAAAAGGAAGCTTCCGGCAAGACCGAACGGCACAGAAAGAATTACTGCCAACGGAATGAAAATACTTTCATAAAGCGCACAAAGAATAAGGTATATGAATACAACACAAATTATGAAAACGACTGTTGTTGTATTGCCTGTACTTGACTCTTCACGTGACATACCTCCGAACTCAAATCCGTATCCAGTAGGCAAAACACTTGCAGCAACTTCCTGAACAGCCTTGATTGCCTGTCCGGAACTGTAGCCGTTAGCAGCAGAACCGTTTACCTGAATTGCCGAGAACAGATTAAAGCGTGTCAGGATTTCCGAACCGTAAACACGTGTAAGCTTTATATACTGACTTACAGGTGTCATATTGCCGTCACTGTTGCGTACATACATATTGTTAAGAGATTCGGTATCAAGACGGAATTCCGGTGATGCCTGAACCATTACACGGTATATCTTTGAGAACCTGTTCATGTTTGATGCATAGTTTCCTCCGATATATCCTGAAAGGGTACTTAGCACATCCGACGGTGAAACTCCGTTGCGCTTGCACACTGCAGCATCAACCTCAACAAGATATTGCGGAAACTTTGTATCAAACGATGTAGTTGCACGACCGATTTCGGGACGCTTTGAAAGTTCGTCAATAAACAGACGTGTATATTTCAGTAAGTCCTCGACCGGACCTCCCTTCTGGTCCTGGACATACACTTCAAAACCACTGTTCATACCATACCCTGGAATCATAGGACGGGTAAAGGTCATAATATCAGCACTTGCAATGAATGCGGTTTTACGCTGTATTTCGTCCATAATAGCTCCGATAGCATCCTCTTTCTCTGTACGTTCATCCCAGTCTTTCAGACGGACGGTAAACATACCGTTGCAGGCTCCCTGACCGCTAAGCATTGAATTACCGGTAATATTTGAATAAAGCTCTATTTGCGGAATGGTACGGAGGCAACTGTCAACCAATTCCATTACCTTGCGTGTTTCATGAACACTGTTACCAGGAGAAGTACGGACATCAACAAAGACTGTTCCCATATCCTCATTAGGTACAAGTCCTGTTTTTGTAGTCTTCATAAGGTAAACAAATCCCCCACAGGCAATAATCAATAAAGCGGCAGCCAGCCATTTCCGTTTAATCATAAAGATGACACCAACTTTATACTTATTGACAAGACGGGAAAACGCGGTATCAAAAGCGATATGGAAACGGGATGAGAAACTTAGTTTTCCTGTTTCAGAGTTAGTCTGGTGAGGTGTCATTATCAACGCACATAGTGCAGGGCTCAATGTTAGTGCGTTAAGCAATGATATGGCAACGGCTGCCGCCATTGTAAGTCCGAACTGAGTATAGAATGTACCTGTTGTTCCGCCAATGAAACTTACCGGAATGAACACAGCCATAAAGACAAATGTTGTGGTAACAAGGGCTGATGTTATGCCGTCCATGGCATCAATGGTAGCTTTGTACGAGGATTTATACCCTTCATCAAACTTTGCCTGGACAGCCTCTACCACAACTATGGCATCATCCACAACGGTACCGATTACAAGCACAAGGGCAAACAGCGTAAGCATGTTAAGGCTGAATCCGACAACAGCCAGAAATGCAAATGTTCCAATCAGTGATACTATGATTGAGATTGTAGGAATGAAAGTAGAACGTAGGCTCTGCAAAAACACATATACAACAAGTACTACAAGAAGAATAGCCTCTATCAATGTTTTTACGACACTCTTTATTGATGCATCAAGGAAATCCTTGGTACTCATAAGGTCCACAATCTTAATACCCTCGGGCAATGTCTCGGATATTTCGGCAACGGTACGGTCAATCTCTTTGATAATCTCATTGGCATTCGTACCGGAAGTCTGTGAAATCATTATATTACATCCGGGATGGCCGCTCACTTCACCGATATAATCATATGCCCTTGTGCCGAGTTCAATGGTTGCAACATCCTTCAGACGGAGAACTTCACCGTCAGGAAGCGACTTGATTACCATATTTTCATAATCGGTTTCCTCTTCATAACGTCCGCGATATTTCAGGACATACTGGAATGTATTATCAGATTCCGCACCAAGTGTTCCGGTAGCAGCTTCAATATTCTGCTCGTCCAATACAGCACTTATATCAGAAGGAACTAGATTATACTTGTGCATCTTGGTCGGGTCAAGCCATATTCGCATAGAATAGTCATAACCGAATACGTTTACTTCGCCGACACCAGCGATACGTGACAGACGAGGCTCTATATTTATCTTCATATAGTTTGTAAGAAATGCCTCGTCAAACGAATCATCCGGACTATAGACTGCAAGCTGTTTTATGTTACTTGTCTGACGTTTTCTGACAGTGATACCGCTTTTGGTCACTTCTGCCGGCAGCAACCCTTCGGCTGTCGCTATACGGTTCTGGACATTCACCGTAGCCATGTCCGGGTCTGTTCCCTGACGGAAATAAACAGTTATACGGGCAGAACCGTTGTTTGATGCAGTTGATGTCATATACATCATATTTTCAACACCATTCAATGCTTCTTCCAAAGGAACAACAACACTGTTCAGCACTGTTTCGGCGTTGGCTCCTGTATAGGAAGCTGAAACACTGACTGTCGGCGGAGCAATTTCCGGAAACTGTTCAACCGGCAACTGTGACAATCCTATAAATCCCAATATAAGTATCAGTACGGAAATAACACCTGACAATATGGGACGGTCTATAAATGTTTTTATCTTCATCTTTTTCTTTCTTTAAAATCATTCTATTCTTATACCATCCCTTAGCAATCCTGCTCCTTCGGCTATTATAGTATCCCCTACCTGTACTCCCGAATTCACGACATATTCTGTCCCATTGTTAAGACGGAATACATCAACCGCTGTGGATTTTGTATAACCGTTAACAACCTTATAGACAAAAGTCTTGTTCTGAATCTCGTAAGTGGCAGCCTGAGGAATTGTTATACAATTATTCAATACCGTAGGCAAAATGACATTTCCGCTACCGCCGTTGCGCAATATTCCTTCCTCATTAGGGAAAACGGCACGTACACTTACAGTTCCTGTTCCCTGCTCTATCGTTCCGCTTATTGCATCAATACGGCCCTTATGCTTATACATCTTGCCGTTACTCATTTTAAGTTCGACTTCCGACATATTGTCAATGGCATTCTGCAGTGAACCGTAGCGTTCCATTATATCAAGGACCTGATTTTCTGTCAAGGAAAAATAAGCATATACAGAGCTGTCATCGGATACGGTTACAAGAGGTTCGGAAATACTGCTGTTTACCAATGCGCCTACACGGTAAGGAATCATGCTTGCCATTCCGTCAACCGGACTTTTAACCTCTGTATATGACAAGTCATTCCGTGCATTCGTTTCCTGTGCCTTTGCCAATGCAAGTGCAGCCTCAGCTTCGGAATAAGCGTTCTGTGCAGTTTTCAAATCAAACTCTGAAACAACATTCTGCTTGAAAAGCTCCTGTTTGCTGTCAAGTGTAAGCTTTGCGGTTTCAAGTTTTGCCTGTGCGGTCTTTACATTTGCCACAGCTGTTTCAAGTGCAGCTTTATATGGAACCTGGTCTATGATAAAAAGAATCTGACCTTTCCTGACAGTACTACCCTCGTTTATACAGATGTCTGTAATCGTACCACTGATTTGAGGACGTATTTCCACAAACTGCTTTCCTGCCAATGATGCGGAATAACTTGAATTAAGGACACAATCAGAACTGTTTATAACAAAAGTCTTATATGCTGCTGCCGGCATATCCGAAGAACTTTTGTTACATGCAACCAACATACATGACAAACCTAAATATACTATAATACGTTTCATATTGTTTTATTTTTCAACAAAAAAATATATAAATAACATGCATTCAAAACAACTGATGACAAACAAATGAAATGTGATGATGAATGATTAAAAAGCATGTTTGAAAAACAGATTTTAAAAGTTACTTTTGTATATACGTTTTTAAATGGTCCCTAATATCCCTTATGAAACATAAAAGAATATCAATCTATATAGATTTGCTCTTTTGTATGGCTATACTGCCTATAGTCATTATGCTGGCGCCGGTTGAGAAATGGATTGTGCATCACACCACGTTCATGCTTACATTGATTACATATCTATATGCGCTTTACTTTACATACCGAAAGATAAACCTGCCTTCAATGGTTATGCAGAAAAAGTATTTGAAGGCTGCTGCTATAATAATTGTGATACTTGTAATAACAAAACTGATAAGTGATTTCCCTCTGCCCGACAATTCCGGAAACGCAGAAACAGAAATATCCAGGTTGGCAAATGCTGCCAAAAGACATATGAGAACGCAGATAGTATGGTATTTTTTCCTTATTGTTACAGGATTCTCACTTGCTATCGAACTGATATTCGAGCTGTTCAAACAAATATTGTCAAAGCAGGAAATTGAAGCGGAAAAGAACAAAGCAGAACTTGCCATATACAAGTCACAGATTGACCCGCACTTTCTGTTCAACACTCTGAACGCAATATACGGACTTGTAGTAAGCCAGTCGGACAATACAGAATCGGCATTCATAAAATTCTCTAACATAATGCAATATATGTACAGCCAGTCTACATCCGACACTATAAATATACGAAGCGAGATTGATTATATACAGCAATATGTTGAGTTGCAGGAACTGCGTCTTAACCACCATACAAAAATATACTTCACAACAAAGATTGATGACGATGAAATAGAAATCCCGTCAATGATTCTTATAACCTTCATTGAAAACGCATTCAAATACGGAACATCACCTGATGAAGACTGCTACATTAAAATATCAATTACCGTTGAGAATGGAGAACTTCTATTCAATACGGAAAATAAAATAATGAAACATAAGAAGGACAACCATCCGGCAATAGGAATAAAGAACTGCAGGAAAAGGCTTAATCTGCTATACCCGGAAAGATTCAATCTAAATAATTATGAACAGAACGGAATCTATTTTGTTTCACTAAAAATCAGAATCAAATGAAAAAGATAAACTGCATAGCTATTGATGACGAACCATTGGCGCTTACGGTAATAAGCAGTTTCTGCAAACGCAAGGGAAATATAAATCTGACCACTTTCAGTGAGCCTCATATCGGTATAGAGAATATAGAAAAACAAAAGCCGGATATAGTGTTTCTGGATATTGAGATGAACAGTATAAGCGGAATTGAAATAGCCAAGAAACTTCCCAAAGAATGTGTTTTCATATTTACAACCGCCCACGCCAAGTTTGCATTGGAAGGTTTTAATCTTGATGCCGTTGATTTTCTGCATAAGCCTTTTGCCTATGAGAGATTTGAAAAGGCTATAGACAAAGCATTGAGAAGACTTGAATCACAAGCTCCACAGTCAAAGCCGGAACATATCATAGTGAAACAGGAATACAACAATATCATGTTATCAACCGATGACATACTTTATATCGAGGCAATGGAAAACTATGCCAAGATATACCGTATCAGGGAACCATACATATTGTCAAGAACTTCAATGAAAACAATCATGTCCATGCTGCCTGAAGACAAATTTGTCAGAGTCCACAAGTCATACATCATTCCATTGAAGAACATTGAAAGCTACAACCACAATTATGTTGTGATGAACGAAGGAAACATAAAGATTCCTATCGGGAGAACTTATGTTGATGATTTCATAAACGCTGTAAATTCTTACCGGCACCAATAACAACACAAACAATACATTAATCAATATAAAAGGCTTATATCCTCCAACAAAGTAATATATAAAATCAAAACTCACCTATTTTGTCTGCCAAAAAGCTTAACTTTGCATGTATGACAAAAACAGTTGCCTTATGAAAGATAAACTGAAAATTACAATGCTTGGAACAGGAAATGCTGTTGTCACCAAATGCTACAACACATGTTTCGCAATCATAAATGAAGAACAGACAATGTTGGTAGATGCAGGAGGCGGCAATGGAATCTTATCCCAACTTGAGAAAGCTGATATAAAAACAAGCACTATACACGACATATTTGTCACTCATGCTCACACCGACCATATTCTTGGCGTTGTATGGGTAATACGAATCATAGCACAGCAAATGCAACAGGGGAAATACAGCGGCATACTTAACATATATGCGCACGACAAATCCATTGAAGTACTTGACTGGATATGCAAAATGACTTTGCCCAAGAAAATAACATGCAAAATAGGTTCGGAAATAATCTTCAATACAGTCTCAGACGGAGATACGTTTGAGGCAATAAATACAAGATTTACCTGTTTTGACATTCTGTCTACCAAAGAAAAACAATACGGATTTAAGGCTATACTTCCAGACAAGCAGACACTCGTATGCCTTGGAGACGAGCCTTTCAATGAGGCTAACAGAAAATACGTTGAAAATTCTGATTGGATGATGTGCGAAGCTTTCTGCCTTTACAAGGACAGAGAAGTATTCAAGCCTTACGAAAAGCACCACAGCACTGCTCTTGACGCAGGAAAACTTGCCGGACAGCTTAACATCAAGAACCTGATACTCTATCATACAGAAGACAGAACCATAAAAACAAGAAAGAAAGAATATACATCAGAAGCAGCCAATTTCTTTAACGGCAACATTTATGTTCCCGAAGATCTTGAAACAATAAACTTAACACCTGAATATCAAAGAATACAATGAAGGCATATATAAAATATATCACAATTGCATTATTCATAATTGCAATTGGCTCGTGTATTACAGAAAATGAAAATACAGAAACTGTAAACTATATAAATCCAGGAGACAAAATCCCGTATTTTACAGTTCCTGACCAGAACGGTAATCTTTTTAATTCAACATCTTTAACAGGTAAAAAATCACTTCTTTTATTCTTTCATACAGAATGTGAAGACTGCCGCCGCGAATTGCCTATAATAGAAGAATCATATCAAAATTTTAAAGAAGACACAAATTACTGCTTCATTGCTATTGCAAGAGAAGAACCGGTAGAAAGCGTAAACAAATACTGGAAAGAAAATAACCTGACACTTCCAACATACTTCGACTATGACAGAAATGTTTATTCATTATTTGCAAACAGTATGATTCCCCGAATTTACATATTAAACGAAAACGGGATTGTCACATATATGGGAATAGAGAACCTTGGACTTACCGCCCAGGAACTCAATGAAAAGATAACAAATCAATAATGGCAGACAGAATGTAACAGACTATTCATTTTTACAACATTTCACGGAATGAAAGTTTTATTTAACCATAATATCCGGATATTCCAATAAAATCAACCTATCTTTGAAAAATACAAATACCTTAAGTATATATAATAACTAATACTGACAGCTTATGAAGAAATTCGTTTCTTTTGCATCCATCGCCATTGCATTTATGATGGTTGCATCCTGTTCACAGAACAAATACGAAACTGTGGCAGGTGACCCGCTTAACACTCAGATGTACACTCTTAAGAACGGTTTGAAAGTTTACATGAGTGTCAACAAGGAAACACCAAGAATCCAGACTTACATTGCAGTGAAAGTCGGCGGCAAGAATGACCCTGCCGAAACAACCGGTCTGGCACATTACTTTGAACATCTGATGTTCAAGGGAACAGAACAATTCGGAACATCTGACTATCAGGCAGAGAAACCTTTGCTTGACCAGATAGAAAGCCTGTTTGAGACATACAGACACACTGAAGATGAAAAAGAAAGAGCAGCAATATACCATACAATTGATTCAATAAGCTACGAAGCTTCAAAATATTCCATTCCTAATGAATACGACAAGCTGATGGCAATAATAGGAGCAGACGGTACAAATGCCTTCACATCCCAGGATATGACAGTTTATGTTGAAGACATTCCTTCAAACCAGATAGACAATTGGGCAAGAATACAGGCTGACAGATTCAAGAATCCTGTTATCAGAGGCTTCCATACCGAGCTTGAAACCATTTATGAAGAAAAGAATATGTCACTGACTCAAGACAGCAGAAAAGTTTACGAAGCGCTTGATGCTGCTCTGTTTCCGCATCATCCTTACGGAACACAGACTGTACTTGGTACTCAGGAGCATTTGAAAAACCCGTCCATCACAAACGTAAAGAACTACCACAAGACATATTATGTACCAAACAATATGGCTATTTGCGTTTCAGGTGATTTCAATCCTGACGAAATGGTTGCAACAATTGAGAAATACTTTGGTGATATGGTTCCAAATCCAAATATTCCGGAGCTGAAATATGAAAAGGAACAGCCTATCACCTCACCTATAGTCAAGGAAGTTTACGGACTTGAAGCCGAAAACATTACTTTGGGTTGGAGACTTCCGGGAGCTACCGACAAGGATGCCGGCATATACGACCTTATCAGTTTTGTTCTTTATAACGGACAGGCAGGGCTAATTGACCTGAACATCAACCAACAGCAAAAAACTCTCGGCGCATACGGTTATGCAAGCTCTCAACCTGATTACGGTTCATTTGTTGTATCTTCAAGACCAAAGACAGGACAGACTCTTGATGAAGTAAAAGATATCCTGCTTGCAGAAGTTGACAAGCTGCGCAAAGGCGAGTTTGACGAAAATCTTGTTGAAGCATCAAAGAACAACATCAAAAAGTATTTCATGCAGTCTCTCGAGGATAATGATTCAAGAGCCATGTACTACGTAAATTCTTTCATCAACGGAAATGAATGGGCAAATGATGTCAAGTCTTTCAAGGCAATAGAAAACTATACAAAACAGGACATTGTTGACTTCGCAAACAAATATCTTACAGAAAACGGATATGTCGCAATCTATAAACGTCAGGGAGAAGACAAGACCGTACAGAAAATTGCTGCACCAAAGATTACTCCTATCATGACAAACCGTGATGAACAGAGCAACTTACTAAAGGAAATACAGTCTGTTCAAGTCAAGCCAATCGAGCCGGTATTTGTAGACTACAACAAAGACATGTCAATTGCAAAAACAGGAAAGGGTCTTGAACTGCTTTACAAACAGAACACTTCAAACGATTTGTTCCAGCTTGATTATGTATTTAACAGCGGAACAGAAAACGATCCTATGATCAATACAGCTTTCACTTATTTAAGTTATCTTGGAACAGATAAGAAAACTCCTGAAGAGATTGCTTCCGAGCTGTATGGTATAGCTTGCAGTTTCTCTATGGGCTCTAATGCCAACGAAACATATATTTCCATATCCGGACTGAGTGAGAATATGACTAAGGCAATACAGATTGTAGAAGACCTTATCTACAGCAGTAAGGCTGACGAAAATATTCTTGAAAATATGAAGACTGACCTGTTGCAAAACAGAGCCAATGCCAAACTTAATCAGGGAAGTTGTTTCGGAGCTCTGCAAAGATATATATTCTATGGACCAGAATTTATCAGAAGAACAACATTGCCTAATGACAAGATAAAAGAAGTCACTTCTGAAGAACTTCTACAAAAGACACGTTCATTTATTGACAAGGAACACGAAATACTTTATTACGGTCCTATGAAAATGGATGAAGTTATTGCCGCTTTGGACAAGAATCACAAAACATCCGACAAGCTACAGCCCCTTGAAAAGAAACATGCAGTTAAACAGATTACAGACGAAAGCAATGTATATCTGGCACAGTATGATGCAAAGCAGCTTTACTATCTGCAATATTCAAACAATGGTGATGAATTCAATCCTTCACTTACTCCGGAAATTACTCTTTACAATCAATATTTCGGTGGAGGAATGAACAGTATTGTATTCCAGGAAATGCGCGAAGCACGCGGACTAGCCTACTCATCTGATGCATTTATGACAAGTCCAGGATATAGTAATGATACATATTCATATTTTGCATTCATTGCCACACAGAACGACAAGATGAAACAGGCTATACAGGCTTTTGATGAAATCATAAACAATATGCCGGAATCTGAGGCAGCATTCACAGTTGCAAAGGAATCACTAATTAACAGTATAAGAACAGAGCGTACTGTACGCGAATATGTTCTTTGGAGTTATCTGAGCGACCGCGACCTTGGTCTGACAGAACCACAGGATAAACTTGTATTCGAAAAGGTTCAGAACATGACTCTTAAAGATGTCAAGGCTACACAGGAGAAATATGTCAAAGGAAGAAAATACAATTACGGAATACTTGGCAACATCAAGGACCTTGACATGAATTATCTCAAGACTCTCGGTAAAGTAACAGTTCTTTCAAGTGAGGATATTTTCGGATACTAATTTGTATATATAACCGATACAAAAACTTTAATCGCCTTTACATCGCATTGTAAAGGCGATTTTGTTTCAAAGCATTTTACAGGTTATTCGTTTTATTTACAAGCTTCATAACAACTTTCACCACAATATCTTTTATATGTATCAGAAATAAGACTAAATACAACCAAACAAACTTACTCGGCCGCCTTGAAATTAAATACAGGCTTGATTGTATTTATTATTTCCACAGTGTCTTCAATATTCAGAATAATCTCATCCTTTGGCTTATATACCATTGGAGATTCATCTTTTGTTGCCTCTGATACGGTTTCACTATATATACCTTCCATTGATTCTTTGAAATCAGCCATTGAAACGTCATTGAAAGCCTGCTTGCGACTCATTATTCTGCCGGCTCCATGTGGTGCTGAACAATTCCAGTCCTCATTACCTTTACCGATACATATCAGTGAACCGTCTCTCATATTTAACGGTATAATACACTTTTCACCTTTTCGGGCAGAAATGGCTCCCTTGCGTATTATATTGTTATCACTGATATAATTATGCACACTTTCAAAGTAACCAACCTTTTCAATATTTTCTGCAAAACCGTTTCTTACAAGAAAATCATACAGCATATCAATTATCATTCTTCTGTTTATCTGTGCCCATTTCTGGCAGATATGCATATCGTGCAGGTAATCATCACGGAATTCTTTTTCAAGATAACATAAATCTTCCGGTATTGAAGGGCGCCTCATTTTAAAGGAATTGTGCAAATTCCTGACAACATCCTTCAGTTCAGATCTTCTTCCCGCAGATTTATATTCTTCTATAAGACGATTCTTTTCCCTTACAAGTTCATCCCATCCCGACTGGCATTTAACCGCAAGTCGCTGATAAATCATAGCAACCTGCTTTCCCAAATTCCTGCTGCCGGTATGCACTACAAGATAATACAGACCATTGCTGTCCTTATCTATTTCAATAAAATGATTTCCGCCCCCAAGTGAAGCTATTGCCTTATAAAGCCTTCCTATTTCTTTCAATTCGCGGTAACAACGCAGTTCCGTTACAAGTTGCTTTGCCTCAACATATTTCTCTGTATAGGCTCCCGGCAAAGGATTATAATCAATTGTCCTGTAATCCCTGCCCGAAGGTATATTCTTAACAATATATTCATTAAAGCTGTGAAAATCAATTTCTTTCTTACAAACAAAAGGCTGTACGGCAATACCGCATCCTATATCAACACCTACAATATTCGGGATAACTCTATCACCAAGATTTCCAGTAAAACCTATAACACACCCGGCACCTGCATGAACATCAGGCATTATCCTTATTTTGCAATTGCTGAAAACATCAACGGAAAGTAGTCTTCTTATTTGCTCTATTGCACTTTCTTCCACATTGTCCGTGAAAATCTTTACATCATAACCTTCTATTTCTTTCATAACGATAATATCTTAATTGTCTATATTCTATCAAAAATATCACTCATGTCTAAAACAAATACGTTTGTTTCCGGCAAAATTAGCAGTTAGCTATGCCAAAATAAGGCATACATCTAAAAAATCAATACCTTTCATTTTATAATAAATTCATATGACATAAAGCTTATACAAAAATTTAGTTACCTACATTCAGAATTTACAGAGTTAAAATCCATACCTTTGCCGCGAAATTGATAAAAACGTGTACTAAGGATGAGAACAGAGCTGAAAGAAAACGGCGGTTTGTCAAAGAAACTGCTTATGACAATGAGTATTGTGGCAGGTATTTCGGTTGCCAACCTTTACTACAACCAGCCACTGCTGAACATGATTAAGGAGGAGCTTAATGTTTCCGACTTTCTGAGTAATATGATTGCAATGGTATCGCAGATAGGATATGCCATGGGATTGCTTTTTGTTATCCCGCTTGGCGACCTGTTCCAGCGCAGGAATATTGTCATATCCAACTTCACGATTCTTATAATCTCACTCCTTACAATTTCGTTTGCACCGGACATTAACATCCTGCTGGCTGCATCGTTCCTGACAGGTATATGCTCAGTCATTCCGCAGATATTCATACCGATAGCGGCAATATACTCCACTCCCGAAACAAAAGGCAAGAACGTGGGTATTGTACTTTCGGGACTGCTGACAGGAATACTCGGTTCTAGAATTATCAGCGGACTTATAGGTGATTGGCTTGGCTGGCGCGAAATGTATCTGATTGCGGCAATAATGATGTTTGTTTCGGCAATTGTTTGCATAAAAGTAATTCCTGACATAAAACCAACATTCAAGGGAAACTATCCAAGTCTTTTGCGCTCTCTGTTCAAACTTGTGGCAGATTACCCGTTGCTGCGCCTGTATGCCGTTCGTTCGGCAGTTGCCTTCGGAGCATTCCTTGCAATGTGGTCGTGCCTTGCTTTCAAGATGGCACAGGAACCATTCAATGCCGGCAGCGATATTGTCGGTATTCTTGGACTTTGCGGTATTGCCGGAGCCATATCGGCATCATTCCTCGGACAGTATATTGACAAGCTCGGAGCAAGGAAGTTCAATATAACCGGATGCATGCTTATGCTGCTTGCGTGGTCACTGCTCTACTTCGGCGGAAATCACTATGCATCAATAATAGCAGGAATTATAATAATTGACATAGGCATGCAGTGCATACAGCTGAGTAACCAGACACTCATGTTCAGACTATGCCCTCAAGCTTCAAACAGAATGAACACCATATTCATGACAACATATTTCATTGGAGGTTCAATCGGCACACTGCTTGCAGGATTTGCCTGGGAAAAGATGGAATGGGCAGGTACGGCAATGGTTGGCGCACTTCTTGTAATGACATCACTGATTATCACTCTTGCGGCAAATGAAAACAGGAAACGATAAATTCATTTTTATCTGGAACAAAAAATTTAAAAGAAAACCAGATAAGACTTTCTGTAAACAAAAAACAAGCGCATATAAACCCCAAAATATGTACAATGTTTTATACAAAAACCTCCTGCCTTTTCATCAAAAACATTCAAGGTTTTCAGTGAAAAGGCAGGAGGTTTTTTGAAAGAATATTTTTATCATTTTTACGGATTCATTATTTAGATATCCGCATCTATAAGCTTAAAGTCCTTGTTGAAAGTAAGTTCCCAACCATTTGAAAGAACAACATCATACTCTTTGTCGCGCTTGTCATACTTGACAATTACTATTTCAGCATCAGGATAATTAGCCTCAACATACTGGACAATCTCTGTAGGCGGAGGTGATACCACTTCTTCTGTTTCACAACTCTGGAACATAAATGCAGTTGACAGCATTATTACAAACATCAGTATAAATTTCTTCCACATAAAATTTTTGTTTTAATTATTATTACATTGCAAACCTACTGTACGATTCTGAAATAAATCTGAAATCGTTTATTTTTTATTTCATCCGCTATTTTCCTATCTTTACAGCATAAAACAATAACATTTTGCTTTTTATGGAAAAGACTTTGGAAAACAGACTCATTGAATGGGCTGAAGAATACAATACTAAAGATTTCATTCCTGCCGACCCGGTAAGTTTTCCTCACCGGTTTACCGAAAAAAAGGACATTGAGATTTCGGCTTTTATAACCGCATGGATTGCATACGGAAACAGGAAACAGATTCTGAAAAAGGCTGAGGAAGTCCACAAGGATATGGAAGGAGAGCCTTATGAGTTCATAATGAAAGGAAAATATTC
This sequence comes from uncultured Bacteroidaceae bacterium, assembly GCA_944320965.1. Lineage (GTDB taxonomy): Bacteria > Bacteroidota > Bacteroidia > Bacteroidales > Bacteroidaceae > Avibacteroides. Next base: position 7,758 of record CALUJO010000005.1, on the reverse strand, counting down.
CATATACAAAGACCGTGAAGGTTCGTTCTACCGTTTCTTCAAATACTCCGACCTTTACAGTTTCTGCCAGCGTCTTGAAAAGGTATATACCGAATTTGACGATATGGAACATGCCGTTATATCAACCTCATCCGACCCTATAAATGCTTTGCAGCAGCTTTTTGACGGAATAAACGGAATACCGTACACAGAACAGTCGGCATGCAAGCGACTTGCAATGTTCCTCAGATGGATGGTCAGACGTGACGGAATCGTAGACTTCGGCATATGGCAAAAAATATCGCCGTCATGCCTGATTATACCGCTTGACACACACGTATTCAGAATAGCAAAACAGCTCGGAATGACAAAGAGGAGTTCTGCCGACAGAAAGGCAGCCGAAGAAATAACCGTCGCACTAAGGCAAATATGGAGCGACGACCCTTGCAAAGGCGACTTTGCCCTGTTCGGATACGGAGTAAACGAATAAAACTTAATAATAAACCACCCAAACAATACCGAAAAACACAATGAAAAAGATTAAAGTATCACTGCTTCTGAAGGTTATCATAGCAATAGCTCTTGCCATAATCTTCGGGCAGTTTATGCCTGCTTCAATAGCAAGAGTTTTTGTCACATTCAATTCAGTCTTTGCAAACTTCCTTACGTTTGCAATACCACTAATTATCATAGGGCTTGTAACACCTGCCATTTCCGATTTGGGAAAAGGAGCGGGACGACTGCTGCTTATAACCGCCGCAATAGCCTATGGTTCGACGCTCTTCTCAGGCTTCTTTACCTATTTCAGCGCAATGCTGACATATCCGCATATCATTGACCCTGGAATTGCCGAACAGTTCACAGGCGAGGACGCAGCCGAGGCGCTTAAACCGTACTTCACCATTGACATGCCCGCGCCAGTAGAAGTAATGACAGCACTGCTTATTGCTTTCTCGTGCGGAATAGGTCTTTCGCTTATCAAGGGTGACACTCTGAAAAAATGCTTTTCCGATTTTGGCGAGATTATAACAATTATCATTGAAAAGGTTATCATACCGCTGCTTCCGTTGCATATTTTCGGTATTTTCCTGAATATGACTGTAAGCGGCCAGGCAATGAGCATAATATCACTGTTCCTTAAAGTAGTAATTGTTATAATTATCCTTCACGTTCTGCTTCTTCTTATCCAGTTTACCGTTGCCGGAATAATTGCCAAACGCAACCCACTAAAGCTTCTGATAACAATGCTGCCAGCCTATGCCACAGCACTCGGCACACAGTCATCTGCTGCGACAATACCTGTAACCCTCGCCCAGACAAAGAAGAACGGAGTAAGCGAAAACATAGCAGGATTTGTCATTCCGCTCTGCGCAACAATACATCTTGCCGGAAGTACGATGAAAATTGTGGCATGCACACTTGCTGTAATGTTCATGCTTGACATGCCTATAAACTTTGCCGACTATGCCGGATTCATAATGATGCTGGGCATAACCATGGTTGCAGCACCGGGCGTACCGGGAGGTGCCGTTATGGCCGCACTGGGCGTTATAGAAGGAATGCTGGGATTTGACGAAACTATGCAGGCGATAATAATAGCAATCTACATTGCACTTGACAGTTTCGGTACAGCATGCAATATTACCGGCGACGGAGCCATTGCAGTTGTAATGGACAAGATTGCTGGAAAAAGAACAGCAACAGCGCAAGCCGAAAAATAAATGACATAAAAAAACAGTATATATATAAAAACATATATATTTGTAAAATTGAATACAAGCAATAATAAACAGATTTGTTTCACTTAAACAATCATCATTATGGAATATTATATATTAATAAATGGCGGAAAACAAGGACCTTTCTCACTTGAGGAATTATATACAAAGAAAATATCCCCAAACACAATGGTCTGGAAAACAGGAATGACAGACTGGACAATGGCAAAAAACATGCCGGAACTCGCAGACCTTCTTGCAAGTCTTCCACCGGAACCGCCAGAATTCAATACCGGTAAAGAACAAGGTTCAAATCAGGTGACAATGCCAAAGACATGGCTTGTAGAATCAATCCTTGTAACTCTTTTCTGCTGCCTTCCTTTCGGAATTGTAGGTATAGTGTACTCTACACAGATTTCATCATTCTACAACCACGGAAACTTTGCAGCAGCTGAAGAAGCAAGCCGCAATGCAGGAAAATGGACTAAGATAGGATTCTTTACAGGGCTTGCAGTCTATGTGATTTACTTTCTGTTTTATCTTATTCTTGGCGCATCTCTTGTAGGCGCATCAATGATTGGCCTTGGCGCTTATGACTGTCTGTGATTAAAAAGTCTGCAATAATAATTACGGCACTTCTGCTGATTGTTGTCTATTTTTCAATAGACCCGTCAGGAAGTGCCGTTTTTCCTAAATGCCCGTTTCTGATGCTCACCGGACTTAAATGCCCCGGATGCGGTTCGCAAAGGGCGATACATTCACTGCTCCATCTTGATTTTGTCCATGCTTTCCAATACAATGCCCTGCTCGTATTGTCAATTCCGGTTGTAATACTGTATCTGTATTCAGAAGCAACACGGAAGAAAAAACCTGAACTATATTCCACACTGCACAAAACAACTGTAATATGGTGCATATTGGCAGCGGTCATTTTATGGTGGATATTAAGAAACGTATTAAACTTTTAAAGCCGGTACATACAAAACATATATGACCGGCTTTAAAAGTTTAATTGGATTTTCTATTCCAGAAGATACCTTCCGTCAACAACACTGTCAAGCTTTTCCTTTAGTCGCAAGACAATATCAGGATACTGTTCCGCAATATTTTCCTTTTCAAACGGATCTTCCTTCAGATTGAACAACTGGTCACTTCCGCTGTTTGCAAATTCTATGCTTGTATTATAGTCAAACTCGGGACCTTTTGCTGCTGGAATAAACTTCCAGTCTCCAACAGTTATACCCAGATTGTTATGAATGTTCTGTGAAACATAGTAATCACGACCTTTTGACGACTTGCCTGTCCATGCATCAAAATAATTCTGACTGTCGGGGGCTGCACCTTCGGGAAGTGAAATGCCAAGCATTGAAGCAAAAGATGCAAACCAGTCAACCTGTGAAAGCAGCGCACCACTCACTCCCGGGGTGATATGATTCTTCCATCTGAATATAACCGGGACACGTGTACCGGCTTCATAATTGCTGTATTTACCGCCTCTGTAAGAACCTGACGGCTTATGGTCTCCCAAAAGTTCAACAGCATTGTCCTTATAACCGTCATCGACTACAGGACCGTTGTCGCTTGACAATACCACAATTGTATTGTCATCAAGACCTAAGCGTTCAAGTGTTTCCATAATCTTTCCGACTCCCCAGTCAAATTCAAGCAATGCATCGCCACGCGGACCGTGACCGCTCTTGCCTACAAACCGCTCATGAGGGTCGCGCGGAACATGTATGTCATTGGTTGCCAGATAAAGGAACCAGGGATTGCCGCTGCTGTTTTTATCTTCTATAAAGCGGACCGCATGTGCAATTATGCTGTCCTGTATATCCTGGTCTCGCCATAATGCTGATTTGCCCCCTTTCATATATCCGATACGTGAAATACCGTTCACAATACTCTGATCGTGTCCATGCGAGGGATGCATCCTTAACAGTTCGGGATTGTCTTTTCCAGTCGGTTCACCGGGGAAATTCTGCCGGTAATTAACCTGCACAGGGTCATCGGCAGACAAGCCTACTGCCCTTCCGTTTTCTATCCATATACACGGAACACGGTCGGCTGTTGCTGCCATTATATAGGAATAGTCAAATCCCAAATCATTGGGATTGGGTGTTACCATACCGTTCCAGTCCTGCTGTCCCGAAACATCCCCAAGCCCAAGATGCCATTTTCCGACAACACCCGTGCTGTATCCAGCCTCACGGAACATATCCGCAATGGTATACCTTTCGGGCTTTATAATCATTGCTGCATCACCGTTTGCTATACCGGTTCCCTTTTTTCTCCAGGCATATTCGCCTGTAAGCATTGCATAACGCGCGGGTGTACTGGTTGCAGCTCCGCTATGGGCGTTTGTAAACCTTAGTCCCTCGTCAGCAAGCCTGCTGACATTTGCGGTTTCAATTGCAGAGCCGTCATAACAGCCCAAATCTCCTATACCTATATCATCGGCATATATAAAGACTACATTAGGTTTCTGAGCCTCGGCATTCTTCCCTGCGCCACTGCATCCCGCCAGAACAGCAGAAACAAAAAGAGGATATATTGCAAATTTTACTGTGTTTCTTTTCATTGTTCTTCTTCGTTATCCGCTATATCGCTTTCATATTGTTTTTCTTTCTCTTCCTCGATTTTTCTTACATCTGACATTGAAGGATGTTTCTTTCCAAGTTTCTTTGCTTTTTCCCATGCAGCCTTCCTGGCAGCATAGTTTTCATACTGTCTTTCCAGATAATTGTCAGCCATAGTACATATAAATTAAAAGTTAAACAATATAATAATTAACTGAAATCAAAATCATCTCCGATACTGTCACTTACCCTTTCTCCGGTATACCAGTCGCCGTCAAAATCTATTTTAGCAGTACCTTTCACGCCTGATTCAACCAGATTTTCGGGAAGGCCGTCAAGGAAATAGCTGTCAGCGCTGTTACATTCATCGGTATGTATGCTGCATAAATTGCGGTAAATATAAAGTCTGTCTTTTGCCCTTGTCATGGCAACGTAAAGACAGCGGCGCTCTTCCTCCACAGCTTCTTCACCGTTCAGTACGGCACGCGGTGTAGGATAAGCCGCAGGTGAGACATTTACAATATAGCAGTTCGTGGCCTCAAGCCCTTTTGCCGAATGTATTGTAGAAAGTATGCAGCAGTCATCGTCCTTTCCCTTCTCCTTTGTTGTCGTTTCAAGCTTAGGGTCAAGTACGTATTCGGATATAAATTCGGATATACCTCCAACATTTAGAGCCACTTCTTCAAGAATAGGGAAGTCTGTCTTGCGCCAGTCCCACTCATCCTTATATATTTCCTTCATTCGCGGCTCCATTATTTCATATGTCTTTTTCAGGGCATTGCTCGGGAAAGATTGCATGTCGGCAATACTTTCAAGAGTTTGCGTTATCTCTTTCTGCAAATTCTGTTTTGCAAGCGCCGAAATACTTTGCGAAAGAGTTTCTGCCATAACCACAACTGCAATTATGCGCGATGCAGTTATCTCGCCTATTCCTTTCCACAGCATAAGATATCTCATCCATGCTATCTCGTCACGGAAATTGGCAACAATACGCAAAGGCGAGACAATGTCCCTTACATGCCGTGACTGCATAAGGCTTGTTCCGCCAAATACCATATACGATATCCTCTTTTCAAGGCAACTTGCCTCAACGCGTTTCAGCCCGTAAAGGCTGCGCGAAAGAACCATATTGTCACTGTACTTGCAAGATTGTGAACTGATGCTTTCAATGATTCTGTCGGTTATATCGTTTGCTTCACTCCAATCACTGTCAACATGAAGCAAAAAAGGTTTGTCGCCATGTCCACGGTCGGCTGTGAGATCTTTGTCATAATTAAATGGCGACTGACGGAGCAACCAGTTTGACAGGTCAAGTATTTCCTGTGTTGAACGGTAATTTACTGTCAGCTTGCACGTTTCCGAGTCGGGAACCAGTTCACTGAAATGATGTACTGAATTGAAATCCGCACCACGGAAACCGTAAATAGACTGGGCATCATCACCCACACAGAACAAGCTGCACCTTTCAGTAAAGGATTTCAGCAAAAGATATTGCAGAGGATTGGAATCCTGCATCTCGTCAACAAGTATATGGTCATATCTTGAAGATATGAAATTGCGTGCCGCTTCGTTTTTTGCAAGCCCCTTTGCCACAATCTGCAGAATATCGTCATAGTCCATATACCGGTGCTCGTTCTTGTAATCCATGTATTTTCTTATGATATTCTCATAGACCGGACGGTTAGCGTCTATTGTTTTTTTGAGTTCCGGAGTAAGGTTCTCATTGTCATATACCTTCTTTCTTATAGCTTCACTCAGACTGCAACAGGCATTTATTGCATACGAATACACTTCTATAATAGTTGAAGGCGCAACACGATGATTGTCCTTGTCGCGGAAATTCTTTCCACAAAGAAGCTTGAAGGCAGATTCACGGTCATCTTCATCAAGCAATGTACGCGAATGTTGAGGGAACACATCAGGATTTGTCTTTATAATCTCCATACACCACGAATGGAATGTCTGCCCTCTTAGTTCCTGTCCGGCAAGACCTTTGCACGAAACTCTGATACGCTCCACTATTTCCCTCGCCGACTTCCTTGTAAACGAAAGAATCATTATCCTTCTTGGGTTTACACCTTTGTTCAGCAGATAGGAAGCACGCGCTATTATGGTTCGTGTCTTGCCTGTTCCTGCTCCAGCAAGAACAAGCAAATGCCTGCCTTCATAGCATGCCGCATACTTTTGTTCGGTGTTCAGAGTTTCCATATAAATCCTTATTTGCACTACAAATGTAATGCTTTATATAATTACTCCCATACAAAGATTGTGTTTTTATCATTTGCCGGTGTCAGCCTAAAACACTATTTTTGACAATACATAAAACAGAACAGATATGAACTTATACGAACTTATACAGAAACGCCAGAGCGACCGAAAATATGACAGCCGCCGGGTTGACCGTGATATGGTGATAAAATGTCTTGAAGCTGCACGCCTTGCACCATCGGCATGCAACTCACAGCCATGGAAATTTGTTATAGTTGACGAACCTGAACTGCTGAAAGAAATGGCATCGGCTGCAGCCGGAATGGGAATGAACAAGTTTGCCGCACAGGCTCCGGTTATTGTTGCGGTTGTACTTGAAAAGATGAACTTCACGGCAAGCATCGGCAGTGTGATAAAAGACAAGGAATATTCGCTGCTTGATGTGGGCATTGCAGTAGAGCATTTCTGCCTTCAGGCTACGGAACTCGGACTTGGCACATGCATCCTTGGATGGTTTGATGAAAAGAAGGTAAAGAAACTTCTTGGAATAGGCAACCGCCGTGTACCACTTCTGATTACATTGGGATATGCAGCAGGAGAGCACAGACAAAAGTCAAGGAAAAGTCTTGAAGAAATAAGCAGCTGGAACAAATATTGAAAAAAACTAAGCCATAATGAAAAAACTTAGTAATAAATAAAAATACTGTTATTTAAATTGTTGCAATAAAAAGGAAATAAGAAATTTTCCATACGGCAATTTATATTTATAAAAACATTTTATTACATTTGTCACAGAATCGACTTTATATCGGTTCTGTGACATATTGTTTATAAGGAAGCGTTATGCTCGTCTTGTGGTTGAAAACCTAGGAAATTTTCAAATGAGTCAAGATTAGCGTAGTGATTCTCACGTATATGCGTGGGCTGTTATTACCGTATCTACTCATTGGGTTTTCCTAGGACCTTCAACTAAGATATAGCATGCAGCTCCACGCTTTCTTTTTATTTTTAATGTTTCTTTCGGAGCCGGAGAAACAAATAAAATCCTTAATATTATGTACACACTTAATTTTTCTAATGGCAATGTTCAAACTTATTCAAGCTTTGGTGAATTAATGAATGCAGCAAAGCTTTTGGGCGGAGAGGCTAAACAGGTTAATGGTAAGATTTATGCTTTTGTACCTAAAAAGTAATACGGAAAAAGAGGGTGTGTCAAAATGATGCACCCTCTTTTTCGTTATTATAATCATTGCCTTTTCTTTTTCATAGAGTATGCT
>CALUJO010000004.1 GCA_944320965.1 uncultured Bacteroidaceae bacterium | reverse complement strand
TAAGACTCGACCACTGAATACCAATGGTCGAGAGGGATATTTTTCTGCTTTATCGAGTTTATCGGACAGCAATAATTTTAAACATATTAGAATAAAACAAAATCCAGTTATATAATGCTGTATATAACCCGATTTTGTTTTTATATTTATTCATCCTTGTGATAGATTACATTTGAATCAGCTGCAACCGAAACGCTATCATCATACAATTTATACACTTTTCCATATTCAATTTCAGTATCATTATCAGTCCACTGCTCACACTGGCGAATAACAGTTTCAAGGGCATTGGCAGCCTCTTCAGGAGGATAATGATATTTCTTCAACAGGCGTTTAATCATTTTACGCATACCGGCACGAGCTGATTCCTTTTTCTGCCAGTCAATAGTACGGTTCTTACGTAGTATTTCCGTAAGTTCCTTAGTCATGGCAACCAGCTCCTCATTAGTATATACATCATGTACCGCCTGAGGCTTGGTCAGTGCGTCGTAAAAGGATTTCTCCTCACGTGTCAGTCCAAGGTCATTTCCGGCAGCTTCAGATGATGAAATCTCTTTTGCCAATTTTAAAAGTTCCTGTATTACTTCTTCATTGGTAAGCAATCCTTTAAGGTAATTCGATAAAGAACGGTTCAGCAGGTCAGAGAACTTTTCTGCCTGAACAATATTTGTCTTCTGATACAAAGAAACACGTTCAGCTAAAAGTCTTTTCAAAAGCTCAACAGCAATATTCTTTTCCTTCATCTTGGAAATATCATCAAGAAAAGCCGCATCAAACAATGAGAATTCAGCTTTTACATCAGAGAACAGATTAATAACCCCTTCAGTCCTTATACTATGTTTAAGCAGTTCACCAATTCTTGCATTAATATCACGTTTAGATACTTTACCTTTACCTGTCATTCGTGAAAGAAGGATACGGACAGCTTCAAAGAAAGCAGCTTCATGTCGCTGCTGTCCGTTCAACAGACTTCGGCATAAAGCAAGCGAATTATGCAAAAGCATAGCCTCCTTCAAAAATGATTGACGCTCCTCCTGCTTGTCCTGCGACATTATAAAGTTTACACCACCTTTTATAATTCGAGCACACTCCAAGTCTGTTGCTGTCTGGAAGTTACTATAATCGTAACCGTGGAATAAGTCACGACAAATTTCCAGTTTTTCTCTGAATTTAAGTAAAGCAGTTTCTTTTATGTCCGGATTTCCAAAGTTCTTGCGGTCGCGTCTTGTATAGTCGTGCATAGCTTCTTTCAAAGCTTTTGCTATGCCTATATAGTCAACAACAAGTCCACCTGCCTTCCGTTGAACACTCTGTTTACACGTGCTATAGCCTGCATCAGGTTGTGTCCGCTCATTGGCTTATAGACATACATCGTAGCCAGCGACGGCACATCAAACCCTGTCAGCCACATATCAACTACAATGGCTATTTTCATCGGGTCATTATTGTCCTTGAATCGTTTGGCAAGCTCCTTCTTATATTGCTTGTTACCGATAATATCATGCCATTCTTCAGGATCTTTATTGCTGCCGGTCATCACAACTTTTACCTTTTCATCCCAGTCTGGACGCAGTTCCAGCAACTTGTTATAGATACTCATTGCGATAGGGCGTGAATAAGCCACAATCATAGCCTTGCCAGTCAGTTCATACTGTCTGTTTTCTTCGTAATGCTTCAGTATATCCTTGCATAAAGAATCAATAGTTTCAGGTGCACCCAAAATCTCTTCCAGATGTGACATTTCTTTTTTGCTTTTTTCAATCTGTTCCTCAGTAGCACCTTCGTCGGCAAGCAAATCATATTCATCGTCAATAGCCTTCAATGTTGCCTCATCCAGATTCAGATTAATCACACGCGATTCGTAATATACAGGACATGTAGCACCGTCAGCAACGGCCTGAGTCATGTCATAAATATCGATATAGTTTCCAAAGACTTCTACCGTGTCCCTGTCCCTGGTCGATATAGGAGTACCTGTAAAGCCTATATACGATGCATTTGGCAAACAGTCATGAATAATCCTCGCATTACCGATTACACGTTTTGCAATATCTTCCCCCTTATCATTCTTGGTCATACGGATTTTTTCTTCAAAGCCGTATTGTCCACGGTGAGCCTCATCTGTCATAACCACAATGTTTTTTCTGAGAGACAGCGGTTCGGCAGATTCTTCAAACTTCTGCATGGTTGTGAATACAATACCATTAGCCTCACGTCCAGCCAACAGAGATTTCAAATCCTCACGGCTCTTCGCCTGTACCGGCACCTGACGCAAGAAATCCTTGCACTTTGCAAACTGGGAATACAACTGGTCGTCAAGGTCATTCCTGTCTGTAATAACCACAATGGTAGGCTGTGAAATCTCGTCCTGCAACAAATGGGCATAGAAAAGCATAGACAGAGATTTGCCACTTCCCTGGGTATGCCAGAACACACCTATCTTACCGTCATTCTGCACTGCTATTTTTGTTCTCTCAATAGCTTTCTTGACAGCAAAATACTGATGATACCCTGCAAGTATTTTAACCGCACCGGCTTCTTCCTTCGATAAACAAACAAAGTTTCTTACAATATCCAAAAACCTTTCTTTCTGGAATATGCCTTCAAAAAAAGTATCATAATCAGCAAAATCAGTACTTTCATAGTCCCCGTCCTTAGTCTTCCATTCCATATAACGGTCTTCCTTGCTCGTAATGGTCCCAGCCTTTGAGCATGCCATATCGCTCATAACACAGAACACATTGTATATAAAGAGTGACGGGATTTCTTTCATATAATTACGGAGTTGCAGATAGGCTTCCGAAGCATCCGTTTCCTCTCTTGAAGGAGATTTCAGTTCCATAACCACAATAGGCAGTCCGTTTATGAATATCACTATATCTGCCCGTTTCTCGGAATATTCAACAAAAGTCCACTGGTTTACTATCTTGAAATCGTTACGTTCTGTATGCTCATAGTCTATCAGATAGACAATGTCGTTTCGTTGCTCCTTACCGTCAAAATACGAAACCTCTATCCCATGCTGCAGATAGTCCATAAAAAGCTCGTTCTTTTGGGCAAGGCTTCCCGTATCAATATCTTTCAGCTTGGATACGGCTTCATTGATTGCACTCTGCGGTTTTCCCCTGTTCACATTACACAGGCTTTCCATAAGCTGTTCTTCATAGAACGGCACATAGTAATCCCTATCTATGTCCGGCCCGTAAAGATGAGTGTAGCCCAACTGTTCAAACAGTGCTATCAACGCTTTTTCATAATTGTCTTCTGTGAATGACATGGCATTATATTGGTTTGTTTTTATTTTATTGGTTATTCCGTATCAGAATTTAAAATACTATTATTCTTGTTCAATGAGGAAAGCAACGCCAAGCCTTTTACGGTCAAGACATACTTTTGACGCGGATGGCGAGGCTTATCAGGGTAAAGCAATGACACAAACCCATTGTTCAGTGCCGGAGCTATATAATATTCAATCAGGTTTTTCCTGTCTTTAAGATTCAGCAGTTCCAGAATTTCTTTTATACTTAGTTTGTTTTCCCCTATTACACATACCAGTTTCCGAACATTGACATTGTCCGTATATAGTTGGTTTGTCATACTTATGGGGGTACTTATGGGGGTACTTGTGGGGGTATCATTACACATCGGTTTCTTCCATTCTTCCGGAGCATCAATTACCATATATCTGTTCTTCAATTCATTGGTTTCTCCCAAAAGCAGATTACGGAAGAAACGAACCAAATACCTCATATCCGGTTCTACTCCTTTCACAGCATTACGATAATTGGCGCGAACCAACGCATTGCGGAAATACCACGAATTATTGGCAAACAAATCATTCTCCACATAAAATCCAATAGAACGAAGATACTTTATGGCAAACACGGCAGTTGTACGTGTGTTGCCTTCTCCAAACGGATGTATCTGCCATAGTCCTGATACGAACCTGGCAATATGTTCAACCATTTGATCTTGTGTCAGCCCTGCATATACAAATTTCCGTTCTTGTTCCAAATCATATTCCAAAGCCCTTTTTATATCTTCCGAATTGACATAAAGTACGGTATCACCTCTAAGTACCCACTCTTTTTTCGTAATGTCGTAATCACGAATCCTACCGGCAAACTTGAAAACCCCTTCAAATAACCGGCGATGAATAGAAGTAATGCCAACCACAGAAAAAGCAAATGATTGTTCTCCCAAAAGCTTTGCTATATGGGAAGAAACTATATCAGCCTCTTCCTGATTATCATCAACAGCTGTTCTTGAGGTTTTTGATTGATAGTAAGACTTTATAAGCTTTTGAGCCTCATCAATATCAATGTCGCCCTCAATATGCTTGCGCGCTGTGTCTCTCAAATACTCCGAAGGGGTCAAACCATCAACTGCCTGAAGACCGATAGCCGTTCTCCATGCATACGCTTTCTGCTGCTTGTCAGGTTCGCCATGTTTTATATATTCTTCAAAGTCATTCATTTTCTACAGCGTTTTGCAATTTACTTCATTAATATTTATTTCCAGATATTAATCGTAGAGGCTAAGTTATAGGGATTATTACAAAAGTAATAATTTTTCGGATGACATGCTATATTTCTATTTGACTATAAATCATTGGTTTTACCATGCTGTTCTAAGAAAAAACGTTTTTGTTGTTCTATCTCTCTAAGCAATTCTTCTTCTGTTGGCATATAAGCCATATATTTCGCAGCATACAGCTGATTGCTATCATGTAAAACAGAATATTTTGCTATGGTTTTATCAGTATCCGTACAAAGGAGTACACCGATAGTAGGATTGTCATCCTCACCTTTTACCAAATCGTCATACATACGAACATACATATCAAGCTGTCCTACATCGGAATGGTTTAACGCATGTGTCTTCAACTCAAATATGACGAACCGCTTCATGCGGTAATTATAGAAAATCAGGTCGGCATAAAAATCCCCTAAGTCGGTACGTATATGTTTTTGTCTATCCACAAAAGCGAACCCACGCCCCAGTTCCATTATAAATTGTTGCAGATTGTCGATGAGGGCTTGTTCTAGTTCGGACTCCGTGTAGTTGCTATTGCGCCTGAATCCCAAAAATTCAGCTACCAATGGATTCTTTATGTATTCCTCTGGCTCATATTTATCTACTATAGACGGAGTGGGAAGTGACAGATTCTCTCTTTGGGCAGCTAATCTGCGTCCATAATATTGGGTAGTAATATTACGTTCCAACGTACGAACACTCCACATTTCTTTTGTAGTTTCCTGCATATACCATAGTCTTGCATCTTTATCTTCCACATGAACAAGCAAGCGAATATGGGACCATGAAAGATTTTGCACACACGTGTGCAAAATCTCCTTGTCTGGAAATGCAAGATAGAATTTGCGATAGTAGGCAAGATTGCGTTGCCCATATCCGCTTCCATAACTTGACTTCAGCTCTTCCGCCAATACCAGAATAATTTTTTTGCCATATTGTGCACGGGAATGACCAGCCTGTTCTTCCTCCACAATACGTTTTCCTATCTGCCAATAGGTGAGAATGGCAGTATGAGCTACAGTTGTTGATGCTACAGCTTTGCCTTTGTCTATTATCTCACGAATATCATTGAGAAATTGTAGGTTTATTTTTATCGGTGTATTCATAATTTATTTTATCAATTAGATTCCTATATTTCAATGACACCTCTGTTCGTTTTAATCCTTCAACGCGGAAGAATCTTCAGTTTCTATTTCACTAAATCTCAATTTTCCTGACATTAGTTTTGGCAAAAGTGTATCACGAAGATTTATAAGTCTGTCATTTTCTTGTAGGATTTCTGCTATTCGTTTATAATAAGAGGCAAGGACACAATTCATCCATTTTGCTTCAGAAGCAGAAGGAATTTTTGTCTCAAATTCGGGCAATGCTTTTTTGTCAAGATGAAGTACAGTAGTTCCATTTACATATCCAAGACAATGTTTTTTAAAGTACTTATTTTTAAGCATCGCTGCAAGTAAAAACCTATATGGAAAGTTTTTTTTAGGCGTTACTTTAACTAAGTCCATTGAAAAAATAACACTATCATATTTGCCACAAGTAAGCAATAATTCCGCATTTCCTATTATATCTGCATTTTGAGTTACATCAGTATGTGCAACTAAAATGTCAAATAGGTCAACATTATGATATTCTTTAAGTTTTGCAGATGGATTAATATCCTTAAAACCATCAGCCTTAAAACCTCCATTACGTCCAAAGTTCTTTATAGTAGCCATGGCAATATTTGAACTGTCGGCCAATTCTTTACCTTTATAAGAATATCCACCAATAAAAGATGCTATTTCAGATAAAGTAATTTCGTTCCAGTTTGGATTGGAATTATCTACAAACCAAGACTTGAATAATGCTTGTGCCTGCTGCTCTAAATTTTCATTTATGCGGCGGTTTAGTTCGATTTTGTCGTCAAGAGATGAAAGAATAGAAACAATAAACTTTTGCTCGGCAATATCAGGTAATAAAATTGGTATATCTGTCATTAATTTGGTGTTTATGGAAGGCATTGTTGCACCAACAGCTATACTTTTAATATATTCTTTGACAGGCTCATTACAGAAATAATAATATAGGAACAATGGATGAACGCTATTTTTACATCTAACTCGTAAGCATCTACCAGAAAAAAGCCAACCGTCTTCAAAAGAAGTTACATACGAACATCTATCTACAGCCCCAACACGACTAAATACTATATCACCTTCTCGTAAAGAATATTTAGCAAGTCTTTTTTTATCATAATCTGAAACTAAAGGCAGATTTTGCACAGAAAATTTCCTATTTCCTAAATGTTCAACGGTTACTATTGGTGTTCCAACAGCAACATAATCTTTGTTATGTAGCTGACTTCCAAAAGGCCCTGTCTGCACCTCCGCAATTTCTGATAATTTATATTCCATAAATAAAAAATACCGTTTTACTTTAAATCCTAAACCCAATACTCCCCAGCTGCTTTCTAATCTCCTCCTCCAACTGGTGCGACTTCTCAAACATCTCAGACAATTCAGATGTGAGCCGCTCCATCTTTTCCTGGAACGGTTCTCCGTCATCCTCCGCTTCGGCAATGCCTACATAGCGTCCCGGGGTAAGTATATAGTCCTGCTTGGCTACATCGTCAAGAGTAGCTACGGCGCAATATCCTTTCTCGTCCTCCAATGTTCCTGCCCGGAAATCGTTGAAAGTCTGGGCTATACGCAGGATATCTTCTTCGGTCAATTCACGAAGTTTGCGCGTAACCATTGTTCCCATCTGACGGGCATCAATAAAGAGAATCTTTCCTGTCTGCTTCTTGTTTCGGCTCAGGAACCAGAGAGATACGGGAATACCTGTTGTATAAAACAGCTGTGACGGCATCGCCACAATACATTCCACCAAGTCCGCCTTGATGATATTCTCGCGGATTGCGCCTTCACCGCCAGACTGCGACGAAAGAGCACCGTTTGCCAATACCATACCTATATGACCGTTTGGCGAAAGATGGTGAATCATATGCTGAATCCATGCAAAGTTGGCATTGCCTGATGGCGGGATACCGTATTTCCAACGAACATCATCCTGCAATTTGTCTGCTCCCCAGTCGCTGAGATTGAAAGGCGGATTGGCAAGTATATAATCAGCTTTCAAAGTAGGGTGCTGGTCACTGAAGAATGTGTCGGCAGCAAACTTGCCCAAATCGGCTTCTATGCCACGGATGGCAAGGTTCATCTGTGCCATTTTCCATGTGGTAGGGTTGCTGTCCTGTCCGAATACGGAGATATTGTTTATATTTCCCTGATGTCTTTCAATGAATTTGGCAGACTGGACAAACATACCGCCCGAACCGCAGCAAGGGTCATAAACACGTCCGCTGTAGGGCTGTAACACTTCTACCAATGTACGCACTATGCATGCAGGAGTATAGAACTCTCCGGCTAACTTGCCTTCGGCTTCGGCAAACTTTGACAGGCAGTATTCGTATGTACGGCCTAAAATATCTTTTGAATCGCCGTGCTCCTTCATTCGGATGTTGGTAAATAGGTCAACCACATCGCCAAGTCTTCTCTTGTCCAGCTCAGGACGGGCAAAATTCTTTGGCAATATGCCTTTCAGGCGGGGATTCTCTTTCTCTATCAGACGCATGGCATTGTCAATCACCGTACCAATCTCCTGAGTATGGGCTGCTTCTGCCACTACCGCCCAGCGTGCTTCCTGAGGAACAAAAAAGATATTTTCGGCTGTATACTCGTCTATATCTTCTTCAAAGCCGTCACCTTCTTCCAAAAGTTCATTGTACTTCACCTCAAAACGGTCTGAAATATATTTAAGGAAAATCAGTCCCAATACAACGGACTTATACTCGGATGCGTCAAGATTTCCCCTCAGGAGATCCGCCGCCTTCCATATTTCTTTCTCAAAACCTATCTCTGCTGTATTATTTGTTTTAGCCATTATTGTTTATTTTTCTGTAACGAAACCTTAACGCAGCCGCTCTTCGCAGGCTTTATTGCAAATATAATTATTGCAATTATAATAATTATCTTAAAGTACATATTTTTCGCATATTACGGCAATTAAAACTGCCATCAAAAAACCTCCTGACCTTTTCCCAAAAACACCAAACATTTTGGGCAAAAAGGCAGGAGGTTTTTTATTGAAACATTGCATGTTTCCGGCAAAAACGACCGGGGCTTTTTCGGAAAAAAACAGGCGGATTGGAGAAATCAGTTTCCCATATCCACTTTTTCAAACTTGTATCCAAGTCTTTTCAGTTCAATTCCCGCTCCGATGCGGAACATGACTTTGCATGCACGGGCAAATACATGGAATGCAGTTGGACTCTGGGGTTCAATCTGCTCATGCCTTATATGGTCGACTGCCGACTGGGCACAACGGCGCAACATATCTTCTATTGACTTGGCATCATCGCTTTCAAGAGGGATACGGAGAATTGAGCTGACTATATGCTCGTCCATATCGTCAAAACCTCGCGGACCGTAATATGACTTGTATTCAGCCTTTGAGTATCTTGTCCAGTCAGAATCCCAACCGTAGGCAACAGCCATACCAAGATAACCTGCCCATCCTACAGAAACCGTAGGATAATCCTGTATCTCATATACAGCATCAGCCACATATTCCGGTGCCAAATCATGCCAACGTGCCTCAATGTCATCAGAAGCCGGAAGACTTCCGTCAAGCATCTTATATGAAGTGCAAAGGAATACCAAATCCTGTTGCAACTTGCTTTCAAATCTGTCCAAATAATCTTTATCCATATTTCAATTTACAATTTTTACTCTGATATATTAAAACCAGTGCGCGCCTTGTTTTATATGACAACCAAACGGCACACAATTATGCAAAAATACAAACATTATTCGTTGTGCTGCGCCAGTAGACAAAAAATAAATCCGGAGGTATTTCAAAATAATTTATGAAACACTCTCCGGATTCAATTATTGATCTAACGGGAAACCGTATTATTCAGTAGTCTTGATAGTTATTTTACCCTTCTTCACTCCGCGCATTGTAGCTTCAAGAGTTATCTCGCCTGCTTCGTCTGTTGACTGAACCACAGCTGTCATCATACCGTTGAACAAGTGCATCTGAGGAACATGGAACAAGTCAAGACATGCAGGGTTACCGTTTGCGCCGGCACGGTACCATCCTTTACCCTTAACCTTGAATTTTACAAGGTCCTGAACATTCGGACAAAGGTTACCGTCCTTGTCAACAACCTTGACAGTAACGAATGAAAGGTCACGTCCGTCGGCAGCAATCACTGAACGGTCGGCAACAAGTTCAATATGATGAGGTTTGCCTGCTGTGTGAATTTCCTTTTCAGCTACAGCTTTTCCGTCCTTGTCGTAAGCGACAACCTTTACAGTTCCCGGTTCATATTTGGTATCCATCCACATCAGACGGTAACGTTTCTGACGTTTGAAGTTCTTAGCAGACTCTTCATCAGCGCTATTTTCAACAGTCACGCTCATGTCTTTTGTACGCACACCCTGGCTCTTGCCGTTGATGAACAGTTCGGCAGAAGGATAGTTTGTATATACAAACACCGGTGTTACTTCACCTTCACGACCTTCCCAGTTCCAGTGAGGAAGAATATGAAGTGTTTCTTCACCGCTGTTCCAGTGGCTACGGTAGAGATAATATCTGTCTTTAGGCAGACCTGCAAGGTCAACTATACCAAACAAAGATGTATGGCTCGGCCAATCAGAATAGTATGGAGTAGGTTCACCGATATAGTCAAATCCTGTCCAGACAAATTCACCTATACAGAAGTTCTTGTCATTGTGCCAGATAAAGTCATCTTCTGGAAGATTTGACCATCCGCAGTGTTCAACATCGTATGAAGATGCCTGGTGGTCATCGTATTTCTTCATTGACTGTCTTTCAACAGGGAATTTGTAAACACCACGTGAGCTCAAAGTTGAGGCTGTTTCACTACCGAGCACAATCTGCTGAGGCAATTTGTCATAATTGGTCTGGTATTTGAAAGGACGGTAATTGAAACCGGCAACGTCCATAACAGCCGCCATGTTGTTATTTACCACGGCATCAGGAGCATCCATTCCCTGAGTTACAGGGCGCGTAGGATCTTCACGATGGCAGATATCCTGCAGCATACGTGAAAGTTTTGCTCCATTCTGATTCCACTGGTCAGGCACTTCATTACCGATACACCACATAACCACACTGGCATTGTTGCGGTAATGACGTACAAGGTTAGTCAAATCGCGGTCAACCCATTCATCAAAGTACAGATGATAACCGTTTGCCATTTTAGGAGTTTTCCATTCGTCAAAGGATTCAAGCATGAGCATCATACCCATTTCATCGGCAGCCTTTACAACTTCCGGTGCAGGCATATTGTGGGAAGTACGGATAGCGTTACATCCCATATCCTTCAATATACGCATCTGACGGCGGATAGCGGCATCATTGACGGCAGCTCCAAGAGGGCCAAGGTCATGGTGCATACATACGCCTTTGAAAACAGTCTTCTTGCCGTTTAGGAAGAATCCCTTGTCAGGAATGATTTCGATTGTACGGATACCGAATGTTGTTGAGTACTCGTCTTTCAGTTCACCTTTAGCATATATCTTTGAATATGCCTTGTAAAGTTCAGGAGTCTCAGGAGACCACAGTTCAGGATTCTCAACTACAAATTCCTGGTCAAATACATTCTGGTCATATTTACCGAGTTTCTTTCCTGCTTTTGCAACCACATTTCCTTCGGCATCCTTGATTTCTGTTTCAATGCTAAGCGCATTTACGTCCATACTTTCAGGGAAATCAACCGATGTACGTACCCTTACCTTTGCAAATTCATCTTCTACAACAGGAGTTGTTATCTGTGTTCCCCATACAGGTACATGAACATCTTCGGTTACAATCAGATGAACATTACGGTACAATCCGGCTCCAGGATACCAGCGTGAAGACTCAGGTTTGTTTTCCAGTCTTACTGCAATTGTATTCTCTGCGCCTTCCTTTATAAACGGAGTAGCATCAATATAGAATGAATTGTATCCGTATGGCCAAAATCCGGCTTTTTCACCGTTAACATATACTTCGGCATGGCTCATTGCTCCGTCAAAAAGAAGTGTAACCTTACGACCTTCCTTATATTCGGGTACAGTGATTGTTGTACGATACCATCCTACACCAACAAAAGGCAATCCTCCGGTACGACCGGCATGTTCCATTGCCTCCTTCTGTCCGTCCTGGGTAATGGCCATATTCTGCAAGTCATTGCGACTGCTGAAAGGACCGTAAATAGCCCAATCATGAGGGACAGTTACGTTCTGCCACTTGCTGTCATCATAATCAGGGTTAACAAAAGTCATTTCCTGAACCCCTTCTATATCACGGGTGAACTTCCAATCATGCTCCAGCAATCTTTCCGAACGCATCTGGGCACTTGCCGAAAGCGCGAAACCCGACATTATAGCCAAACAGGCCAAACCTTTAAAATTTTTCATCTGATTAGTGTTTTATAAAATATAATTTTAGCACAAAACTACAAAAAACAATCTAATTAACAAAAGATTGCAAACGAAACAAGACATATCAGCACATTTTGAAACAAAACCATGAAAAATCAATAAAACATTAGACAAATTAAGAAAAAGGGATAATTTAATCTTTTTTATTTGTAAAGCTCTTCATTAACATTGTTTCCGCTAAAAAATACCGCATTTTGCAATATTAATATTACAATATTGTATAACTTTGCAGACATACAGATGATTTATATAATTTAATATTCTAAAATATAAAAAATGGACTTGATTAGTGAAATTATTGCACGTGCGAAAGCAAATCCGCAACGCATCGTGCTTCCTGAAGGAGACGAAGAAAGAACTCTTAGAGCTGCCGACAAGGTTCTGGCAGAAGGTATAGCAGAACTTATACTTATCGGCAATCCGGAACATATCCTTTCCCTTGCAAAAGAATGGGGACTTAACAACATTGAAAAGGCAACAATCATTGATCCGGAAACAAATCCAAAGAAAGAAGAATATGCAAATCTGCTATTCGAACTAAGAAAGAGCAAAGGCATGACAAAGGAACAGGCAGACAAGCTGGTTCTTGACCCTCTTTATCTTGGATGTCTTATCATTAAGAACGGTGATGCAGACGGTCAGCTTGCAGGTGCCCGCAACACTACAGGAAACGTACTCCGCCCTGCTCTTCAAATAATCAAGACCACTCCGGGAATCACTTGCGTTTCAGGTGCAATGCTTCTTATTACAAAAACTCCACAATACGGTGAAAACGGTATCCTTGTAGTAGGTGATGTGGCAGTTACTCCGGTTCCTGATGCACAGCAGCTTTCACAGATTGCCGTAACAACAGCACAGACAGCAAAGGCTGTTGCAGGATTTGCTGATCCAAGAGTAGCAATGTTGAGCTTTTCTACAAAAGGTTCTGCAAAACACGAAGTTGTTGACAAGGTTGTTGAAGCTACAAAACTTGCAAAAGAACTTGATCCTACAGTAAAAATCGATGGTGAACTTCAGGCAGATGCAGCTCTTGTTCCTTCAGTAGGTGCAAGCAAGGCTCCTGGTTCTGAAATTGCCGGAAAAGCAAACGTTCTTGTATTCCCAAGCCTTGAAGTTGGTAACATTGCCTATAAGATGGTTCAGCGTCTTGGAAATGCCGATGCTATAGGTCCAGTTCTTCAGGGTATAGCACGTCCGGTAAACGACCTTTCAAGAGGATGTTCTGTTGACGATGTCTACAAGATGATTGCAATTACTGCAAACCAGGCTATAGCAGCAAAACACTAATCATTAACTGTTATAACAACTTATAGATAATATGAAAATATTAGTATTGAACTGCGGAAGTTCATCAATCAAATACAAACTCTTTGACATGACTTCTAAAGAAGTTATCGCACAGGGAGGTATCGAAAAAATAGGACTGAAGAACTCTTTCCTTAAGCTTACTTTGCCTAACGGTGAGAAGAAAATCCTTGAAAAGAACATTCCTGAACACACAACAGGTATTGAATTCATCCTTGAAATACTGACAAGCCCTGAATACGGCTGCATCAAGTCACTTGAAGAAATCAATGCTGTCGGTCACCGCCTTGTTCACGGAGGCGAACGCTTCAGCGAATCTGTGCTTATCACAAAGGAAGTTATCGACATGATTGTTTCATGCAACGACCTTGCACCACTCCACAATCCGGCAAACCTGAAGGGTGTAAACGCTATATCAAAGACATTGCCTAACGTTCCTCAGGTTGGTGTTTTCGATACAGCATTCCACCAGACTATGCCTGATTACGCATATCTTTACGCAATTCCTTACGAACTTTACGAAAAATATGCTATCCGCCGCTACGGTTTCCACGGAACAAGCCACAGATATGTTTCTGCACGCGTTTGTGAATTCCTTGGTATTAAACCGGAAGGTACAAAGATTATCACTTGCCATATCGGTAACGGCGGTTCAATCACTGCAGTCAAGGACGGCAAATCAGTAGATACTTCAATGGGACTTACTCCGGTTGAAGGTCTGATGATGGGTACACGTTGCGGTGACATTGATGCCGGTGCTGTTGCATATATAATGGATAAGGAAGGACTGAACACTACCGGAGTATCTAACCTGCTTAACAAGAAGAGCGGTGTTCTTGGCGTTTCAGGAGTATCAAGCGATATGCGCGAACTTTGCGCTGCATGCGAAGCCGGAAATCCACGTGCATTACTTGCAGAAAAGATGTACTTCTACCGTATCATAAAATACATCGGAGCATATACTGCAGCAATGAACGGAGTTGACGTTATTGTATTCACAGGCGGTGTAGGTGAAAATCAGGCTAACTGTCGCGAAGAAGTATGCAAGAGCCTTGAATATCTTGGTGTCAAGATTGACGCAGAAAAGAACAAGGTACGCGGTGAAGAAATGGTTATCTCTACCCCAGATTCAAAAGTCAAAGTCGTTGTTGTTCCGACAGACGAAGAGTTGATGATTGCTTCTGATACTATGGCAATTCTGAATGGTATGAAATAATATCTTCACATTATAAATTTACAAAACGGAGATGCGGCCTTTCAAGGTTTCATCTCCGTTTTTATTTTACATATAGCTGAATATCAACAGTCAAAGTTCCTGTTATCAGTAGAAAATATTCCGATATAAAACGAAAAAATCCCCGTGAACTCTATCACGGGGATTTTCCATAGCCCTCACGGGTTTCTTACGATTGTTTAACAACAATAAATCTATACAACAAACTATTTTATTTGCAATTTACGTTTTTCTATTTTCCAAATATCATTTGCAGACTTCATTTTGCAGCCCTGCTTGCCATGTGCATGGCAATTGCATTCTTACGGCTTCTGATTATCTGCCAACGGTAAGCCACACAAGTCAGAATGAAATAGACGCCTGCCTGTATCCAAAGTGCGACATAGAATATCGCAACCTCATTCAATGTTGCCCCCATATTGTTTATTGCTACAAATCCCTTTATTCCGAATGTTGAAGGGAATATATAGGAGAATGCTTTCCAGAACCATGGTATTGCACTTGACGGCCATGATATTCCTGACAGGAACAGCAAAGGCACGGAAGTAAACACAAACATAAGCATACATGTCTCACGATTCTTTACAAACACCGATGATGCCATTGCAAAGAATATGCATGCAATAACAAATGGCAGCAGAAAAGCCATCAGCGTAAACGGATTGGCTATCTGAGGCAAGCTGAATATGCGCGGCACGACACAAAGCACATATATGCAGACAACAGCATAGACAAGGAAATAAGCAAATGATTTGCCCATAACTATTCTCAAAGTACCGTTATAATGGCGGCTTATAGGAACAAGGTCATTGATGCGATTCCTTTCACGGTCAGTACCGACAGACAGTCCCACTCCCAAAAGAAGCGTCTGCTGTATGATAAGAATCAGCACAGCCGGAATAAGGAAGCTTGCAAATCCGTTCTGCGGATTGAAAAGCGCAACACTTTCATATTCTATAGGTTGGGCAGTAACCTCGTCCTGACGGTCGGTTGTATTGCCGGCACGGGCAATTTTGATATCCTTGTTCATTTCAAGAGATACTTCTGTTGCCGAAAGAAGCATAGCCTTATAATATAACATACCGCTCATATCGCAGAAAATGCTAATCTCTGACTGCTCAAGATGCATCAGCTTGTCGGTAAAATCTTCAGGGATATAATATATACCATAGGCTTCTCCGCGTTTCAATATTTCCTTTGCTTCCTCCAAATCACTGCAGTATCCCATAATACTGATATCTGCCGTAGCATCCACCTTGCGGATAAACTCGCGGCTCATAGAGCTGTTTGAGTTGTCAACCACAACGGCAGGAACTTCACGCACCACCTCATTTGTATAAATGAAAGCATACAGAAGAGGATAAGCAAGAGGTACAAGGAAAAAGAATATAAGGATTCCCTGGTCGGTAAAGATTTTATGCATCTCTTCCCTCCATATATAGAACATATCCTGTATGCCCTGCAGAACTTTTCCTTTAAAACTTATATTTTTCTGTTTCATATATCCTGTCTTTTTAAGGTATATAAGTATAGGTCTTCAGTGCATTCTTCAACCTCTTTATTATAAGGAACGGCAAGAATGTAAACAACAGCAATGCCAGATAGGCTTTCCACGAATAGAACATACTGTAACCATTCAGTGCCTGATCAACATATATCAGGAAATAATGCCTCAAAGGGAAAAGGTTTGAAGCCGCCTGCAACACAGGATGCATTGCCATCACCGGATATGTAAATCCGGATATTGAGAATGAAATGACACCCCACAATGATGCAAAACTAAGCGCAAGACGCGGTGTAGGGAAAATACCTACCATGAAAACGCCGCACATCTGCGAAGCCACAACAAGCAGCAACGAAGCAAATATCATTGGTCCTATTCCGCTGTTGCACGGGAAATGAAGGAAACCATACAGATATACATTATAGAATATGCTCATTATGAAGAAGATTATTGTATGGGGCAACAGTTTTCCTATTATTGCCACATATATTGAATCTCCGCTCATATCAAGCCATTCACGTGCTGTATCATGTTTTATTTCAACTGCAATCGAATATGCCGTTACCATAAATATCAGCAACATAAGCACACCGGGGAGCATTGTATTGCACAGATAAACCGAATAGTTAAGCCATGGATTGTTCAAGGCATGAGTATCAATGACAATAGGCTGTAGTATTGCCATTGCCTGGTCCTCGGTAAATCCGCGAGCATACAGGGTTTCGCGTGCAAGAGCACCGGATGCAAGTTCGGACATCATTTTCATATCACGGAAAAGCAATGAACCAGGAATCAGATAGGCATTGTTCGTATAGAACGAAACTTTCGGCTGATTCGAAGTAATGGCTTCTGTTGTTGTCCCGTCAGGTATGTAGAAGAAACCGTATATCTCCCCCCTCTGCAATGCGGTCCTTGCCGATGTAAAGTCGGGATAATGAGCCACAATATCAGTCTGCTGGAATGCATCCAGATTTCGTGCCACCATTCTTGTCACCGAAGTATTGTCCTGGTCAACAAGCCCCACAGGAAGTTCCTTGGGAAGACCGCTGTCCATCATCGTCGTAAAGAAGATATAGCAGAACAACGGTGCAATGACCATACAGAACAGATACAGCGGACGTGATACAAGTATGCGGCATTCACGCCTGAACACATTTGCAATCCTGATTATTGTATCCTTGTTTATTCTTGTCATAATAGTGTATTACTCTTTTAAAATAACAGACATACCCGGTCTGAGTCCTTCGATTTTCTCAACAGGCAAACCTCTGACCTCAAATGTCTTCATATCATACTGTCCTGTTGTCTTGGTTGCTTTCCATGCAGCGTATGTTCCAAGATCTTTCATATAGTTGATTTTTACCTTTATGTTTCTGTCAAGGGCAGGAACATAAGCCTCAACAACCTTGCCCACAGTCAAATCCACCAAAAGGTCTTCGCGGACATTGAAAGTTACCCACATGTCATCCATCTTTGAAAGATTGATAATAGGAGCGCCTGTACCGACAAGTTCGCCTTCCTTAGGGAATATTTCACTCACTTCGCCGTCAACCGGAGCAAGAAGCACAGTTTCCTTTATATATGATTCAACCTCTGCAACAGCCCCTTTTGCACGGTTTACAAGAGCTTCGGCAGCCATTT
The DNA here is from genome assembly GCA_944320965.1 of uncultured Bacteroidaceae bacterium. Taxonomy (GTDB): domain Bacteria; phylum Bacteroidota; class Bacteroidia; order Bacteroidales; family Bacteroidaceae; genus Avibacteroides. The sequence continues at coordinate 102,511 of CALUJO010000004.1, read as the reverse complement.
TGTCTTCACGTTCGGCACCGTTCTTCGCCATTGTATATTGTGCCTCTGCAGCTTTCTCGGTTGCCTGCATTGCACTTAACTGGGCAGCAGCCTCATCAAACTTCTGTGCCGGAAGAACACCCTGGTCATAAAGGTTCTTGACACGCTTGTATGATTTCTCGGCAATGTCAAGTCCAGCCTTTGCCTTCTGCCACATTTCATATGCAGCCTGTATCTGTTCGGCTCTTGCTCCCTTGTAAGCCTTGTCCTGCTGTGCCTGTGCAGCAGCCTGCGCAGCTTCTGCCTGAAGCATCTTGGCATGAACTTCAGGTGCTTCAAGAAGTACAAGAGTATCTCCCTTGCTAACCTTGTCGCCTTCCTTTACACGATACTCCAATATACGTCCCGGAACTTTGCCCGAAATTCGGTATTCAGTGACTTCAGCTTGTCCCTGTATTATTTCAGGACCTTTTCTCAACATGAAAAAACCTATTAGAATTACAACGGCCAGAACCCCAAGCAATGTCAGGAATGCTATAAGCATATTATTGTTCTGTGACTTTCTTTGATCCATGATATCTTTGTTTTAATTGTTATACTTCTTATGTTACTGTTTATCTCGCCAATATTCCCAATGCCTTTTTCAGGTAAATATCATTCATCTTAACTTCAATCTGGGCATCGATATACTCCGAATTAGCTTTCAGCCAAGCTGTATGTGCTTCAAGGTCATTGCTTGCCGGAATAACACCTTCCTTAAAGCCGAGTGCGGCATATCTCAGGTTTTCTTCGGCATGGTCAAGATTCTTGCGAGCCATAGCCAGTTTCTTGTTTGATTCGTCAACCTTGAACGAAGCCTGGTTTATCTGCAATTCAATCTTTTCGCGTGCATCCTGAAGTGTATATTGGGCAATGAGAGCCTGACTCTTTGCTGCCTTTGTCTTCAGGACACCTCCACCCCAGTTGCACAAAGGAACACTTGCCACAACACCGACGTTCCACATTCCGCGGACCTTTGTCTCAAATCCGTTGAAAAGTGAGGGATTTGACATTATATAACCTCCCGTAAGCGCAATTGTCGGCAAATACTCGGAACGTGTAACATTTACTTTCTGCTTGTATATCTTTGATGCAAGTTCAAGACTTGTTATTTCAGGACGTGCGGCAACAGCCTGTTCCACATTGACTTCAGGCTTTGCTTCAGAAGGACCCAGCTCTTCAACAAGCTCATCGGCAAGCGTAAATTGCGAATCAAGTTCTATCCCGCAGACCTGACACAGCACCATTCTTGAAAGGACAAGTCCGTCGTTTACCTGTGAAAGTGTCATTTCAGCTTCGTTTACCTTCACTTTTACAGAGAGTTCATCAGCCTTTGTCGCAACACCTTCGGCAACAAGTTTTTCGACATCACCTTCCAGTTTCTTCAACAGTTCAAGATATCCTTCGGCAAGTTTCTGTTTGTATGCAAGCGAAACTACCTGCCAGTAAGCCTGGTCAGTGCTGAGGATTACATCCTGCACTGCCGAATTGTGCTGAGTTGCAGCAAGCTGTTCGGCATAGCGTGTAATCTTGTTGTAGGCAAGAATCTTGCCTCCCATGAATATCGGCTGGGTAAACATGAAAGCGGCACCGAATACATTGTGCGTATCAGTACGCAATGCGTCAGTAAGCGACTGTCCCAACTGGTTTAGAGGTCCGGTAATGTCCAATCCTGCAAGTGGCGCAAGTATGGGAGCCAGCTCAGGTTTTGACATAACCAGCTGCATTATCGCTTTTTTCACCTCGTTCATTGCTGCGCCCGGCTTTTCTCCAAGATTGCCAAGAGCAAGTTTCTGGTCTTCGCTCAAAAGGGATATTTCCTTCTGATTGTACATATAAGTGGCATTGCCGCTTATTGACGGGAAAAACTTTGTAAAGGCAGCCTTCTTTTCATACTTTGCAGCATTCATTTTCTCCCTGGCTATTTGCAGGTCCTTATTGTTTTCCATTGCCATTGTCCTGCAACTGTCAAGAGTCAATACACTCTGTGCATTCAGTGCAGATACTGAAAACAGAACCAGCATCAGGCTTAATAATCGTTTCATAAAATTCTATTTTTGTTTTATTGTCTATTGTCCGTCAAATCCGGGAAAATACATTCCCGGTAAAATTATCATTCAAATGCTCTTGGACTTCAAGGGCAATATTCCAAAAAGAACATATTTTCTTTGTTTTATATTGTTAATCGGAATATCTGTGTTGTTAAACCACGAGCAAAAATATGCCTCTATTTCTATATAAACAAACCGTTTAATCTTGTTTAACGCGCTATATGAGGCATATAATTGAAAGAGGACAATATAGGTAACAAACAGAACATATATCCAAGACAAAAAACAAAGCCGGACAAGCATTAGAAAACGAAAAAGCATACGTACTGGCACATATATATTTCTTTTTCTATAAATTTGTAGAGAAATAAAATGTTATAGACAAAAAATAAAACAACAATCATCATGGTAAAGAAACTTTTAATTATTCTTGCACTGGTTCTACTGGGAATTGCAAGCTATGTAACAAATAAGTTCATCATGGTCCAGGGTATAAGATATGTTTATTTCATACCCACTATCCTCTGCATCAGGATGCTGGTCAATACCCAAAAGCCAAGCCTGAAGGAAGTGGCGATAACCATAATTGGAGGTCTGATCTATATATGGTGCTCAAACCTGTTCAATATTGACCTGACTATGAACGACGGTATCTGGTGCCTTGTAGGAGGTGTTATAGCCTATCTGCTTACACTTCTGTACGGATATGCCAAAAGGGAAGGTGCCAAGCAAACCAGAAAAGAAATGACTGTGGAAAACCAGACCGAAAATGAAAAGAACAATTGAAAGCATGAGAGCTCTCTGCCCTATCTCGGACGATACGGTCAGAGAGCTTGAAAGCCTTGTCACCGAATGCAAGTTTCCAAAAAGATTCCAGCTCATAAAGGAAGGCATCTTTTGCAGATATGCCTACTTTATTGAGAAAGGCATGACACGTTCGTTCTGGCTTGTTGACGGAGAGGAAATAACCACATCGTTTGCCTGTGAAGGAACCATAAACTTCAGTATGGACGAACTGTATTACAACCGCAAAAGCGAGGAATATGTCGAAACAATTGAGGATGTCACGGCATACAGAATACTGATATCCGACTTGAGACGTCTTTTTGAAACCAACCTTGAGATGTGCAACTGGGGAAGGATTATCCACCAGAACGAATACCGCCGTTTGCACCGCAGCCACAAGGAACGTCTAACACTGCCTGCAAAGGAAAGATATGAAGAATTCAAGAAACAGTTTCCGGAAGTATGCAAGCGTGCAAATCTCGGATACATAGCTTCATATCTTGGAATTACACAACCCACATTGAGCCGCCTCAGAGCAGGCGAATAAAAAGATTCCATTTTTTGATACAGGACAAAATTTTTAAAGTCCGACTGTGCTAACTTTGCATTTCAAACAATCTAAACATTACAGACAAATGTCAGGAAAGAACATTTCATCGGCTGCATTTGCCGATTCCAAACCTCATTACGAATTGCAGGACGGGCTAAGAGGCGTTGCAGCGCTGCTTGTTGTATTTTATCATATCCATGAAGGATTTTCATTCGGTTCGGGAGGAGCTCCGATAACCGTAATAAACCACGGATACCTTGCCGTTGATTTCTTTTTCATGCTGTCCGGATTTGTAATAGGATATGCCTATGACGACAGATGGAACAGAAATCTGACAACAGGAAACTTCTTCAAGCGAAGACTAATCAGGCTTCACCCTATGATTGTAGCGGGAGCTGTAATAGGAGCCATAACATTCCTTATTCAAGGCAGCGTGCAATGGGACGGAACAAAGGTTGCTACATCGGCAGTAATGCTTGCCATGCTTTGCGCCATGCTGTTCATTCCGGCAGTGCCAGGCGTGAGATATGAAGTAAGGGGCAACGGCGAAATGTTTCCATTGAACGGTCCGTCATGGTCTCTTTTCTTTGAATATATCGGAAATATACTGTATGCACTGTTCATCCGCCGGCTTTCCTTCAAGGCACTTGCAGCACTTGTCGTCGCTACGGGATGCGGACTGGCATGGTTTGCACTGTACGACCTTGTAGGATATGGAATGATTGGAAGCGGCTGGACTTTTGACGGCATAAACTTTGCCGGAGGACTGCTGCGAATGATGTTCCCTTTCACTTTCGGAATGCTTCTTTCACGCAAATTCCGCCCTGTCAAAATCAAGGGAGCATTCTGGATATGCTCACTTGTACTTGTTGTTCTGTTCTGCGTCCCATATATTGAAGGCAAATCACAGGTATGCCTGAACGGAGTATATGAAATGTTCTGCATAGCAATAGTATTCCCTGTTCTGGTCTGGCTTGGAGCATCAGGCAAGACAACCGACAGGACATCATCGGCAGTATGCAAATTTCTTGGCGACATATCCTATCCGCTTTATGCGATACACTACCCCATTATGTACCTATTCTATTCATGGCTCATAAAGAACAATGTATTTACAATGGCTGAAACCTGGCATGTTGCCGTACCTGTATATTTTGGAAACATTGCGCTCGCCTACATTCTGCTGAAAATGTACGACGAGCCTGTAAGAAAGTTCCTGAGCAGAAAATTCATAAACAAAAAGAAAAACGCATAAACAGCTTTTGCAAAGACCAAAAACATCGGACATATTCTGTAACAAAAGTCTACTTTCCTTAAACCGGAGCCTTCGGTTACAGGAATAAAAGCTCCGGTTTCAGGATATATTCAAAAGAAACACAATAAAAGAACGTCAGACGGACTGAAAGTTTTCATTATTTCCAATCCGTCTGACGTTTGTTTATTCAGCAGGCAATAATGCCCCGAATTATTTTCTGTATGCCTTTGTTCTATAGGCACATCTTATTTTGCCTTCCACAATGTTTGTCAGCTTGCGTTTGTTCATCTGTCTGCGCAAAGGAGATATGCGGTCAACAAAAACATGACCTTCAAGATGGTCAAATTCATGTTGCATGACTCTTGCCAGGTATCCGTCTACCCACTCGTCGTGTTCGACAAAATCCTCATCCATATACTTTACGTGGATTTTCTTTGAACGCTTTACTGATTCGTGAACTCCAGGGAGACTGAGGCAACCTTCCTCTACAGTATCAGTTTCCTCGCCGAATTCAAGAATATGACCGTTTATGTATGCCTTGCGGAAATCCTTGTATTCCGGAAAATCCTCCGACATAACATCAAGACCAATAACAACAACACGGATAGGAAGACCTACCTGTGGAGCAGCCAGCCCTACACCGTCCGAAGCATCCATTGTTTCGAACATATCGGCTATCAGCTTTTTCAGTTCAGGATAATCTGGATTGATATCCTGTGCAACCTCTCTCAAGACAGGTTGTCCGTACAAATAAACCGGTAATACCATATATATCTATTGTTTTTTTACATTATTCTGTTGCTTTCCATATAAGACTGCAGAATTATTGTGGCGCTGATTTCATCAACTAGAGCCTTGTTCTGCCTGTCCTTCTTCTTCAATCCTCCGTCAAGCATCGCCTTATGGGCAAGAACAGAGGTAAAACGTTCGTCAAACATTTCAACAGGAACAGTTACCTGCTTTCGCAGATTGCGGACAAACGGCTCTATATATTTCATGTTTTCCGAGAGTTCGCCCGACATCTGTTTTGGAAGTCCCACTATTATACGCTCAACCTGTTCTTTCTGCATATAGTCCTTCAGGAAATCCATAAGGTCGCATGTTCTGACTGTTGTCAGACCATTTGCTATTATCTTAAGCGGATCAGTAACGGCAACCCCTGAACGTTTGCGTCCGTAGTCTATTGCAAGTATTCTTCCCATATGACGTTACAGCAATCAATATACAAACCTTACGTTGTCAATCCACAACTTGTTGCCTGCAGAACCGACAAATGCACCTCCAAAACTTGAAGAGAATCTAAGAATCACATGAGTTGCAGCCTCATCAGGTTCAGCCCAACCAACCTCAACAACAGGAACAAGTTCGCCAAGGCTGTTCCAATCATAATAAGGTTCATCGGTTGTCAGACGTTCAAGCGGGTCAATATTCGGCTTGGATGATATATCACCATACTCAAGATTAAGGGTATAATTATTAACCCATTCATCGGTTGCATCAAAACGGTGAAGAAGCGTAGCCACACGCTTTGCATATATCTTTCCAGAAGCATCTTCCCATCTCTTCTGCAGAACCATATAAACTTCAGGATAATCCTTGCCCGGAACATCTGTTGTAGAACCGAATCCCGGAACTCTCTTGCGTCCGGGAGCTCCAGACAATGCAGCCTTATAGTCAAATCTCAAAGCCTTTGGCTGTTCGGTTATCTTCATTCCGTTTGCAATCTTACCAAGAGGATTCTTGACACCCTTTATAGGTTCGTCAACACCTCCGAGGTATATACTTCCGGTAGCAAGCACAGTTATATCAACAATTCCGAGAACCTTTACCGTCTCCATCCTTGTTTCAAGACGGGCACACTTTCCGCGGTCACGGACTTCAGGGAAAACCGACACACTGCATTTGGTAACACCAACCTTTGCCATAACATTTGATGTTGCCCACGGCGACTGCGAATTGGTTCTGTAAGGAGTATCTCCCTTCAACACCTTATGAGGTCCAATCTCATGCAGTATCTTTGTTTCTCCTCCAATCAGGAACGATTCATCTATTTCGCGGACAATCCAACTGTCCATATTGCCACACTTCACCATTTCCACTCTTTCTTCCTGAGCAACGGCAGAAACAGAACAGATGAACAGAAGTGCCATCAGCAATATATTTCCCATTCTTTTCATAGGCATCTGTTTTTTAAAGTTTATAACCCCAGTCATTCAGAGCAAAATCCCAGTTGTCTTCAACAAGCTTAACCGTACGCTCTTCATACTTGTAGGCATTCTTTTTGTAACCTTTCTTCTTTCCAAGATATTTTTCGATTGCGTCTTTTGCGTCATCATATCCTGGTATTGAAAGTTTCTGATAGATTTCCTTTGTCAGATCAGAAGCATTGGCTTCAAAATCCTCAAATTTCACTTCAACAAGATTTCCTTCCGGAATCAGATGCTTGTCGGTCTCATATCTCTTATACAGCTTTGTATAAATGTCAAGTATATTCCTTTCAAGTTCTTCGTTTGAAATGTCTTCAAGCTTCAGCGGCTGGATTGTGTTTGTAAAGAAACTGCGTGTACTTTCAAACACAGTATAAGGATTACGCATAAGATATATGAACTTGGCATTAGGGAACATCTTTACAAGTTCCTTTACCCTGCCTGTATGCGGAGGATTCTTTGAAAGGAACTGTGTACCTCCCGTATTCCACAAGCTGATCTTTATCAGTTTTGTGAATGTCTCTTCAAAGACCTTGAGTTCTTCAGGAGTTATCTTCTCAAAAGTAAGATATTTGTCACAATACTCATGCATATACTTCGGCAGGAACCAGAAGTTATAATAAGTATAAGGCATCATGTTTGCCAAGGCAAATTCTTCTTCCTGAGGAAGGTCTACGGCAAGTTCCATATTGTCTGTAGGACGTTTGTCGGGCATAAGCCATGACATATTCTTCTTGAAGAAAGCCTGTCCGAACATCATCAGGTGCGGAAATACTGTCTGATATGTAGTATTATAGCCAAAATGTTTGTCACAAGAGAAAACATTATGAACAAATGTAGTACCGCTTCTCCAGTGTCCGAGAATGAACACAGGATCATTTTCCAAAGGCTTGTCGGCAAGCAGTTTTCTGTATCTCCTGTCCTGTAAAGGTTTCAGCGTACTTAGAAGTGCGCAGACAGTCTTTGTCAGACGGTATTTGCCTTTGTACCCGTTGTCAATGTCACGACCGACAGTTATCTTCTTGAAAGTATCCCAGTCGGCACCCACAAGTGTATTTATCGGAAGTTTGTTGAATTCTATTAATCCCATCAGCTTTAAAGTTTGTTTATAATGTCTTCAACCGCCTGAGCTATACATGTCGGCTCTATAACGGTTTCGTTGCTTGTATAGTCTCTTGCATCGTCACCTTCGGTCTTGATATGCAGACTTGAGAATTCAGGACGGCATACCTTAGGGTCAAGTTCACTGCCGCAACAGATAACAGCAACACCGTTCTTGCTCAAGTGGTGTGCAACTATGGCAACGTCACGAGAACTCATTCTTTCAAGTCCAAGTGAATCTGTACTCAGCTTGCATACAAACTGACCTATATCGTAAAGACGGCGTTCAAGAGTATATACAAGTTCACGTCTGTGCTTCTTGTCTGAACCGGTAATCCAATATACGCTTCCCTTCTGTCCTATTCTTTCCTGCCACTGTTCAGGAGAAACAAGTGATTCGCCAACAAGCATCTTCTTCTTGTCATCTTCAGTAATAGGTGTAAACAGGTCACTTGTATTTACCTTGTCGATTATCATACCGACAGCAGAAGTATTATTGGTTATCGGGTCGATTATAATGAACGAACCGCAGCTCTTGTTATCCTTATAAGGATCGAAGAACAATGGCTGGCTTGTTGTTATAACCACTTTACCGATTTCATTCAGCTTAAGATTTGCAACATTGGTCTGTTCCATTGTATTGACATCAACTCTGTACTTGATACCGTCAATACGTGCACGGGTTGTATTGGTTGTCTGCTTAATGAAGAACTGTTTGTTAACATCCATTTCCTCTTCGTCCATCCACACAAGCATAGCCTCAAAAGTTCTTGAAATAGTAGGCAGATTGTCAGGATGAACAAGCATTTCACCACGTGAAACGTCAATTTCGTCTTCAAGCGTTATAGTAACAGACTGTGGAGGGAATGCATAGTCAAGGTCACCGTCATAAGTAACTATGCTCTTTACCTTACTGCGCTTTCCTGAAGGCAGTGCCATTACCTCATCTCCCTTGTGTACAACACCTGAAGCCACCTTACCACAGAATCCGCGGAAATCAAGATTAGGACGAAGAACATACTGCACAGGGAAACGGAAATCCTTGAAATTATGGTCGTTGCCGACATGTACATTCTCAAGGAAGTCAAGCAGTGCAGGACCTTTGTACCAAGGAGTACGTTCAGACTTCTCAACAACATTGTCGCCTTCAAGTGCAGAAAGAGGGAAACACTGAATATCTGGAATATTCAACGGTGCCACAAACTTCATATAGTCTGCAACAATTTCGTCAAAGCGTTCCTTAGAATAGTCAACAAGGTCCATCTTGTTTACAGCAAGCACAACATGCTTTATACCAAGAAGTGAAACAAGATAAGTGTGACGACGAGTCTGGGTGATTACACCTGTGCGGGCATCGACAAGTATGATTGCAAGATTGGCTGTAGAGCCGCCTGTAATCATGTTTCTTGTATATTGTTCGTGTCCCGGAGTATCGGCAATTATGAACTTACGCTTGTTTGTTGAGAAATATCTGTAGGCAACGTCAATTGTAATACCCTGTTCTCTTTCAGCCTTCAGTCCGTCAAGCAACAAGGCATAATCAATATGTTCACCAGCATTACCCACACGCTTGCTGTCACGTTCAAGGGCATCAAGCTGGTCTTCGTAAAGTTTCTTGCTGTCAAACAACAGACGTCCGATAAGAGTTGATTTTCCGTCGTCAACCGAACCGGCAGTCAGGAAACGCAGCAAATCCTTCTTTTCGTCATTGTCAAGGAATTCCTTGATTGACATTTTTTCATTATTTGTATTATTGTCAGCCATAATTGATATCTGCTTAATTGTTAGTTAATGCAAGGATCAGAAATAACCCTCACGTTTCTTCTGTTCCATACTTGCTTCCTGGTCAAAGTCTATGACACGGGTAGTTCTTTCGGATTTTGTAGTAGTCATCATTTCCTCAACAATTTTCTCTATTGTATCGGCTTCAGACTCTATTGCTCCTGTCAAAGGCCAGCAGCCAAGTGTACGGAAACGAATCTTCTTCATGACAATCTTGTCGCGGTACTGTTCCGGAAGACGGTCGTCATCTGGCATTATAAGGTTGCCGTCAATTTCAACTACAGGTCTTTCCTTTGCAAAATACAGCGGAACGATTGGAATATTCTCCAGACGGATGTACTGCCATATATCAAGTTCTGTCCAGTTTGAAAGAGGGAATACACGGATGCTTTCGCCTTTCTGTATCTTTGCATTGTATATGTCCCAAAGTTCAGGACGCTGGTTCTTTGGGTCCCACTGGTGGAAACGGTCGCGGAAAGAGAAGATTCTTTCCTTTGCGCGAGACTTTTCCTCGTCACGTCTTGCACCGCCGAAAGCGGCATCAAACTTATATTTGTCAAGAGCCTGCAGCAAAGCCTGGGTTTTCATAAGGTCTGTATGAACCTTACTTCCATGTGTAAACGGACCAACACCTTCCTTGAAGGCTTTCATATTTGACTCTACAATAAGATTCCATCCGTATTTCTTTGCATATTCGTCGCGGAACTGAATCATTTCCTTAAACTTCCACTTTGAATCAATGTGCATCAAAGGGAAAGGCACCTTACCCGGAGCAAAAGCCTTTTCGGCAAGACGTACCATAACGGACGAGTCCTTACCGATTGAATACAGCATAACCGGATTTTCAAACTCGGCAGCAACCTCACGTATTATATGGATTGACTCTGCCTCGAGTTGTTTCAGATGGCTCAAATTATAATCTTCTGACATGATATATATTTATTTGTTGTTTTTTATCAATGGTAATATCAAATTCAAAAGTCTGTTTACAGACTCTTCAAGCGAAAGAACCGATGTATCCAGCGTCAGCGCAGGATTCTCGGGTGCTTCAAAAGGAGCGGAAATACCGGTAAAGTTCTTCACTTCGCCCTTTCTTGCCCTTGCATACAGCCCTTTTACATCACGCTGTTCGCAAACCTCAAGAGGCGTATTTACATACACCTCAATGAAATCGTCCTTGCCTATTATGTCGGCAGCCATTTTGCGAATGTCATTATTAGGACTGATAAATGCCGCAATAGTAACAATTCCGGTATCGACAAACAGCTTTGACACCTCTGCTATACGACGGATATTCTCAATACGGTCAGCCTCAGTGAAACCAAGATTATTGTTTATACCCGAACGGATATTATCCCCGTCAAGGATACGGCACAGTATTCCGCGCTTGTGCAATTCTCTTTCAAGCGCAATGGCTACAGTACTTTTTCCTGAACCGGAAAGACCTGTGAACCAAACCATAATACCTTTCTGACCAAGAAGGCTTTCCTTGTCGGAACGGCTTAGCATCCTGTCAAAAATAGGATATATGTTATTGTTTTCTTCCATAATATATTAAACTTTTATGACCGGACCTGTCAGAAACTCCAGAAAATAGGAACGAGCAGCACGGTCAATATAAATGTTATCAGATTCAAAGGGAATCCGAATCTAAAGAAATCCGTAAACTTGTAATTACCGATACCTTGCACAATAAGATTGGTCTGGTAACCGATAGGTGTAGAGAAACTTGCAGAAGCCGCAATACATATAACGACAAAGAACGGCATCGGATTGACATCAAGCTGCGAAGATATCTCCAGTGCAAGAGGGAACGAAAGCGCAGCAGCCGCATTGTTTGTTATAAGTTCTGTAAACAGATTTGTAATTATAAACAGTATTGCAAGTGTTCCATACGGACCTACAAATGAAGTTATGCTTATAATCATCTCAGCAACAAGTCCGGCAAAACCGGAATTCTCCATGGCCTTGCTTATTGCAAAAGCACAGGCAATTGTTATCAGAATATCCCAAGAGATATATTTTGTATATTTCTTCGCCGGAAACAGTTTGGTCCATGCCATTATAACCGTTGTCACACAGACAAAGAAGAACATATCAAACTTGGCATTAGGGAAAGCTTCCTTAATCATAGGCAGCTCGCCTATTGTGGCACCTACAATCATAGATATAAGCAGTCCTAAAGCAAACCACTTTTTCCATTTTGGTACAAGACTGTCATCAAGGTCCTTTCCGTTGGCAACAATAAAGAACATTGAAGAGTCCTTCCATGTCGGGATAAAAGACTCATCTGCCGAAAGCACAAGAGTGTCACCTTCACGCAGGACAACATTTCCCAAATTTGTTGTGCGTGTCACACCTCCGTGTCTTACACCCTTTATTTCCGCACCGAAATGTCTTTCGAAATCAAAAAAGCGAAGCCGCTTGTTAAGTCCGGGGAAACGGGATGCAAGGACAACTTCAACAGTATGTTTACGGCTGTGTTTCTCATTTTCATCAGAATCATCTTCATTTACAATATCCTGTCTTGTATCCGGAAGAAGTTTTTTTGAAAAGGCAAGCATATATATTATACCGGCTATAGCTATAGGCAAGCCGACCTTTCCCAATTCAAACATCGAAAATCCGTCAAATGCATCAGGATAAAGAGCAGCATTAGTACTGTTTGCAGATTCAAGAATCATACCATGAACAACCAGATTGGTTGATGTTCCGATCAAAGTACAGATACCTCCAAGAATAGTTGCATATGAAAGAGGTATAAGAAACTTGGTGTATGGAAGATTTACCTTTTTTGCCCAATGCTTTATAATAGGGGCAAAGATAACGACAACAGGAGTATTGTTAAGAAAGGCAGAAAATGCACTGATGGAAGGCAACATCCTTAACTGTGCCTTTGCCACCGAACTGCTCTTTGACGGAAGCATTTTCTTTATAAGGGAGCTTATTGCACCGCTCTGTCTTACTCCTTCACTTACGAGGAAAAGCAAAGCAACAGTTATCATACCTTTATTACTGAAACCGGCAATAACTTCTTCCGGTGAAAGAATACCTGCCACCATAAAAAGTATAACCACAGACAGCAATACGATACCGGGGCGCATTTTGTCAAGCACCAGCGCCGTTATCATACCAACAAGCCCAAGCAGAACAAATATTATCTGAAATGTCATTGTATTTTATTTATTTCCCCCGACACAATAAACCAGGGATTTAGCAAATCTTCTTTATTATATGTCAAAGGAGCAGAATAATCTGTCTGCCAAACCTCAAAACCAGCAGCACACGCAATTGCATGTCCCGCAGCAGTATCCCACTCCATTGTAGGAGCAAAACGAGGATATACATCAGCTGTCCCTTCGGCTACAAGACAAATCTTCAGCGAACTTCCCTTTGAAACAAGTTCAACATCACCATATCTTTCACGCAATCTGTCTATGAATTCCACTGTTTCATCACTCATATGCGAACGTGAAGCAACAGCAACAAAGCCATTGTGCTTTTCAGCTACCGGTATTGAATAACCAAGAGCAGCCAGTTCGCCAAAACTTCCAAGAACGGTTTCCAGACCTATGTTTTCTATTTTCACAGCTCCTTCACCTACAATGCCCCAGTACATAACTTTCTGCACAGGAACATATATTACTCCCAAAACAGGAGAGCCGTTTTCAACAAGAGCAATGTTGACAGTAAACTCACCGTTGCGCTTTATGAATTCCTTGGTTCCGTCAAGCGGGTCAACAATCCAAAGCCTATTCCAATTCTTTCTCTCGGTATACGGCAAATGTTTCCCTTCTTCACTCAAAACAGGGATATCCATAGTAGACAAGAACCTCATTATAGACTCATTTGACTTCTTGTCGGCTATTGTCAAAGGTGAATTGTCAGCCTTTTTCTCTATATTGAAATCAGCCGCAGGATCTTCATAAATCTCCATTATTGACCTACCGGCAGAAAGAGCAGCATTTACTGCGATCAAAACAAGATCTTTTTTAGTTCTCTCCATTACTTATAATTTACTAAGATGCATCCCTTTAGGAATCATAAAAAAATTATTGCAAATATAGTAACTATTATATTACCTTCCACAATCAATCAGTCTTTTATGTTTTAATTTACCATAATTTATAGTTTTAAAAGCCACAGCGGTACATAAGTTTCTTCAATAACAGAAAAAGAACAAAAAATATTACTTTTGTAACATCAAAATATTTTATATTCAGCCAAATGCTTAAAGATTTTCACATATACCATTCAAAACGAAGAACAAGAACAAAGTTTATTTGTATTATTGCAACAAAATAAAACACCATAAGACTTATGAATACATCCAAAGAAAAAGATTACGTCAAAAGAAAAATACTGTTTGTATGCCTTGGCAACATTTGCCGTTCACCGTCGGCAGAAGAAATAATGCGTACATTGACTAAGAAAAAAGGTGTAGAAAAATTCTTTTTGCTTGATTCGGCAGGCATATCATCTTACCACCAGGGTGAACTTGCCGACCCGCGAATGAGGGCTTATGCAACCAAAAGAGGATACAACCTCACTCACCGCTCGCGTCCGGTAGAAACAGATGACTTCTACAATTTTGACCTTATAATAGGTATGGACGACCGCAACATAGAAAAACTGAAGGAAAAAGCTCCGGGACTTGATGAAGAAGCAAAAATATTCCGGATGACAGACTTCTGCATAAACAAAGTTGTGGATTATGTTCCTGACCCATACTACGACGGAGGATTTGACAACGTTATAGACATTTTGGAAGATGCGTGCGAAGGTTTGCTTGAAAAAGAGCTGAAAAACATTAAAGTATAAAGCATTAATATCACTAATCAAGGATATTTGCGTATAAAAGCAAAATAATTACAAATATTTTGCTCCGTACACATAAAAAGCATACATTTGCACAAGAATATAATAAATGTGCAATTTTTCTTGAAGAAGATGACCAGTTCAAAGACAAGAAACAAATTGATTGACGTGGCAAGACAATTGTTTGCCAAGGATGGTGTTGAGAACACAACAATGAATGACATAGCACTTGCCTCAAAAAAAGGCAGAAGAACCCTTTATACTTATTTCAAGTGCAAGGAAGACATTTATGTTGCTGTTGTAGAATCAGAACTGGACAAGCTTTTCGACAAAATGAAAAAGGCTGCAGAAAAGGAAAACGAGCCGGACAAGAAGATTGTGAACCTTATAATGACGCATCTTGACATTGTCAAGGAAGCTGTCTACAGGAATGGAACTTTAAGAGGCAGCTTTTTCCGCGATATATGGAAAGTGGAAAAAGTACGTAAAAGCTTTGACCAGAAGGAAATAGTTCTTTATAAGGAAGTGCTTGACGAAGGTGTACAGAACAATATTTTCAAGATAGAGAATACACAGCTTCTGGCACAGATTATACATTTCTGCGTTAAGGGACTTGAAGTTCCTTATACAAGAGGTATTATAGCTTCGGACATAGACGACTCCATTGCAATGAAATATGTAACAGACATTGTTTACGGAGCACTTGGAAGAAACAGAGTAGAACAAACCAATTAAAAAATTTGAATATTATGGGATTACTAAATGGTAAGACTGCCATCATTACAGGGGCAGCAAGAGGTATCGGAAAAGCTATTGCATTGAGATATGCGGCAGAAGGTGCAAACATTGCATTCACCGACCTTCTTATTGACGAAAACGCAAAAAAAACAGAAGCTGAGATAGCAGCTTTCGGAGTGAAAGTTAAAGGATATGCATCAAACGCAGCCAATTTTGAAGAAACTGCAAACGTAGTAGCAGAAATCGTTAAGGAATTCGGTCGTGTTGATATTCTTGTAAACAACGCAGGTATAACAAAAGACGGACTTATGATGCGTATGAGCGAAGCTCAGTGGGACGCTGTCATCAATGTGAACCTTAAGTCTGCCTTCAACTTCATACATGCTTGTCTTCCGGTTATGATGCGTCAGAAAAGCGGTAGCATCATTAACATGTCATCAGTTGTAGGTGTTCACGGAAATGCTGGTCAGGCAAACTACTCTGCTTCTAAGGCAGGTATGATAGGTCTTGCAAAATCAATCGCACAGGAAGTTGGTTCACGCGGTATCCGTGCAAACGCAATCGCTCCGGGATTCATTATCACAGACATGACAGCAGCACTTTCTGATGAAGTTAAGGCTGAATGGGCTAAGAAAATTCCATTGCGCCGCGGCGGTACTCCTGAAGATATTGCAGACGTTGCAACATTCCTTGCTTCAGATATGTCTTCTTACGTATCAGGACAAGTCATACAGGTTGACGGTGGTATGAACATGTAATAAATCATAAACACAAATAAACACACGGGGAACAGGATTGTGCATGCAATACCCTTCCCCGTTCTTTTTACTAATCTTTATAAAACCGGCAGGAAGTGGAAGTAATCTACGAAGACAATCACATCATAATTGTAAACAAGAACAGTTCTGAGATAGTGCAGGGTGACAAAACCGGCGACACGCCTTTGAGCGAAACTGTAAAGGAATATCTCAAAGTAAAATACAACAAACCGGGAAACGTATTCTGCGGAGTAACTCACCGTCTTGACAGACCAGTGAGCGGAATTGTTGTATTTGCCAAAACCAGCAAAGCCCTCTCAAGACTTAATACAATGTTCAAGGACAAGGATGTGAAAAAGACATACTGGGCAATAGTATGCAACCGGCCTCCACATATTTCTGGAACACTTGAAAACTTCCTTGTCCGAAATGAAAAGCAGAACAAGTCATACGCCTACGACAAAGAAGTACCAAATTCAAAAAAGGCAATTCTTGACTATCGTCTGATTGCGTCTTCCGAAAGATATTATCTTCTTGAAGTAAATCTCCACACAGGCCGCCATCACCAGATAAGATGCCAGCTTGCCAAAATGGGATGCCCAATAAAAGGCGATTTGAAATACGGTGCCCCGCGTTCAAACCCCGACGGCAGCATCTCTCTGCATGCCCGCCACATTGAATTTGTGCATCCGGTATCAAAAGAACTGATAAGCATAACAGCACCGGTTCCCGAAGAAAAATTGTGGAAAACATTTGAAAATCAGTCAGAACTGGGAAACAACAAGCAATAACATATTTGGACAATAAACACCTTACAGAGAAAGTTCCTGCATATTCTTTTTTCAATAATTAAGGAAAAATTTCAATAATAGTTTGTACATTTGTAGCAATATAACACAAAACAAAATTTAAAACTTATATTTATGGCAAATGTACCGTTTAAGTATAGTCACATGTTCCAGCTTGGAAAGGACGATACAGAATACTATTTGCTTACAAAGGACTATGTTTCCGTAAGCGAGTTTGAAGGAAAACCTATATTGAAAATTGCCAAAGAAGGTCTGACTCTTATGGCAAACACCGCTTTCCGCGATGTTTCATTCATGCTTCGCCGTTCACACAACGAACAGGTTGCGAAAATCCTTTCCGACCCTGAAGCAAGCGACAACGACAAATACGTTGCACTTACATTCCTTCGCAATGCAGATATAGCAAGCAAGGGAAAACTTCCGTTCTGCCAGGATACAGGTACTGCAATCATCCACGGCGAAAAGGGACAGCAGGTATGGACAGGATACTGCGATGAAGAAGCCCTTGCCGAAGGTGTTTACAAAACATATACAGAAGAAAACCTTCGTTACTCTCAGAATGCCCCTCTGACAATGTACGAAGAAGTCAACACAAAGTGCAATCTTCCTGCACAGATTGACCTTGAAGCTACAGAAGGTATGGAATACCGTTTCCTTTGCGTAACAAAAGGCGGTGGTTCAGCAAACAAAACATATTTGTATCAGGAAACAAAGGCTATCCTGAACCCTCAGACTCTTGTTCCTTTCCTTGTTGAAAAGATGAAGACTTTGGGTACAGCTGCATGTCCTCCTTATCACATTGCATTCGTTATCGGCGGTACTTCTGCTGAAAAGAACCTTCTGACAGTCAAGCTTGCATCAACAAGATATTACGACAATCTTCCTACTACAGGAGACGAAACAGGTCGTGCATTCCGCGATATCGAACTTGAAAAGGAAGTATTGAAAGAAGCACACCGCATAGGTCTTGGAGCACAGTTCGGCGGTAAATACTACGCTCACGACGTTCGTATCATCCGTCTGCCACGCCACGGCGCATCTTGCCCTGTAGGTCTTGGCGTTTCATGTTCTGCCGACCGCAATATCAAATGTAAGATTAACAAGGACGGTATCTGGATTGAAAAGCTTGATTCAAATCCGTCAGAACTTATTCCAGAAGAACTTCGTCAGGCTGGCGAAGGCAATGCAGTAAGCATCGACCTTAACCGCCCTATGAGCGAAATCCTTAAGGAACTTTCAAAATATCCTGTATCAACACGTCTTTCATTGAACGGTACAATCATCGTTGGCCGTGACATTGCTCACGCTAAGCTGAAAGAACGTCTTGACCGCGGAGAAGACCTTCCACAGTACATAAAAGACCATCCAATCTACTATGCAGGTCCGGCAAAAACTCCGGCAGGTATGGCATGCGGTTCAATGGGACCAACAACTGCAGGACGTATGGACTCTTATGTTGACTTGTTCCAGAGCCATGGCGGCAGCATGATTATGCTTGCAAAAGGTAACCGTAGCCAGCAGGTAACTGATGCCTGCAAGAAGTACGGCGGCTTCTACCTTGGTTCAATCGGTGGTTCTGCTGCAATCCTTGCACAGAACAATATCAAGAGCATTGAATGCGTTGAATATCCTGAACTTGGAATGGAAGCAATCTGGAAGATTGAAGTTGAAAACTTCCCTGCATTCATCCTTGTTGATGATAAAGGTAATGACTTCTTCAAGCAGATCAAGCCTTGCCAGTGCAAGTAATTAGTAAAGACTAGAAAAAAGGATATTACAAAACAATAATCCTAAAACAAATAACCCGCCACAGAAAACATATCTGTGGCGGGTTATATTATTACTAATATTCTATATAAAAAAGACAATTAAATAATAAGTATCATTCAGCAAAATCCGGTTTATCTAATTTTTATACAGGTAAATATAAAATGCAGAAAATGCAAATTAAATTATCTTTTGAATAATAGAAAAAAATCCAATAATCAATATCACCAATAATAAAGCCTATAAACACAAATAATTATAATATGTCCCAAAACATTTTATTATTTTTGTTGAAACATATTTTATTGAAAACATGAAACTTAATATAGATAATACTGTATCAATTTCAACCTGAGGAGTATGTACTATCCTCGAGCAACTTGGTAAAGGTGGTCAGGTATATTATAAAGTACATAATAATATAAAATATGCCCTTAAATAGACAACATATCGCAAAAGAAACAGGCATACCTACAACCAGAAATGGCTTGGAAAGGAAAGTAGGATCAATCCTGATAAATTTTCTTTTGGGTAAAAAACAATGAATAAAAAAACTGTATGAAATGCGAGAAATGTGGCGGAGAATGGATTCCGCCAAAAGGATTATCTTTATCACTTACCAACTGCCCGTTCTGCGGTACGCCTTTGCTATGTGCAGAAACAGCTGGCAGTTTTTCTGACATGTCCGACTTTTTATACTATATTGTTTCTTTATATGGTTACGAAATATATAAGGACTGTAGAAGACTTAACAATCTTATTTCAGACCTGTACCACGGCGATGAACGAATGAAACGCGCATACCATCGTGCAATGCTTGATGACAACCTATCCTTTCAGGTCTATGAACTTTCTTTAAAGCCCATAAATGAACGTATGGCGTTTTATGATAAACTTACCTCTCATTTTACTCAGGTAAATTTCTATAACGACGAGTTCGGGAAAAAGATTGTGGATAGTTTTGTTAAAGGTCTTAAACTTGAAATCTTGCCTTCTGTTTCTACAAAAGCCACAGATAAAGATGGAGAATGGATTGATGATTTTGGGGTAAAATATAGCGCGGACAGGAAGAAGCTTATAAAAGGAAATAAGAATCTTACGAATTACAATATCAAGGAAGGTACTATTGCTATTTGTGATAGCGCATTTGAGAGTTGTTATTCATTGGCAAGTATAACAATTCCTTCATCTTTGACGTGTATCGGAGATAGCGCATTTTTACGTTGTCATTCATTAACAAGTATAACAATTCCTTCATCTTTGATAAGCATCGGAGATAGCGCATTTTTGCATTGTCATTCATTAACAAATATAACAATCCCTTCATCTGTGATAAGCATCGGAGATAACTCATTTGAGAGTTGTTTTTCATTGACAAGTATAACAATCCCTTCATCTTTAACATGTATCGGAAAGAGAGCATTTGATAGATGCTCAAGGCTTCGTTTACATATAGAAAATAATCAGCATTATTTTATAGAGGATGATATATTGTACGAAAAAAAGACAAATACATTGATGTGGTGCCCTAAACATGTAAAAGAAGTAATTATTCCTGCATCTGTGACATGTATCGGAGATAGCGCATTTAGGGGGTGTGATTCATTGACAAGTATAACAATTCCTTCATCTGTGATAAGCATCGGAGATAGCGCATTTGGGGGGTGTGATTCATTGACAAGTATAACAATCTCCTCATCTGTTACATGTATCGGAAAAAACGCATTTGATAGATGCTCAAAACTTCGCTTACATATAGAAAATAATCAGCATTATTTTATAGAGGATGATATATTGTACGAAAAAAAGACAAATACATTGATATGGTGCCCTAAACATGTAAAAGAAGTAATTGTTCCTTCGTCTGTGACATGTATCGGAGATTGCGCGTTTGAGAGTTGTGATTCATTGACAAGTATAACAATTCCTTCATCTGTGATAAGCATCGGAGATAGCGCATTTAGGGGTTGTGATTCATTGACAAGTATAACAATCTCCTCATCTGTGACATATATCGGAAAAAGCGCATTTGATAGATGCTCAAAACTTCGCTTACATGTAGAAAATAATCAGCATTATTTTATAGAGGATGATATATTGTACGAAAAAAAGACAAATACATTGATATGGTGCCCTAAACATGTAAAAGAAGTAATTGTTCCTTCGTCTGTGACATGTATCGGAGATTGCGCATTTGAGAGTTGTCATTCATTAACAAGTATAACAATTCCTACATCTGTGATAAGCATCGGAGATAGCGCATTTGAGTATTGTCATTCATTGGCAAATATAACAATTCCTGCATCTGTGACATGTATCGGAGATAGCGCATTTGGGGGATGTGATTCATTGACAAGCATAACAATTCCTGCATCTGTGACATGTATCGGAGATAACACATTTTGGAGTTGTGGTTCATTGGCAAGTATAACAATCCCTTCATCTGTGACATGTATTGGAGACTGGGCATTTGGGTTTTGTCATTCATTGACAAGTATAACAATTCCTTCATCCGTGATAAGCATCGGAAATAGCACATTTACTAATTGTTGGGCATTGACAAATATAAAAATTCCTGCATCCGTGATAAGCATCGGAGATAGCGCATTTGAGAGTTGCTATTCATTGACAAGTATAACAATTCCTATGGGAAGCACAGAAAAATTCAAGAAATTGTTACCATCATGGTTACATAAATATTTAAAAGAAACTGAATATGAAAATTAAAATTCCAGGTGTAACATTCTCATGGAAGAGAGCAATCGGTATAACTAAAGTTAAACAACATATCGCAAAAGAAACAGGTATACCTACAACCAGAAATGGCTTGGAAAGGAAAATAGGATCAATCCTGATAAATTTTCTTTTGGGTAAAACACATTGAATAAAAAAACTGTATGAAATGCGAGAAATGTGGCGGAGAATGGATTCCGCCAAAAGGATTATCTTTGTCACTTACCAACTGCCCGTTCTGCGGTACGCCTTTGCTATGCGCAGAAACAGCTGGCAGTTTTTCTGACATGTCCGACTTTTTATACTATATTGTATCTTTATATGGTTCCGAAATATATAAGGACTGTAGAAAACTTAACAATCTTATTTCAGACCTGTACCGCGGAGATGAACGAATGAAACGCGCATACCGTCGCGCCATGCTTGATGATACCCTATCCTTTCAGGTCTATGAACTTTCTTTAAAGCCCATAAATGAACGTATGGCTTTTTATGATAAACTTACCTCTCATTTTACTCAGGTAAATTTCTATAGCAACGAGTTCGGGAAAAAGATTGTGGACAGTTTTGTTAAAGGTCTTAAACTCGAAATCCTGCCTCCTGTCTCTACAAAAGCCACAGATAAAGATGGAGAATGGATTGATGATTTTAGTGTAAAGTATAGCGCTGACAGGAAGAAACTTATAAAAGGAAATAATAATCTTACTAATTACAATATCAAGGAAGGTACTATTGCCATATGTGATAGAGCATTTTGGTTTTATCGTTCATTGACAAGTATAACAATTCCCTCATCTGTGACATGTATCGGAGATAGCGCATTTGAGGATTGTACCTCATTGACAAGTATAACAATTCCTGCATCTGTGACATGTATCGGAGATAGCGCATTTGAGGGTTGTACCTCATTGACAAGTATAACAATTCCTGCATCTGTGACACGTATCGGAGATTACGCATTTTTGCATTGTCGTTCATTGACAAGTATAACAATTCCTATGGGAAGCACAGAAAAATTCAAAAAATTGTTACCATCAGAACTCCATAAATATTTAAAAGAAACTGAATATGAAAATTAAAATTCCACGGGTAACCTTCTCATGGAAGAGAGCAATCCTCCATTTTACATTTTAGTGGTATTTACTGAATACCACTAAAATGCTATAATCATAAAACAAATACCATGTCATAGAAATGTTTATCTAAAGCGGTCCAATATTTCTTTTCTGAAAAAAGCTCCTGCCTTTTTACAGAAAACCTTTAATGTTTTGATACAAAACCCCGAACGTTTTTGGGTAAAACCTCCAAGGTTTTATGGCAAAAACATACGCATATAAATTGAACAAAAGCCATATTCCCAATTTATTGATAAAATAATTACGCATACAAGACTTAGGAAACAATAATCTTATATACCACACAATACAACATGACAATAAAAAACAGGCGGCAGATGATGTTTGCATCTGCCGCCTGTTTATATGCATTTCCTGTCAGCCGTTTAGTTGAAATAGCTGCGGAATTTCTTGAATATTTTTTCCTTTACAGACTGTTTAGGCTCAAAGTTCTCTGACTTGCTCATATTTTCAAGTGCTTCCTTCTCTGACCTTGAAAGGTTTTCAGGAACATAAACACTGACATTTACAATCAAGTCGCCCTTTCCGTATCCGTTCACATCAGGCAATCCCTTTCCACGAAGGCGGAGAACCTTGCCCGGCTGCGTACCGGCATCAATCTTCACACGGGCTTTTCCGTCAAGAGTAGGCACCTCTACTGCCCCACCCAACGCTGCTGTCGGGAAGCTCAGCAGAAGATTGTACAGAAGGTCGTTGTTGTCACGGATCAAATCAGGATGTTCTTCCTCGTCAACCAAGATGAGCAAATCACCGGCAATACCGTTACGTTTTCCGGCATTACCCTTGCCGCTCATTGAAAGCTGCATTCCGGCTGCAACTCCGGCAGGAATCTTGACACTTACAATCTCTTCGCCCTGAACAACACCTTCGCCATGGCAGACATGACATTTGTTCTTTATAATCTTACCGTCGCCACCGCAAGTCTGACATGTACTCTGTGACTGCATCATACCAAGCATGGTACGATGAGTTGTAACAACAGTACCTGAACCGTGACAAGTAGGACATGTCTCGGTTGAGCCGTCTTCTGAACCGCTTCCATTACAGTGCGTACAAGGAACAAACTTCTTAACCTTAAACTTCTTCTCAACTCCTGTTGCAATCTCGTTAAGTGTCAGCTTGACTTTAACCCTCAAATCAGAGCCACGGAACATTCTCTGGCTGCCGCCCCTTGAGCTTCCACCACCGAAACCGCCGAATCCGCCAAAACCTGAATGGCCTCCGAAGATATCACCAAACATAGAGAAGATATCATCCATGTCCATATTGAAACCACCGTAAGGACCTCCGTTGCCAGCAGCACCGCCAACTCCGGCATGACCAAACTGGTCGTAGCGCTGACGTTTGTCGGCATCACTCAGTACGCTGTAAGCCTCGGCAGCTTCCTTAAACTTTTCTTCAGCCTCCTTGTCACCCGGATTCTTATCAGGATGATACTTTATGGCCAACTTTCTGTAGGCCTTCTTTATTTCGTCTGGTGTTGCGGTCTTTGAAACCCCAAGCACCTCATAATAATCTCGCTTTGCCATATTCCAAATGTTATTAAAATTATTGTGCTACAACAACCTTAGCATGGCGCAGCACTTTGTCATTCAGCATATAACCAGTCTGTATACAATCAACAACCTTGCCCTTAACATCTTCAGACGGAGCAGGTATGAGTGCAACAGCCTCGTGAACATCAGTATCAAAAACGGCATCTTTTGTCTGAATGACAGAAACACCGTTCTTTGTAAATGTCTGCATCAGTTTTTCATGAATAAGTTTCACGCCTTCGGCAACGGCATTAATTTCTTCAGCCTTTTCAATTGCCACAAGGGCACGTTCCATATCGTCGGCAACAGGAAGGAAAGAATCAAGCACACGTTCGCCACCGTTCTTTATCAGTTCGGCCTTTTCCTTGATGTTTCTCTTCTTGTAATTGTCAAACTCTGCGTGAAGTCTCAATATCTTGTCGGTAAGTTCGGCAATCTTGGCATTTGCCTCTTCAAGCTGTTTTTCCAAAGTAGGCTCTTCTGCCGTTTCCTCTGTTGTTTCTGCTCCTGCAGCCTCAGCCGCAGTATCAACAGTCTCTTCCTGAACTTCCTCGTTCTTCAGATTTTCTTTTTCTTCTTTCTTGTCCATATCTATATATTGTTTTTTATTATTCGACACACATTTTTTAATATATAGCAAAAACTTTGCCATTTTGGCTTATAATGTCAGAATTTGCAAATTTAGGTATTTTAAAAACATTATAAGGCATATGTACCGACAAAAACTGCCATTATGGCAAAAGCACAGGGAGATTGGGAGTAAACTAATTTTCAGACTACAATAAAATTTTGTACCTTTGCAGCCGTTTTCTGAAACAACATCTTATTTTTATTATTCACAGCGTAATGATTACAGTATCAAATTTATCAGTCCAGTTTGGGAAAAAAGTTTTGTTCAAGGACGTTAATCTGCAGTTCAACAGCGGAAACTGCTACGGTATAATAGGTGCAAACGGAGCAGGAAAGTCAACCTTCCTCAAAACCATTTCGGGAGAAATAGATTCCACCACAGGAACAATTACAATGGGAACAGGCGAACGCATGTCGGTTCTCTCACAGGATCACTTCAAATGGGATTCGTTTACTGTTATGGATACAGTCCTTATGGGACATACAATCCTATGGGATATTATGAAACAGCGCGAAGAACTGTATGCAAAAGAGGAGTTTACTGACGAAGACGGAATGAAAGTTTCCGAACTTGAAGATAAATTTGCCGAACTTGACGGATGGAATGCCGAAAGCAATGCAGCCGCACTGCTGAGCGGTCTGGGAATAAAGGAAGACAAGCACTATCTGATGATGAAAGACCTGAGCGGTAAGGAAAAGGTGCGTGTCATGCTTGCACAGGCACTTTTCGGAGAACCGGATAACCTGCTGCTTGACGAGCCGACAAACGACCTTGACATGGAAACGGTTACATGGTTGGAAAACTATCTTGCTGAGTTTGAACATACCGTACTTGTAGTAAGCCACGACCGTCACTTCCTTGACTCTGTCTGTACCCATACTGTGGATATTGACTTTGAAAAGATTAATCTGTTTGCTGGAAACTACAGCTTCTGGTACGAATCAAGCCAGCTGGCATTGAGACAGAGACAGAACCAGAAAGCAAAAGCCGAAGAAAAAAGAAAGGAACTTGAAGAGTTCATCAGACGATTCTCGGCTAACGTAGCAAAGAGCAAGCAGACAACAAGCCGCAAGAAGATGCTTGAAAAGCTTAATGTTGACGATATCATGCCGTCTTCAAGAAGATATCCGGGAATCATTTTCACTCCTGAAAGAGAAGCAGGAAACAAGATTCTGCAGGTAAACGACCTTTGCAAGACAGCAGACGACGGAACTGTTCTGTTCAGAAACGTGAACTTCAATGTTGAGAAGGATGACAAAATCATATTCCTTTCACGTGACCCGAGAGCAATGACTGCACTGTTCGAGATAATCAACGGAAACATGCAGCCGGATTCTGGCTCTTTTGAATGGGGAGTTACAATAACAACAGCATATCTGCCGCTTGACAATACCGAATTCTTCAACTCGGACAAGAATCTTGTAGAATGGCTTTCACAATACGGCGAAGGAAACGAAGTATATATGAAAAGCTTCCTTGGAAGAATGCTCTTCAGCGGTGACGATGTAATGAAGAAGGTAAACGTACTTTCGGGAGGAGAAAAGATGAGATGTATGATTGCAAGAATGCAGCTGCGCAATGCAAACTGCCTTATCCTTGATACTCCGACAAACCATCTTGACCTTGAATCAATCCAGGCATTCAACAACAACCTGAAGATTTACAAGGGAAATGTACTGTTCTCCTCACACGACCACGAATTCATTGAAACTGTTGCAAACCGTGTCATAGAGCTTACTCCGAACGGTACTATTGACAAGATTACGACCTACGACGAATACATCTCTTCGGAAAGCATACAGGCTATGAGAGAAAGAATGTATAACAAGTAAAGTACACTGATAAAACATTTTTAAAAGAGGACATGACGGACAAAATTACCCGGCAATGTCCTTTTTTTATTACCCTGATTTCAAAACATATTACTAAATATATTAACTTTGCAGAGTAACAAAAACCAGTAATTATGACAGAAAAAAACGATAACATAATACAAATTGCGAGGAAACTGGGACTGATGTTAGGATTGTTCTACATTATCCGCTTCATATGTATACCGCTGTCAATGACATACCCCGGACTTTCTGTCCTGTATGCACTTATGTTTGTTTCAGCACCTTTCCTTTACGGATATCTGACAATGATTGTCCGGGAGAAGAAACTCAACGGAAACCTATCGTTTAAACAGGGATTCTTATTCTTGTTCAATATGATATTCTGCGGTACACTGCTCGAAGCATTGGCACAGTTCATATATTTCAGATTCATTGACGGAGGGATGCTTACAAAATGGTATATTACAAATCTTACAGAATTTGAGAACCAGGTTGGAACTGATGCCTATATAGAACAAATGAAAGAATATGTAAATACTTTGTCTTCTTTGTCGGCAATTGACATAACCATGACAATGTTTACTAACAGCATTATCTGGACATTTATATTCTCTGCCCTTATAGCTGTAATATTGCGAAAAAACAACAATTAATATTGGCTTAAACTTTCATTAAAATGGAAATATCCGTAGTCGTACCTTTATATAATGAAGAAGAATCCATTCCGGAACTGTTCCAATGGATTGAGAAAGTAATGAAAGAACATGACTTTACATACGAAGTCATATTTGTGGATGACGGAAGTACAGACAACTCCTGGAAAATAATAGAAGGTCTTTCACAGAAATCAGACAATGTAAAAGGCATCAAGTTCAGAAGAAACTACGGAAAATCGCCTGCACTCTATCACGGATTCCTAAAGGCACAGGGTGATGTAGTCATAACAATGGATGCCGACCTTCAGGACAGTCCGGATGAAATTCCGGAACTGTACAGAATGATTACGCAGGACGGATATGATCTGGTTTCAGGATGGAAACAGAAAAGATACGACCCGCTTTCAAAAACCATACCGACAAAACTGTTCAATGCCACGGCACGAAAAGTTTCGGGAATAAAGAATCTTCACGATTTCAACTGCGGACTGAAAGCATATAAAAAAGAGGTTGTAAAACACATTGAGGTTTACGGCGAAATGCACAGATACATTCCGTATCTTGCAAAAAATGCAGGTTTCAAAAAGATTGGAGAAAAGGTAGTACATCATCAGGCAAGGAAATACGGAAAGACAAAATTCGGTCTTGACCGCTTTGTAAACGGTTACCTTGACCTTATAACATTATGGTTCCTTTCAAAGTTCGGTGTCAAGCCTATGCACTTTTTCGGATTGCTTGGTTCACTTATGTTCCTGCTTGGATTAATATCAGTAATTATTGTAGGAGCAAGCAAACTTTACGCTTTGCATCACGGTCTTCCTTACAGACTTATTACCGATTCACCTTATCTGTATCTTTCACTCACAGCGATGATTATAGGAACACAGCTGTTCCTCGCTGGTTTCATCGGAGAACTTGTGGTAAGAAACTCTGCCGAAAGGAACAAATATCAAATTGAAAAAGAAATAGTTTAGGCATGTTCAAAAACATTTTCATATTTACTGCGCTTGTACTTGTTACAATGTTTTCAATTACCGGATGCAACGAAAGCGACTGCCCGCTTGGAAGTGCAAACGAATTGAAATTCAGATTTCTGTCAATAAGCGATTCAACCACAATGACAATAGACACAGTTACCGTTACAGCACTTGGAACGGATTCTGTTCTTGTCAACAAGGAAATAAACGCTTCATACATAACATTGCCGCTTAACAGTACGCAGAACGAAACAACCTATACTTTTCATTTTACCGTGCTTGTTGAAAAACCGTCCGACAAGCCGTTTGTTGACGATGAAGGTGTTGAACATCCGGCGGGAACTCCCGTAACTGTAGTGGAAAGACATCAAGACAATGTAACGGTCAGATATACTTCCGAGAAAAAATTCACATCCATGGACTGCGGACTTGTATATTCCTACGTACTGACTGACGGAGAATATACAAAAAATTTCATAAAAGCCATGGCAGTAACCAACTTTGAAATAAAAGAAAGCAATGAGGACAATATATTCGTGTTTTTTTAGTCTGCTGATTATATTGTCTCTTCCGGCATATTCCCAAAAGAAAGTTGATGAGGCCAAGGAAGAAAAGACAAACGAAAAAATATATCAGGGGACATATCTTTCGGTGGATGTTCTAAACCCGTTTCTTAAATTCCTGAACACAAAATATGTGCAGGCAGAAGCTTCTGTTGATGTAAACCTGAAGTATATGTTTTATCCTGTTGTGGAATTCGGCTACGGAACGGTAAACTACAGCAGCAGTAACGGTCTGAAATACAAGTCAGACGCACCTTTCTACAGATTTGGTCTGAACTACAACATAATGGGAAAGAAGAGAAATGAAAACCATTTCTATATAGGAGCCAGATACGGGCTTTGCGGAATAAATTATGATATAACCTCAGACAATCTTAAAGACCCTATTTGGAATACGGGAATAGATTTCAACCGCCCTGACCAGCATTCTTTCTCACATTGGATTGAACTTGTTGCAGGAGTAAGGGTGCAGATATACAAGAACTTCATGATGGGATGGTCGGCAAGACTTAAAAGAACTATTTCAACAAAAACCAACGGTGACAACGAACCATGGTATATACCTGGTTACGGATACTCGGGAACTACAAGCATAGGCATGACATACAGCCTTATATATAAATTTGATTTTAAGCCTAAAAAGAAATGACATCGTTTGAAATCTGGGCATTGGCGCTAGGACTTGCAATGGATTGTTTTGCAGTCTCTATTACAGGAGGAATAATATTAAAACAGAACAAGTGGGGAGTAATCATTAAAAACGCTTTCATGTTCGGTCTTTTTCAGGCAATGATGCCGGTCATAGGATGGGCATGTGCAAGCTGGTTCAGTCATCAGATCAAGGAATATGACCATTGGATAGCATTTGCACTCCTTGCTTTCCTTGGAGGAAAAATGATAATAGAAAGCATACGGCCAAATGACTGCGAGAACGAGAGCTTCAATCCTGCAAGCAACAAGACTATACTTGTTATGGCTGTGGCAACAAGCATAGATGCCCTTGCAGTGGGTATTTCTTTTGCCTTCCTCTATAACGACGGATTCCATGACATCATATACCCTGTAAGCATTATCGGACTTGTTTCGTTCATAATGTCTGTACTTGGGTTTGTGGGAGGAACACACTTCTGCAGGATTAAAAAGCTAAAACCGGAAATTGTAGGAGGTATTATACTTATCGGTATAGGACTCAAGATTCTGATAGAACATTTCAGCAAAGGAATTTAACATAAAAGACATATTCATGAATAAGAAAAAACTTTTGAACGCAACATTTCTTCTGCTTCTTATAATCGGTACCGCATGGATTATAGGACAGAAAAACACCCCGTATCAGTATAATAAGGGAA
Source organism: uncultured Bacteroidaceae bacterium (assembly GCA_944320965.1). Classification (GTDB taxonomy): domain Bacteria; phylum Bacteroidota; class Bacteroidia; order Bacteroidales; family Bacteroidaceae; genus Avibacteroides. Next base: position 72,456 of record CALUJO010000004.1, on the reverse strand, counting down.
TTATTTTCGGAACCGTATACAATATAAAATACCAATACGACCAGGACCTGAAAACCGAGATTGAAAACGAACTTATGAAAGTGGACAATGCCCTTTCAATGTTCAACAAAAAGTCGGTTATCACAGCAATAAACCATAACATAGACGTTGAACCGGACGAAACATTCCTTGAAGTATATAACAAAGGTATGGAAATTGCACGCAATACAGGCGGACTTTATGACATTACAGTAGCTCCCTTGTGCAATATATGGGGATTCGGATTTGAAAAATCAATAGACGTTACAAAGGAGGATATTGACAGTGTTCTGCAATTTATAGGTTATGACAAGTTCTCGCTTGTAAAGAACAAGGTCATAAAAAGCGATGAAAGAAGCATGCTCGACTGCAGTTCCATTGCAAAAGGTTTCGGCTGTGACATGGTTGCCCGCATGTTCAAAAGCAAAGGCATTATAAACTACATGGTGGAAATAGGCGGAGAAGTTGTTGCAAGCGGATACAACGACAAAAAGGAAATATGGCGTATCGGAATAAACAAGCCTATAGAAGACAGTCTGTGTACCACAAATGAGATACAGACAATCATAAAGGTTGAAAATTCAGGCGTTGCAACATCCGGGAACTACCGTAACTTCTACATAAAGGACGGAAAGAAATACTCACACACAATAAATCCTCTGACTGGCTACCCTGTAAACCATTCACTGCTATCAGCAACAGTAATTGCTGATGACTGCATGACAGCCGACGCATATGCTACTGCATTTATGGTAATGGGTACTGAAGCCGCAAAACTGTACGCCGATACATGCAAGGAAGTAAAGGCTGCATATTTTATTTCGGACGACGGAAACAACGGATACAAGATTGACTATACCAAAGATATGGAGCTGTTCTTCGACAAGAAATAATATGTATCAGATATCATAACAGATACACTTACAGAAAACAGTAAAACAAATAAAAGAAAACGGTGGAAGTTATCACTTGATTCAACTTCCACCGTTTTTATTTTGTTCGCAAGTATTCTTATTGCCTTACAAGTATAATATCCCTCTGCTTATGGTTTACAATTGTATCATTACCCGCATGCACATCATAAATATATGATGTCGAATCCAGATTCATATACAGCAAAGTATCATTACTCATAAACCATTCGCCTTCACAGTTTTCACTTTCCGTTTCAAGGCAGCATGTGTGATCATCTTCTATTTTAAGATAAGAACCGTTTCCTTTGTATTCTCCGGTCAAAGGAACAAACGTTTCATTACCATATTTTGAGACATTTTCCACATAAGTCAGATATACACAATCATGAATGTCTCCCTTATGCACAATCTCCCTTATATAACCACGGGCTTTAAGCTCTACCCTACTTACATCACCGAACAATGTATCGCATGAACTTTCCAGACTTTCTGTAACCTTATTGCCTATTACCCCGAGTTTTCTGCCCGTAGCTCTTTCAGTCAAGAAAGACGTATCATTGCCAAACTCATATAGTCCTGAAAAATAATATTCAGAATTAAGACTGACTACTGCCGTAACAGAACTGTCATTCACAACATTCTTCTCTGAACCAGACTTGCCTCCGCATGATATAGCGGCAAGTGATGCAGCCAATGCCAATATTATATTTGATACTTTCATTCTTTTATACTATGATTTACTTCAAAAAATTTAATGTCTTATGTCTCAAAATATGCCTGTTTTAAAGGATATTTCCTTCTTCTTTCATCTTTGCCCACTTGTCTCTTGCCAGTTTCTGCATGTCTTCAACCTTATCATTTTCATCAACTATTTCAAAGCCGAGCACGGTTTCTATAATATCTTCCATTGTAACAATGCCTCTGAAACATCCGTATTCATCTATGACTACAGAAATATGTTCCTTCTTTGCGAGCATTTTCTCCCAAACAGCAGAAACAGAAGCATTTTCCGGAAAAGACAATATAGGGCGTGATATCTCAGAAAGTTTCTTTTCAAACTTGTCGTCAGCAAGGTTTTCAAGCACAGTCTGGCGCAATACATAGCCTGTTATATAGTCGTCATCATCAACAAACAGCGGAATTCTTGAATAGTTCCTGAAATTCTTGTCGGAATAGAATTCACGCATCGTAAGATTTTCATCAGCACATTCAACAACGACACTCGGAGTCATAATCTGCTCAACCTTCACATTCGAAAGTTTTAGCATATTCTGAATCATTTTGTTTTCTTCTACTTTCAGAACACCCTCTTCGGCACCGACCTTTGCCATGGCAGAAACTTCTTCCCTGCTGACAGAATGCTGCTTGCCTGATGAAAATATTTTCGTTATAAACTCTGACAACAGAACCAAAGGATAGGTCAGGAATATCATGAACTGGACCACTGATGCCGAAGGCACTGCAAGTGTACGCCAGTAACGTGCACCGATTGTCTTGGGAATAATTTCGGACAATACCAGAATAAGAAGTGTAAGAATGAATGATATTATACCGAAATACTCTTCACCGAAGACCTTTACCGCCTCGGCACCTACCCCCGAAGCACCAACCGTATGGGCAACCGTATTAAGTGAAAGGATTGCCGAAATAGGTCTGTCTATATTGTTTTTCAATTTTTTCAGAAGCTTTGCTCCTTTTGCCCCTTCTGTTTCCTTCATTGTTATAAAGGATGCAGGAGTCGAAAGCAGAACTGCCTCAAGGACAGAACAAAGAAATGATACAAATAAAGCTATTGATAAATATAAAAATATAAGTCCCATATATAATCTGATTAGTTAAACATAACCGGAATTTCAACGTATTATCCTACCCCGACAAAGGATTTTGCGTGAATAATAAATATGAAGACTAAATCAGATAGGAACAGAAAAAATCGTAGCGCGTAAAATCTATGTTCGGACACGAATAGTAATCGTCCGAATCCGGTTCCTGCTTTTCAATTTGTACCGCAGGCGAAGAATTGTATGTATTGTTTGTTTCCATTATTTATTACAAAGGTATAATAAAATAACTTTTATTTCATAATTATAAATCATAAAAATACTACCTTTGTGTATAAAGCTTTGCGTGCAACTGTAAAAAAGTATCCTTAAATATATTTTTGGAAACAGCCATTTTGCAAATGCCAGACAAACTAAAACCGGATAAAATGAAAAACGACACATTCTATATCAAATCCGTAACTATAAGCAATCTTTTCGGATATAAGGATATTAAATGGGAACTTCTCCCTGACGTCAATATCCTGGGCGGTATAAACGGAAGCGGAAAATCAACAATAATGACCGCCATCTACGAGCTGACAACAGCAGGATTCCTTGATGACCGACTTGTAAACCTTATGGACAATGTTGAAATTGAATTTACAAACGGAGCTGTCATAAGATGGGAAAACGAAAAGGCAACGCTGAAGACATACCAGCCCGACGACAAGTTCAGATACAAGGTTGATACGACCAAGACGGATGAAGACGGAATGTTCAAAGTACAAAAATCAAGATTTCAGGATAAGAACGGAAATATTCTCAAAATAGGTCTGCTCGGCGAAAGCATATGCATTGACATGCTAAGCGCATTCGAGCAGATGAAACTGCGTCAGGATATATCCGAAATAATAGGAGATACAAGACTCCAGACAAGTCTTGACCTGATGCTGTACAAGGAAATAAACAAAAGGAATGAAATGCTTGTAAGTTCCATACGCTTCCTTACGCTGATAAACAACCACAAGGAGATTGTAAGACTGCAAAAGGAACTGCAGGAAATAATGTACACGGAAGACAGCAACAAGGAATTCGACGAGAAGATAGACAAACTTGAAGAGACAATAAACAACAAGCTTGACTTTACATCACAAAGTCTCATAGATATACACGAAGTCCTTGACAATTTCTTCAGCTCAACCGGAAAGACATCAGTAAAGGATTCCGGTACATTCATGTTTATGTCCGGAAAGGACAAGATCAATTATCTCCAGCTGTCAACAGGCGAAAAGCAACTTCTGCTTGTACTGCTCAAGACATTCAACACGGAAAACAGGAACGGAATCATGCTTCTTGACGAGGCTGACCTCGGAATGCATATAGAATGGAAGGAAAAACTTATCTCCACACTGAGAGACATTAACCCAAATCTGCAGATTATCACCACCACACATGCCCCGAGCATTATACGCGGCTGGTTTGACAACGTACAGGAAATGAGCGATATTTCAACCGACAATTGATTTTACATATGCCGTCATCACTGATTGAAAACTATAATTCGGAGTATGTCAGGCAGTCAAGCCGTCTGACAGGCAAGCAGCACATAGTTGAAGTATGGGTTGAAGACGAGTATGATGTGCCGTTCTGGAACGATTTGCTGAACGACTATAAGGACATAACATTCCGCATAACGCCTTACCGCCACAAGAATCTTAACAAGGGAAAAGGCAATATACTGAAATTTACACATCTGTTAGGTACAAACCTCATTGCATGTGTCGACAGTGACTACGACTATCTTTTACCGGAAGCAAGCGAAACAGGACGTCAGCTCAACAATAATCCTTATATATTGCAGACCTTCACTTATTCGGTTGAGAACTATAACTGTCATCCGTCAACCCTGAATAAAATATGCATAAACGCAACCCTTGAGACAACAGGATTTGACTTTGTCGGATTCTTCAAGGAATATTCAAAAGCAATATACCCTCTGCTTCTGTGGTCGCTTATGATGAGAAAAGAAAAGCTTAACGGCGAATTTACATTCAACGACTTTAAGGATGTAATAAGCTTTGACCGTAACATAACGGAAGACAATATGCACGATGTAATAGAAACGGTAAGCAAACGGGTAAAGGCAAGTTGTGCCGTAATGACCGAAGAACATCCCGAGCTGTACATGCAAATGAATAAATTCGAGAAAACCATCGCAGCCAAAGGAGTCAGACCGGACAATTGCTTTCTGTTTATAAACGGTCATATATTACAGGACAGCATTACGCAAAGACTTCTTGTACCCTTGTGCAAGGATATAATAAACAGACACATACAGGGTATATTCAGAAGCAAGGGCACAATGAACGAAAAGGAAAGGAAGAAAGCGCATTACGACAATATCACACGACGTTCGCTGACTGTTCTTCTTGCATCCAACTTTGAATACAAGGAATTCAGCGGACTGTATGCCAACAAGCTCCGCCCAAGAATAGACTCGCTGGTGAAACTTCTCCAAAAAGAAATGGGATATACCCCAAAAGGAAATAAAGAAGAAACGCTTTACGCATAGAAAGGAAATACAAGAATCACGATTAAAGAACATAAAAACAAATGTAAGACATGGAACAACTGAAAAATGAAAAACTTACAATTAAAGTAAAGGAACACGGCGCAGAGCTTTGCAGCATCACTGACAGCAAAGGAAAGGAATATCTGTGGCAGGCAGACCCGGCTTTCTGGAAACGCCACTCCCCCGTACTATTCCCGATTGTCGGCTCGGTATGGAACGGCGAATTCAAGGCTGAAGGAAAGACATATAAAATGTCGCAGCACGGATTTGCCCGTGATACTGATTTTACACTCGTTTCAAAGACCGAAAACGAAGTATGGTTTGCGCTTGACAGCAACAATGCTACAATTGAAGCATACCCATACAGATTCCGCCTTGAAATAGGATACCACCTTGAAGGTAATACAATCAAAGTTATGTGGAAAGTAGAAAACAAGGACAACAAGGAAATCTTCTTCCAGATTGGTGCGCATCCGGCTTTCTATTATCCAAATTACGGCGAAGACGGAGAAAGAGGATACTTCCGTTTTGACATCAAAGACAGCTTCCGCTACCTGAAAATAGGAGAAAAGGCATGTGCCTCACTTGTTGAACATAAGCAGGAACTTGACGGACACGACCTTCATCTTGACATACATACATTTGATATTGACACATTCATTGTACACGACAGTCAGCTGAAAAGTGTTGCCTTGCTTGACAAGAACAAATCTCCTTATCTTTCACTCTATTTTGATGCTCCGGTTGTCGGACTATGGTCTCCACCGACAAAGAATGCACCATTTGTATGCATAGAACCATGGTACGGACGTTGTGACCATGAAAACTTTACAGGAGAATTCCGTGAACGTGATAATGTAAATGCTCTTAAACAGGGCGAAACATTCAGTGCGTCATACGATATAAGGATTGACGCTGCGGAATAAGACCAGCAAATGTCAGGTAAATCCGGCAGCATTGAAAGAAAACAAACATCCATTTACACAAAAATAAACAAGGTGTCACATATTTCTTATTCTGTGGCACCTTGTTTATTTTATTTTTCAAGCTTGAACCTTATACGGAAAATGCCGTCGGCATAGCTGTGTGTTGTTATTTTGAATGTACCGATTTCGGATGTATTTGCAACATGAAGCCCGATACAAAGGCATTGGTCATAGTCGCCAACATGCACAACTCTCACGGTATCCGAAGCTCCTTCGGGAAGTCTTTTCATGTCAAACCTCTGGGCAGCCTCCTGCTGGGTTATGAACTCTGTGGTTACATCAAGATTTCTTTGTATCACTTCATTCACACGTCTTTCAAGTTCAGCAACCTGTTCTTCACTTAACGGAGCGGGCAAGGCAAAATCAAGTTTACTTTTCTTGCGTTCTATATGTGCGGATACTGCACGTCCGCAACCATAAAGTTTGTCCATTGTTCCGTTCACAATATGTTCGCACGTGTGCATCGGCGGATATTCCTGTTTGTTATGCTCATTCAGTTGGGGCTGTTCCATATTAAATCATCTTTTAATCAATAATCATTTAAAATCGGTCTAAAGATATTGAATCCGGATTTAATTTCAAAATCAGAAAACATAATCAGATTTTCCTCATCTTCAGTCTCAAACTGTTCATAACCACCGACACTGAACTGAAAGCCATTGCGGCGCCTGCAAACATCGGGTTGAGCAGAATACCGAAGAACGGATAGAGAACACCAGCAGCAACCGGGATACAGACAAGATTATAGACAAAAGCCCAGAAAAGGTTTTCATAAATATGCTTTACTGTCAGTTTTGAAAGTCTTATCGCCTTAATGAGCAATCTTGGATCAGAAGTCATCAGAGTAACCATTGCCACATCCATTGCGACATCAGTGCCCTGTCCCATCGCAATACTTACATCGGCACGAGCAAGAGCTTGCGAGTCGTTTATTCCGTCACCAATCATTGCAACTTTTTTTCCTTCACCCTGAAGATAGCGAATATAATTTTCCTTGTCCTGAGGCATTGCCCCTGCATGGACAAACTTTATTCCCAACTTTGCGGCAACCGCAAAGGCTGAGCCTGCATTGTCGCCAGTTAGCAGATGAACATCCAGACCCGATTCCTTGATTGCAGAAACTGCTTCTGCCGAATTATCCTTCAATCTGTCATTTATGGCGTATATTCCAAGCAAAAGATTTCCCTCACCGAAATAAAGGAAACTGCATATCCTGTTTTCTTCTGCAAAGATAAACGACTCAACATCTTCATTATCGGTATTGACACCATTTGACTCTGCAAAAATCTTGTTTCCTGCCCAGAAAGTTCTTCCTTCAACATTACATTTCACACCCCGTCCGGTCACGCTTTCAAAGTCTTTTATTTCGGCAGCCGGCAAAGCCCTGTCTGAATAATAATCAACAATTGCCTTTGCATAAGGATGCTCGGATTTCATTTCCATTGCACGTATAACAGACATAATGAAGTCATCAAAAGTCTCAACATTCATAACTCCGACAACAGAAGGATGACCTACAGTAAGAGTACCAGTCTTATCAACTACAACATCAGTTACCTTGCAAAGCTCCTCAAGTGCAAGTGCATCCTTTATAAGTATATGGTTTTCTGCTGCCTTGCCAATGCCAACAGTCAAAGCCGTAGGTGTTGCAAGTCCCAACGCGCACGGACATGCAATAACAAGGACTGACGCAGCTGAAAGGAGCGCATAAGGCATACTTTCCATACCTCCTGCAACAAGCCATATTACAAAGGTCAATACAGCAAGGCCAACAACTACAGGAACAAACACCGCACTGACTTTATCCGCAATCTTCTGAACAGGAGCCTTACTGCCCTGGGCATCCTGAACCATACGGATTATATGTGCCAGCAAAGTGTCGGTACCAACACTGGCAGCCTTTACCACAAGACTACCTTTCTGGTTCACAGTTCCGGCAATCACCTTCACGCCGTTTTCCTTCAATACGGGAACAGGTTCGCCGCTTATCATGCTTTCGTCAACATACGAAGTGCCGTCAATTACAACACCGTCAACCGGGATACGTTCGCCGGGATGAACAATCACATTGTCGCCGACAGCAATCTTCTCAATTGCAATCTTGCGTTCAGCCCCGTTTTCCTGTATGAAGGCAAACTTTGGCTGCAATCCCATAAGTCCCTTAATGGCAGATGTCGTATTGCTTTTGGCACGTTCTTCAATATACTTGCCTATCATGACAAAGGCTATGACCATACCTACAGCATCATAATACAGATGTGTTTCCAGTCCGTATCTGCTCCAGAAATGAGGAACAAGGGTATTGAACACGCTGAATATATATGCTATCAGTGTACTGAGAGTTACAAGCGTATCCATATTGGCACTGCCCTGACGCAACAGTTTGAATGCACGCACGTAAAATCCCCTGCCCGAATAGACAATGAGCAAAGTGGCAAGTCCCCAGGCAATATACGGAGAGCCGGGAACAAACGAACTCATTGAAAAGAATGCCGTCAACACCGCAAGCAATATTGTCAGCACAAGCCTGCGCTTCATTCGGGCAAACCGGTTCCTTTCCTTCTCCTCTACCTCTTCCTCGCGCATGTCAATCAATATGTCATAGCCGAGAGCCTTGACTTCCGAACGGATAAAGTCAAGCGTTACCTGTTTGGCATCATAATCAATGGTTATATTGTTTGCGGCAAAATTTACTGATGCAACATTAACTCCCTCAATGGTGTTTACCTTCTTCTCTATCTTGGCAGCACATCCGGCACAGCGAACTCCGTCAACCGGTACGGTACATTTACTCATAGTCTTGTTTTACGTTATCAATTATTCTGCAAAATTACTGCCACAAAAACAATCAATGAAATTTATTTGTTTAAAAGTTTGAAAAATGAAATCGAAATCAACAATAAGGATATCAAAATGTCCGAAAACTAACAATCTTTTTATCACAAAGACTACCGCATATAAAACCGCAAAAGCCTCCTGCCTTTTAACAGAAAACCTCCTGCCTTTTGACCGAAAATATTAAAGGTTTTCGTCTAAAAGGCAGGAGGTTTTTCTTATAAGCTTAAATCTTTCTGAAAGACGGATACATTATTGCACAAACTTGCAACAAACAATATCCGGCAAACAATAAAAGACTATATATTTAGAGCATGTTGTCTTCAATAAACTTTCCCAATGCTTCACGTGCATCGGCAAGTTTGTCCTCCCAATGTTTCACTGAATTCTGACCGATAATATCTGTCACATACTTTACAGATACAAACGGTATTTTCTTTTCACGACATACAAGAGCCTCGGCATAAGCCTCCATATCAACAACATCGCCCGTCACATTCACACCTTCTGTAAGGAATGAATCACCGGTGTTGCATACTCCATCACATCCCCAATCACGGCACAATGTTCTTTCTTCAAGCAATGCCGAAGAATCTATCTCACATTCAACCCCAAGGGCATTTATCTTCTGCATATCACGGTCAACGAAACGGCGGCATATAAAGATATCACCTACCTGATGGTTCAATGTTCCGACAGTACCCATATTTACAACAAGGTCGGGACAATATTGAGAAAGAGCATCTGTAAGCGCATAAGCCGCTCTCGCCTTCCCTATTCCAGTCTTGCAATATACTATTTCATTACGTCCGTTTCCGCCAAAGTGTTTCTCGTCCAATTCACCTCTGACCGCAAAGACAACAAGTATTTTCATCTTTCAATATATTTATCAGTAAACGTTCTTACACGCTCAACATACGCATCAATATTATCCATATAGGAAAGCGCATGTTCCGACCCCGGAACAACCCAAAGTTCCTTAGGCATAGGTTTTGAATCATAAACATCATATACCATCCACGTAGGAACAAAATCATCCTTATCGCCATGAATGAACAGCATAGGATAATTACACTTGGCTACCTGCTTTTCGGCAGATGCTTCCTTAAAGTCCCAACCATACTTGACGCGGCAAAGCCAGTTGGCAACATGAAGCAAAGGAAATTCAGGTAATCCGAAACGGCCTTTAAGTTCATGGGCAAACTCATCCCACACACTTGTGTAACCACAGTCCTCGACAAAGCATCTGACAAACGGTTTCTGTTCCTCGCCCGAAACCATCATTGTCGTAGCCGCTCCCATTGAAATACCATGAACAACCATCTGCGTTGAATCACCAAATATACTGTTTGCCACATCCATCCAGTCAAGCACATCCAGACGGTCATTCCATCCCATCTGGAAATGGTCGCCACCGCTCAGTCCGCTGTAATGCAAATCGGGCAACAGCACATTATAGCCAAGTTCTTTATTGTAGAGATGACCTATCATAAACATTCGCACCGCATTGTCCGTATAACCATGCACGATGACAGCAGTTGCGTCTGTAGTGTCAGGCGCATAAATGTAATAGGCATGAAGGCGTGTACCGTCATGTCCTGTCATAAATGTATCTTTCAGGAATTTTCCCTGTTCAAGACTGTCAACCCACGATTCAAGATAAGGGTAGCGTTCAAACATGAACAAGTAGGACGAATCAATGTCCTTGCCTCTGTTCTCGGGTTTCAACGAATAGTCAAGCATATAAAGTGAAATGCCGAATATTCCAGCTATTGCCAATACGACAACGGCAATCAGGGTATAAACAATTTTCTTCATATCTAATTAAAAAAAGTATTCGTCATATTTCTCATCACCATCAAAAGGCGGCAAGTCAATATCGTCGGAATCACAGAAAGTGAATGTTTCTTCCCTGTTCCATATTTCCCATGAAGCCTCAGCCTGAAGGTGGAGCATTTCAAGACCGTTCTTTGTCTGTGCTCCATACCTGCGTCCCATTGCAAGGAACCTTGTCTCTTCGGGATTGTATATAAGGTCGTAAAGAAGATGTTCGGGAGTCAGATATTTGTATGGAATCTTAGGCATTGCATTCACTTCAGGAAACATTCCTACTGGAGTGCAGTTTACTATGATACGGAACTTGCGCATTACCTTCTCGGTTATTTCGCGATAGAAAATGCCTTCGGCGCACTCGCTGCGGGAAACAAATACACATTCCACTCCAAGCTGCGTAAGGGCATAGGCAACAGCATGAGCGGCTCCTCCGGTACCAAGTATCAGTGCTGATACATGATAGGCACGCATAAGCGGGATTATTGATTTTCCGAAAGCTGGAGAATCGGTATTATAGCCCTTTATATATACAGCTCCGTCCTCACGGAATATCTTGAGTACATTGACAGCTCCAACCATATCTGCAATATAGTCGGTATCGCTTACTATTGACATGACATCTTCCTTGTAGGGAGATGTGACATTAAGCCCCACAATCTCCTCGTCCGAGCAAATCAGGTCGTATATCTCTTCGGCCGAACGTACTTCAAAATTTATATATTTGGCATCTATTCCTTCATCTGCAAACTTTCTGTTGAAGTAATCGGCAGAGAAAGAATGCTCAAGCGGATAACCAACCAAACCAAACTTTTTCATAGGCTGTTATTTTGTTGCTGTGTACATTGTGCATGTTCCAAAGGTAAGATGCCTGTAGCATACATCCTTGAAACCGGCCTTTTCCATTATTCCTTTCATAACCCTTCCCTGAGGGAATGCCTTTATAGAATCAGGAAGATACTGATAAGCCCTGCCGTCATCGGACATTCTGCGTCCGAGCCACGGAATGATTACTGATGAATGGAATCTGTAAATCTGACGGAACGGAAAATGTTCCGGTACGCTCAGTTCCAGAATCACAAGATGTCCTCCGGGTCTCAAGACACGTAACATTTCATGCAGCCCCTTATCAAGATCTTCAAAATTGCGTACTCCGAAAGCTACCGTTATGGCATCAAAACTGTTATCGGCAAATGAAAGCCTGGTTGAATCCTCCCTTGAAAAAACAATCTTGCCGTCAAGTCCAAGGTTTCTGACTTTCTCCCTGCCTACATTCATCATTCCTTCGGAAATATCTGTTGCAATAACCTTTTCAGGAAGTATTCTTTTATATGCCTGTATGGCAAAATCTCCGGTTCCCGTCGCAATGTCAAGAATAGTAGCCGGAGCAAACTTTGCAATATAGTTGATTGCACGCCTGCGCCATGCACGGTCTATGCCGAATGACATTGTATGATTCAACTTGTCATATGCCGGAGCAATATTGTCAAACATCTCTTCAACCTGGCTCGCCTTATTGCGCCTGTCTTCATAAGGTTTTATTTCTTCCTGAGGGTAATTCATCTTTCTACATTATATTCTTTACACAAAAATACAATATTATTGCTGACAGCGAAAAATTATAGTGCAATATTTACAAAAGCCATAAATAGTATCAGATAAGCACAAATAAAAATGGCGATACAGATAACTGTACCGCCATCAATTTATATTATAAGATAATAATTATCTGTTCTTCAAGAATTCGTTTACGTTCTTTTCAATACGTGCAGCAATATCTTCTGATTCATTCTTTACAAACTTTTCACCTACGATATGTTCATAAAGTTCGATATAACGTTCAGATACGCTTTCAACATATTCGTCAGTCATTTCAGGAACCTGCTGTCCTTCCTTGCCCATAAAGTTGTGGTCAATAAGCCACTGACGTACAAATTCCTTTGAAAGCTGTTTCTGAGGTTCGCCCTTTTCAAATCTTTCTTCAAAGCCTTCAGCATAGAAATAACGTGAAGAGTCCGGAGTATGGATTTCATCAATCAGATAAATCTTACCGTCTTTCTTACCGAATTCATATTTTGTATCAACAAGGATAAGTCCCTTTGAAGCTGCTATTTCAGAACCGCGCTTGAACAATGCCTGAGTATAACGTTCGATTGTTTCATAGTCTTCGCGTGACATAAGTCCCTGAGCTATGATTTCTTCCTTCGAAATATTTTCGTCATGTCCTGCATCAGCCTTTGTTGTTGGAGTGATAATAGGAGTTTCAAATTTCTGGTTTTCCCGCATACCTTCAGGAAGAGCAACGCCACAAAGAGAGCGGGCACCAGCCTTGTATTCACGCCAAGCGCTACCTGTCAGATAACCACGGATAATCATTTCCACCTTGAAACCTTCGCACTTAACACCAACTGTAACCATTGGATCCGGAGTAGCAATCTTCCAGTTTGGAACGATATCAGATGTTGCATCAAGGAATTTTGCAGCAATCTGGTTAAGAACCTGACCTTTGAAAGGTATTCCCTTTGGAAGAACAACGTCAAATGCAGAAATACGGTCAGATGCAACCATTACAAGCAAATCATCATTGATGTTATATACATCACGAACTTTTCCATGATAAACACTTTTCTGTCCTGGAAAATTAAAATCTGTTTTAACTAAAGCCTTGCTCATATCTTTTTATTTTATTGGGTTATGTGTCTTTATTTATATAATAAACTGAAAAACACGAAATAATCACATGGGGCACAAATTAATGTCCATCCCATTAAAAAGTTCATTGCTGTTCTTCAGCTTCCTTTTTTCTTTTTCTTGATGCCTTGTTTTCCTCTTTTTCGTCCTTTTCATACTTCTCATAAGCATCAACTATACGCTGAACCAACTTATGACGTACAATATCTTTTCTGTCAAGTTCAACAAAACCTATTCCGGGAACACCTTTCAATATTCCTAAAGCATGAAGAAGACCGGATTTCTGTGACGACGGCAAGTCAATCTGTGTCATATCGCCAGTTATAATCATCTTGGCATTCATTCCCATACGTGTAAGGAACATCTTAATCTGTTCGCGTGTGGTATTCTGAGCCTCATCAAGTATGATAACTGCGTCATTCAAGGTTCTTCCTCGCATAAATGCCAACGGAGCAATCTGTATTACATTCATTTCCATGTACTCCTTCAGCTTTGCTGCCGGAATCATATCCTGCAAGGCGTCATAAAGTGGCTGCAGATAAGGGTCTATCTTATCCTTCATGTCACCCGGAAGGAATCCAAGCTTCTCGCCTGCCTCAACAGCAGGACGGCTAAGGATTATTCTCTTTATCTCCTTGTTCTTCAATGCTCGCACAGCAAGAGCGATTGACAGATATGTCTTACCGGAACCGGCAGGGCCGATAGCAAAAAGCATGTCATTCTTTTCAAATAGCTTTACCAGCTTCTCCTGATTTTCGCTTCGTGCGATAATCGGTTTTCCGGTAATGCTATAAACAACGGCATTGGAATTAGCGTCACCTTTGCCTGGAGTGTTGCCTTTTACTATATCAATTATTGTCTCCTCATTCAGTGTATTGTAAGTGATACAATATTTCTGCATTGCAAGAACGTTTTCCTCAAAGCCGCAAATCTCTTCTTCGTCTCCCAAAACTTTAATAATACTGCCTCTTGCAACAATTCTCAACTTCGGATAAAGACCTTTCAGCACTTGCATATTGCTGTTGTTGGCACCATAAAAAACCACTGGGTCAATCTCATCCAGAATGATTGTCTTTTCTATCATAAATATATTGTATCCTTTCTTCTATAATTCGGTTACAAAATTAATCAAACCAATCCAATAAACGTAAACTATTTGCAATTTATTTAATTTATACGATAACCGTATGTTAGATACAAAAGCACAAACAATATCTCAAACCGCAACTTTAGTTCATATAACCGAAGGCTCCATTCTTAAAACCAAAGTCTTCAGTTTCAAAACCACAGTCTTTAATTATAAAAAAATCCGGACTATAACAGCCCGGATTCTGTTTACATTTATTATTCTATTTCTTACCCGAAGATGACATACCTCCATTTGCACCGCTGCTACCGCCAACCACATCCGTATTTCTTATTGTTTTGGCAGCTTTCTTAACAGATGACCTGAAATTACCTATCTTATATGATATGGACAAAGAGTAATTGAACTGTTCTGTTCTTTGAGTCCTGCACCGTCTGTAATCGTCTGTTTGGGTTATTGTCTTAAAGTCAAAATATTTTGGTGCAAAACTATTGGCGCTAAGACTTACAGAAAGTTTGTCATCCTTCAGGAAGGAACGCTGCAGCTGGATACCGTAAAAATAATATTTGAATTGCTCGACAATGTAAAGGTCTATACCACCGCAACCTCCGCCTCCGTAAACATTGAGATTAAGTTTCCACGGAAGATTCTGCTGAACGCCACAATATACATTATAGAAAATTCCGTTGTTTGACCTTTCCTTTATATCAACTCCAAAATCACGCAAATTGCCTACTGTCTTTATAGACTGGTAACCTGTCGTACCACTCAAAGTAAGTCTTGTACTGCCCGAAGGATTCCAGTTTGTATACAGATTAAGCGTCGGTGTATGGTTTCTGCCTATGTTTGCATAAGTATAATTTATCTTGTTATCCTTCACAAAGCTTACTGATGATATGGCATTGTTTGTCATACTGTAATCAAAGTTCAGACTCACAGAAAAGTTAGGTGTAAACATTCCATAGCCGAATGTCAACGAATTGTAACGTTCTGTCTCAAGATCCGGATTACCGTATTGCAGTACATAAGGCGACTGACTGGAATCACGGAAAGGATTAAGGTAATATATTCCCGGACGGTTTATTCTCATATTGTATCCTAATGTCAGATTCTGGCTCTCGCCCAACGTATATGAAAGCAAAAGAGAAGGAACAACATCAGAGAAAGTGGCATTTACCGGCGGTTCATTATAATTGTCAAACTTCACATTCTGTGATGTAAATTCATATCTCAACCCTCCTTTCAGACCAAATTTCTTGTAACGCAAGTTATATTCCGTATATGCCCCAAATACATGCTGGCGGTGTATATTGTCACCCGCTCCGGTACGGTCAACGGCCTCCCATTTTTCATTTGAAGAATTGCGTCTGAACTCCTCATTCCTGCTGTCATTTATTCTGTAAATGTACTTGGCACCAAAGTTCAAGGTATGAATCTTTTTAAACGGGAAAGTATAATCTGCCTGGAAAGTATTTTCAAGCGATTTGCCGTGGCTCTTCAGGTGCTGCTCGTAATTCGGATAATTTACTCCATTAAATATGTTTGTAAATTGCTCAGTCATCGTAGGATTACGGTCCATCCTATAAGAAAAGACAAACATTTCCCCTGCTCTTTTGGGAGACATGTGCTGGTAATCGAAAGAAAAATTTCCGCCACCATACATATATTCTCCATTAACATCTATGTCATACTTGCTGTCAAGCACATTATTCTTATTATATGTCTCATTAAAACCAGAATAACTGTTATGAGGGTTAACCCTGAACATAGAGCCTGACATTGAAAACAGATTAAGCGAATCAAGTTCATAACTTGTATCTATTGAGAAATTATGCATTCCTGAGTTATAAATCACATTGTCATAAACAGTATTTATCCTCGAAATATCCAGATTATTGAAATATTCAAAATCAGCATACGTACTCATGGGATTATTGTTATACTGTGTATATCCGTAATTTCCAGAAACAGAAAACTTTCCTATTTTAGTAGTTCCATACAAAGAACCGCTGTAACCGTTGTTCTTCATGTAGGAAGCCGACATATCAAGACTATATCCCTCAATACTGCCTCCACCGGTAGTTACAATATTTATAATACCTCCTACACCTTCGGCATCATACTTTACTCCTGGATTTGTTATGACTTCAATATTCTTTACCGACGTTGCCGGCATACCTCTCAGCACTTCCTTCGGGTTGTTGGTTATCATATTGCTGGGTTTGCCGTTCAGATAAATCTTGAAACTGCTCTTGCCAACAAGCGAAATGTTTCCTTCCCCATCTACAGACACCATGGGCACCTTACGCAACATATCCAATACAGTTTTGGATTCTGACTCAGGGTCTTCTGCTACATCATAGGCAATCTTGTCCATATCAACCTTTACCAGCGGCTTTTTGGCAACGACCGATACTTCACCCAAAGCATTTACATCTTCGGACATAAGCAGGGTACCAAGGTCGGTAACGGAAGATGTTACGGTAAACGGTTTGTTTATTGTGCTTTTACCTACTGAGGTTATTAATATTGTATAATCACCTAAAGCAGGAACCTTAGCGGAGAAGTGCCCGGAATCATCCGAGATTAGCATTGCAACAGCATTGCTGCTGTCACCGGACCTGTAAATACGTATCGTTGCATAAGGTTCAGGTTCCATTGACAAAGAATCGGCAACAATACCGACAACCTTATATTTTGCATCCGGCTCACCGGCAAAAGCATTGACAATACCGCCAAGTATCATCAAAATCAGAAACACAGGCAAAAACTTTCTCATAGTATCAATCCAAATTATATTTCAAACATACTATTTTTTTTCGAACAATATAGAATCACTGCTTGCTATACTGTCATTACTTTCATGTTGAATATTAACAGTATCCACTATATTCTTCTGCTTTTCAACAGAGAAACGCATGCCATCGGCTATCTTACCGGTAAAATGCCAAACAATAACTATCTGAAAAACAAAGAATATAATAAATGCTGCAATCAATGCTATTGTTGATTTTTTCATAATTCTATTTACTTAAATATTTGTTGTACATCTCCGACAATTCCTCAGGCTTCATTCCAATCATGGATGCCTGACGGAAAAAATACGGAAGCTCTTCCTTTATAAATTTTTCCTTTTTCAGACTTATGATACGTTCCGATGCTCCAGGTGCTACAAAGTATCCCAGTCCGCGACAGTTATATATTATCCCGTCACTTTGGAGCTGATCGTATGAACGCATCACCGTATTTACATTGACTTCCACCTTGACAGCATATTCCCGGACGGACGGAATACGTTCTTCCTCTTTATATGCTCCGGTCAGAATCCCCTCACAGATACGGTCGGCAATCTGAATGTATATTGCTTTATTATCATTAAAATTCATAATCTAAAATCTTTGTATCAGTTCTGTCTCCTTCATTCTGAAATATGGCCATACCAACAAAAACAATATGCATAGCCAAGCAAACATCTGTAACAGCACAATTGTTGAATTGGAACTTATTGATTCTATATAAACATTATCATAAAGTTCTCCCCTAGCCCAATCTCCAATCAACGATTTCAGTCTGGCAACAAACATTCCGGAAACTGTTATTACACTCAATACTGCAAGGACAAACCCGGACAGAAGAACCTTGAAAAGAGTATTTTTTCTGAAAATGAATGAAGCAAAGAAAAAATATGAAACAACTATAATCATAAACGGGAATCTTGTCCTGTAATCGGCTCCAAAATCTATAAACGAAGTTAATGGATATATAAACTCTGTTGTATATTCACTATAAAAGATATTGAAATACAGAACTCTGATAATTTCGGATATCCATAACATTATATACAGATAAACTGGAATGAAAATAAATGCCGTAATAAGTTTTGACAGATATTTTTCAAGGTTTGTTGCAGGCAATGTCAGCCAGCCTATCATTTCCCCTTTATTTGAATATCGGTTATTGATATTGCCAATCATACCACACATTCCAAAAAACATAGCCATATTATAAAATATATTTATCCCATGCCTGATAGAGGAATTATTTATTTCAGCAATATCTCCATCAGAATAAACCCCTACACTAAGCAATATGGAAATTACTCCAACCAAAACGCCCAATCCAAGCAGTTTGACCGGATTTAATAATTGACCAAGAAACAGTTCTCTTTTTATTACATTCCACATGCGTACAAATGACAAGCTCTTAATCATATTATGCCTCCTTTCTGAAAAGTTCCGCAACTGCCGGAACTGATATTATACTGTTAAACAACAATTCAAGATTTACATCCGTTTCATTTCCGTCCTCAGCAGGAACAACTGCCACAACTCCATTAACCGAAGGTTGCACATAATAGGAATTTTCCGGAGCGGACGAAGTATGAACAAACGAAAGTTTACGGCTGACTTCAAATAATGCATCATTAAGCAGCACACGGTTATTGTCAAGAACAATAACATAGTCAAGCAAATTCTCCACATCCGCAATCTGATGTGTTGAAATAATAACGGTACGTTCCTCATTCATGAACATAGACAATACCTTACGGAACTGGCTCTTTGACGGAATATCAAGACCGTTTGTCGGTTCATCCATCAGAAGAGTCGTAACATTAGTTGCAAGCGCAAACGAAAGAAATACTTTCTTTTTCTGTCCCATTGACAGCTTTGCAAGATCACAGTCGTGTTCAACTTCAAACATTTCAAGATAACGGTTCATATCCTCATAACTGAATTTGGGATAAAACGGTGCCATTATCTTCAGATAACGCTCAAGTTTCATGGCTGGAAATACAAATTCTTCAGGAACAAGAAACATATCCGAAAGAGTTTCAGGGGAACGATATGATACGGACATTCCTTTATAAAGAACCGAACCTGAGTCAGGCAAAAGTAGTCCTGACATAAGATGCAGCAAAGTTGACTTGCCTACACCGTTCTTGCCAAGCAGGCCACAAACCATGCCCCCGGCAAGATTAAGATTAAAATCGGAAAATATCTTTTTCTTTTTTCCGTAACCGAATGATAAGCTTCTTATATCTATCATAGTGTAATAGTTTAATAGTACACTACAAAACAATGGATATTTTTCCATATATGCAATATTTTCATACTATTTGCCTATTACATTTAACCAATATTAATATTTCAGAGAAGAAAAGAAATAAAAAAGGAATGTAACACACATGTAGACGTTACATTCCTTTCTTAATATCTTCGTGTTTGCTATTAAAACAAGAAAACAGTCATTTAAGATTACTTTCCGTTTATACAACTTTCGTCAAAAGGGTATTCCGCAAGAAGACTGCAAACTTCATCCTGGAACTGGTGTCCGCGTCTAATCGGTACTATACCATTACTTATAATAACAAAAGCTATGGTTTTGCCTTTTTTAGACTCTACATATCCGGCAAGTGAAGAAACTCCTGTTACGGTTCCAGTCTTTGCATGAACTCGTCCCTGTGCTGGTGTCCTGTACATACGGTGTTTCAAAGTTCCGTCATGACTACACACAGGCAGATAAGGATAAATATATTTGTTCACCTCTTTGTTATAATACGAATATTTCAGGAACTCCATCATCAGATTTGCCGAAACATAATTGTATAATGAAATACCGCATCCGTCAACAAGTTTGAATCCGGCAGGATTAACACCAAGTTCCCTCATTTTCCTTTTCACAATCTTCAGGCAATCATCTCTGTCAACATACTTTGTATTATATTCCTTGCCCAATTGAAACAGTATGGCATCAGCAGAAAGATTGTCGCTTTCCTTCATTGCCTCCTTCAAAGCATCCTGCAGTTTATGGGTAACAGAACAGATTTCAACCGCATCGGAAGGAAGTTCTCCGAAACTATAAGTTGAGAATTCTATGCCATTCGCAGCAAGTCGGTCTTTCAATGTATGCATAAAAAAGTCCTGAGAGCGATACATACTCAACTCCTTTGTATAGGTGTATTTGACATTTCCCTGGACAATAATAGTGTTGTCATTCTCCATCCAGTTACGTGTAGCTCCAGGACGTTTATTGTTATAAGGTGCAACACTTCGCATATCCTTTAATGTATAGAAAGTTGATTCTGGGAATACAGATATATTCTTTCCTGAACCTTTGGGCGGAACATTTACCTTTACCCTTCCCTTTTCATACGTCAGTGCAGACATGTAAGGCTGAAATGACGAAGGTGCATCATCCCAGCACCATCCTTCGCCCCATACTGTTGTATCAGCCATTGAAACATCTCCAATAAGAGAGCCTTTGACCTTTTTAATTCCCGAAGCGACAATTCCGTCAACAAGAGCATTCATATCCTTATCCATAAATTCAGGGTCGAATCCTCCCTTAATGTAAATATCTCCGGTAATGGTACCGTTCTTCAAATTCCCGGTCATATATGCGCCGGTTACAAAACAATCTGAATCACCCCCTATGTAATCGGCAGCAGTTATTGACGTTAACAGTTTCAATATTGAAGCCGGACGGAGAAGTTTGTCCGCTCCGTTTGAATAAAGCTCGACACTGTCTGTCAAGTCATATACAACAATACCGGTAGTTGCCTTCCTCATCGCTTCGGAATCAAGCAGTGAATCTATCCTCTCGTTTAGACTCTGTGCTGATACACAAAGAACAGACAATACGAAGAATAATATGTTTGCAGCAAAAAATCTTTTCATAATAACTATAATTTTAGCGACTGCAAAATTATACAATATAGTTGATTACACCAATGCTGCAAACAAATAATACTCTTGCGGTATATGATATAACGGAACAATATGTTCCCGTAATGCAATATACCGGTCAATTACCGCAAGACCTCTTATTTGCAGTACGCTTTATCCAAAGATAATATCCGCTAAGCGGTAAAACACCTCCAATTAAAGCAGCAATGAAGTATAGTATTTTTGTCCATACTCCACCCCAAGAGCCTGTATGGAATGAATAAAAGAATCCTTTCAATTTCTGGGAAACAGGAACTTCCTCATAAAGAACAATATTATTTATTTTACCGGTCAATGTATCAAAAACGACCTTGTCCGACTTCCTCATGCCATGTCCCTTTGTTTTGTTTATCTGAACAGTTCCATTTTCTACCTTAATATACCCATAAGAGGAATAACGCTCTTCCAGTTCCTGCATGACATTGTCCCATACTTTATAATCAGGCTTTATATTTTTTCGAGGTCTTTCCTGTTGGGTTTCTTTCTGTAATGAGCCGGTGTTATGTGACTGTTCTGTTTTTACCCCTCCGCCAAACAGAGAATATGCAGCTGTCCTGTACCACCCGAAAGACCATGTCAATCCGGTTAATGCCATAACAAGCAGAAACAATGTTGAATAAAAACCAAGCGCAACATGGCTGTCATACCAAAATCTTCTCCATCCCTTAGTGCATGAAACAGACAAACGGTTCTTCAAAGCCTTGCGACTACGGGGTATCCATATGAAAAGCCCGCTAACCAAAATCACAATCATTACTATTGTAGAAACGCCAACAATCATTTTCCCGACCGACATTTCGCCCTTTGCGGCAGGTGCATCAAGAAGCCAGCGGTGAAGACTCCTCATTGTCTGAAAAAAACGGTTGCCTTCAATCCATCCGTTAACTTCTCCTGTGTAAGGATTCACACTGAGAGTTTTGCGTCCCGCATTCTTAAAGCTAACAATGCAGGCAGCATCCTTTTCCGAAGAGAATTGTATTGACGAAACTTGCAAACTGTCGGGTATCTGTCCGGATAACTTTTCTATTATCACAGAAGGAGCAAGCCTCTCTGCATTTTCCGCAACTTCAATTCTATAAAGATGCGGATTCATAGCCTCAGTCACTTCGCTTTCAAATACCAGTGAAGCCCCCGACAAAGCAACAAGGCTAATTATAATTCCGAAAGGCACTGAAAGCCACAAATGTATTTTTGAAAAAAACTTTCTCATTTATATTTCATCTTTATCCGTTATCCGGTTATTACTGTATCTAATCTATATATGCAAGGCGTCCTACTCCACTAACCTGCTCCGAGCCGTTTATCTCCAGTCCACGCACGGCTTCAGCAGTTTCTGGATTAATCACATACAATGCCGGAGATGGCCCATCAGTTGTAGTGACCGAAACATAGACTTTTCCGTTTTCAACATATGGAGTATTTCCAAAACCGGACACAACATTTTCTGACGGCAGACCCTTTACATATTCAAATTTCTTGTCTTCTGCCTTGAATACAGCAAATGTCTTTGCGGCAAAACCGCTCTCAGTCAACGGTCTGTCATACATAAGCAAAAGGAAATAGTCATCCGAAATCGGCCAACAGCGAAGGAAAGACTTTCCACCAGAAGCCTCTTCTATATTGAAATAATAATCAGAGTCAAACTCTTCTGTTCCTGCTTTTATACGTACAACACCGGCATCCAAAGTTGTTTTCTGAACGTCTGCAGTCATAGTCTTCGCGTAACTTGGCGAAAACACATAGACATCACCATTACCTGCAGTCCATATGGTCTGGTAATACTGTGACTTGTATCTGCCACAGGCATAACTAATCTTGTCAGTCTTTATAAGTTTCGGATTCTTGAATTCGCTGTTGTCGTATATGGCTACCCAAGCCTCATCAGGATACTGGGTCCACTGCAATTCGCCTTTTTCATACGAACTGCTGCCGCTGCCGCCACTTTCCTGCTTAACCAACTCTGGATATTTAACATACTTGCCACCTTCGGCAGCTACACCATATTTGCTCAATCCCATAGGAATTGCAGAAGAATATATTTTATTTCCAACCTGAAGGATACCGGCAAGAGTTACATATTCGCCGTTACCAAGATAATTCTCAGAAAATATTACATCATTGTTTGTAGTATGAGTTTCCTTTTCAACATCAAGATATGAAAAAAGAAAACCTTTTGGCAAATATCCGTTGCTGTCGGCATACTGGCTTGCCATATCACCTGCGGAAGACGTTATCAAATAATTCCCATATGTACCGTAAGTAGTAAAACGCTTTATTTCATAAGTATTGTCACGTTCCGCAATATTACCGTTTGAATCTATTATATAAGAAGAAGTTACGCCACCATTTCCCTGGTTATAAGCCAGTCTGTAAAGATACTTATTATTAAAGAACACCCACTGAGTTCCGCTTTGAGTAGTTTTTCCATTATTAACTGTTGTAACAGCTCCGCCATCAAGATTATCTGTTTGCAAAAGATAATTGGCATCCTGTGCCTGAGCAATAACGACATATCCGTCTTTCAAACCGGTATTTACACTTCCTCCAGCTACATTTTCCTCACACGAAGTGAAAACTGTCCCTGAAACCAACGCAGAGATAGCCATAAATGACAAATTAAATCTTTTCATATATAACATTTTTACTTATTGAACTTTATAAAATCATTTTCCATTGAAGTATACCCTAACCTTACCATAAAAGGCGCGTCCTGCCTTTTGCAGGCTGAAATTGTCATACAACTTCTCATTTGTGAAATTGCGGCATTCAAATGAAATATTATACTTTCCACCGCTAACAGAATATGCCAGGCTCAGATTGTGCGAGAACTGTGTCGGTACAAAGAATTCACTGCTTGAACTGTCTCCAAGTTTCTCGGAATAAAGAGGAAAGCCATGCATATAAAGATTGTCGTACGTTAAAGTCAAAGTATTTCCTTTTGCAAACAGATTTCTCCAATGAAATGAAATATCCGAATTGGCAAACCTGTATGGAAGGTTAGGCATACGTGCCCCGTAAGTAGGATTTTCCTGCAATGTCTCGCTTCCTATAGTCTTTACATTATCACGGACATCCATTTGTGTAAAGTTTCCTCCCACACTTATCCATCCTCCAAAGCCATAACGGACAGACAGGTTGTATCCCTTTGTCAAGACCTTTCCATGATTTTCATATGATGCGCCTGAAAGCCCTCCGCTCAGACTCACTATCTTGCGTTGAATATAGTCACTTGTGTTTCTATACACCAATCCTCCTTCAGCATAGACCGTATGTTTTCCAAACCTGTTATTATAGCTCATACTGAAATTAATGTTATGACTGTTCTCTGGGCGCAAAGTAACTTTTCCCTGTTCAAGGTCTTCGTCACCAAACATTTCTTCATTAGTCGGCAAACGATATGCCTTCTCATATGAAAGTTTTGCCTGCAGCGAACTTAATATGAAATATGTTCCAGCCGCCCCATAACCAAACGCACTTACACGATTAGTTACTTTAGTATAATCCTCGGCATTCACCGTAGTCGCAAGCGGACCAGAATTTACCTGGTTATAATATTTTCCGAAAGCCGAAAGATTCCATTTGTCAGAAGGCATTACCCTGTATGACAGACCGCTTATATTCTTCACACTACTCTTGGGTATGGCATTTGCTTCGGCATTGCCGCCATCTGTTCCCAACAGGTTGGTATTATTCCTCAATGAACTGCTTAACACATGATTGAATGTAAACTGATGAATACGGTTAAGCCTGTAATTTACAGTCAACGTACCGTTCCAGTTGTCATTGTTGGAACGTGTATTCTGATAAGACTGCTCGCCAGGACTCTTTCTCGGGCGCTTCTCGCCACGCCAGTTATATTCCCATGTGGCAGTATCTACATTGTTTGTCATGTTGCGATTATAGTTTGCCGTTAGAACGACGTCAAGTCCTCTAAAGACAAGATTGCGTTTACGGTACTCCATTGAGGGCATCAGAGAATAACCTTTGCGGAATTTCCCTCCAAATACAATTTCCTGCAATACGCCGTTCTGTATTTCCTTGTAAAACTGTGAATATGTCAGACCAAACATAAGTCTGTCTGCCCATGACTTGTTCACTACTCCAAACTTCCCTACAACCGCTTCATTGTGGTAATTGTCATGGAAACGCTGTACGTGTTCAACATTCTTCTTGTTAATGGCTCCTGTCTCAAAGTTCTTTACAGGGGTGTCTATATAGAAATTATTATCCGAATAGTTCTGAAAAACATTTATCTCATAGGTAAAGCCACGTTTAAATGTCTGACCGAAATTAATATATGATTTGTGAGTATTGAATGATCCGTACGAATAGGAAGCATCAAGAAACCATTTTCTTTCATTCTTTTTTGTCACAATATTTATGACACCTCCAAGAGCATCCGTTCCGAATCCGACAGGAACAACACCTTTATAAATTTCTATGCGCTCGGCAAAGTTTACGGGGATATTATTAAGACTGAAAGAACTGCCAACACCTTCCTGCGGAACACCGTCTATAAACACCTTTATATGCTTTCCGCTGAAGCCGTCCATCATCAGTTGCATGTCCGAACCTACACCTCCGGATTCACGAAGTTTCATGCCGGGTGCCTGTATCAATGCTTCACCAAGATTCTGAGTCGAATTCTGCAGTTTGCCCGCATCTATGGCAACAGCATTAAATGCCGAACGTTTCAGACGGGAAACTCCGTTTGAAACTACAGTAACTTCATCAAGAACAATATTTGATGACTTCAGTACAACCGGTTGCTCTGTCTGTTCACCACCGACAAGAAACACTTTTTTCTCAAAAGTATCATACCCTATAGCCGAAACGACAAGCAGATATTCTCCTGCCGGAGCAGACAAGTTGTACAATCCTTCCGAATCACTTGTACAGCCATACGTTGTCCCTTTAAGATATACTGTCGCATAATCCACTGCCTGCTTATCTGAGTTCAACACACGTCCGGTCAGAAAAGACCTGCCATCAGCATAAACGAGACAGACATTTAAAACACAAAATAATACACAATAAAATAATTTCCCTAATACATTAACCATCGGTCAGACTTCTATTTTTCTACGTTTTTTTTCGTAATGCAAAATTACCGACAAAGAAAAAAAGCAACAATCGCAAATTTCAGGTATATTAAGAGAAGAAAATATTGTCTGCATAACTATAATTTGTTATTTGCACCATAGATAAACAGTATTACAGTTCAATACATCTACAACTTTGACAAATAAAATAAACGACACCAACAATAGCAATATTCAGGTAATAACCCCAATAATGCTTTTATCAATAAATATGACATATACACTTTGTATTACTCCCTATTTGATATATCTTTACCATATAAAAATCAATGTAAAGGAAATGAAGCATGTAATAATAACAGGCGCAACATCAGGCATAGGAATGGAAGTTGCGAAACACTATATAGCAGCAGGATGTACTGTAGGAATTGCAGGACGCAGAATTGAAATCCTTGAGAAAATAAAGATTCTTGCCCCGGAAAGAATATTCATAAAGAAGATAGACATTACGGAAAAAGGAGCCAAAAAACTGCTTGATGAACTAATAGAAGAATGCGGCGGTATGGACCTCTACTTTCATTCTTCAGGTATCGGCTACAACAATGCCAGACTTGACGAAGAACTTGAACTGAAAACAGTAGCTACAAACTGCGAGGGCTGGGCAAGGATGATAAACCATGCTTTCAACTATTTTGCAGAAAAAGGAAAAGGACACATTGCGGCAATATCATCAATTGCAGGAACAAAGGGATTAGGAGCGGCACCGGCATACTCGGCAACAAAGCGTTTCCAGAACACATACCTCAGTGCGCTGAAACAGCAAAGCAAAATGAGAAAGGCAGATATCAGGATTACCGACATAAGACCGGGATTTGTAACTACCGACCTCATTGCAGGAGCCAACTATCCTATGCAAATGGATGTGAAATATGCAGCGAGAGAAATCTACAATGCTGTGGAAAACGGCAAGCGCATTGCATATATTGACTGGAAATATGCAATACTGGTATTCTTCTGGAGGCTTATTCCAAGATGTATATGGGAAAGATGGGCTATTAACGTCAAATGAATACTTCCGAAAACATTGCCGAATAGAATTCTGCCTTCTTCTCTACCGACATAGGATAAGCGCGCGATGAAGAAGGCATACGGTATAGCCTCATCCTTCGTCCGCACATATCAAACTCGGTATAGCCGCCGACAGGAGGTTCAGCAGCACCTGTTGCTGCACATATCGTATCGGTTGCTTTCTGTCCTGTAGTTACTATCGCATGGCACAGCGGCAACTGTCTTACCAATCCTTCTATATCTGTATGACGGACAACTTCAAGGAACTTGTCACTTGCATTGTCTTTCAAACGCTTTACCTCAACTGCAGTATCAAAGAGCGCCACACCTTTCTCCTTTAAGAATGACACGAGCTTTTCCTTGTCAAAGACCTTTTTACCTTCAACTACAAAATGATTTTTGTCATTGAAAAATATATGGCCGAAAATACGCCACATGTCATTTGTGAAATTAGGATAGAAAAAGTGCATTGACCAACGCTTTTGCTGCGGAGGAAAACTTCCAAGCATCAGTAATCGGGCATTTTCAGGAAGAAAAGGTTCAAGCGGATGCTTTTCTACAGGTATTTCAGTCACAGATACAGATTCCATACATTTATATAATATAAAAAACGGCAGCAATACCATAAAACAAGTACGCTGCCGATAATATTCAATTCAATTATTTGTTTTTACAAACACATTCATTAACCTTCTTTGCTACAAGAGCGTCAATAACGGCAATAGCTGTTGTATTGACAATGTCACGTACAGAACTTTCAATGTCCGTAAAGTGGATAGGCTTGTTCAATCCCATCTGTATAGGACCTATAAGCTCAACATCGCCCATTGCCTGCATCATCTTATAAGCAGAATTTGCCGAACTCAAGTTAGGGAATACAAGAGTATTCACATCTTTTCCTTTCAGACGGGTAAATGGGAACTTCCTGTCACGCAGTTCACGGTCAAGGGCAAAATTAACCTGCATTTCACCATCAATTGGCAATTCCGGATATTCACGCTGCATATATTCAACAGCAGTATGCACTGTCTTAGGACTGCCTTCAGAATCTGCACCGAAATTAGAATATGAAAGCATTGCCACAACCGGTTCATGGTTGAAGAAACGTACAGTTTCACTTGCAAGACGTGCAACATCAATCAGTGTCTCTGCATCCGGATGACGGTTTATCAGAGTATCAGCAATGAAATATGTACCCTTCTTTGAATTAAGGATATGCATTGTCGCAAAATGTGAATAGCCCGGACGGATTCCGATAACTTCTTTAGCAACCTTTATGGTATTGCTGTATTTTGTATATGTTCCAGTTATGAAAGCATCAGCATCCCCTGTTTCAACCATCATCATACCGAAGTAGTTAGGTTCAAACATCTTGTCGCAAGCCTCATCAAAGGTAGCACCTTCACGTGCACGCATTTCCGAAAGTATTCTTGCATAGCGCTCGCGACGTTCAGCTTCCTTATCATGACGAAGATTGATAATGTCTATTCCTTCAAGGCTCAGTTCAAGTTCCTTTGCAATCTTGGCTATACGTTCGTCATTACCAAGAAGGATAGGATAACAAATACCTTCCGAACGTGCTTCAACAGCAGCCTTAATCATATTTGGATGGTTTCCTTCGGCAAATACTACTCTCTGCGGTCTGCATCTTGCAGTTGCGTAAAGCTGACGGATAAGTTCTGATTCATAGCCCATCAGTTCCTTCAACTGTTCACGGTAAGCATCCCAGTCTGTAATGTGCTTTCTTGCTACGCCGGATTCCATTGCAGCCTTTGCAACCGCTATTGAAACTTCAGTAATAAGTCTCGGGTCAACAGGTTTCGGAATAAAGTAGTCTGGACCGAATGTAAGATTGTTTACTTTATATGCCTCGTTTACAACATCCGGAACAGGTTTCTTTGCAAGGTCTGCAATTGCATGCACTGCTGCAAGCTTCATTTCCTCATTAATAGCTTTTGCTTGAGTGTCAAGCGCACCACGGAATATATATGGGAAACCAATTACGTTATTAATCTGATTTGGATAGTCGGAACGTCCGGTCGAAATAAGGATATCACTGCGTGAAGCCACAGCATCCTCATAACTGATTTCAGGAACCGGATTTGCAAGAGCAAATACAATAGGATGGTCAGCCATGCTGCGGACCATATCCTGTGTAAGTACGTTACCCTTTGAAAGTCCAAGGAATACGTCTGCTCCCTTGATTGCTTCGGCAAGCGTATGAACATCACGGCGGTCAGTAGCAAACATTCGCTTCTGTTCTGTCAGATTTTCCCTGTCGGAAGTAATTACTCCCTTACTATCCAGCATCAGGATATTCTCTATCCTTGCACCAAGAGCGACATAAAGTTTTGTACATGATATAGCTGAAGCGCCGGCACCGTTTACAACAATACGGACATCTTCAATCTTCTTTCCTGCCACTTCAAGTGCATTTATAAGTCCGGCACTTGAAATGATTGCAGTACCGTGCTGGTCATCGTGCATGACAGGTATATCAAGTTCCTCTTTCAGACGGCGTTCTATTTCAAAACATTCAGGAGCCTTGATATCCTCAAGATTTATACCTCCGAATGTAGGAGCGATAGCCTTTACAGCCTGGATAAACTTTTCAGGATCCTTTTCATCAACTTCAATGTCAAACACATCAATGCCTGCATAAATCTTGAACAGAAGTCCCTTGCCTTCCATTACCGGTTTGCCGCTCAATGCGCCTATATCGCCAAGACCAAGTACAGCAGTACCGTTTGAAATAACGGCAACAAGGTTACCTTTGGCTGTATAGTCGTATGCTTTATTCTGGTCTTTTTCTATTTCAAGACAAGGTTCTGCCACTCCTGGTGAATAAGCAAGTGACAGGTCTCTCTGCGTACTGTGAGGTTTTGTAGGTATAACCTCAATTTTTCCGGGTTTACCCTGTGAGTGATACAACAGGGCTTCTTCCTTAGTAATCTTACTCATAAATAATTTGCGTTTGTTTTTATGAAAGGCAAAGTTACAAAAAAGTGACATACAGAAGATTTTTATGAATACAAAAAAAATATAACTTTGCATTACATAAACATTTTTATCCGACATAGAATGAAACAGACAATAGCGCCATTTGCAAAACCTTTATACATAATGACAAAAGCGGTAGGTGCGGTATGTAATCTTGCATGCGACTACTGCTACTATCTTGAAAAGACCAATCTTTACAAAGACATATCAAAACACGTTATGAGCGATGAACTCCTTGAAAAGTTCATAAAGGAATACATAGGCTCGCAGACAATGAACGATGTGCTATTTACATGGCACGGAGGAGAAACCTTGATGCGCCCTCTGAGTTTCTACAAACGTGCCGTAGAATTGCAAAAACAATATGCGAACGGAAAGCATATAGACAACTGCATACAGACAAACGGAACACTTCTGAACGACGAATGGTGCCGTTTCTTCAAGGAAAACAACTGGCTTGTAGGGATATCCATTGACGGACCTCAGGAGTTTCACGACGAATACCGCAAGAACCGTCAGGGACGGCCTTCATTTGTAAAGGTAATGCACGGCATAGAACTTCTGAAAAAGCATGGTGTGGAATGGAACGCAATGGCTGTTGTCAACGACTACAATGCAGATTATCCTCTAGACTTCTACAATTTCTTCAAGGAAATAGGATGCAAATACATACAGTTTGCACCGATTGTAGAACGTATTGTACCCCACACAGACGGAAGACACCTTGCTTCGCCTATGGACAAGGAAGAAAAGCTTGCCGATTTCTCGGTTTCGCCAGAACAGTGGGGAAACTTCCTTTGCGCAATATTTGACGAATGGGTAAAAAAGGACGTGGGAGAAATATTCGTTCAGATATTTGATTCGACGCTTGCAAACTGGATGGGAGTACAACCCGGAGTATGTTCAATGGCAGAAACTTGCGGACATGCCGGAGTTATGGAGTTCAATGGCGACGTATACTCATGCGACCACTATGTCTTTCCGGAATACAAGCTTGGAAACATCTACAAGAACAGCCTGATAGAAATGATGTACAGCGAAAGACAGCAGGAATTCGGACTCATGAAAAAGAAATCGCTCCCACAGCAATGCAAAGATTGTGAATTCCTTTTTGCATGCAACGGCGACTGTCCTAAAAACAGATTTGCAAAGACCAAAGACGGAGAACCGGGACTTAACTACCTTTGCAGCGGATACTACAAATTCTTCAAGCATGTAGCTCCATACATGGACTTCATGAAAAAGGAACTTCTTGCACAAAGGCCACCTGCAAACATTATGGAAGCAATAAAAAGAGGTGAAATAGATATCTAAAATAAAAGCCGGAAAGAAAAATTCGTTCTTTCCGGCTTTTTTATATCAGCATTGACAATATCAATGTTTCTTTACTTTCACAATCTGCGTAGGGTCAAGCTCAGCATTGCGTTTTTCAGTCTGCTCAACCACATTGCGGGCAAGTTCCATAAATGCCTGACC
The DNA here is from genome assembly GCA_944320965.1 of uncultured Bacteroidaceae bacterium. Taxonomy (GTDB): domain Bacteria; phylum Bacteroidota; class Bacteroidia; order Bacteroidales; family Bacteroidaceae; genus Avibacteroides. Next base: position 40,449 of record CALUJO010000004.1, on the reverse strand, counting down.
AGTAATTGTATCCTGGTTCAAAGCAGCCGGGGCACCCTTGTCACCGCTCTCGCAAATGCCCTGAACAATAGGAATCTGGCCTAACAGAGGTACATTTGCCTCTTCTGCAAGACGCTTTCCGCCTTCACGTCCGAAAATATAATACTTGTTTTCAGGAAGTTCGGCAGGAGTAAACCAAGCCATATTCTCAACAAGACCAAGAATAGGCACATTGACCTTATCGTTTGTAAACATGTCTATACCTTTGCGTGCATCAGCAAGCGCGACTTCCTGAGGGGTTGTAACAACCACTACGCCTGTAACGGCAAGAGTTTGGACTGTTGTCAGATGGATATCACTTGTTCCCGGCGGAAGGTCAATAAGGAAATAGTCAAGTTCGCCCCAGTCGGCATCACCGATAAGCTGCTTCAGGGCATTGCTTGCCATACCTCCTCGCCACAACGTTGCCTGTGTCGGGTCAACAAAGAAACCTATTGAAAGAAGTTTCAAACCGTATTTCTCGATAGGGATTATAACCGTACGGCCGTCAATTTCATCAGCATAGGCTCTTTCGTTCTCCACATCAAACATTTTCGGCACTGACGGACCGAATATATCGGCATCAAGCAATCCAACTTTGTAACCAAGATTTGCAAGTGCAACAGCAAGATTTGCAGCAACGGTTGATTTGCCCACACCACCTTTGCCTGATGATACAGCAATTATATTCTTGACTTGTGGAAGAAGCTTGCCAACTTCAGGACGTGCCTTCTGTCTTGAAAGTATATTGATGTTACCCTTTATTTCAACCTCTTCGCCAACATAAGTATTTATGGCTGTTTCACAAGCCTTGACAATTGACTTGATAAAGGGATCTGTCGGTTTCTCGAATATAAGCGAGAATGATACCTTGTTGCCTTCAATACGGATATCGTCTTCAACCATATCCATCTCGACAATGTTTTTCCCTGTACCGGGATAACGCACTGTCTGCAATGCATCAAGAATCAGTTTTGGATAAATAGTCATATCTTTAAGTTTTTATTGTTTGCCTCTGTTATTTCCTTACTTTGACGTGTCCTTTCCGCTTCGCTTGCTGCGGTTATAGCTGCGGTAATCGTCAAGTTCTATTTCAATGTCCGGTTCTGTCAGCTGACCTTCGTGCGGAAGACGGAACTTTATGTATTTAATACTGAGTCCGCGTTCAAGCCATTGCTGTTCATAATATGTCTTTATTGACAGAATATCGTCGGCCATACCTGAATGGTACAAATCATCAGTCATGACTTCAACCGGAAGATGATTTGTCTCAACCATATATTTGGTATATGTAAACATGAAATTACTGTCAGTCTTCAAGTGAACCAGTCCGTTATCCTTCAGAAAACGGCGGTAACGCTCCATGAAATATGTTGATGTCAGACGCTTTGTAGCCTTCTTCATCTGCGGGTCAGAGAAAGTAAGCCAAATTTCAGATACTTCACCTTCACTGAAAAAACGGTCAATTATTTCAATGTTTGTACGAAGAAACGCAACGTTCTTCATTCCTTTCTGAAGTGATTCCGTTGCACCGCTCCACATTCTTGCACCCTTGATATCCACACCGATAAAATTCATATCAGGAAACTTCTCGCCAAGTCCTACGGTATATTCTCCCCTACCGCAGCCAAGTTCAATGACTATCGGATTGTCATTCCCGAAGAATTCGTTCCATTTTCCCTTCATTTCAAACGGAACTTCATCAGCCACTGAATAAGGATACTCAAATACGTGCGGATAACTTGCCATGTCCGCAAACTTTGCCAGCTTGTTCTTGCTCATTTATATTCTTGTTTTTAAACTAAAATACAAAGATAGTGAGAACTGGCGAATTATCATGCTTTAAATAGAATAAAGTAGTAAATCAGGTATAGGCTACATACTCCAACAAAAAAACATTGGGCATATTTACCAAAATGGTTGAAGGTTTCAGGCAAATATATTGAATGTTTTCAGTCAAAACATTCAACCTCTTCAGGCAAAAACATACAATGATTCAGACAGCAAAAGGCATAAAAAATCCGGCATATCTGCCAAAGATGACAGACAAGCCGGACTGTTATAAACAAAATGCAAGACTTTTAAAAAGCTGACACTGATTTTGAACCTATAACAACTTCTTCAGGAACTTCAGCGCATCTTGTATAAACTGAAACATCATTCTTGTTTTCCTTCTTGGTCCACTTCATTGTTGTTGCAGTCATTTCAGACACGATGTATTCGTCCCAAATTTCATCAGAGAAATCATATTCTCCTGTTATTATTGTTCCGTAATCATAATCTTCTTCTATAGTAAATGAACCTGTAGACTTATGAGAATACATAGAATTCATATTGTCGTACATTTCAAAAGTATGCTCTTTGCGGTTGAATGTAATATAAACATACTGTCCTTCCTGCAACGGACTGCCATTGAATTCCGTAAGTTGCCAGCAGCCGTTTATTGTTGCATAGTTGACTTCTTCGTAAACATTTGCAGGAGCCTCATCATCCTTGCTGCATGAAACAGCTAAAAAGGAAACCATGCATATTATAAGCAGATTAAATAAACTTTTTGTCATGTTATGTTGTATTTCAATGTTACTAATTATTTCATTTCAATATTTACCTTTATCATCCTTTCGGACGGTGCAGAAGACAATCCATCAAGCAAAAGATTGTATTTTATTGCCTTATTGTCATTTTTAGCAGCTACCTTGGATGCATCAAGAACTATTACAATTTCGCCCTCTTCGGAAGGTTGAAGCAATTCGGGCTCTGTATAGACCTTCAGACAATCAGGAAGGAATCCGTCTGCAATCTGAAGTCTGTAAGGTTTGTTCCCGGCATTTGCACAAGGGATTCTCTCTGTTCTTTTCTGACCAGCAGAAACATTTGTGAAATTTACAGCTTTACGACGGACACGCAATTGTCCCATGGCATATCGGTAATCTTTCCACTTGTCGGATGATGGCTTTACAACACCTGTAAGAGCCAATGCTGAAACAGGTTTGGTATCAGACAAATCAGTATAGACAAATATGCGTGAAAACAATTTTCCTGCCTGATTCTCCGGATTGTACCTTACATGTATCACACCTTTTTCCTGCGGTTTGATTACATTCTTTTCTATCATTGCATCCGTACAGTCACATGCAGTCTGTATTCTTGTTACAGTTACTGTCCTGTCACTTACGTTTGTAAAGGAAAAAGTATAATCTGAAGGCTCATCATCTTCCGAAAGCTGACCAACATTAAGTTCCTTGACATCAAACTTGAATATACTTTCTCCATCACCAAACATATCGGGGTTCATGACAGATTCAAGCTGCTTGACCGTCAATATTTCCTGCGAAGCTAAATGCTCCGCAGAAAATACCAAAATCATTATCATTACCGCCAAATGTTTCATAACGCGAAGTCAATTACATCCAGTTTTCACCGGCACTATCCCTTACAGTGATAACATATGAATGAACCTTATCGTCACTTGAAGTTACAGTCGCATTTGTTATACCGGCACGTGTTCCCTTGACCTTCAACAGGTTACCGTCTACAGAAACAGCGGCAACATTACTATCTGCAATATCAAAATCCTTAACTGTCACACCATCTGCAAAGATTCTGCCAAGATCAACAACAGTCTCCTGACCAACAGATACAGATACATTCGGGACACGCATAGGCTGGCTACCATAACCATTACCTTCTATATTCTGCAAAAGAATTGAAGCATCGGTCAATCCACCCATTTTTCCTATATAATCAGACAAATTCAATGTCATATGAACAGCTGAAGGTCCGAATGATGACCATCCATACCAATAAGACTTGCTGTTCTTGAAGTTCTGATCTATAGGACGGACAGATTCAAGAAGCATCTGACGAAAATCTTCTGCACGATAATGCTTGCGTAACTGTGCAGCATAAGACAATCCAAGAGCTGCTACTCCTGAAATATGAGGACATGCCATTGAAGTTCCTTCCATATAACCGTATCCGCTTAAACCGTCGGCAATAACATCACCGCCCTCTATTGCAGATGTAGGCATTGTTGAAAGTATCAGCGCTTTCTGGTTCTTTGTTCCCTCGCCATCACCGCCAGGAGCAGTAATCATATTTGCGCTTCCGCTTGGAGTACTATAGTTTGAATAAGGCGCAGGTGTTCCGTCCGGACCGATAGAAGCAACACATACAAAGTCCTTATACGCTCCCGGATATGCAGCCATAGGGGCATATTCGTTACCTGCAGCAAATATTATCAGACCGCCTTCTATCACACCGTTAGGGTCACCGGCATTGTGTAGAAAATATTCCATAACTTCCTTTTCAAGAACACAGTTTTCAGCCCATTCTTCATCAGAAACGAATCCCGGAGTGTAATTGTTAGGATTAGCACGACCTGAATTATATCCCCAACTGCACTGAAGAATAACAGCTCCGTTGTCTGCAGCATATTTTATTGCCTGAGCCTCAAGCAGCATTGTTGAAGAAGCGTTTCCGGCAAATATCTGCAAAGACATTATCTTAACGCCGTCATCGTTTCCGGAACCGCCGGCAATACCGCAAACACCTATACCATTATTGTTTACGGCAGCAATAGTACCTGCAACATGAGTACCGTGTCCCATATCGTTTATGTCCGAATATGTTATCAAACCGTTGTTCTTTACAAAGTTGTATCCGTAAAGGTCACCTGCATATCCGTTACCGTCGGCATCAACATCACTGCCAAATTCCTCTCCCGGATTTCTCCACATATTTGCTGCAAGGTCCTTATGGTTGTACATTACACCTTCGTCCATTACAGCAACTATAATTGATGGATCTCCTTTACATTTCTGCCATGCTTCGGCACAGTTCACATCATAACCGGCAATTGCATTTGCTCCTCCACCGGTACCCTGGATTGAACCGTCATTAATATATCCCCACTGGTCAGCAAGACGTGTATCATTGAAAATGGCACCATCCTTTGTCAGCACAGTACTTTTTGAAACCTCACTTGAAGGTGCCTTGGCACGAACTGAAGTACTGTAAGCACGCTTGATTTCACGGTTTGACTCAACAACAGCAACTTCGGCAAGGTTTGACAAGTCTTCGGCAACCTTCTTCAAATCCATGTTCTCGTCAAAGCGTACAAGATACCATAAATGAAGGCCGTTCTTTCTTGTCAACTCCTCACGGCGCGTATCAACTGGGAAAACACGCTCGAAAGAATAAGCATCAGCAATATCAAGAACCTCGTCAACCGAAGGTATTGACGAACGTGTCATTACTCCGCTCTTCGTAAGCTTTCCTGCATTGTCAAGTATCTCCTCTACCTCCGGTTTGAACTTTACAAAGAGTTCACCCTTAACTGCTCCATCAGGAATATTTACAATTACCTTGCTGCCGGAGTCCCCTCCTGCAGATTCCGACACAAAATTGTCTGTATCGGAACATGAGAAGAAGAATGCTGTTACGGCCAAAGCCGAAAATAAATATCTTTTATTCATAATATTTCTATTCGTTATTTACAGTTGATTTTTAATTCTCTCCGGATTCTGAGCCATCCTCGTCTGTATAGTTAGGCCTCCTCATCGGATACATTTCATAATAGCTCTTTTCCTTACCAATTGAAGTATAGTTGCTCAAATTTGTAGGCTCGTTCGTAAAACCTGCATTTTCGCCTTTGCTGTTCTTTGCTCCAATCTCCTGCTGGAATATCATTGAGAACGGATTCCAGAAATCAAGATAAGGATGATAAAGAATCCAGTCAGGAATTTCTCCGGTAAGGAATGACAGGTTCAATGAAAGGAATCTCATTTTCGGCCATACTTTCGGAGCGCCAAGAAGATAAGATTTTGCAGTAGAAATTGTATCAATAAAATTCTTTTCGGCATCTGTTGATACAAGTTCCTTATTGAAATCATCTTCTGTATAAGCTTTCAGCCCTGCATCAAGCAATTCCTGGTCTGTAGGAAGATTTCCTTCAAGCAGATTCAATGACAGAGACAGTTCCTGCAGATTTTCCCATTTTAGCAAACGGAGGAAGAAGTCCTTGTTTGTATTGGACGGTAAAGAGAAATCTTTTCCAAAACCTGTGTACCATCTGAAACCGATACTGTCCTTATCTCCAATATTGCTCAAATCCTTTGTAGTATCGTATCTATTCAATTTGCTAAGTTTAAGCACTTTCAAGTTCGGGAAGTTTTCCGGTGTCAGACAATCAAGACTGTTATACTCGAAATTGTTACTACCCAAATCCAGATACTCAAGCGTAGTACCCAAATCCTTGAAGTTATCAGGAAGCGTAACCAAACCGTATGAACTTATTGTGAGCTTTTTAAGATTTCCATACTGAGCAAGTTCTGTAATGTCATCACCCAATCTTATGCTCTTTATAAATGTATTTGCATTTCCTGTAAATGTAATTGACTGGGCTGTTTTCAGATATTTCACCTGATATGGCAATGTTTCCTTTGTTTCGAACAATCTGAACAATACAGATTTCAAACGCCCCAAAAGTTCCGGATTATCCTTCACTTCCTTGTCGGTTGCCTGCCAAAGCTCAACACCATCCCAATACATCATATTTTCACTGGAGTTCCATGCAAGCATACCATTCATTGAATCATATATTGCAAGTATAGCAAGAGAGTCACCAGCACGGTCATCTGTAATCTTTGGAGCAGATTTCTGTCTTACATTTATAACCACAGGTTCACCTTCTTCAGGATTGAATGTAATTTTAGCAACACGTTCACTTTCGGAAACATTGACATCCCATGCAAACTTCTGTTCGAAATTACGTGGTCTGTCGCCATAGTCAAAGTCTGGCATCTTATCACTGTATCTCAACCAATTGTCATCAGCTTCAACATTCACAGTGAACTTTACGTTTGAAGTTACCTTCAAGACAAAATACCTGTCATCCTGTGCTGCTGCATTTTCTACCAGCACTTCCTGATCTGAGTTTTCTATATAAAGCCCTTTGGCATAACCGGCCTGAACAACCTTGATTATTTTAACAGACTGCATACCATCAGCCATAAACATAATCTCTGCATTTCTATAATCAGCAACAACAGAAGAATCGACAGCAATTTCACATACTCCAGACTCAAGACCTGATGACGGACTTACTTTCAGCCATGTAGCATCAGTAGTAGCCTGCCATTTTGAATTGCTGGTCACTTCAACCAATTCTGTTCCGCCATCTTCACCGAAAGCAAGTTCTTCAGCACTTAAGGAAAATGCAACAACAACTTTTTCATCTTCCTTACATGATAAAACAATAACTGAAGCAAACAGCAGTAATAATATATTGTTAAATATCTTTTTCATATCTTTTCTCGTATTATACTAATTACTTATTCCAAAACCAAAGCATCACAACCACGAATATCCTGAGTTGTATCGTAAATCAAATTGTACACCCCAGCTTTAATATAAGAACATACAGCAGAAACATTCAATATAAGATTAGGATTGTCACTTACATCCAAAATATAAATCAGATAAGAAATTGTTTCTGTTTCAGGAACCTTACCTATATTGTTTCCGCCAAGGAACAAGCCTCTCAGACCAATATGCTGTGCAATATTTGTCGGCCATTCCGAATACACTCTGTTACCGTCATTGTCACGCTGGTTACGCAATGACAATACAGTAAGATATGAAACGTTTACTGCTCCCCATGGGAAACCTGTCAACTGATTACCGCTCAAATCCAAACCATAAAGATATGGAAGAGTACGACCGTTGAAATCTGACGGAAGTTCCTTTAATCTGTTATATGTCAAGTCCAAAGTAGTCAAAAGATATGTATTCTTACCATCAAGGTCACCTTTTTCAAACGTATCTATCTGGTTTGCACTCAGATTAAGTATTGTCAATGGAGAACCTGTATTAAACAGTTCTTTAGGGAAACTTGTCAATTGGTTTCCTGCAAGTGACAATTCAGAAGTGTTGATACCACTGAAGCCTACCAGTCCTGCATTATCAATCTGATTGTATGAGAAGTCAACAGATGCCATTGTATATATTGAGTTTACGTCAAATATATCAGGAAGCTTTTCAAGTTTGTTATGTGAGAAAGTGAATGATTCCACATCTTCCATACCACAGAAAATCTGTTTCCCTTTTCCGTTATCTACTGTTTCTATTTCAGCAATCTCATTGTAATCAAATGAAGCCTGCACAAGATTCACATCCTTGCCAAAAGCCGGGAGTTTCTTAAGCTTGTTGTTTACACAGTCAATCTTTCCAAGTTTCTTCAAATTACACATGTTGGAAGGAAGTTCCTCCATATTATTGTATCCAAGATATAATATCTGGATTTTCTCCTTTGAAGGACCATTTGCAATAGCTTCGAGTCCCTTTTTGAATTCATCAGATGATAACTGTTTGTTCATTGCCATGTTCACCTGTATCAGTTCTGGCATTTCAGCAATTATCATTGGAAATGCTGTCATTTTAGGACAGTTATATATTTCCAAGTCAGTACAAGCTGTAAGGCCTGCCATACCAGGCTCTTCAGTTTCATTTCCAGGAGTTGCCACCGGAAGTTCTTCAATAGGGGCATTTGCCACGTAAAGTACAGAAAGTTTCTTCAGTTTACCTATAGCAGGATGTATTCCAGTAATTCCGTTTGTTAAATCTCCCCATACAATATCTCGCGGAGCTACCGCCTTTTTCTGAATTGAAGGTTTATAAATACCTTTTATTTCCAGTGCCAGCTGCATTTCCTTTGACAACTTTGATTTCAGGTCATGGTCAACAAAACGGTTCATGTAATCAGAACGTATAGCGTTCAAATGAGATTCGTCAAGTTCCCCCTTCAGAGATGTCAATGGGTCAATTGTTTCACCGCGCTGCAAATCATTATGAGTACCAAGAGCAAGTGTCTCAAGTTCGGAAAGTTCACCTATGGCAGCAGGAACAACACCTTTAGCACCAAAGTCACCTATAGAAAGTGAAGTTACACGCCCATTATTGTTCAAAACAACACCTGGCTGATTTCCCCACATATCAATATCCTTGTCATCAAAGCTCCAGTTTGCACCGGCAGGATAACTTTCACCGACATAGCTCCAATTTGGTCCGTCCATTGCTTCCCAAATATTCTTCAAAGCAATGTAATCCTTAATATTGGCAGATGTTTCAAGCAAAGTAATTGGAACATCCACATCTGTCTGCTTATTGTCTTCTACAACAAACTTTGTCTCTTTCAATACTTCATCATTATAATACTGGAGAGTTGTTGTTTTGTCATAAGCCGTATAAGAAAGAATTTCATAATTACCAGCCTCAAACATTACCAGTGAATCTGTTGTACTGTAAGAAGTTCTGTATCCGGTTCCTGAACCGTTAAAATCTTCAACATATTCAGCTTTAATGCCCTTTACTTCCTGAACAGTCTTTGTATCAGTATTCCTTATCTTTAAGTCAATTTTATTTATGCTACTGAACGGATATGGTTCAGAATCACTGACACCCTTAGTTTTAAGAATGTTCTTTACCAAAGTAAAATTCACAAAACCACGCGCAACAGCATCAACAAGGATATCCTGTACAACAAGTCCTCCAGCAGTTACAGTGAATGTTGTTGGCTCGGCAGGCTGACCTACATAAAGCTGGTCCTCTGTCTTGCCATAAAGATAATAGCCAACAACGGTATATTCTCCCGGTGTAAGACTAAGCTTTTCACTGCGCAGGCCATATTCCGCTGTTTCATCATTATAAGCACTAAGAGGCAAAGTCTGTGAGAAACTGAAATCAGTATTTCTCAACATAACCTTTATCTTCTTTGCATCATTCAGATAGTCAAGCTGATTATCTCCTGAACGGGTAGAAAGTGTCTTTTCATAAGATGCACTTTTATATACCTTAAATTGAACATAACCGTTTCCACTCTGAAGGACTTCAGCTTCGTCCTTACAGCTTGTAACAGACGAAGAGACTCCTACCAGAATCAGTGAAAGGGCCAAAAGACGACTTATTTTATTTAGTATATTCATTATCGTATATTTATATTTGTTCATTAATATAAAAACCATACCAGGGCTTTATTGTTCCAATACAAACAAAACTTTTCTGTTTGCCATATCTGTTCCCCTGAATATAATAATCATTGATTTGGACAATGAGAATGAAACTGTATATCTTCCGCTTTCATTCATTCCTGGTTCGAAGTTTTCTGATCCTACTGGCAAACCTTCCAAATCTACCGCAACAACATCACCAGCCCATTCTTCCGGAGAAAGTAAAGGATCAACGAGAAGATAGCTTTCAAGAGGTGCGCTTACTGAGTATATCTGTTCCATAGGTACACCATATTCACTAGAAATAATATCTCCGGCTCCAGTACCTCCGTCACCCTGTACAGCATCAAGAGGGGTTGAAGCATTCATCATTATACTGAAACCTCCAGATGAAGCTGTTTCTCCTTCCTGAGTGAAGGCAAGAGCAACATACTTTTCATATTCAGATGCTATATCAGAACCGTCAGAAGTCAGCAATATTCCATCATATACCCAACCGGCTTCTTCTACCTTTGCAATCATTTCATCGTATACATTCTGTGGCATTGCTACAACATATGCAATTCTTTCACCTCCTGTATTCTCATCAACAGATGCGACGCTTACAGTACCCAAGCCGTCATTTTCAACAGTCAGGAATCCGTTTTCATCATCCACATTCATGTATTTACCGTTCTGCTCAATACGAACTATAGCATACTTGTTTTCCTTTGCAATAACATTGAATGTGAAAGGAAAATCTGTCGGCTTAATCTCATCATTAAAGTCACTGCCTTCTTTCCAGTACTGTTTACCGTCCTTAGAAATGTTCCAGTTCCATGAATTGTCAATTCCATCCAATTCAACTATACCTTCAGGTATTCCATCATACTTGACTGGAATTGTTACAGACTGTTCAGAACCCTGCATTTTGAATACGATATTATCTTCACCAGAAGAAGACCAATATTTCTTTATTACATTCATATTCAACTCTACTGTCTGGTTTTTATTGGCTTTGACCGGCAAACCTTCAACAACAGTCAACCATTCAGGGCATGAAGTAAGTTCCCAATTAAAGTTTCCTGTAAATGAGAATTTTCCGTTTATACCAGTAACATTATATGACATACCGATATAATTGTCATTGCCATAGACATTACCGTTAGCATCTTTAAGTTCAATATTCTGAGAACCTCTTGTTATCTGTGCAATAACCTTCTCTTCACCGCCCATTGACAAGCTTATATTGGCAGAAGATTCGTCTATTGACCACATGTCATTACTTACCGAAAGCAGAACTTTACATGTTCCGGCCTCTCCGGTCATAGCCAACTGATTATTCTGGAATCTGCACCAAATGGCAGAAGAGAACAGTTTCCAATCAAGATTTGCATCGAACTCCAATTCAACCTCTTCGCCCGGAAGAACATTAAACGTCTTGACCTCAGAAGGGAAAACAGGAGAAACTACATTTTCATCTTCCTTACAAGAAGAAAAGAAAACCGCTGCAAACGCAATTATCAATATCTGAATATTTATAAGACTATATTTCATTTATTCTCAATATTTTATCGGTTAATATCCCTGCTTCTTCAAATAATTGTATTCTTCTTCAGTAATCCATTCTATAACATTGACATAAGTTCCTACAGAACCAACTCCGTCAACGTAGAATGTCATATACTGGAAAGCAAAATTCTGACATACATTATAATATGAAGTTGCGCTTGAAGGCTGCATTACCATAAGTTTGTAATTACCCCAAACAGCGCCTTCAAAAGCCTCATGAGTAGAAGAAATTACCTGAGGCTCCATATTCAATATAGGAGCAAGAGGATTGCTTGAATCAAACGATACTGTAATATCATATCCGTCATACATAAAATCTTTCAATACAATGCCATTCTTTACATCTTCACTTAATTCTGTTCTAAGCAAACGTATCTCTGTATCTTGCATATAATCATTAAAGAATGTTGATGTCAGCTTTGCCGGTCCAACAAAATTGTTTATATCAAAAGGACAAACCTTTACAAAAATAACCTTTGTATCTGTTCCATGAATATCCCAGATTTTATTCTTATCAGCAACAAGGCGCAGCATCACTCCAATTGAGTCTGTGTCATCATACTCATCAAAATGGCCACGAATCTTTACAGAAGAAGTAAGTTCGCCTGCCTTGATCACTACAGTATTTGACTGGAGGTCATAGTGAAGACCTTCAATAGCATTGCTTCCCTTATCAACAACCTCTACACCAAAAGTTCTGTCATAATCACATGCAGTAGTTGCAGAAATAATAATGTCATGATATGTTGTATCATCCTGTATTGCTATCTGCTGTATGGAATCGGCAAACATCACATACTCTGCCCCTTCATACAGATTATTGGAACTATTGTGATATACATTGTCCTGGCTGCAGCTTAGCATAGAAAACAAGCCGCAGACTAAAGCACAAAATCCTATAATTCTAAATTTCATAATTATTTTCTATGTTTTATTATTTATTACTTTCATTTGGCTGAATCTCAGAACCCGGCAAATCAAGTTCATGCTGAGGTATAGGCCATACAAACAACGGATTGCCTGCCTCTATCTTCAGACTGCTACCGTCTTTAACACTTTGTGTTTGAGGCTTACGTTCAAATCCTTTGTTCCAACGCTTCAAATCCTGAAGACGGAAACCTTCCATATACAGTTCCCTCACACGTTCATCACTTATTTCATCCAGCCAAGTATCGGCAGATAACAATGCTGAACCATAATTCTGATGACGAGCCTTACGCAATGTTGTCAAATCTTCGGCAGCCTTTGAATATTCACCCTTACGACAATAAGCTTCCGCACGAATCAGATACTGCTCAGAAAGACGGAAAACCTTTGGCATATTTACAAGAAGAATATTATAATTGTTCATAAAGTTCTGGTTGCCATGATACTTTATAAGCAAAGGCCATGTTAAATGATGACTGTGACCGGTTGTTGTTTCTCCAAAAAATGAATTGTATCTCAAGTCTGTATCTGTATAAAGAGCCAATGATTTACTGCCCGGAACATAATCAGGACGATAAGATACATAATCATAGTTCAGGAACACCTGACCAAGACGTCCACCGTAAGAAGTATTTGTAAAGCCAACCTTCCAGATAATCTCTGAAGCAGTATCATACTGCCACATATAATCGTAATAAGAATAGTTGCCCGTAATTATAGAGTTTACATCTGACAGATAGAAAAGCTTTGCATCAATCAGCTCTGAAGCTGCTTTAATTGCATTATCCCAATCCTGCATATAAAGGTAGATTCTTGCATAAAGAGCCTGCACTGTATAATATGTAAAATACTCTGAATCAATAAAACCTGTCTGGTCCACATCATCGTCTACAGCAAGATAATCGGCAGCCTTTTCCAAGTCAGAAAGGACAAACTCATAAGACGCCTTCAACGAAGATCTTACCATCTTTCCAGGATTTGAATAACTGTCAACAAGCACAACACCAAGTTCCTGGTCAGCAGTTGCAGGATCGTATGCCTTGCAGAAACACTTAATCAATTCTGAATATGCAATTGCACGTGCAAAATGCGCTTCACCCTTATATTGAAGAAGTCTTTCAAATTCAGAATCATCAACTATTGAATTTTCCCATTTGGCAACCTGCTCAAAGAAGAAGTTACAGTCACCTATAATCTTGTAAAGAGAACCATAAACAGCTTCTATATCTGAATTTGTAGCCAATATGTTCCATCTCCAAACATCACCGTAAACATTAGAATATCCGTTAACCGCATATACAAGGTCGGCCTGGATATCAGGAAGCAATGTCAGATTGCCACTGTAAAGGTACTGGCTCTTGAAATCCGAGTATATACCAATCACAGCCTGATTAGCCTCATTAACATTAGTGATAGCCCTGTCAGCCCTTATCGCATGTGTAGGCTCCTTGTCCAGACATGAAGTCACAGACAAAACCAACATCAAGGCAAGTATATATGTTTTTATTTTTATCATCTTATCCATGTTTTAGAAATTTATTTCAACTCCAAATGTAAACTGCTTGCTCATTGGATACTGAGCTCTGTAAATATTTGCGCTAACTTCAGGGTCAAGACCGGAGAATTTTGTAAATGTCAGCAAGTTCTGTCCCTGCAGGAAGAAACGCGCACCGTTAAAGAACTTTGTACGTTTCAATACCTTTTCAGGCAATGAATAAGACAACATCAGATTCTTCAAGCGAAGGAATGAAGCATCTTCAAGATAATGTGTATCAAACTGAGGAGTCACACCATGACGCGGTATGTCTGTAATATCTCCCGGCTTCTTCCATCTGTCATAAAGCAATCTCTTTGACTGGTTATATGAAGTGTAAAGACCATTACTTTCATCCATCAGCCTGTCATTGTTGTACAACCATCTGTCTGCCATCCAGCTGAACTGAGCCGACAAAGAAAGTCCCTTCCATGAAAGTGTTGTGCCGAAACCGCCCTGCCATGGAGCCTCATAACTCTTGCCTTCAATAATCACGCGATCTTCTTCACTGAATACATTTGTTATTTCACCATCTTTTGTGTACCACAACGCATCTCCGTTTGCAGGATTTACACCGGCATATCTTACCATATAGAAACCTGTAACCGAATTGCCTACGGAATACATACTGATATTACTTGCAACATACTCTGAAACGCCGTTGTAAAGCTCTGTCAATTTGTTCTTGTTATAAGAAGCATTTGCATATACGTTCCAGACAAAGTCGCGTGTTCTTATAATATCACCGTCAACAGAAAGTTCGATACCACGGTTCACCATTGCTCCGACATTGTCCCAATAAGCACCATATCCGCCATCAGCATAACTTTGAGGCACCTGCATAAGCATGTCTGTTGTAAGCTTGTTATAGAACTCAGCACTGAAATTCAAACGGTTAAAGAATCCAAGACGCAGACCGACATTGGTTGTCCACAATTTCTCCCAAGTAAGATTTTCATTTCCACGCTGAGAAGGATTCAAGCCAGATTCTCCAACATAATCAGCATCACCTGTAACAAGTGCAAGATGCTCATAGTTTGGTATTGAAGAGTTACCGGAAGTACCTGTACTGAATGTCAGCTGCGCATTTGACAACCAGTCATATCCTTTAAGGAAATTCTCCTTACGCGCATCCCACATCAAACCTACAGACCAGAAACCTGCCCAGCGGTTACCTTTACCGAAACGGGAAGAAGCATCTGTACGTATAGAGAAGTCTGCATAGTACTTACCATCATAGTTATACTCACCTCTTCCGAAGAATGAAAGGAATGCATATTCTGTAGTTGCATCAGTCCAAGATGTTGCATGTGAACCTGAAGCCATATTTGTCAAAGCATCGTTTGTCTGACCGGCAGTAACAGCCTGGAAAGACTCAGCATAATAGTTTACGCCTTCCTGTCCCAAAAGGAAATTGAAATTATGCTTTCTGTCAATATCAAACATGTAATTTGCTGTATTGGTAATGGTAAGCGTAAGCCCATCTGTAAACGAACGGCCTGCTGTTCCCGAATTATTGTTTATTATATAGCTTGGGAATGACTGCATGAAAGCTGTCGAATGCGAATAGTCAACACCAAACTGAGAACGGATGACAAGACGCTCAATCGGAGTAACTTCGGCAAACATTGAAGATATTATCTTATATGTCTTATGCTTCACCGGATTGTTCTCCATCCATTCTATAGGATTCTGTCCTGTACCTGTCCATGTTCCATCGTTGCTTGAAGCAAGAGAACCGTCTGAGTTGTAAGGACTCCAGTAAGGCAACATGAAATGAGATGCCGAAATAGGAGCATAAAGAGCATATTCACCATCTTCTGCCTGTTCTATTTCCTCATAAGCAAGCAAAGTGTTTGTACCAAGCTTAAGCCAGTCTTTAGCACGGTTTTCAACATTGGCCCTCATATTGTATCTCTTGAATGTAGAACCTATTGTGATACCGTCCTGGTCGAAGAAACCTCCAGAAACAAAATAGTTTGTCTTGTCAGTAGCTCCGTTAACTGATAGTTCATAGCTCTGTGTTGGAGCAAACTTGTTGAACACTTCGTCAAGCCAGTTTACATCTATGCCACGGACTCTATTATAATAATCATCACCAAGGTCAAGACCTATTTCCTTTTCATATTGTATACGTTCTTCTGTATTCATCATATCCCAATTGTTTCCGGCAAGGCGTGAGAATCCCCACTGTCCTTTCAGCGAAACAACAGCATTGCCAACATTACGTCCACGTTTTGTGGTAATAACAACAACACCGTTAGCAGCACGCGCACCATAGATTGACGTAGATGAAGCGTCCTTCAATACTGATATTGATTCGATGTCACTAGGATTCAAGGCATTGAAACTTGAAGATTCAACCGGTACTCCATCCAAAATGAACAAAGGTGATGTTCCTGAATTGATAGAGTTTGTTCCTCGAATCTGAAATGTCGCTGCACGGCTTGGCTCACCAGAAGCCGCCATAACACTCAAGCCCGGAGTCTGTCCCTGCAAAGCCTGGTCAAAGCTTGCTGTAGGAACATTTTCCAGTTTATCAGCCTTCACGGTTGATACAGAACCGGCAATTGTACCTTTCTTCCTAACACCGTACGCAACAACAACAACTTCGTCAACCAACTGCGAATCGTCCTGCATTTCAACATTCAAGACTCCGGTCTTAGGGGTAACCTTTAACTCCTGTGTCTGCATTCCTATATACGAAAATACCAGAACGGCATCCCCGCTACCCTGAATTTCAAACACATAATTACCGTCAAAATCGGTAATCACACCATTCATTGTTCCTTTTTGCAATATTGAAACTCCAATCAAAGGCTCATTATCCGATTTGGATAGAACCGTACCCTTGACAGTATAACTCTGCGCAAGTACAGACTGGATTCCAACTATAGACAAAAAGAAGAACCACAAAAACAGTTTTCTCATCTTTTGTCAGTTAAATAGAAATTATAATTAAAAAAATCAAGTTTTCTCTGTTTTTATCTATTTTGCATTCTGCATAAACATAACACTCTTTTATCTAAATGCAGAATATGCAAAAATATTGCATATAATAAAACAAACATTTCAGCCAAATGTTCATTTGTGTATTCATGCCAAAGCATTAAATTACGCTACAAAATTACATATTTTAGGCCATACAGGAAACTTTTTGCATTAATTAAAAAGTTAAATAATACACTTAACATGCTATATTTGCATATTTATACGGTCAATAATTCCTATTACACAAACTGATATAATTTATGATTTCTTTTCCTAAAGACATATTTATTAAAAAGAAACATATAAACGTAAACTTTGTTCGTACAACCGAAACGTTCAGTTTCATAACCAAAAGCATCGGTTTAAAAATATGTTTGGCATTTATAGAATTTAAGTCAGATACGGTCCACATATAAAAATAAAAAAATCCCGATGTTTCCATCGGGATTTTTTATAAACTGTATTATTAAATAACAATCACTCAACTGTTTCAACATTACCATCAACCAGCTTTACAATATTTGCCTGGAGGACTTCACCAATCTGATTACTTTCATCATTTGTGTACTTGAAAACAAAAGAAACTACATATATATTGTCTGCATTCCAAGCATCATCCAACTTATAGTTTGCATGAAAATATTTATAATGTGAGCCTTTTTGGTAATTTAAATTGGTAATATCACCGGAAACATCTACCAAAGGAGCCCCCCAAAGCCCATTAACAGCATCACGGAATACGTTGTGATGGACATAGTCTAAAATATAATCTCCTCCTGGTATATACTGAAAAGAGACAATATTATCCTCTACAATATAATATTGTATTCCCAGTTTACAATCTTTTACATCTTCAAGAATATCTATATCCGACATTATGTTTAATGTCCTGTTATCAGCCATGTATGTAAACTGTGACTTTATATCACAATACAAAGTATCGTTTAGTTCTTCCAGAATCCACGGCCCCCAGTCAGTACTTGAAGTACTGTGCTTCCCTTCCTGCCTGTTTATCCATATCATAGGATTAGAAGCAAACTTCTTTGCATTATAATATTCATTAGCAATATTACTAAATAAAGGTTGCCCCATAGCAAACATTCCTGCATGCATTGATACAATTATCATCTTGTCTTTATACTCATTTTCGGACAAAGAATGAAGAAAATCGGCAGCTTCAGGACATCCCACACATATCTGTCCTGTATAATCTTCAACAAGCACAACTCTATTACTCTGCTTAACCTCTACTCCCGACGGAACAAAGCGCTCGTCTCCGTCTATCTTATCACATGAAAACAATAAAGTGATAAATATAAAAAACAAAAACTTCTTCATTTTATCAGAAAATTAAGTTATACGAAATCTGAAAACCTTTGCTTGCAGGCACATATCTGCAAACACCACCAGAACAATTGTATCCCGCACGAGTTCTACCATACGAAGCAGCCAAGCGATGTCCCTTATGATTAAAGGTTACCATTCCCAAATAATAGTGTTCTTTTGTCTCTCCAACATTATACATATCGGAAACAGTAAACATAAGGTTAGGCAACACTGTCAACTCAGCCAGTGCAAAAGCCCAGTCGCCTTCGTACTGTTTTGTATGCAGATACTGCAATTCTGCTCTTAAAGTAAGTTTTTTGTTTATAGTATATTTACCTTCCGCTACAAAAATATGTGAGTCAATCATACCTTCCTTACCTTCAATAGCCTGCATATTATACTTCTGCCACATATACATGAAGTTACCTTTGAATGAACGGCTAAGTTTCTTTGAGATATCAACATGCAAGTCCTGATAATACAGTTCTCCCTGTTTGAAGAAATCAGACTTATAACCATCAGAACCGACCATAGGAACATTTCCGCCATAAAGAAGCTGATGATCAATAGAACGTATATGAGAGAAGTTTAATCTAATATCTGTACCGTATTTACCGCCAAGAGGAGTCTTTCTTTTGAAATTATAGCGGAATTCTCCCTGATAAGCCCACTCGCCATCAGGCTGAGTTCCATATGGATGCAAGATAGCAAGAGCATAAGTGTGCTGGTAAGCAAACGCCGGAAGATGATTGATTGTAGAACCGACATCCTCCTTCGGGACATTTCTTGTAGAACGGAAGCTCATATTGTCACTTCTCTTTGCCTGCAAAAGTATACTCATACCTCTTTTTGAATAAGAGCCAGACAACAGAACGGCGGTACCTTTCTTATATATATATCCGTTATCTGCTGTCGGATCATAACTTTTCTGAGCATATTCGGCAAGGAAGCTATAATTTCCCTTCTGCAGATTTGCACGAACATCAAAAGCATTTACTATCTCAGGCAAATTAAGTTTCAGACTATTATCGTTCGGATTCAGAATCAAATCATCAGCCTTTTCATATTTACCTACATAAGAACCTCCAAGAGTCAGATACCACATATTATCCTGCATGCGTCTGAACCACTGGTCTACATTCAATTCAACATCACCGCCAAATAAGTATCCATCACTGCGCTCCCAATAATATCTTTGGTTACCGCCAAGCATTCTTATATTTATTCCCTTATAAGGATTTAATCTTAATCGGCCACCACGTATGGAATTGTCAATTCCAAGACTTCTCTCCTCATATGCTCTTAATACAAAACCGCTACCGAACTGCTCATAGAAATCACCTGCAGTAAGTTCTACATTCTTAAGTTTACCTGTAACATAAAAATACGGTAAACCTTGACCTGCAAAATTATCAACAAATCCAGGAAGCGGATCACGCATATACTCCAAACGTCCTCCTGCATCAACATATTTGCTCAAAAGATTCAAATCCAAATATGTATTGCTTTGACTTACATTTTCAGACTTTGTAGCACCAATTGCCGCATCTTCTTCACCAAACAGGACATCGGTCTGCAAACTACCTGACAACGTAAAGCCTCTCTCCTCTTCTTGTGCCATCAACAATGAAGAAGTGACCAAAAACAAGGATGTTCCTAATAAACGATAATTCATATTTTCCTTTATTTACAGAATATTACTTAACCAATGCTTTTATTTCCTCATAAAGGTTGTTTTCATCACCATCTTTATAAGAATTATGCTTTGAAACAATCTTGCCATTTCCGTCAAGAAGGAATACAGCAGGAATCATTTGAATATTCAATGCACGCTTAAAGTCACTGTTCGGGTCAAGAAGAACTTCATATTCCCATCCTTCAGCATCAACCATCGGCTTAACCTTATTAGAATTCTGTGCACCATCAATAGAGACTGCATAAAGTTTTACACCTGTTTCATCCTGCCAGTCAGCATAAACTTCATTTATGGCCTTCAACTCACGAAGACAAGGCTTGCACCATGATGCAAAGAAACTGATAACAAAAGGCTTGCCGTCATTGCTTAACTTTGCTGTATCAACAGTTTTTCCGTCAATTGTTCTCAACTGTACTGATGGCAGCTGTGCGTTACATACCAAAACTGCTGAAAAGATAAACATCAAAAGGAAAGATAATTTCTTCATGTTATAAAAAATTTAGTTATTACTTTTTTAGAAAATCTTCAAATTTTGAAAAAACACATACGTACGACACACAAAGATAAATATTATATTAAATTATACTGATTACACAAAACAAAAATATACTCTTTTAAACAATAAAAAATTCCATATATATGCAAAAGACATATATATGGAACATTATTGCTATACTCATTTTACTTTGTACACCCATGGAGACTCGAACTCCAACCAACGGAACCGGAATCCGTCATTCTATCCATTAAACTATGGGTGCATGCATTATAATGCAAAATTAGAAACTTTTATTGTTATTCCAAACCAGGCCACGTAAGTTTTTCCCAACTTTGCTCAACCGCTCCCTCTACACGGTCAGGAAGAGAACAGAAAAAATCTATACCTGTAAAACTCTCAAGAGAATCAATACTTATTGCAAAATCAGACATTTTATAAGTACCGTAATTTGTTTTATGTTCCAACAAGAAGGATATTGACGTATAAACCCCTTTCTTCACCCTCAACAAAGCCATATAATAATACTTTGGTACAGGTATTCTATTTCGCCCTCCATCTGTATAACCGTTTATTTTGTCGCTTGAAATAGTTCCTCCTTTTACGACATATAAAGTATCGCGCAAATTCGGGTTTCTTCCCCAGTTCTGAACCATAGCTTCCAGTTTCTGCCAGATGCCTCTGTTAAATGTACCATATTGTGGTGAAACATTAGAATAATAGAAAGTCTGTGCATTTGCCTCCAAAGAATAGACACGATCATTAGAAGCACAAAGATGCCCTCTGTCAAATCCCCTGAAATCATTTCTTTCACTACGGTAAATACTTGGAACCTGAGGATCATCAGCCCATGGGTCCTCATCCGGTCTGTTTACCTTCTTCACAGCAGTCAAATCATAAAAGGAAAATGCTATCCAGCGAGCATGCTTATTGCTACAACTGTATTCAAGCGAATAATTCACAATTTCCTTTCCGTCAATCTCAACTTTATGCTCTATAAACAAATCGTCAGGATTGCCTGAAAGAGCAGGTATTCCAACTTTTACCGGTTTTACAACGCTTATTTCTTCCTTTTCACATGAAAGCAAAAATAAAGACAATACGAAGCAAGCAACAAAAAATCTTTTATTCATCTTTTTAAATAAGGGCAAAAAAAAGGCTATACACTGGCGAAGCCATAGTATAGCCTTCTGTATTTTGAAATGTTTATTATTTCTTACGGTTACCGTAACGGCTAAGGAATTTATCCACACGACCAGCTGTATCCACCAATTTAGACTTACCTGTATAGAATGGGTGAGATGAGCTAGAGATTTCAAGCTTAACCAATGGATAAGTTTCGCCTTCAAATTCAATTGTTTCCTTTGTTGCGCAAGTTGAACGAGACAAGAAACAATCACCGTTTGACATGTCCTTGAAAACTACCGGACGATAAGATTCTGGATGAATACCTTTTTTCATTTTATGCTTAATTTTTAATGTTACTACTTATTTTAATTTGTCTGGTAACAAATATGTGTAATGGTTATTTTCGGAGTGCAAAGTTAATCCATTTTATTTATATAACAAACAGTTATCTGTTTTTTTTGAACAAAAAGAGTCAATCTTTGCCTTTTAACATAATAAGCGGATACCTGAATAACAGATATCCGCTTATCTATAATAAAGCTATGAATTATGCTTATTGAGCCAACTTGTTGTCAGAACCCAATACGTTAACAATTTTGTGCTTGTACAATTTTTCCATATTGTCACGAGCTGGGCCCAAATACTTACGTGGGTCGAATTCAGCTGGTTTTTCAGCGAATACCTTACGGATTGCAGCAGTCATTGCAAGACGAGAGTCTGAGTCAATATTGATTTTGCAAACTGCAGACTTAGCTGCCTTACGCAACTCTTCTTCTGGAATACCGATAGCAGCTTTCAAAGCACCACCATACTGGTTGATAGTATCAACTTCTTCCTGTGGAACTGAAGAAGATCCGTGAAGTACGATTGGGAATCCTGGAAGTTTTTCCATAACAGCATCAAGAACGTCAAATGCCAATGGAGGAGGAACAAGACGACCAGTTGCTGGATCTACATGGCACTGTTCTGGAGTAAACTTGTAAGCACCGTGAGAAGTACCTATTGAGATAGCCAATGAATCGCAACCTGTACGAGTAGCGAAGTCAATTACTTCTTCAGGATTTGTATAAGTATGATGTTCAGCAGTAACTTCATCTTCAACACCAGCCAAAACACCAAGTTCACCTTCTACAGTAACATCAAACTGATGTGCATATTCTACAACCTTCTTTGTCAAAGCTACGTTTTCTTCGTATGGAAGGTGAGAACCGTCGATCATTACAGAAGAGAAACCTGAATCGATACAGCTCTTGCAAGTTTCGAAAGTATCTCCGTGGTCAAGGTGAAGAACGATTTCAGGATGTTCGCATCCTAGTTCTTTTGCATATTCTACTGCTCCCTGAGCCATATAACGAAGCAATGTTGCGTTAGCATACTGGCGAGCACCCTTAGATACCTGAAGAATAACAGGAGATTTTGTTTCAACTGCAGCCTTGATGATAGCCTGCATCTGTTCCATATTGTTAAAGTTGAAAGCTGGGATTGCATATCCGCCTTTAATAGCTCTGGCAAACATATCTCTTGTATTTACCAAGCCTAAGTCTTTGTAATTAACCATAATACCTATTTATATTTAAGTTAGTATTTTATTTGTCTGCAAAATTACTAATTATTTTTCTAATATGTAAGATTTGAAATAAAAAACTACATATCATTATCCAAAAGATACTTGCACATACTACTTTAAACAAATAAGGCTGCCTTTATAGACAGCCTTATTTATAATAGTCATTATGCAAGCAGTGACTGTGGGTCAAGATTGCGACATTCAATATCTTTAAAATATCTGTATGTTCCGACTTTAAGTTCTGCAGTAGCAGCATCGTCACAAACAATGATGCCTTTTTCGTGCAACTGTAATGCGCTGATAGTCCACATCTGTGTAATTGCACCTTCAACAGCATGGTAAAGGGCACGTGACTTGTTGTGTCCGTTTACAATAATAAGTACTTCTTTTGCAGAAAGTACTGTACCCACACCAACAGTCAAGGCTGTTTTTGGAACCTTGTTTACATCATTGTCAAAGAAACGTGAGTTTGCAATGATTGTATCAGTTGTAAGAGTTTTTACTCTTGTACGTGAGTTCAAAGAAGAACCCGGTTCGTTGAATGCAATATGTCCGTCAGGACCTATACCGCCAAGAAACAGGTCAATTCCGCCTACTTCCTTGATTTTTGCTTCATATCTTTCGCATTCAGCCTTCAAATCACCAGCGTTACCGTTAAGAATGTTTACGTTTTCACGCTTGATATCAATATGGCTGAAGAAATTGTTCCACATAAAAGAATGATAGCTTTCAGGATGTTCTTCAGGAAGACCTACATATTCATCCATATTGAAAGTAATCACATTTTCAAACGAAACAACACCTTTCTTGTTAAGTTCGATAAGAGCCTTGTACATTCCAAGTGGAGAAGATCCTGTTGGCAATCCCAGTACAAAAGGTTTTTCAGGGGTAGGATTTGCTGCCTTAATCTTTGCAGCCACATAGTTTGCTGCCCACTGTGATACATTCTGATAATCAGGTTCAATAATTAATCTCATAGTAGTTTATTTAAATAATTCGTTAAATTCTGTCCGATTTCAATCTGTCTGCCATAGCAACAGCCAAATTTATACATTTTTCTTTAATATCGCTACAAAATCCCTGTTTCATTTCAACAGAAGAAGCAACTACCTCATATTTAACCTTGTCGGCAAATGCGTCAAGTCTTCTTACAGCCTGGCCAGCCCATGTAAATGAACCGAAACATCCCAAATAACGGTGTTTCAAATCTCTCATTTCCAGTTTTGACATAAGGTATTCCATTTCAGGATAAATGCTGTTGTTATATGTAGGAGCACCAAGAATCAGCCCTTTATATTTGAATATATCTTTCAGCACATATGACTGGTCTGATTTTGAAAGGTTATGCAGAACAACGTTTCTTATTCCGTTTTCCGATAATGTTTCGGCTATAGTCTCAGCCATCTGTTCTGTATTGCCATACATTGTTCCGTATGCAATTACAACGCCCTCTTCGGCTTCATATTTACTCAGCCTGTCATATACAGAAATAACCCTTGGAATTTCCTCTCTCCACACTGGTCCGTGTGTAGAACAGATTGTATCTATTGGTATTCCGGCAAGCTTTGCAAGAGCACGCTGAACCTGAGCTCCGTATTTTCCTACTATACATGAATAGTAACGCTCCATCTCATCCCAATATATATCAGTGTTTATCTTGCAATCAATAACGCCACCGTTCAAGGCTCCGAAACATCCGAAAGCATCACCCGAGAAAAGAACGTTCTCTGTACTGTCATATGTTACCATTGTTTCCGGCCAATGAACCATAGGTATAAGATGGAATGACAGCTGGTGCTTGCCCAACGACAACACATCTCCGTCCTTTACTTCAAGAGTCGCACCGGTTTCACCGTAATAACCGTTCACCATAGCCAGTGTCTGCTTGTTACCTACAAGAACAATATCAGGATAATATTTTCTGATAAGCTTTATTGAACCTGAATGGTCCGGTTCCATATGGTTGATTATCAGATAATCTATTTTTCTATCACCGATAACTTCGTGAATCTTGCCTATATACTTGTCAAAGAAATTCACGTCAACAGTATCAACAAGAGCTGTCTTACCGTCTGAAATAATATAAGAATTATAGGAAACGCCGTAAGGAACAGGCCACAGTCCTTCAAACAAATGTTTGTTGCGGTCATTTACACCGACATAAAAAATACTATCTGTAATATTCATCGCTAACAATGTTTATTTATAACGTTATGCAAAATTAGTCATTATTTCTCAAATACCATATAGTTTTCCCTGATATACAAACAATTCTACCATCCTTTTCTTTACCTTGTCCGTAAACTCATGGTTTTTAAGTCCCCAATCTGGCGCCAGAAGAAGTTTTTTAGGCGATTGCGAAACGAACCTTTCTATAACAATGTCCCCTCTAAGTCTAGCAATGTACCCGACAACCGTTTCAATATAATCGTCAACACCGAAAAGGCAGAACCTCTCTGGATGCCGCAAATACTCTTCTCCCATTACGGTTCCGCGTATAATCTGCAGCTGATGAAGCTTTATTGTAGTAACAGGGAGTTCCGAAAGGACATAAGGCTGCTTCAGGACAGCTTCCTTATCTTCGCCTGGCAATCCGAGAATCATATGCACCCCAACAGGTATTCCTCGTGCGGCAGTACGCTCAACTGCATCACGGGCTGTTGCAAAATCATGCCCGCGGTTAATATGTCTCAGTATATTGTCGTCAATACTTTCTATTCCATATTCAACAGTCACATGAATGTATTTTGCCAGATTCTCAAGGTAATCAAGAAGAGAATCGGGCATACAATCGGGGCGTGTGCCTATAACCAGCCCAAGCATACCGTCAACAGCCAACGCTTCCTCATACTTCCGTTTCAGTACTTCCAGTTCTCCGTAAGTATTTGTATATGCCTGGAAATAGGCAAGATATTTCATTTCGGGATATTTTCTGGAGAAAAACTGCTTTCCCTCCTCCAATTGTTGCGTTATACTCTTTCCCGTATCGCAATATTCTGGATTGAAAGTGCGGTTATTGCAGTAAGTGCATCCTCCCCTACCCAGTTTCCCGTCACGGTTTGGACAGGTAAATGCCGCATTGACAGATATTTTCTGGACCTTGCAGCCGAAAAGATTCTTTATATATGTGGAATAGTCGTTGTATAAAAACATTTATGTCTGATTATTTCTTTTTAAGTGTCCTGTAACTCAATATATGTATGGAAACGGCAAGTGCTATTGCAAAAAGCAATATCTGCAGCACAATCTTGTCAAGTACGAAAAATATGCAATAAAGAATTGTTATCCATACCATTGAAACAGATACTATCTTGGCATGCAGAGGAATAGCTTTTGTCTCACGGAACTGGCGTATGTAGCCGCCTATCACTTTCCTGTCAAGCAACCATTTGTACAACCTTTCCGAACTGCGGAAGTACATTGCAGCCGAAAGAAGAAGAAAGGGAGTGGTAGGAAGAAGCGGAAGAAACATTCCGACAACTCCAAGCGCCAATGCCAGTGACCCTACAATTATATATAAAACTTTCATTGCGCAAATTTACTATGTTTGAGGCAATGAACAAAAGGGCGGCAAGTCAAATTAACTAAACATTTATCAAATAGGCTTTTTTGTTTTGCATGAACAGTCGGGACATATCCCCTTGACCATATAGTTCACCGAATTTACGACATATCCGTCAGGCATCTCCACCATAGGAATATGAACCGTCTTCAAACAGAAAAGGCGATGACACATTTCACAATAGAAGTGAGGATGCATGTCATCCACCGAACATGTTCCGTGTCCTTCACACAATTCATATTTCACCACACCTTCACCGTCTTCCATGGAGTGCAAAAGATGGTTTTCGAGGAACAGATTCAACGTTCTTGAAATGCTTGATTTGTCAACGGTCTCAAGTATTTCTTCAAGTTCGCCCAACGACAATGCCTTGTGCGACCTTTTCATCGCGCAATAGACAAGCATACGGTTGGCAGTGGGACGAATCCCTTTTCTTTCCAGACAGCCGGAACAGTCTTTTTCATTAGATTCCATAATCAGCAGCAATCGTTATTGACACAAACTTCACCCACCTCTTCAAATTCAAGGGTTGCATGCGTTATTCCCTTTTCCGCTATTCTTGACTTGATTTCATCCTTGATTCTCTTCATATCATTCATTGAGTTTATGACTACATGAGCAGTAAGAGCCGAATCACTTGTACTGATTGCCCAGACATGGAGATGATGTACACCCGAAACATTCGGGACACTCTCCATTTCCGACTTCAAGTCTTCAATATCAATATTGGCAGGAACTCCGTCAAGCGAAAGACGGATACTCTCTGATAGCAAGTTCCATGTTGAAACAAGTATCACGACAGAAATTACAATGCCGACAATCGGGTCGATAAAGTAAAGTCCGGTATATTTTATTACAATACCCGATACAACTACACCAAAGGATACAAGCGTATCGGCAACCATGTGCATGAAGGCACCTCTGACATTCAGGTCACCCTTCTGTCGTTTCATCAGCAGAAAGGCAGTCAGGCCGTTAACCGCAATACCTATAACTGCAGTCCATATAACCATATCACCGTTGACCGGCTCCGGATTTCTGAATTTTCTTATACTCTCTACAAATATTGCAACAACCGCAGCAACCAGAATCAGGGCATTTACCAATGATATGAGTATTGTACTCTTCTTATATCCGTATGTATATTTCCTGTTTGAATGTACGGCAGCGAGCTTGAAAGCAAACATAGCAAGCAAAAGACTGAACACGTCGCCCAGGTTGTGACCGGCATCCGACAACAATCCCAACGAATTTCCCCAAAGTCCTACCGCAGCCTCAACCGCTACAAACAAAAGGTTCAGGACTATGGATATTATAAACACTGAATTCAAAGATTCAATCTTGTGGCTGTGATCATGATGATGGTGATGATGTTCCATAATAATAGTTTTATAAACAGAACCTTACAGCATTCTGTTTTTATTTCACACCACAAAGTTAGGCAAAGTTATTTGCAATCAAGTTGCAAAAATCCAACAAACCTACGGATAGAAAAATATTTTTCAATAAAGACAAGCCAAAACCGAAGTCTTCGGTTTCAAGAACAAAGCCTTTGGTTTTAAAACCGAAGCTACGGTTTTAGAAATAAAAGAACATTTTCAAAGAATATGGCAACAGACTAAAATAAAAACCGGATATGAAACAAATCTTTCCCCATTTGCCATATCCGGTCATTATATGATTTACAGATATTACCCGCTACATTTACAACTCAAAATAAGAAGTTCCTACCACATTTCCGTCTATAAAGATGTCAACCTGATACTTTCCTTCAAAGAGGAATTCTTCAACATTCCAGTACATTGTTACAGGAACAGCATCGCCGCCATACTCTATTTCACGCTTTATTGAATAGGTAAGTCTTGTATTTTCAAAGGCAAATGTATTGCCACTGCTCTTTGTCAGCACACTGTTGTCCGGTTTCATTATTCTGAGGTATACGGTCTTTACGCCGCTCTCTGCACTCGGATTTCTGTCGATATTGAAATGGAATACAAGCTGTGTCAAATCCTTTATACGTCTTGCCGTCTTTCCGCGTTTGTTATTCTTCTCAACAACAATGTTGCTGGCATTGAGTTTTGAAGCAATAGTCACCTTTTCTGTCAAAACCTCCTTTTCTTCCTTCAGTGTCGATACCTGCGAAACGACTTCTTCATTTCTGCGTTTCAGTTTTTTGTTCTCATCGCCAAGCTGTTTGTTCAGTCTGCCAAGCGAGTCAATCTGCATCACATAGTTGCGCATCACCTCACGCACGGTCTTCAGTTCTTTTTTCAATCGCATTATCTCCGCTGCATCCGAACGCTTTACTGCCTGAAGTTCTTCAAGAAGCCTTTGGACACGCATTTTTTCACGGTCAAGCAAAACACGCAAAGAGTCGTTTGTTATTATTTCCTGCAATTCGTCATACTGCTGGGCATAACTCAGATAGTCATTGCTCATTTCTTCTTTTTCCAGTTCAAACAGCTGTGCCATTTCATTTCCCGCCTTCTTTTCACGCAAAAACAATACGAGAAATACGATAAGCCCCGCAGCCAACAGCACAAATGCCGATACAAAAAGTTTTTTATTCTTATCCATAGACATACAAAGTATTAATAGTCAAAATCCAATGAAGTGCAAAATTACACAAAAATGAATACTGAATATTCCATATCCCATTAAAAGTTCATAAAAACAGAATTCCGGATAAAAAATGAAATGAATGACGGACAAAGGGATATTGCTGTTTTTTCAACAAAGAACCATCTGTTGAACAATCGGGAACTGCATTTTTTATAACTTTGCAATCCAATGCAATCGTAAAAATGAAAAGATTTGTTGACGTTATAGTCCCATTGCCGGTAGCAAATACCTATACCTATTCAGTTCCCGAAAATATCAGTCAGGAGATATTTCCGGGGAGTAGAATTGTCGTACAGTTCGGACAGAAAAAGAAATATACGGCAATTGTCACAAAAGTACATACAAACGAGCCTAAAGGATATACCGTAAAGGATTTTGAAGAATTGCTTGATGACAGTCCGATACTTACCGGCACTCAGATAAAACTTTGGCAATGGATTGCAGACTACTACCTCTGTACAATGGGAGAGGTATGCAAGGCTGCACTGCCATCCGGCCTGAAACCTGAAAGTGAAACGGTAGTAACGCTGAATGAAGATTTTGACAACGCCGTAAGCCTCAGCCCAAAAGAACAGCAAATCATTGACATCATTGCAAACGAAAAGGAATGTTCCGTTTCAAAAATAGAAAGCGAAACAAAAACGCCAAATATACTTCCGGCAATAAGAAAGCTGATGGAAGCCGGACTGATATGTGTCAAGGAGGAAATAAAAAAACGATTCCGTCCTAAGACCGAGACATTTGTCAGTCTGTCCGGCAAATACGGCGACAGGACTGCAATGGAAGGGCTTTTCAACTCACTGTCAAGGGCACAGAAACAGCTTGCCGTGCTTATGAAATATGTTGAGCTGTCAGGAATGTACTCCCCCTCTCCACGCAAAGTAAAGAAAAGCGAACTTATAGAGGCATCAAAAGTAAGTCCGGCGGTACTGGCTGCTCTTGTTGATAAAGGTATATTCCAGATTGAAAAAGTTGAAACCGAACGTCTGTTAAGACAGAACCGTGAAAGCGGACCAGCCAACAGTCTGAACCCGATACAGCAGAATGCCTACAACGAAATTGAAAATGTATTTGAAAAGAAAAACGTATGCCTTCTGCACGGAGTTACTTCGTCAGGAAAAACAGAAATATACATCAGCCTTATACAAAAGCATCTGAACGAAGGAAAACAGGTACTGTATCTGCTTCCTGAAATAGCGCTTACTACACAGATAACGTCAAGACTTGAGAAAGTCTTCGGCGACAGTCTGATTGTATATCATTCCAAACTGAGCGATACCGAGAGGGTTGAAATATGGAAAAAGCAGCTTGGAGACAAACCTTACAAGCTGATTCTCGGTGTAAGGTCGTCAGTATTCCTCCCTTTCCGCGAACTTGGTCTTGTAGTTGTGGACGAGGAACACGAAAATACTTTCAAGCAGTTTGACCCTGCCCCCAGATATAACGCACGCGACACTTCAATAGTACTGGCAACAATGTTCAAGGCAAAGGTACTGCTGGGCACGGCAACTCCATCAATCGAAAGTTATTATAATGCAAAACAGGGGAAATACGGACTGGTAAGCATAACGGAAAGATACAAGGACATAAAACTGCCCGAAATTATACCGGTGGACATAAAGGAAGCACGACGCAGGAAAATGATGACAAACCAATTCTCACCACTGCTTATGGACAAGATTAAGGCAGCATTGGACAATCATGAACAGATAATACTGTTCCAGAATCGCCGGGGATATGCCCCCATGATTGAATGCAGAACGTGCGGATGGGTACCAAGGTGCATACATTGCGACGTAAGTCTTACCTACCATAAGGAAACACAGCAGATGACCTGCCACTATTGTGGCTATACAACTGCCATTCCTCGCTGCTGTCCGGCATGTAACGATACCGAACTCCGTAACCGTGGATTCGGGACAGAACTTGTAGAGGACAGTATAAAAGACATATTCCCAAAAGCAAGGGTATCAAGACTTGATATGGATACCACAAAGTCAAAGACTGCATACGAAAACATTATCCGCGATTTCAGTGAGGGCAAGACGGATATACTCGTAGGTACACAAATGATTTCAAAAGGACTTGACTTTGACAATGTAAGTGTCGTGGGAATTCTGAATGCTGACAATATGCTCAACTTCCCTGATTTCCGCTCATACGAACGTTCATTCCAGCTTATGGCTCAGGTTGCCGGGCGTGCCGGAAGAAAAAATACAAGAGGGACCGTCATTCTGCAAACCTATTCTCCGGACAATCCTATAATACAGAAAGTCATAAACAATGACTATAACGGCATGTTCGAGCAGGAAATGGCTGAAAGGAAACAGTTCAGATACCCACCGTTTTATAGGCTCATAAACGTTTATGTCAGACACAAGTCGAACGAAGTAGCCGAAGCTGTTGCAAATGACATGGTGGCAAGGATGAAACATATATTCGGTGAAAGGATTTTAGGTCCGGACAAACCGCCAGTTTCTAGGATACAGACCTTCTATATAAGAAAAATCATTTTGAAAATAGAAAACGGCCTGGACATGAAATATGTAAAGCAACAGCTCAGAGATATTTACAAACAAATGACGGAAGAGAAGAAATACAAGTCATTCATTCTGCACTATGACGTTGATCCAATGTAAATTGATTAAAAAACAATATTAATAAGCTATAACTTTTCATACCGATAAATATTGATATACCATATTTTTATGTATGTTTGTAGATATTTAAAACAAATATTTACTCATACTTAATTATACAGTTATGAAATATGGATTTGTAAAAGTGGCAGCAGCCATACCAAGTGTCAAGGTTGCTGATCCGGCATACAACGCAAAACATATAATAAACCAGATAAAGGAAGCTGCAGAAAACAAGGCTTCCGTAATCCTGTTCCCGGAACTTTGTATAACAGGCTATACCTGTGCCGACTTGTTCCAACAGGATTTTCTTCTTGAAAGTTCGGAAAAAGCGCTTGAAACAATAATAAACGAAACTGCCGAGCATGATATAATTTCAATACTAGGTATGCCGCTGCTTTTCAAATCGGCTATATATAATGTCGGTGTGGTTATACGCAAAGGCGAAATACTTGGAATTGTTCCTAAGCGATACCTGCCCAACTACAGCGAATTCTACGAACAGAGATGGTTCCGTTCGGGCAAGGATATCATAAGCAGAAAAATGATTCTTTGCGGCCAGAAAGCACACTTCGGCTGCAACCTTACTTTCAGGACAAAAGAACTTTCGTTCGCTGTTGAATTGTGTGAGGACCTTTGGGCTCCGGTTCCCAAAAGCGCAGACTTCGTTCAGGCGGGAGCTGAAGTAATATTCAACTTATCTGCCGACAATGACACAATGGGTAAATACAATTATGTACAGAATCTTGTCAAAGTTCATTCGTCACAATGCATTTGCGGATACGTGTTCTCTTCATGCGGATTCGGAGAATCTACTACAGATACCGTATTCGGAGGCAAATGCCTTATATATGAAATGGGAGAAAAATTGTGCGAAGCCGAAAGATTCAGGTTCGAGCCGCAAATCATATACTCCGAAATTGACATAGAGCACATAAGAAGCGCAAGAAGAACCAATATGACTTTCGCATCATTCATGACCCAGGAGAACGATATCAAAGAAATAAACATCGATGCCGAAGGACATGAAGCTACACTGACAAGACATATCAACAGAATACCGTTCATCCCTTCACCCGAAGAGACCGACAAACAGTGCAATGAAATATTTGCAATTCAGACAATGGGACTTGCCAAACGACTTGACCATGCCGGATGCAAGAATGTTGTTGTTGGTATTTCCGGCGGACTTGACTCAACTCTTGCAGTACTTGTATGCGCAGGAACATTCAAACAGCTCGGAATTCCGTCAGAAAACATCACAGCAGTGACAATGCCGGGATTCGGGACTACAGACAGAACATACAACAATGCCATGGCGTTGATGAAAGCCCTTGGCGTAACAATCAGAGAAATCAGCATCAAGGAAGCATGCATCAACCACTTCAATGACATAGGTCACGACATAAACCGCCATGATGTAACCTACGAAAATTCACAGGCAAGGGAAAGAACCCAGATCCTTATGGATATAGCTAACCAGGTTAACGGTATGGTTGTAGGAACAGGTGACATGTCAGAACTGGCATTAGGATGGGCAACATACAATGGTGACCACATGTCCATGTATGGTGTCAACAGCGGAATACCTAAGACTCTGGTACAACATCTTGTCAAATGGATTGCCGAAAACCACAGTGACAGCACTGTAAAGGAAACACTTATTGATATTGTAAACACTCCTATCAGTCCGGAGCTTATGCCTCATGATGAAAACGGCAATATCAAACAGAAAACAGAAGACCTTGTGGGACCGTATGAACTGCATGATTTCTTCCTGTATAATATGATTAAGAACAAATTCACTCCAGAAAAAATACAATACCTTGCCGAGAAAGCCTTTGAAGGTATCTATGACAAGGAAACAATATACAAATGGCTTACCACATTCATCCGCAGGTTCTTCGTTCAGCAGTTCAAGCGTTCCTGCCTGCCTGACGGACCAAAAGTCAGTGATGTATCATTAAGCCCGAGAAGTGACTGGAAGATGCCGAGTGATGCTTCTTTCGAATCATGGTTGGACAACATAAACAAAATATAACTAAATGAAAAGAATCAGCTTAATTTTAATCCTGCTTATCGCAGTATCTTCAGTGTCTTTTGCTAAAAAGAAGAAAGACAAGGAGAACAAACAGGTCATTTTATTTGGCGTAACCGTATCACTTACAGATTCTTCTGCATTCATAACAGAGATTATTACTGTTGACAGTCTGCTGACAAACAAGGACGGATTTATAGACAAGGAAGAGGAATACAGCGCACAATTGAAAAGTTTCCTTGAAAAGAACTACAATGTCGCCAATCATGCATGTGCCATTTTCTATGATACAGACATGAAAGACATTAACAAGAAATACAAGAAAATAAACAACCGTCTGGTTAACAAGGAAAAACGCAACCTGAAGACACTTCCAAAGACAGAATTCAATTTCACTCTGTATAAAGAAGAAAGCGAAGAAGAATAAAATGGCATAAACAAAAAACGGGGCGCTAATCTTGATGATTGCGCCCCGTTTTACATATATACTTATTATCAGAATAAATATGCAACAGAAATCTGCCATTCTCTATTTCTGACAGCCTTATCATCCCAAGCTGCATTTACAAAATTTGTTACACTACCTTTTGCAGCTTCAGTCAATCCAAAATTATAATTGAAGCCGAATTGTATGTGATTAAGAATCTTCAATCCTGCACCGACACTCAACCAAATATCAGTACTCTTTCTTTCATATTCATATCCGTCAATGGCATTTGCAGCAGCAATTGTCACATCTTTCCAGAAAGTATCAGGATTGATATTGAATTCAAAAGTTGGACCGGCAGTAACATAAAGGCCAAGAGCATCCCCCAAACCGAAATTATATTTCAAATTCACAGGAATAACAAATGAATGCTGCTTTGTCACTGTGCTCATGTTATCAGTTGAATTGTCAATTGTGTATTTTCTGAAGTTATAATTGAAACCGGCATCAAATCCTAACCCTAGAATAGGCAGCTTTACATCCATCATAGGCCCGAAGAAAATACCAGTTGTTCCATTTATTTTCAAGTTCTTCGAATCAATTGTCTTTATATTTTCAAGCAAAGCATCATAATTGTTATTTGTAAAATTGGTTCCGAACTTGAAACCGAACTTAATCTGTGAATTTGCAGGCAAAGCAAATGCCAGACATGAAATAATTAATATTCCCAAAATTGTTCTTTTCATACTTTGTTCTAATTTAATAGTTTATAGTCTGACAAATATATGCTTTTATGTTCTAAAACAAAAGTATTTATAAAATAAATAAGCTGTACTTAAACTATTTTGGTAAGACTAATACAAAAAAATCAAACTTTTGATACTACAATTACAAGATTGGCAAATCAGAATTTATATAACAAACCGGCATAACACCCACTTTTTTCCGCTTTTTATCATCTTTATTACCAATATAAAATTAAAATGCTGTATTTTTGCATCAAATTGGAAATTTGATTATGGAAAAGCATTTTAAAAGAACAACTGTGACATCTGCCCTGCCCTATGCCAACGGTCCTGTACATATCGGACATTTGGCTGGAGTATATGTCCCGGCAGATATATATGTAAGGTATCTTCGTCTTAAGAAAGAAGATGTCCTGTTTATTGGAGGTTCCGATGAGCATGGTGTGCCAATTACTATACGTGCACGCAAAGAAGGAATTACTCCGCAGGATGTGGTTGACCGTTATCACAATCTTATAAAGAAATCTTTTGAAGAATTCGGTATATCATTTGACATCTATTCAAGAACTTCTTCAGAAATACACAGACAGACAGCATCCGACTTTTTCAGAAAACTGTATGAAAAAGGAGAATTCATTGAAAAGACATCTGAACAATATTACGACGAGGAAGCAAAACAGTTCCTTGCCGACAGATATATTACAGGAGAATGCCCTCACTGCCATAACGAACGTGCCTATGGCGACCAGTGCGAGGCATGCGGTACTTCTCTGAGCCCTACCGACCTTATTAACCCGAAATCGGCAATAAGCGGTTCAAAGCCTGTTATGAAGGAAACAAAACACTGGTATCTGCCTCTTGACAAGCACGAAGCATGGCTGAGAGAATGGATACTTGAAAACCACAAGGAATGGAGACCTAACGTTTACGGTCAGTGCAAAAGCTGGCTGGATATGGGACTTCAGCCACGTGCCGTGAGCCGTGACCTTGACTGGGGTATCCCTGTTCCGGTTGAAGGAGCCGAAGGAAAAGTGCTTTACGTTTGGTTTGACGCACCTATAGGTTATATTTCAAACACAAAAGAACTTCTTCCTGACTCTTGGGAAAAGTGGTGGAAAGACCCAGAGACACGTCTTGTTCACTTCATAGGAAAAGACAATATCGTTTTCCACTGCATCGTATTCCCTGCAATGCTTAAGGCAGAAGGAAGCTACATCCTTCCTGACAACGTGCCAAGCAACGAGTTCCTGAACCTTGAAGGCGACAAAATCTCAACTTCACGCAACTGGGCAGTATGGTTGCATGAATATCTTGCCGACTTCCCTGGCAAACAGGATGTACTGAGATACGTGCTTACTGCAAATGCACCGGAAACAAAAGACAATGACTTCACTTGGAAAGACTTCCAGGCACGTAACAACAACGAACTTGTTGCCGTATTCGGAAACTTCGTTAACCGTGCAATGGTTCTTACAAACAAATATTTTGACGGTAAAGTTCCTGCAGTCGGCGAACTGACAGACTATGACAAGGAAATTCTGAAGGAATTCTCTGACGTAAAACAGGATGTAGAAAAGCTGCTTGACGTATTCAAATTCCGTGATGCACAGAAAGAAGCAATGAATCTTGCACGTATCGGAAACAAATACCTTGCCGACACAGAACCTTGGAAACTTGCCAAAACGGACATGACACGCGTTGCTACAATATTGAACATCAGTATGCAACTCGTTGCCAACCTTGCCATCGCATTCGAACCGTTCCTGCCATTCAGCGCAAAGAAACTGAGAGAAATGCTTAATCTGCAGGAATGCGACTGGAGCAGATTGGGTTCTACAGACCTTCTTGAAGAAGGACATGTGCTTAACAAACCGGAACTTTTGTTTGAAAAGATTGAAGACAGCGTTATTGAAGCACAGGTTCAGAAACTTCTTGATACAAAGAAAGCAAACGAAGAAGCAAACTACAAGGCTAATCCGATAAGAGAAAACATCGAATTTGACGATTTCCTTAAACTGGATATCCGTGTAGGTACAATCCTTGAATGCCAGAAAGTTCCAAAAGCCGACAAACTTCTTCAGTTCAAGATAGACGACGGACTGGAAACAAGAACAATAGTTTCCGGAATAGCAAAACACTATTCGCCAGAAGAACTTGTAGGCAAACAGGTATGCTTCATTGCCAATCTGCCTCCACGCAAATTGAAAGGCATTGAAAGCCAGGGAATGATACTTAGCGCAGAGAACTTTGACGGAGGATTGTCAGTAATAACTCCTATGCGTGAAGCAAAGCCTGGAAGCGAAGTAAAGTAAATAACAAAGGGCCCAAAGCATTATACTTTATATGTAAGACAGGAATGTGGTGGAAGTTGCTCCACCACATTCTTTTTTTATTCCATATACAAATAACAAGATAGCAGACAGCAACAGGACGAAACACCAACAGGCTGCACACATGTCATAAGCACAATCTTTTGATACATCCAAGCTGCAACACCATTACTCCTGCCAAAATACCAAACCACAAGCTGCATTTCTAAAAACGAAGCCTTCGGTTACAGAAACGTAAGTTCCAGTTTCAAAACCGAAGACTACGGTTATAAAAAAACTACTTTGCTGTCAGTATCCATAATGACGGCATTCCTGCTTCTGATATGAATTATAAGCAATAAATGGACATCCGTGTCACAAAAACTGACAGTATGTCCTGGATTTGTCACTATTCAGGACACTTATAACACTTTATTTGGCATCAATACCATAATATTGCATACCGGAAAAGATTTGGCACGGGCTTTGCCTAAATATAAGTGAGCGTCGCAAGAAGCTCACGAGATAAACAACTAAATATGATAATAAATAAAAAAGATAAATATTATGGGAAAGATTATTGGTATAGACTTAGGAACAACAAACTCATGTGTTTCTGTATTTGAAGGCAATGAACCAGTGGTTATTGCCAACAGTGAAGGTAAAAGAACTACTCCTTCAGTAGTAGCATTCGTTGATGGTGGAGAACGTAAGGTAGGTGACCCTGCAAAACGTCAGGCTATCACAAACCCAAAACGTACAATCTTCTCTATCAAGAGATTTATGGGTGAAACTTGGGATCAGGTTCAGAAAGAAATCGCACGTGTGCCATATTCAGTAAAATGTGGTGACAACAATACTCCACGTGTTGATATTGAAGGCCGTTTATATACTCCACAGGAAATCTCTGCAATGATTCTTCAGAAAATGAAAAAGACTGCAGAAGACTACCTTGGTGAAGAAGTTACACAGGCTGTCATCACAGTTCCTGCATACTTCTCTGACTCAC
The DNA here is from genome assembly GCA_944320965.1 of uncultured Bacteroidaceae bacterium. Lineage (GTDB taxonomy): Bacteria > Bacteroidota > Bacteroidia > Bacteroidales > Bacteroidaceae > Avibacteroides. Next base: position 1,856 of record CALUJO010000004.1, on the reverse strand, counting down.
AGCGTCAGGCAACAAAGGAAGCCGGCGAAATCGCAGGTCTTAAAGTTGAACGTATTGTAAACGAGCCTACAGCAGCAGCTCTTGCTTATGGTGTTGACAAGTCCGACAAAGACATGAAGATCGCAGTATTCGACCTTGGTGGTGGTACATTCGATATATCAATCCTTGACTTCGGTGGCGGTGTATTCGAAGTTCTTTCAACAAACGGTGATACACACCTTGGCGGTGATGACTTTGACCAGGTAATCATCGACTGGTTGGCAGACGAATTCAAGGCTGAAGAAGGAATAGACCTACGTCAGGATCCTATGGCTTTGCAGCGTTTGAAAGAGGCAGCAGAAAAAGCTAAAATAGAATTGTCTTCTACAACAAGCTCAGAAATCAACTTGCCTTACATCATGCCGGTTAACGGTGTGCCAAAACACCTTGTAAAGACTTTGACTCGTGCTAAGTTTGAAGCTCTTGCACACAACTTGATTCAGGCTTGTCTTGAACCATGTAAGAAAGCAATGGCAGATGCAGGTCTAAAAAATTCTGATATTGACGAAGTAATCCTTGTTGGTGGTTCTTCACGTATCCCGGCTGTTCAGAAACTTGTTGAAGACTTCTTCGGCAAAGTTCCTTCTAAGGGAGTTAACCCGGATGAAGTAGTTGCAGTTGGTGCAGCAATCCAGGGTGCAATCCTTAACAAGGAAGGCGGAGTTGGTGACATCGTTCTTCTTGACGTAACTCCATTGTCAATGGGTATCGAAACTCTTGGTGGTGTAATGACAAAGTTGATTGATGCAAACACAACAATTCCTTACAAGAAGAGTGAAGTATTCTCTACTGCTGCTGATAACCAGACTGAAGTTACAATTCACGTACTACAGGGAGAACGTCCAATGGCAGCACAGAACAAGTCAATCGGCCAGTTTAACCTGACAGGTATTGCTCCTGCACGTCGTGGTGTTCCTCAGATTGAAGTGACATTCGATATCGATGCAAACGGTATCTTGAAGGTTTCTGCAAAAGATAAGGCAACAGGTAAGGAACAGGCAATACGTATCGAAGCTTCTTCTGGTTTGAGCAAGGAAGAAATCGACCGTATGAAAGCTGAAGCTGAAGCTAATGCTGATGCAGATAAGAAGGAACGTGAAAAGATTGACAAGTTGAACCAGGCTGACTCAATGATTTTCCAGACTGAAAATCAGTTGAAAGAACTTGGCGATAAACTTCCAGCTGACAAGAAAGCTCCTATCGAAGCTGCTCTTCAGAAACTGAAAGATGCTCACAAGGCTCAGGATATCGCTGCAATCGATGCTGCAATAGCAGAATTGAACAACGCATTCCAGGCTGCAAGTGCTGAAATGTACGCAAATGCAGGACAGGCTCAGCAGAACCCTAACGCAGGTGCCGGACAGCAGAGCAGCAACACAAACAGCTCATCATCAAACAACAATGGTGACAATGTTCAGGATGCTGACTTTGAGGAAGTCAAATGATTCCGATAAGTAAACAAATAACAAACAATAAGCAAAAGCGTGCAGCTCAACGAGTTGCACGCTTTTTGCGTTTATAGGGTTCATGGTTTCTATGTGTTTTCTATAGGCTTTTTTATCTCTTATTTGCGACAAGACAAAAAAGTAGATAATGTGGAACTAAATTCTACTTATCTATACTAATACATACTTAAAAGTAGATAATATGCCAACAATCGGATTTGAAATCAAAAGGAAGTGCAAAGTCTGCGGCAAGGTTTTCGTCGCAAAGACACTTGACAGTTATTATTGTTCCCCCAAATGTGGTAAAGTAGCTTGGAAGCGCAAAAAGGATGTAAAAGATAGAAATGCAAAATTAGAAGCCATTGCCCAACA
>CALUJO010000003.1 GCA_944320965.1 uncultured Bacteroidaceae bacterium | reverse complement strand
GTCAAAGACCGATATGATTCAAGTGAACCGAATTTATTTAATTTTTAACCTTGTCCATTTTTAGTGGACAGTAGTGGTTGCATTTATAAAATAACGGTTTTTATAATCATAATTGGCTTGAAGGAAGAAAGAAGCCAAAGTTGCAGCCCATTCACTCTGATCTGAGACTTTACTTCCGTTTCCGTTACCTATATAAATAAGGTCTTTATCCCAAATTGGAAAATCCTGATCAGAATTGCTGACATTCTTACCACCTTCTTTAATTGCTTCAAAACCGGCAAGAGCGCCGAAATGATGTGCATCGCCAAATGTATGGTTATAGTTCAATGTTGTGTTAAGTGTCCAGTTCAAAGACTCTTCACCATTTATAGACAATCCATTTGGATTACTAATTCTGTTATCATCACCCCAAGATGCATTATATGCCTTTGTTTCCTTATTTATATAGTCAAAACCAAAATTGGTATTCAAGCTTAAATCCCATGGCAATGATATTTTTGCATTGAATTTAGCAAACAGGTTCTTGTTTGATATAGTACGGTCAGTATACTCTGCCAATCCTACCGGATTGTATCCATCTCCAAAGAATGTATCATATATTGCAGACCCAAAGTATGTACTTGGTTTGTCAACATAATTACCATTTGCATCTTTTACAGGAATTGCAGGATTTCTGAACATAGCATATCTTACGACACTACCACCTTCATCATTACCATATCCGTCACCGGAACTTGAAACAGTCTTTGTATCAGAAATACTACCGTTAACATTTGCACCGATTTCCAACCAGTCCTTAGCTTTAGCAGTAACATTTGCACGCATTGTACCTCTTTCATATCCACTGTTCATAATTATACCATCCTGATTATAATAAGAACCGGATATCAAGTAATTTACTTTATCATTACCACCACTTACAGACAATTCATGAGTATGCATCAATGCTGTGCGGAAAATTTCTTCTACATGATTTACATCTGCAAGATTTCCCAGCATATCATCTGTAATATAATCTCTCTGAATAGTTGTACCTACATTGTCTGCTCTTGTAGCTTCATTGTAAATTTCAACATATTCCTTTGTATTGGCCATTTCAACAAGATTAGTTGCCTGTTGCAAGCCTACTGTACCATTATATGAGATCTTTGCCTTTCCAGATTTACCTTGTTTTGTAGTTATAAGAACTACACCGTTTGTTGCACGGGAACCATAAATTGCAGCAGATGATGCATCCTTCAAAACTGTAACATTCTCAATATCATTAGGTGATATATTATTCAAACCACTTGATGATGGAATACCATCTACAATATACAATGGTGCATTGTCTGAATATATAGATCCGACACCACGAACACGAACCGAAATGTCAGCTCCCGGAGCTCCTGTTGCAGCAGATACCTGAACACCTGCAACCCTACCCTGCAAAGCTTGCTCAGCAGAAGCAAGAGGAGCAGCTGTCAAATCCTTTGTTCCTACTTTAGAAACTGCACCTGTAACACTCTGTTTTTTCATTGTAGCATAACCGACAACAACAACTTCATCCATCATTTCGGTTTTAGCTCCAAGCTTAATATTTATGACAGTACGCGAACCGACCTTCTCATTAATAGTTTCATAACCTATATAAGATATAACTAGGACTGAGTTGTCAGTTACATCAATGGAATAACTTCCATCAATATCAGTAATAGTACCGTTTGTGGTTCCTTCCTCAAGGATATTTACACCTATCAGAGTCTCTCCGGTCAAGGCATCAGTAACAACACCTTTTACTGTTTTTTTCGTCTGTGCAAAACTTACAGCAGCGATAAATAATGCACAAATAAGAATTAAACTTTTCTTTAACATGGTATTAATTATTTATAACTTATAATTTGATTATTTTGATCAACAACACGATTTCCATCAAGTTTCAATTTTGTTCCGGCCGGAAGCTCTACAACCACTCTACTATTTTCTGCCGGCAACAATATTTCTGATTTTCCGTTAATATTTTTTGCAACATATTCCTTAGAAATGATATCAAACAAATCCACTCGCTTGTCTGATGAGTATATAACACTTTGAGGTTTTTCATAAGGATTATAATACATATATACAGGATAAGGACGTGCAGCATAAAAATCTGTCACATTGCAGTTCACTTTCAATATCCCTTCAACAGATGTTGTTTCAATCATTGCACCAAGAAATCCCACAGGTGAAGTACTATATACACTAAACATACTTTCAGGAGGGTTTGAACTTGTCCATTTAGGTCCGTCACCAATTGCTACAGGAGAAACGCCTTTCAACTCAGGTTTACCAAAATCATCACTTTTTCTTAAACCTTCATATGCAATATTTCCATTTGTAATATTTTTCATTTCTGGCAACCACTGGTTCTTGTCTTCAATTTCAGTCGGATAAAACAAACGACATGCATTTGACAGATTCAACATCCATTTTCCTATTGCAGTAGCATACTCAGGTTCATATTTAACCATTGGAACAAGAGGCCATGCCAATTTTACAGAATTCATGAAGAAAGCAAAACCACCATTGTCTGTTATACTTCCCTGTAAGCCATAGACATCATAATCACCCCATCTTTCGGCAATAACCCCCCAGCCGTATCTGCCACTTGGACTTGTACATCCGTCAAATGTCCAGTCAAGAATCTTCTTGACATCATAATTTGTTCCATGTTCAGCATTAAGACGTGATGCAACAATTGCGCTCATAGGAAGTAATATTTCATAGAAACGACTTTCCTTCTGGCTCATCAAAGCATCAAGAGCTGATTTTGCATGTTCAAGATAACGCTGGTCTCCGTATTTCTGATAAGCAGCATACAATACCCACGCATGACCACCTGCAGCATCTTGCTGTAAAGGAATGTTGTTCACCTTACCCTGCATTGTGCTGTAATCAAAATAAGAATAATCGTAATTACCGTTCAATACTGAATCAGCTTTACAGAACTGTTCCGCAATAGTGTGCTGTATTTCATCAGCTCCATCAACTTCTGGATAAAGTTCACACAAAGCATAATACAATACATTAGGAAATACATCATACCACCAGTCACGTCCATATCCGCCGCCTAATAGTGCAACAGAAGGATTGGTATTATTCATAATAATGTTCCAGCCATTATCAGAATTGAAATAATTCTGAACCATCTTCACATAGTTTCTTCCATTCTGGTCTGTTTTATCAATACCGACAAGTGTTCCTCCAATCAAGGCAGCCAAAGAATTCAAGCTTTCATGGAATTCACCGTTGTTATTGTTTGGACCCTGACGTGAATCGTTTATTGCTGTATACAATCCAAATGTCTCCTGGTCAATATTCCTTCTTGAATTGTCATACCATATTATAGGATTTCCAAAAACTCTTGTATTCTCGTCAAAAGCATATTTATCAAAATCTATTGCTTTTTGTTTCCAGTCGAGCATTTTATAAGGTTGCGGCATATTAGGCATCAAATCTATCCTGTTTATGCTTTTCTGTTTTACTGGTTCACCCAGATACTCTTCCTTACAGGAGTTCATAGTCACAATCACTCCTCCAAGAGCGATTGCAGACACAATTTTACTGATATCATTTATTTTCATATGAATCACATTTTTTTATTATATGCTGTGCTAATGGTAATGAAAGCAATTGCAAACCTCCAACGATAGGCAATGCAAACTTAAGTGCAAAATCTTCGGATATTCCAAAGGCCAACAATAGGAAAAGCAGCAATCCGCCTGCGCGACCTAAAAACAATCCTATTTCATGACTTAATATATATGTATATTCATTCCTCTTTTCTTTTTTTGAAACGACATCTATCGTTCTAAGCATTATAGGGAAATATGCCAAATCATGTAAAGGTTGGAATATTACTTTGCAAAGGACAAAAATAACAACACCCAATGCAGAATACATAATTCCGTTAACAACAGTTCCTATAAAAAATATTATAAGTCCCAAAAAGAAAACAAATATTCTGTGTTTTGGTTTGGTTACACGTCCAAGGACATATACAAGTACAGCAGTAACACCTCCACTGATTCCCTGTATCAATCCGAGTGTTCCTTCCTCACCAACAAATTTCATTATAAGTATAGCAGGAGCCGTTACAAGGAAACCCTGAACCATACCCTTCAAAGATGCCAGTCCAAGCAATTTTACCCAAAGAGAATCAAACTTGAAATACAGGAATTTTGAAGAAGAAGGATTTGAATAATTGCCTCTCAATATATTCATACAAGCAAGAATTGCTATAATCGTTGCAAAAACCGTAACAATTCTATATGCAATATTTGCATCTACTTCTATACCGAAAAGCATTTTGCCCTGAAGATTTGCAATAACCGCACCGACTATAAGCGGAACAGCAATCTGACCTACTGTAAATCCAAGGCTCTCCAACCCGAAGAAATAGTTTCTGTTATCATCATTCGTTGAATTCAATGTTATCAGATATCTGTTTGTCCAGAAGAATCCAGAAGCAGCCCCCATTATAAAGCCTATCAATATAAGTTCCACAATGCCAAGATTTTCCAGCATCATCATACCAACCATTGAAACGGCAGAGAACAAAATACCTGCACAATAGAGATATGATACCTTTATGTTTTTAAGAAGCCATCCGTTTATGACAGAAGTAAAGACAATACCCGCATACATAGCCAACTGATACATAGCCACATATGCCGGCTTGCCACAGCTTCGCATTATATAAGCGCCAACAAATATCTCTACGATAGGAAGAACCCACGCGTAAAGCATATTTGTAATTAACAGTATCCGCATATCACGCGGACACTGTTTAAACACTTTGTATTCATTCAATAATCTATACATACTTCAAACTATTAAACATTTAAAGAAGAAAGTATTTCATTTATTGAGAATTCAGCAGAACAGATTACTTCATCACTTGCTCCATAATAAATTGTCACTTTATCACCTTCCACAATCTGACCGTTTGTAAAGACTACATTTCCAAAGAATCCTGTCTGTTCATAATCAGCAATCGGCTCCATAATAGGTTCTTCACTTCTTGCCAGAACTTTTGTTGGATCATTCAAGTCAAGAAGCAATGCACCAAGGCAATATCTGTTTTCAGCGTTAGCTCCATGATAAATTTCCAACCATCCTTTTTCAGTTCTTATAGGAGCAGCACCGGCACCGACTCTGACAGAGTCCCACATTCCCGGTCTTGTTGTTGCAATGCATACATGCTTGCCCCAATGTACACGATCTGGACTTTCTGCAAGCCAAATATAGTTACCACCTAACTCAGGACTGCTCGGGCGGTGGAATGCATAATACATTCCACCAACTTTTTCTTCCCAAACAGCACAATCTTTATTATGAGGGGGAAATATCATTCCATGACGGGTATAGTTCTTAAAATCTTTAGTTTCAATAAGACCGACTCCTACAGCAACTGAAGATACTTCTGTAAAAGTCAGGAAATAACCATCTTCCATAGTAGCCACACGACAGTCTTCTATACCAAAAGATTCAAGTTGGCCTTGACCGAATATTGGCGGATAAGCAGGATCTTCATAAAAATTAATACCATCATCACTGCATACCAGTCTTAAATATGACATAGTAGTAAGGTAATTCTTTCCCTTATACATTATAACTCTAGGATCTGAAGCATCAAGATCAGGATCATCCATATCAAAATTCAACACAACTATTTCGCCTTTATCATTATAGACAGGGAAGCTTATTTTTCCTTCTATCTGTTTAGGACGTTCTGCAACTCTTAGCAACAGCCATGTCTTTCCATTCATACGAAAAACTCCGGGATTCAATAAACAAACAATTTCCATCCCTTCTATACCAGCTTTCAAATCTGATGGTCTTAAAATAGGATTACTTGAATTTCTTTTTGCTATATCCATAATGTTATTTATTAAATTATTTATTATATAATCAGTAAGAATAATGAATTATTTAAAATCACGCCACGAAAGTAATTCCTAATTAAAAAACAGCATTCTCCATCAATTTCAAAGTTGTATACTATACTTACAGGAATGTTAATGAAATAATAACATACTACAAATAAATTATAATATACTTTTTATGGTATTGTTTACTAAATAATTTTTATCTTTGAAACCATAAAAGACTAAAACCGGGAATATGATTTTAAATTTTTATATCAAATTACTGTTTATTATTGTTATTTTTTCATATCCAACATTATCCAATGCAGAAATGTTTTCTTATCAGAACAAAATTCTGAGCAACAATGATGGATTAAGCAACAGTTCCGTAAATACTATATTTCAGGACAGAAACGGAATTATGTGGTTCGGCACATGGGACGGACTGAACAAATATGACGGAAATACATTCAGACAATACAGACCACAAAGCAACGATCCAAATTCCATTTCTCATCATGTAATACGCTCAATTGCCGAAGAAAATGATGAATATCTTTGGATAACAACAGATTATGGAATAAACAGGATGGACAAAAAAACAGAAAGGTTTGAGCATTTCTTCCTTGGATACAATAACCCATACATATATCAGGAAAAATCGTTTTCATGCGATGTAAGCAAAAAAGGAATTATAGTTGCAACATTCAAAGGAAGTACACTATACATATATAATAAAAAAGAAAATGTATTTATACCGGTTGTAATCAAAAACAGCAGCAAATACAAAGGAGCAAAAAAAGTATTTTTCGACAATAATGATAACCTTTGGCTACAGGAGACAAACGGAGACTTATTGAAAATAGCAATTTCCGACAAGCATGAAGCCGAAATGGTATATAGAATAAAACTACCAGATAATATAGAAGACATATTCTATGACAGAAACAATAATGTATGGTTCTCTTCAGACAATTATCTGGGATATATCGAGCTGTTATCCCAAACACCAGAACTTAAAACAACAAAAATCAAAATAAACGGAACATTAAATGACGCTTATTTCAACAAAAGCAATATTATAATAGGAACAACTGACGGATGCTATTCTATTAGTTTTGATCATATAATAACAACCATTGAAAAGGAAATATCCGTTTTGTCCGTCTTTTCAGGCAGTCAGGATATCATATGGGCAGGAACAGATGGGAAAGGAGTTATTAAACATTTTCATATTTCAAAATTCATAGAAAAATTCAACACAGGGCAGACAACAGAAATGGGCCAATATCCTATCAGAGCAATATTCAAAGATAAAGACAACAACTTATGGATTGGCTCCAAAGGAGGCGGACTGACTCTTATAAAAAACAATAAGGTCACTGCCAACTACAATGTAGGAGCAGGAAAGACACACAATTCGGTACTTGAACTAAGTAATGGAGACAACTGCCTGTGGATAGGAACAGACGGTCCTGGAATTAAATATTTTGATTATAAATCAAATAGTCTAAAGACATTGAATACCGCCAATATTGAGAACAGCGAAAAAATATATTCAATCTATAGCATAATACAAGCAGATTCTTTAACCGTTTATGTTGGAACAAGCGGAGAAGGACTATTTAAAATTGAACTTGACAAAAGCAAAAATGTCAGACATATAAAACAATTCAAACATACCAAGCAATCCGAAGAATCAGGATCTATAAACAGCAATATCATTTATGATATACTTAAAGACAACAACAAGCTATGGATTGCAACAAGAGGCGGAGGACTTAATATCTTTGACCTGCAAACAGAAACTTTTGAATCTTTCAGATGTATTCCTCAAAATGAAAATTCAATATGCAGCAATGACCTTACAGTATTGCACAAAGACAACTCCGGCCGAATATGGATTGGCAGCAGTTCTGGCATAAGCATACTCTCTACAGATTCCACTGGTGAGGAAAAATTCACCACCCTGAATGAAAATTCCGGATTGGCAAACTCCAATATACATGCCATAGAAGAAGACAATAACGGAAATATATGGGTCAGCACCAGTAATGGTATTTCAAGAATAAATTCACATACAAAGCAAATTACGAACTTTTACTATGAGGACGGATTGCAAAACAACGAATTCTCTGACGGAGCAGGATATGCAAACAAGGCAAAAGACGAAATATATTTCGGAGGAGTTAACGGATTCAATATTATATATCCGCAACTGATGAGAGAGAAGAGCTTCAAACCAAATCTTATTATTGACAACATAAAAATAGACAACAACTTATATATACCTGAAGATAATATTATCAATACAAGCTATAAGACAACTTCCATCAGCATATCGCTGTCTATTACAGATTACATAGACAACAATAAATGTCAAATTGTCTACAGAATAGTAAAGGCAGATAACATGCTGGAAAATAAGACAAAAGAACAATGGATACAAATAGGAAATTCCAGAAAAATTATTCTTAACGGTCTTTCTCCAAACAAATACAAAATTGAAATAAAAGCAAGCAATGCCGACCAGGTATGGGATATGCCACAAACACTGGAACTTAGAATATCGCCACCGCTCTGGAGGACAGGATGGGCTATAAGTATATACATATTAGTGTTTATTGCCTCATCTGTAATTTTCTATAAAATAAAGAAAAGCAAGCTTGTAATGAGACACGCCCTTGAAATGGAAAAACAGGAAAAAATTAAAAAGGAAGAAATACATCAGGCAAAACTGCGTTTTTTCACAAACATCGCCCATGAATTTTCCAATTCAATAACACTTATATACGGAGCTGTCGAACAGATATTCACCGAACAGCCTTGCGATTCAAAAGAAAGAAAACAGTTGCTCACAATACATCAGAATGCGGAAAGAATGCACAGACAAATCCAGGAATTGATGGAATTCAGAAAAGCAGATACAGGGCACCTGCAGATACAGCTCACCGAAGTCGATGTAAATGAACTCATAAAATGTACATGCGATAATTTTCTTGATATTGCAGAATCAAAGAAAATCGAAATAAAATTAAATTTGGCAAGTAACATCCCAGCATGGGTCACTGACAGAAGCATGCTTGAAAAAATAATATTCAACCTGCTTTCAAATGCAATGAAATATACCCCTAATGAAGGAGACATTGCAGTAACAGCCCAATTGGACAACAACGGGCAGCTTATGTTTGAATGCAAGAACTCTGGTCCAGGAATCCGTCCGGATGATTTACCAAACATATTCAACCGCTTCACTATTCTGGACAATTACGAAAGTAAAATGTCACAGGGAATGACAACAAGAAACGGTATAGGACTTGCATTGTGCAAAGACCTCGTAAATCTTCTTGGCGGAAAGATTACAGTGAAAAGTGAAGTAAACGACTACACTTCTTTTATTGTAACACTTCCTCAAAAGGCCAAAGAAGAGATACAGACCACAATTGTAAAAAAAGAAATACAGTTCAAGACAAAAAAACTGTTCGACAAACAGAAGCCTACAATTCTGATAGTAGACGACCAACCTGATATCATTAACCTGATAAAAGATATACTAGGCGCTGACTACGAAACTATTGGAGCTGCAAACGGTCTGGAAGCCATAGAAACATTAAAGACAACAATCCCGAGCCTCATCATTTGTGATATCGTAATGCCTAAAATGAGCGGAACGGAACTCATATCAAAAATAAAGGATGACGAGCAGACAAAGTATATACCTATAATTATTCTTTCAAGCAAATCAAGTATTGAAAACCAGATTGCAATGTTGGAAACCGGCGCAAGCTTTTTCATAAACAAGCCATTCCATCCAAGGTATCTTAAAGCTGCTGTCGACAGACTGCTTTATAACAAAGACCTGATGAGAACCTTCTCGGAATCATCAACAGCATATAAAGAGAAATACAATGACAACATTGTAAGCAAAGACGACAAACAATTTATAGATAACGTAATAGAAGTTCTGAGCAAAAACTACAACGATGAGAACTACAATCAGGATGCACTGGCACAGGATTTGATGATAAGCAGAATACAACTGTACAGAAAAATAAAACAAATAGCCCAGACAACACCTGGAGACTTTATTAGAACTTACAGATTAAAACAGGCAGAAAACATGCTTATACATACGGATAAGACAATACAGGAAATCATGCTTGAATGCGGATTCCACAACAAGGCTTATTTTTACAGAGAATTCGCAAAAATACATAATTGCTCGCCAAAAGACTTCAGGACAAAAGAAAAGGAGAAAAACAAATAGATAATGGTCAGTATTAGGGCTGACTGCATAAATTATCCTGTTTATAAAAAAGAAACCGGGATAACGCCTTATCCCGGTTTACATTAATTTTGGCTTAGGCCATTTACTTATAAGGAAAGGGAAAAAATTATTTTATAAATCTGTTATAATCAGGATCCTGATCCGGAGTTCTAAGTCCTGCAACTTCCAACGCTCTCAAGACAAAGACATTCCATGAAAAGACTCTTGTACTTGGCCACCAACAGCCCGGTACATTCAAATCATAAGGAAGAAACTCATGGCTGAAAGGTTCATCCGGATTGAGCGTAATTTCAACATTAAGCCTTTCTTTTATTCTGCGTTCAGCATCCTTCCAACCATGCTTCATACCGGCAACATATCCGCATATTTCTTCGCGCATCCAGCTGCCGGCATTGTAATAAATACCGTTGTCCCAGAACATACCAGGTGAGAAAGGTTTGTTCTCCATTGTAAAATACAAATCTTCAACATGCGCAATAATCGGCGAATAACCGTTTCTGTAGGGTATTTTCTCCAATGTATTTATAACCATCTCTGAAGTCAGAATAGGTTTGTCAAACAGCCACCATGACACAAATTCAGGCAACAGGGAATTGAAAGTTATTGAATAAGGGAACATTCTGTTGTCAATAAGATAACCTCTCTCGCTGTCATAAAAGTCACGGTAATTCAGACAAGCCTTTTCGATATATTCCTCACTTACAGGGAAACCAAGTTCTCTTGCAACCTGCAATGTAACGGCAAACATACCCTGGTTTACTGCAAGCCCTGATGTCTTGTCCGGATATTCAACAACATCATTCTGGCCTAAAACAAATTCGGCGCTGCATATACCGTCTCCATCAGGATCAAATTCGTTCAGACAGAAATTAAAGGCTTTTTCCAGCTTATCCATCTGTAAAGGAGTATTGTAAAGTCTGTGGTTAACCAAAGCATACCACAAAAATTCCAAAGTTGCATCATTGCCCTTTACTTCCGTGCTACCCATACAAGGAGTTATTATCGTGCCTATAGCTCCTCTCTCATCCTGGGTTGAAGCCCACTGGTTAAATATATTTTCTGACGTTTCTTTATCATATACTCCCATCATGCTCCAAAAAGAATCTCTGTTATACATATCCGGAGCATAATTTATGCTTGGAACATTCAATGGAGAAAAATTATTCCTGCTTGTTATCCATACAAGCATCTGATAACATGAATAGATACACTTTTCCTCAACCGAGCCCTTAAATCCAAGTCCGTCAGCAAGATAAACTTGTGATGCCAAACGCAAATCATGCAACGTATTTTCAGCCTCAGTCGCAAAAACAAAAACCTTCTTTATCTCTTTTTGGCCCTGTTCCAATCTATGATAGGCATATTCAGCAGCATCGGAACGTACTATTTCCAAATCCTTTACTTCTAGCTTATAATCACTTCCTGAAGAAATTGAAGATGACGCTATCAGAAGATAAGCCGTTTCATCTTCCATATTTGCTATAAAGACAGTCTCTTCTTGCTCTACCCATTGTTCAGATGAAGATTTTATATCGGTCTGATAATGAAGACCGGCAACATCTATGTTATCAGTACCTTCACCTTTCCACAATTTCAAAGATATTGGATTTGAAGACTTGTGTTTAAACCTTATTGTATAGAATCCGTCTTTAAGCCCAAAAGGTATTTTCATACCGGCCCAACCTGAAGTAGCTTTTTTGCCTTCTATTATGTAAACATCGCCCTTTTTATGGCATTCTGCCCCATTAATTGATTTCCATTCTTTAACTGAAGGAATTTCATATGAATAAATGGATTCGGGATGATTGAAATCAGAAACCTCTCCAAATGTAAATTTTACAAATGAACTTCCGTTTTTTATTTCATCAGCATCAGATATCCTTATCAGACCGGCATCACAAATTTCTCTTATGGCCCTGAAACCTACTTCTCCCTGCTTTGACGGTCGGCGTCGGATATTCCTTGTCCATTTATTCCTGTTACCGGCATCAGTAAGAATACCTACTGCAGTATTTTCATCCAGCATATAACCTGCAGCAGGATATGTTTCATGGACTATTCCACCCTGATTGTCATTATCATCAAAGCTCCAGAATGTCACTTTCTGCTCTCCAGGACTTATTGAAGTACCTACAGAATAATAAAGAAAAGGAATATTGTTCTGATCCAACTCTATTCTCTTTTCAATCAGATCATCGCTCAGCTTCTTATATATAACTTTAAGATTCAGATATGTTTCCAGCTTCTTCAGATATACCTTGCCTGACAGAACAATACTGTCACCTGAATTTTCTATACTAGTTGCTTTCCAGTTTTTCAACTCCTCGCGTACGGAATAATCCTCATTGTCCAAATAAAGACACAGTTCCCCGTTAACTGAATTATCAGAGATTATTCTTTTACCATCAGTCAGATTAACATAATAACCGTTTTCAGCATCTCCGGAAACCTTAAAATCAATCCCAACAGCCATACTGCCCAAAGAAAATGCGGACAGCACAAACAACGAACTTAAAAATCTTTTCTTCATGATATTATAAACAATTAAACAGTTAAAATAACGATGAAGCAAAAATATATATCGGTTTGAAAATTACCTATTTCATAATTATCCTATGGTATAATAATGGTATACTATTATATCATCAAGCAGAAAATAACAGTAATATACATTAATGATACTATAATACACAATAACAAGAAACCAAACTTGTCATTATATACCCTGAAACAATGGCAATATTTTATTAAATACTACACAACCAGCATTTATTAGAACAAAAAAAAACGGTATTCCACACCAAAATGGAATACCGTTTAAGTATATGTTTTATGCTTATTTAGCAAGCACCTGCCATCTCAAGAACTTTGTCAACAGCAGCACTCAATCCATCAGGATTCTTTCCACCGGCAGTAGCAAAATGCTTCTGACCGCCACCGCCACCTTGTATAAGTTTTGCAGCCTCTTTTACAAGAGCTCCTGCATTGAGACCTCTTTCAACAAGATTGTCCGAAATCATAACCGTAAGCATTGGTTTGCCGGCATCTACTGTTCCTGCTACAAACAACAGGTTATCAGAAATCTCACCTCTAATCTGGAATGCAAGGTCCTTGACAATATTTGCAGGCATCAAAGAATTCAAAGTAACAATCTTAAGACCGTTAAATTCACGTACATTATCAAGAAGTTTAGCCTTAACCATTGCTGTCTTTTCCTTGACAAATTCTTCAACCTGTTTCTTAAGTCCGGCATTTTCTTCAATATGCTTGCGTATTGCACCAACAAGATCAGGAGCATTGTTAAACATTGATGCAAGCTGTGACATTGTATCCTGAATTACATCAAGCATTTCCTCAACCCTTGCTCCTGTATATGCTTCAATACGACGTACACCTGCAGCAACAGAACTTTCAGAAACGATGCGCAACATACCGATTTCACCTGTTGCCTGTGCATGTACACCACCACAAAGTTCCACAGAGCTTCCAAAGCATACCACACGGACTTCATCTCCATATTTTTCTCCGAACAAAGCCAT
Source organism: uncultured Bacteroidaceae bacterium (assembly GCA_944320965.1). GTDB lineage: Bacteria > Bacteroidota > Bacteroidia > Bacteroidales > Bacteroidaceae > Avibacteroides. The sequence goes on along the minus strand of CALUJO010000003.1, from coordinate 115,733 downwards.
AGCACCCATTTCCTTTGCTTCTGCAATTGGCATGTTACGATACTCGTTCAATGGAATATTCAATCTTATCTTAGCATTTACAATTCTTTCAACCTGACGCAGCTGTTCGTCTGTAACTTTCTGGAAGTGTGAAAAGTCAAATCTTAACATTTCCGGAGTAACAAGAGAACCTTTCTGTTCAACATGTTCACCCAGCACTTCACGCAACGCAGCATGTAAAAGGTGAGTTGCAGTATGGTTTGCAGCACATGCACGACGTTTTTCAACATCTACGCAAGCCATAAACTCAGCTTCAGGATGTGCCGGCAACTGTTTTGCAACATGAACAGGAAGATTGTTTTCACGTTTTGTATCAAGAATCTCTATTGTTTCAAATTCACTTACAAGTACACCTTTGTCACCTACCTGACCACCCATTTCTGCATAGAAAGGAGTCTTGTCCAATACAATTTGATAGAAAGTACTGTTCTTCTGCTTTATCTGACGGTAACGAAGGATTCTTGCGTCATATTCGGTATAGTCATAACCCACAAACTCTGTTGTTCCTTCATGAAGAACCACCCAGTCGCCGGTTTCAACAGAAGCGGCATTACGGGCGCGTTCCTTCTGTTTCTGCATCTCGGCATTGAATTCTTCAAGTTCAACATCAAGGCCTTTCTCTCTGAGGATAAGTTCTGTAAGGTCAAGAGGGAATCCGTATGTATCATATAATGTAAAGGCATCTTTTCCGCTTATGGATTTCTTTCCGGCAGCAACGGCCTCATTAGAAATCTTGTCAAGCAGTTTAATACCTGTTTCAAGAGTACGAAGGAATGCATCCTCTTCTTCTTTCAGCACTTTAACAATAAGATTCTGCTGTGCTACAAGTTCGGGATATGCTTCACCCATATTTGCAACCAGTACAGGAATAAGTTTGTACATAAACGCACTCTTCTGTCCAAGGAATGTGTATCCGTATCTTACCGCACGGCGAAGGATTCGACGGATAACGTATCCGGCTTTTGCATTTGAAGGCAGCTGACCGTCAGTTATAGAGAATGCAATTGTACGGATATGGTCGGCAATAACACGCATTGCGATATCAGCCTTAGGATCATCTCCGTATTTCTTGCCAGCCATTGCAGCAATTGCCTGAATCATTGGCTGGAATACATCAGTATCATAGTTTGATGTCTTTCCCTGTAAAGCCATACAAAGACGTTCAAATCCCATACCGGTATCAATAACCTTGTTTGGAAGCGGTTCAAGAGAACCATCAGCCTTGCGGTTATACTGCATGAACACAAGGTTCCATATTTCTATTACCTGAGGGTGTGATTTATTGACAAGTGTAAGACCGTCAACAGCTTTGCGTTCCTCATCGCTTCGCAAGTCAATATGGATTTCAGAACATGGACCGCACGGACCGGTATCACCCATCTCCCAGAAATTGTCATGACGGTTTCCGTTTATTATTCTTTCTTTAGGCAAGAACTGTTCCCAATAGGATGCAGCTTCATTGTCGCGTTCAAGTCCTTCTTCAGGGCTTCCTTCAAAAACTGTTGCATAAAGTCTGTCAGGAGAAAGTTTCAGTACATCTACAAGATATTCCCATGCCCAAGAAATTGCTTCTTTCTTGAAATAATCGCCAAAAGACCAGTTTCCAAGCATTTCAAACATTGTATGATGATATGTATCATGACCCACTTCTTCAAGGTCATTATGCTTTCCACTTACTCGTAGACATTTCTGTGAATCCGCGGCTCGTCTGAACTTGATAGGCTGGTTACCAAGGATAATATCCTTAAACTGGTTCATACCCGCATTTGTAAACATCAATGTCGGGTCATCCTTAATCACCATCGGTGCTGAAGGCACTATCTGATGATTCTTTCCTTCAAAGAACTTCTTAAACGAGTCTCTGATTTCATTGGCTGTCATCATACTTACTATATTTATATCAAGTTAATATTATCAAAAATGATTTGCAAAGATATATGTTATTTGTATTTTTGTCTATTATTTTATTATAAAATATTCTACAAATACAAGTAAAATAGCATTTTGACTGACAATAATGCGCAAAGTATACTATAAATATAACCCGAAGACTCAAGCATATGACCGCATATATCCTACATTGAAACACAGGATTATTACGGTTACAAGACGTTTTCTGGCAAATGCCAGTGTTGCGGCAGCCATATTTGTCATACTTGTATTGTCATTCAACTTTCCTACGGGACAGGAAATAAGAACAGAAAACAGCAGACTTCTGGCGCAATACAACCTGCTGTCGCGTGAACTTGACAATGCCCTTGCAGTGCTTCAGGACATACAGCAGCGAGACGACAACCTTTACAGAGTCATCTACAATGCCGACCCCATACCACAAGATATACGTACATCAAGCTATTTGGGAACAAACAGATATGATTCGCTTGAAAACATGAGAAATTCCAAACTTGTTATAAACACGACACACAAGCTGGACTTACTGAAAAAGCAACTCTATATCCAGTCCATTTCATTTGACGAAATAGCTGAAATGTATAGGGGAAAAGACGAAATGTACAAATGTATTCCGGCAATACAGCCTGTGGCAAACAAGAATCTGAAACGCATGGCATCAGGTTACGGAAGACGAGTTGACCCAATATACGGAACAGCAAGATTCCATGAAGGAATGGATTTCTCGGCAAACATCGGCACTGACGTATATGCAACAGGTAACGGTACGGTTGAAAGCGTAGGATGGGAAAGCGGCTACGGAAAATGCATTGTGATTGACCACGGATACGGTTACAAGACCAGATATGCACATCTGAACGACTACAATGTAAGACGTGGAGAAAAAGTCATAAGAGGACAGGTCATCGGAGAAGTGGGCAATACCGGGAAAAGTACAGGAGCACATCTTCACTATGAAGTTCTTGTAAAGGGACGGCATGTCAATCCGGTCAACTACTACTTCATGGACCTTACAGCCGAAGAATATGACCAAATGATACAGATGGCAGAGAACCGTGGCAATATGATGGATTGACATACACACGTAACACGATTATGGCACTAAAAAAATACATAGCCGAGAAAGTTTACTACAATATAAAGGAAGTGGCAGACATGCTGAATGTCAATACATCACTTCTGCGCATGTGGGAAAAGGAGTTTCCAGAAATAAAACCTAAACGTACACCGGCTGGGGTGCGCATGTACACAAACGAGGACATAAATACAATCAGAAAGATATATAACCTGATAAAAATACAGGGAATGACCATAAACGGGGCAAAACAAATGATGCGGAACAATCCGCAGGGAATTGACCGCACCGGTGAAGTTATTCTTAAACTTGAAAATATCCGTAACGAAATACTAGCACTGATTGAGCAGTTGCCAAAGAAACAATAATCATCTAAAGCCTTACAACCGACTTTACATTCTCAATTTTCGAAAGCGCTTCGCTTATGTTCTTTATATCTTCGGCATCATGTACAAAAAGCTCCATCTTGCCTTTGAATACGCCTTTCTCGCCGGTTATATCAAGCTTTCTCATGTTCACGTTAAGCTGTTTTGACAGAACCTCTGTAATCTTGTTCAAAACCCCTATATCATCAATTCCTTCAAGTTGAAGGAATACAGGGAAAAGCAAATTCTTCTGAGTATCCCACTCTACGGCAACAAGACGGTTTCCATAACATGCCTTCAGTTTTTTCGCAGTCTCACACTGAAGCTTGTGCACCTGCACTATGCCGTTATCATCAATATATCCAAGGACAGAATCGCCTGGAATTGGATTGCAACAGTCACACAGAACATATTTCTTCTTCAGCATTTCAGGAGTAAGCTGCATGATTTTCTTTTTATCAATAGCTTCCGGAGTCTCATTCTCTGTTTTCTTGTCTTTGTTTCCACCGCCGACAAAGGAGAATGACAAAAATTTCATCCAGCTCTGTTTTTCTTTCAGCCCGTTTTTGTCTTCCTCGCCCAAGGTAACAACATGCCCTCCTACCGCTTCATACAATTCATCTACGGTTGAAAGATTATGCAGTGAGCACAGTTTTTCCAGACATCCGTCTGTCATTTTGATATCATTGTTCTCAAAGAAAGCTGCAACCATCTTTTCACCCTCAATTCTATTCTGATTTTTTTCCTTCTTGGCATAGTTCATTACTATATTTTTAGCCTTTGCAGTAGTAACAAAATCAAGCCATGAAGATGAAATTCGCGGAGCTTTTGAAGTAAGTATTTCAACCTGATCACCGCTTTGCAGCTTATAATTCAAAGGAACCAGCTTTCTGTTCACTTTACCGCCAATACAGTTCATTCCCAAATGGGTATGAAGCGAGAATGCAAAGTCAAGCAACGTTGCGCCTTGTGGTATTGTCTTTATTTCACCCTTAGGAGTAAAAACAAATATTTCACTTGTATAGAGATTCAATTTTATAGTGTCAAGGAAATCCATTGCATCAGGTTGCGGGTCTTCAAGAATTTCCTTTATCGTCTGAAGCCATTTTTGAAGTTCTCCTTCATCCTCCGAGCCTCCGCCCTCTTTATACTTCCAGTGTGCAGTAAATCCGGTTTCTGCAATATCGTTCATTCTTTCACTTCTTATCTGGACTTCTATCCACTGTCCTTCATTTGACATCAGCGTAACATGCAATGCCTGATAGCCGTTTGACTTCGGATGACTAACCCAGTCGCGCAGACGGTCGGGATGCGATTTATATATCTTTGAAAGGGCTACATATATGTCAAAACACAGGTTAATTTCCTCTTCAGGATGCACTGGCGTGAAAATTATACGTACTGCCAGGATATCATATATATCCTCGAATGATATTTTCTTTGCCTGCATTTTATTCCATATAGAATACGGAGTCTTGACTCTTGAAATAATCCTGTATGAGAACTTGTCCTTCATTTCGTCAAGCTTGCTGCGTATAGGAGCAGTAAATGTTTCAAACACCTTGTCACGCTCGGCAGATGTTTCTTCAAGCTTGGCTACAATCTTTTCATATTCGTCCGGATGTTCATACTTGAAACTCAGGTTCTCCAGTTCAAGCTTTATCTTGTTCAGGCCGAAACGGTTGGCCAAAGGAGCATAAAGATATAATGTTTCACCGGCTATCTTGTATCGCTTGTTCGGAAGCTGGGAGCCAAGAGTTCGCATATTATGAAGTCTGTCGGCAATCTTTATAAGAATAACTCTTATGTCATCGGACATTGTCAGAAGAAGTTTCTTGAAGTTTTCTGCCTGGGCAGAAGCCTTGTCACCGAATATTCCACCCGAAATCTTTGTCAAGCCGTTTACTATCTGGGCTATTTTCTTGCCGAAAAGGTTTTCTATATCCTCAACTGTGTATTCGGTATCTTCAACCACATCATGGAGCAATGCGGCACAAATGGAGGTGGAGCCAAGCCCAATCTCATTACACACGATTTTTGCAACCGCTATTGGATGCATTATATAAGGCTCGCCCGAAAGTCTTTTAACTCCACGGTGCGCACTGTTTGCAAACTCAAAAGCTTTTGTTATTATCTCGACTTTTCTTCTGTGCTTTGTTGCAAGATAATCGTTCAGGAGTTCTTGAAACCCCTGTCGTATCATTTCCTCTTCCTGAATGTTAATGTTAGCTTCCGACTTCATAGTATTTCTCATTATCCGATTATGCAAAAATAAAAAAGAAATCAGATACTGCAACAAAATATATAAATTTAATAAAGCATTAACTTTACAGTTCTGATATTTAGACAGAAAACCGCCCTCAAATTTACGGAATGTGCATAACGGCAGTTGTTATTAATGAACAAAAAACACAGGAACATAGTCAAAACAAACAGCCGCACAGATATATTTTACAACAAATGTATAAGGAACAACATGGGAAAAAGACAGGAAACAAAACATAAATACAAAGTACACATTCTGTAACCGAAACTTTTATCTGTAAGACCGGAAACGCCGGTTATACAACCGAAAGTTCCGGTTATAAAAGCCATACCACAAATAACATTATTGACTTATGTCATTAAGCTGTATTTCAAAATAAACAAAAAAATGGTGTACCGGAATCCCGGTACACCATTCATAATTTCTATGGTAACTGTATTTAATTACTTAACCACTTTAACAACTTCACGTGAAGCGCCTTCGAATACTACCATGTAAACACCGTTCAAGTCAGCAGCAGGAACTTCGAATGAACCACCCTGAGGAAGTGCATAAGAAGCAACTTCTGAGCCTGCAACATTGTAAACTGTTACTGTGTTGTATTCTTCACCGTAAGTAAGCATCAAGTTGTCACCTGCAACTGCAACAGCAGCCTTAGGAGCAGCAACTGATTCAACACCACCTTCGATTTCTTCAGGATTCCATTCGCCCTGACCAATCTTGATACCATATTTCAAGCCGCAAGGACCTGTACACATAAGGATACCAGATCTTCCTGTTTCACCTTCTGGAAGAGGATCAGCTTCAGCTGTAACTGCATACATATGCATGTCGTCCCAACCGTAATCACCTTCCTTATATTCTGCAATCTGAATATTCTTAACCCATTCTGGAGCTTCGAATGTAAAGTTCTTTGCAGACATATCACCCATATCCGGATTTACAAGATAAGGCATAGAAGTCAACAAGAATGCCCATTCGATATCCTGTTCGATAGGATTGCCTTCCTGGTCAACAAAATTTCCTACTGTAGTACCAACACCACCTTCTGTTGGGAAATCCATTCTTTCAGCATCCCATTCCAATGAAGGCATATCACAATCAAGGCTTATGCACAAGTCAGCAACAACTCTGTTTGTAGCAGTCCATCTAATTGCGCTGATAATATCACCTTCGTACAAAATATGAGCAGAACCTTGAAGTACAATGTCTGTTTCAGGCAAAGCAAACAATACTCTCATATTAACCTCGTCAAGATTGTTAACAAATACACCGAATTCTGTGCCTGTAGGAATAATTACAGGAGTTGCGTCATACAATCCCAAATCATTTGGCTGCTGGAAAGTAAAGTTCAAGCCATAAAGTCCATTGGGTGCTGCCTGAAGATTGTCAGAACCGCATTCTGTTTCTCCCAATTTATCCAACTTAACAAGTCTGCCTTCTTCATCTGTATCCATTGACCAAATCTCGATATTAAGTTTTGCATCAGCAGGCATAATATCCTTACTGTCATCGCATTTAGCAACAGCAACAGTTCCTCCATAAACAATCATAGGAGTAGGCTGTGGATTATGAAGAGCGATTACACCTTCTAGCATCTTGCCGTCGTTGCTCATCATTCCTGAACCGAAATACATTGTTTCAGACAATCCGCCATACAACTGACCGCCGTAGAATCCAGGGTCAGCGTTAGATACTGAATAACGTCTATTCCACTGAGCAGAAAAATATGTCTGTCCCTTACAGTTATTAGTTGGGTCATTACTTCTGTCATAACCCATAGTAGCACCATCAGAAGCTGTTCCTGAAACTACAGGATAAGGCACCATACCCCAAGTATTTACATAGGCAACCTTACCGTTGTCGGATGTTTCAAGCACCTGTTCAGCGCCATTAGTACCTACAATTTTCCAACTATATGTAGCAGTAACACCTTCAGGTATAGTATCATAAACATATAGAGCAGCGTTTCTACCAGCAGGACCTACACCAATTGAAGCTTTATAGGATTTAAGTTCTCTGTCCATACCAGAAAACAAGTGACCGCCTACAGATACTCCGTAAGAACCTGCCTTAGGAGCATTTTTCACTACAGGCTGAACAGCCTCACTTGATAAATTGTAAACTGATGGAACAGCAAGCTCACTTTTCAAAGATGCAGACTTCAACTCGAACTGTTCTGGAGAATCTGCTAAAGTAACCTGAGCACTTACAGCTGCAGCACTCAAAGCCATTAAAGAAAACAGATAAATCTTTTTCATAATTCTAAATCTTAATAGTTGTTATTACTTTGTATTTATTACTGAGAAACTCATATTTGCATTACCATCTGCTTCCAAATTTAAAGTTCCCATATTGAAAGCGGCTGCAGGTGCTGCTTTGTATAATTTTCCTCCAAATGCATCAAAGAACTGTCCAATCTCAGGAGTACCTGCAACAAGTTTATCATAATTTGAGCTCTTATAATCACCAGCTGTTAAAGACAACAATCCGTCTTTTGCAGAAGGAGACAATACTCGCCAAACTTCAGTTGTACTACTTGATGTCATCAGCTTAAGCAACAAAATCTGACCGTTAAGATTTGCAGTGAAACGGAATTCAAATTTGTATGCTGGAAACTTAGCTGCAATCTTATCATATATCACCTTAAGATCTGAGCCATAAGAATTATTGTCAAGAACCCAATCATTTGCAGGTTTACCTGTAACAACATTAACATCCTTAAGAGCATTTATAAAGACTTGAACAGGATCGCCACCGTCGATATAAGAACCGTCAGAGCAAACCATCTTAGTCTTATCTTCATTGAAGAAATAATCCTTGCCACCGATTATAATATCTTCTCCATTATCCCCTTCAACACTAGGTTCTGAAATAAATCTCAGTCCATCTAAAGTCTGTACATACTTGGATTGAGTAGCATATGCCAAATCATTTTCTGCAACAGAGACAACATCAAAAATGTATGAATCGCCATTGTACAAATAATATTCAGTTCCATTTGCAGAAACCAGACGTAATGGAGCAGGATTTGACTTATACAGCTGCTTGTTCAAGCTTTCAAGGTCAGTCATGTATTTTCTCCACAACTCACCAAGCTTCTCTGATGTAATTTCACCTGTCTCTGTAGTATCGAATTTACGCAAAACTGTATAAGTACCTCTCTTCTTGCCCTTCAAAAGTACTTCGTCAGGAGTAACATCAATTATGATAAACTCATAATCACCTCCCAAGCCTATACCCATACCTTGGTCAAAAGACCAATCAGTTTCCTTAGGGTCAGAGAATGCATGGAAAATATCATTATATGAGTTGAAAGTAAGAACCGGACCATTATCAAATACAATATCAAATGGAGTAGGTGCATCGTTTACCATATATTTACCAGTACCGACACTATCATTCTGAACAGCAAACAAAGCTGTACCATCCTCACCGCTTCGATTAAATTTTACAAGAAAAGGACATCCGATTACACTTCCTTCAACAGTTGGGAAATAACTCATTACCCAACCTGCCTGTGAATCAAAAAGAGCATTAAAGGCCTCAACTTTTTTATTTTCCAGTCTTTCTGTAGCAGATTCAGAAAACAAATCTTCTTCCTCCATTAAACATGACTGAGCAGAAAAAGTCAATGTCAAGAGAGACAAGCCATATATATATTTTTTCATATGCGAATACATTAATTATTTACTTTATATTGTTCAACCTGATAAACCAAAGAATCTATAAGAGTCTTAGTTGGATCTGACTTGATTGGATAAGTAAGTCTGTTTATATAATTACCGTTATCAATAACAAAATCACCATTGTCATCTGTCAGATAAGTACGTGATAATACTTCGTGACGCAAAGCATCAAGATCTATACCGAAACCAGAATACAAGTATTCTTTTACTTCAGAAAGTTTCTGTTCAATGATTGCCTTACCATCAACATTATCAATATCATTACGATAAATCAAATTGCCATTTTCATCTTTCAAAGGAGCTGACAACTGTTCTGAACCCTCTCTCTGTACGGCAACACGTAAAATCTTATGAGTTGCAGGATTACCCTGTACATCTTCTACTGTACTTATAATCCTTATAAAAGTACCATCACTCTTAGCAACTTCATATTCGGATGGAGTTGTAGAATCAGGTCTTACTGCAGAAACTTCAATTTCCTCATAGTCCTTGCTTGCTTCATCCATAAAAGAAGCCCATTGTTCATCTGTACTTACAACATAATAAGCAATCGTTTCAACAAAGTCTTCACTGTATTCACTGCTTGCATATGGAGTTATAAAGCCCTGGCTTCTTACAACTTCGTTTTGCTTGTCCTGCCAGTTCATAGGGTCATACAAACCGGAAGAAGTTTCCTTGAAATCATCAGAGAAAGCAACATTCTGGTTCAATACGTGGCTGAACTCATGATGCATTACTCGGAAGAAGTTTTCATTCATCAATTCGATATCATTAATATCCAAGCTGTTTACATCAAACAAAGATATCTTGACACCACTTTCTGCAAGACCTTGGACTTTTGTACCTGTTGATGCATTGTAAGCAGGAGAACCAACAAGCATAATCATCTTAGGGCCATAACGCTTTAAGAAGAACTTATCTGCATTCGGAACTTCAGAACTTACTGCATTCTTTATTACTTGATCATAAACATCGTACCAAAGATATTTGATCAGAACAGCCATTTTAATACTGTTATCATATGATGCCGGAACCAGATTGTAATTCATATCTGCTTCTGTATCAGACATACGATAGTCGAAACGCATATTATATGGGTCCAAATAGTTTTCTCTAAGGAATCTGTCCAAAGGATATGTAGATGAATTTGGATCCAGTTCATCCGATAATACCGGGAAAATTGTAGGTCCTAACTCATCATCACTGCAGGATACAAATCCTGTCAGTGACATAAGTAGTGCAAATGCTGCTAATATATTTTTCTTCATAATAATTGTACTCTATTTATTTTACATTTAATTCTTCTGCATTGTCTTTGGAAACCAAAACATATGCTGAATTGTCAGGTTCAGTCAATTTTGTATATGATGAAGCCAATCCCATTGCTATAGCATCCTGAGGAACTTCAACCGCACGGCGAACATCATCCCATGTCAAAGTTTCTGTTCTTGCAGGCTTTCTTACACCTGAAGCTTTTCCTATCTCATGTGTCCATTCTATAGCATAACGTTTCAAATCAAAGAAACGCATACCGTTATGAATAGTTTCCAAGCGACGGAAGTGCAAGCAACAGTTCAAATAAGGCTTCTGTTCTTCTGTTACAACAAAATCAGGAGACATTTTTGAAGTATTGTCATAGTTAAGAATATTATACTTAGCATAATCATATCTGCTGCCCTTTTCATCATAACTATAGAAGCTCTTTATGACATCTTCTGTAAGGTCTGAGAAATAATTTGCATAACTCTGAGGCAAGTTCTTCATATTATCGTCCCACGCTTTCAAATCAAGGAAAGCACTGGTAAAGTCATTTTTCATGATATAAGCTTCTGCTCTACTCAGAAGAACTTCTTCCTTTGTAAATTCCATTCTTATGGCATGTGGATAACCGATTCCTGAAGTCTTATCAGTATACTCGAACTTTTCACCAATCTTCAAACTCATCATACCATAATCAGCCTTTCCATTTACAAGCAAACCGGTAGAAAGGAATGTCGGATGAATAGAAAGATTCCAAGTTGGTCCAAAGTTATTCACTGTACCTTTTGCAGCTTCATGGTTCAAAGCATATCTACAACCTGTAGCAAAAGCTCTCAACTGAGTTGAATAAGTAATCTGCAACATTAAGTTACTTGGTGAAAGGACATCGATCCATTCATTGATAGCATCATCAACAAGGTTCTTTCCTTCAAAACCACGGTAATCTCTAAGTCCACCACTTACGACTCCTGGAGTATCACCAAGCACCTTATTGGCATACTCAATAACTTTGTCATAGTTTCTTGTAAACAAATAATAACGCACTGCAAAAGCATAAGCAGCATTCTTATTAAAATGGTATTTTGGAACCTTGTAATAAGAGTCATTAATCAATGGCAAACCAGCCAAAAGGTCTTCCTCAATCTTCTTATATGTATCAGCTACATTTCCACGATCATAATGAACAACAAGTTCAGTTTCAGGAACTGTCATATAAGGTATACCTATATCCAATTTACTTGCTTCTGGATTCTTGTATGCCTGAGAAAACAAGTTAACCAAAATAAAGTGATGATATGCTCTTGATACCAAAGCTTCACCTCTCACAGCTTTTGCTTTAGCCTGATCTTCTGCAGACAAATTTCCTTCAGCTTCTATTCTATCCAAATTTTCCAAAGCATGGTTAACTACCGCAATAGCTCTGTAGAAGTCAGACCAGATATTAGCAGGAGAATCAGATGTTGCTAAAGTTGTAGGTTCAAAAGCAAACAATTCATTATACATTTTGTCCCATTCAGCAAGGTTGTAATAAACAGTATCTATCTTTCCTCCCTGCAATTCTACCTCATGAGGAGAATTATTGTCCACAATATTATCACTATACATTTCCCCTACTACACCGTAGTTAGCAGCCGCATAAGCATCGACAAGCAACATTCGTGCAGATTCCACGTCTGTAATTTCTGTTCTGGTATCAGGCGCAGTGTCAAGGAAATCACTACAAGAAGTCGTAAAAGCCAGACCTCCCAACATCAATCCTGTTATATATTTATTCAATTTCATTTTAATCTATATTTGTATTAAATACCCAATCTTAATGTAAGTGTAAACTGCTTAGGCATTGGAGATGCAACACCACCGGCATTAACGAATTCCGGATCCTGTCCGTTAAGTTTCTTGTCTGCGTAGATAAGGAACAGGTTAGTACCCTGAATCTTCAAAGAAGCATTAGACAAGCCAATCTTTCTTACAAAGTTACCCGGCAACATGTAAGTCAATGAAATTTCTTTCATACGGATAAAGCCACCGTCTGCAACACGTTCATCTGAATAGTTGTAAGCGTTGTATGCATAACTCAACTGTGCATCGTTCTTTACCTGACGTGTACTTGCTATAGTAGGAATAGTTGTTATTTCTTCATCACCAGGAACAGCCCATCTGTTCTTGAATTCTTTTGGAGAAGCTGTCATATCTGAATAACCTGAAGAGAATACTGGGTCCAATCGAATCTTATTACCGAATGAATAAGTAATAAAGACATTCAATCTGAAATTCTTGTAGTTGAAGATATTACCGAAACCACCAGTAATTGTTGGATCTGTAGGACCTTCATATTTCAAATGACCGATATTTTCATATTCCTGGAAGTTGATATCAGAAACAGTAACCTGACCTTTTTCGTTCAAGAATGTAGGAAGACCTTCATCGTTCAAGCCCTGGAACTGGAATGAATACAAAGCTCTAACCGGCTTTCCTTCTACGGCATAACCAGAACCAGATACCAAGTCAATTACCTGAGTTCTTGTATCAAGATTTGTAATTTCAGTACGTGTCTTTGAGAATGTAAAGTCTGTATCCCAGCTGAAATCCTTTGTCTTAACGTTTGTTGTTGACAATGTCAATTCAGCACCATTAGACTTCATTGATGCAACGTTACCATATTTATTCAATACACCACCTACACCCTGGGTAGCGATAGGGCCAATCAAATCATAGTTATCACGCCAATATACGTCAAGTGCAAGATTTACTCTATTATTAAAGAATCCCAAGTCAGCACCCAAGTTAAACTCTTTCTTCTTTTCATATGTAAGACCTGAGTTTGCAATATCACTCAAAACGATTGCTGATTCAAACAAGTCACGGTCAGGACGCCATACCTGGCTAGAGTAATAAATAGGCAAAGCATTTGAGATGTTTGACGGACCACGGTCAGCTGTCAAAGAATATGAAGTCTTCAATGTCAAGTGTGACATCCAGTTATTTATTCTCTGGAAGAAATCTTCTTCATGAGCATTCCATGCGAAGGCAATATTATATGTAGGCAACCAACGTGCTGAACGTGATTTACCCAACTGGTTAGTACCTTCATAACGTCCAGTAAGGTTCATTGTATATTTACCTTTGTAAGAATATGTTCCTGAAGCGAAATAAGCCAAACTTCTTGAATAGCTCCAAGTATTTCCATAATAGTCACGACCTTCATCCTTCATCTGCAAGAACAGGTTAGGGTCCATAGATGGGATATTACCACTATTATAAAGGAATCCGTATCCTTCGAAGAACACCTGGTTTCTGTCTGTTGAGTTTACTTCCATACCGGCAAAGATATTGAAGATGTGCTTTTCATCAGCAGTTACCTTATTATACTGGATTGTTCCACGGAAGTCAAGCTGAGAAACTGAATAATCGTTACGATAATAGATACCACCTTCCTTCATAACAGATACTGGTCTCTCACCCGGTTTATCAGGGTCCTGATAAAGATAAGGGTTACTGTACATGACATTCGGATTATCAACGCCTGCTCTATAAGCCTCAGCCATATTAGAGTCATCCTTTACAAAATGTTCATTTGCTGTACTCTGAACACGGTAAGCAACCAAAGCGTTCATTTCCAATCCAAGAATCGGTTTCCAGTTCAATTCAGTCTGGAAGCGCAAATCTTTGATATCAAGGTTAATATAGTTATTTTCCAATTCATCAAAGATATTGAATGGAGCATAGTTTCTCTGGAACACCATTGAAGGGTCAAGAGTTCTTGAAGTATTCAAACAGTAGCTGTAAGGGTTGATATCAAAACTACGCTTAACCTGACCACTTACAGGGTCAACATCCTGGCTCAATGTACCTGGAGCTTCCTGTTTACGGTAAGAGCCACTAGTCAACATATTCAATGTCACCCATTTTGAAATATTAAATGAAGCGTTCATATTTGCTGTATAACGCTTAACAGAACTTGCTGCTGTCCATCCTGGGTCATACAATGCAGACAATGAAGCATACATTTTCGCTTTATCAGTACCACCAGAAATACTTACTGCATGGTTCTGCATAACAGTATTCCTAAACAGCAAATCAAACCAGTCTGTATTTCTCGTTTCAGCATAACGTAAGTAATCGTTCATTGCAGCCTCAGTATTCTTCAAATAATAATTTCCGTTTGCGTCAAAATCAGTCATTGAAGAATACATACGGCCATATACACCAGATGATGATGCATTGATCAGAGAAGAGAAGTTCAACCAACCTTTAGCCTGCATTTCCTTATATATACCCATCTGTTCCTGAGAGTTGGATATATTATAGTTTCTATAATTAGGCTTCATACGTGTTGTAAACTCACCAGTATAATTGATAGAGCTTACACCAGTCTTACCTCTCTTAGTTGTAATTACAACAACACCAGCCATCGCGCGCGCACCATATATAGATGTTGCAGAACCGTCCTTCAACACCTGGAAGCTTTCAATATCGTCTGCATTCAAACCTGCGATTGCAGAAGAAATCAATGTTGTAGCATCACCAGAAGACAAGTCATCAGCAGAGACATCAACAGCATCCTCAATAACGACACCGTCCACAACCCACAACGGAGTTGAATTACCATATATAGAAGTAGCACCACGAACTCGAATTTTTGGAGCAGTACCAAATGTACCAGATACGTTCTGAACAGAAACACCGGCAGCACGTCCTTCCAATGCACGGCTGACATCAGCGATACCGTCAAGTTTTGTTTTATCTGCATCCAATTTTGTTGTAGCACCGGTAAACAGACGTTTATCCATCTTTTGGATACCGGTTACAACGACTTCATCAAGAACTTCCGCATCAGTTTCAAGAACAATTTTCAAGAAAGCTCCAGGTTTTACAGAAGCTTCCTGAGTCTTAAATCCGACGTAGGACACTTGAATTTCTTTAGTTCCGGCAGGAACACTAAGGGAGAAATTTCCATCAAAGTCGGTTACAGTACCGATTGATGTATTGCCTTTCACCGTTACAGCTGCACCAATGACAGTAAGTCCATCATCAGCTGAAGTAACAGTACCTTTTACAGTAAAGTTCTGTGCCTGTACTACAGTAGAACAAAACAACAAAAGGAATAACACTCGTAATAAACTCTTCATAAACTTTTTTTTGATGTTTTGATATTAACTATTATATATTTTTATTATTATCCTTCAATACTTCAAATATATCCGATCAACAATTATGTTGATACTGACTAATAACAAATATACTAAAATATACTTTTTTTTACTACATCTGCATAAAACTTATGCTATTGCATGCAATATTATTTTGCAAATATATATAAATATAAATCATTTAAAAGAGCTATAAGAGCGTATTATATAGAGCACATGCAATAATTAGTCAGTTTTATACAAAAAAAATTCATTTTGTGTTATAATTTGTCACCTTAGACAAACATTTTGCAAGTTGCTTACCAACAGTGCTTATTAAGAGGTTTTTGCAAAGTAGATATTACTAATTATATATTTATAATACCATACAGGCAATTATTGAATATAAATATTATATATGAAAACATATAAACAGACATAAAAAAAAATAGGCAGGAGATTTCTCCTGCCTATTTACATATATAATTGTATAAATTACAATTTAGGACCAGCTGCAACCAAAGCCTTACCAGCTTCGTTACCTGTAAACTTAGCAAAGTTCTTGATGAAACGTCCAGCCAAGTCTTTTGCCTTTTCTTCCCACTGGCAAGCGCATTCGTAAGTGTCACGTGGGTCAAGGATCTTAGAATCAACACCTGGCAATTCTGTTGGAACTACGAAATCGAAGTAAGGGATAACCTTTGTAGGAGCCTTATCGATTGAACCGTCAAGGATAGCATCGATGATACCTCTTGTATCTCTAATAGAAATACGTTTTCCTGTACCGTTCCATCCTGTATTAACCAAGTAAGCCTTAGCACCAGTCATTTCCATCTTCTTAACCAATTCTTCACCGTACTTAGTTGGGTGCAATGACAAGAATGCAGCACCGAAGCAAGCAGAGAATGTAGGAGTTGGTTCAGTGATACCACGTTCTGTACCAGCCAATTTTGCAGTAAATCCTGACAAGAAGTAGTACTGAGTCTGTGCTGGGTTCAAGATTGATACTGGAGGCAATACACCGAATGCGTCAGCTGACAAGAAGATAACCTGCTTAGCGTGTGGGCCTTTAGAAACTGGTTTAACGATGTTTTCGATATGATAGATAGGATAAGAAACACGAGTGTTTTCTGTTACGCTCTTATCTGTAAAGTCAATCTTACCGTTAGCATCAACAGTTACGTTTTCCAACAAAGCGTCACGTTTGATAGCGTTATAGATATCTGGTTCGCTTTCCTTATCAAGGTTGATAACCTTAGCGTAGCAACCGCCTTCATAGTTGAATACACCTTCGTTATCCCATCCGTGTTCGTCATCACCGATCAAAAGACGTTTTGGGTCTGTAGAAAGTGTAGTCTTACCTGTTCCTGACAAACCGAAGAAGATAGCTGAGCTCTTGCCTTCCTTGTCTGTATTAGCAGAACAGTGCATAGAAGCGATACCGCGCAATGGGTTAAGGTAGTTCATGATTGAGAAGATACCTTTCTTCATTTCACCACCATACCATGTATTAAGGATAACCTGTTCTTTAGTCTTCAAGTTAAATACTGTAGCTGTTTCTGAATTCAAGCCAAGTTCCTTGTAGTTATCAACTTTAGCTTTTGCAGCATTGAATGATACGAAATCTGGTTCTCCGTAGTTAGCAAGTTCTTCAGCTGTAGGACGGATGAACATGTTAGTTACGAAGTGAGCCTGCCATGCAACTTCCATGATGAAACGAACTTTCAAACGAGTAGCTTCGTTAGCTCCACAGAAAGTATCAACAACAAACAATCTCTTGCCAGAAAGTTCCTTAACAGCTTTTGCCTTCAAATCAGCCCAAGCTTCTTCAGAACATGGTTTGTTGTCATTCTTATATTCTTCTGAAGTCCACCATACAGTATTTTCACTAGCTTCATTCTTTACAAAGAATTTATCTTTAGGAGAACGACCTGTATAGATACCTGTCATTACATTTACTGCACCAAGTTCAGTTACCTGACCTTTTTCAAAACCTTCAAGACCAGCTTTAGTCTCTTCTGCAAACAATACTTCATAAGAAGGATTGTGTACAATTTCTACGGTGTTCTGAATACCGTACTTTGTAAGATCCAAATTTGCCATTTTCTAATAAATTAATAGGTTATTATATTCTTTTTTACCTTTTCTCTATACGTTTTTCCAAATGCAAAATTAATACTTTATTTTTATTGCGATATCAAATTACGGAATTATTTCTTTAATTCATCTTAAAATAGGATATATATATATCAATCAACGAAATAAGGTCTGTAATTGCAATGTTGAAATATCAAAAAATAAGATTTTTTATTAATTATATTCCTCACTGATTCACCAAAGACTCTGCCATAAATCAATACATATATTGGATAATATAAAGTCTGCCAGTGTCAAACATTTCTCATAATCTTCAACATCTCAACAATACAAATATATGATTTTTCGCCCGGTTTACAAACTGCATGACACGGCATTTAACAGGTATTTCAGAATATTGTAAATAATAAGTTTTTAGCCGGTTCATATTATTATTTTGTTTAATCTGAGTATTTTTGCAACAGAAACAGGAAAAGAATGCAAAAAAGCTGCTGCGCCATAATATTAAGAATCATAAGATACAACGACAAAACAGACATTATAGACACATATACGAATGTCGGTCGTCTGAGTTTTGCCATAAACCGCCCTGGCAAAAAGAACAGGTCTTCATCAGTCAAGCAGCAATGCCATCCTCTTGCCATTCTTAACATAGAAGCCGACATTAAGCCGAAAGGCAATATACATAAGATAATAGAGGCACATCCTGCATTCATGCAAAAATCAATTCCATTCAACCCTACAAAGCAACCTGTAGCATTTTTCCTTGCCGAATTCCTCTCACTCATACTTCAGGAAGACAAAGAAGACGAAGAAACATTCAACTACATCAGGAATTCAATTGAATGGTTTGACAACAGCACAAAAGGATTTGCAAACTTCCATCTTGTATTTATGATAAAGATAGCACATATGCTTGGACTGAGACCTGACATAAGCCAGTTCAGCAAAGGATGTATTTTTGATATCAGAAATGCAGTGTTCTGCCAGACGATACCGGACCACAACAATTACCTGTCGCCAGAGGATACTTTATCACTATACCAGATGATGAGACTGAAATATGAAACGATGCATCTGTTCAAGATGAACAGGATAGAAAGAAACAGATGCCTGGATACTATCTTGAAATACTATTCATTCCATATTACAAGTCTTGAAAACATGAAAACGACTGAAGTATTAAAAGAATTATTCACTTAACCATATATAAAATGAAAATAATTGATTTCAACAAAAGCTGCTCATTGCTTAACAGATTCATCCTTGAAATAAGAGATGTAAACATACAGCGTGACAGAATGAAATTCCGCCGCAACATACAACGTATAGGCGAAATAATGGCATACGAGATAAGCAAGGAACTTGACTACTCTATAAAAGATGTGACTACCCCACTCGGTACTGCCCAGATAAATACTTATGACGACAACATCGTGCTGTGTACAATTCTAAGAGCCGGATTGGTGTTCCACGAAGGATTCCTTAATTATTTCGACAGAGCGGAAAATGCCTTTATTTCTGCCTACAGAGAATACACAGACGAGTCACATTTCAGAATAAAAACAGAATACCTTGCTTCGCCCAATATTGAAGGCAAGACACTGATAATAACAGACCCGATGCTTGCAACAGGATGTTCTATGGAAACATGCTACCACGCATTACTGAAAAAGGGAACACCTGCCAAAATACATATCGCATCGGTAATCGCAAGCCAAAAGGCAATTGACCATGTAAGCAAAGTATTTCCACAGGAAAAGACCACAATATGGTGCGGAGCCATAGACCCTATACTAAACGAACATGCCTATATAGTTCCGGGACTTGGAGATGCCGGAGACCTTGCATACGGAATAAAAGACTGATATCAGCAAGTTTAAAGAATAGGTTTATCTGTATCTCCTTCAACAAACTGATCGAGATACAGATTCTCTCCATCAAAGACAGCATAAGAGAAGTAGTTTATCCAGTCGCCCAAAATCACTACCCTTGAACTTCTGGAAATCATCAAATCAAGCATTATGTGTCTGTGACCGTAAATAAAGTAATTTATATCTGGATGGGTTTTCAGATACTCTTTTGTAAACAGAATTAAAGGTTCATTGTCTTCGCCCTTATAGTCATCCTCCCTACCATTCTCCCTGCTAAGCCTGCTATGTTTGGACCAGTTCAAACCAAGTTCCATTGTCCACCTCGGATGTATGGCAGAGAAAAGCATTTGCATGGTTTTGCTATGGAAAAGTGAACGCAATATTTTAAAACCCATAGAATTGTCCCCCAGCCCGTCGCCATGGGCAAGGAAGAACTCTTTCCCGTATATCTCAATTGTAATAGGACGTTTGTGCAGAATCATTCCGCATTCTTCAACAAAATAATCCTTGCACCATATATCATGATTACCGATAAAGAAATGAACTTCCACCCCCATATCGGTAAGTTCGGAAATTTTTCCCAGCAAACGAGTAAACCCTTTAGGAACGACATGTTTGTATTCGTACCAATAGTCAAATATATCTCCCAGCAAATATATGGCAGCCGCTTCGTTCTTTATGGCATCAAGAAAATTGACCAAACGCCTTTCATGGGTTCTTTTATGTTCAAGAGCCCTGGAACCCAAATGCGCATCCGACAAAAAATAAACTTTCTTTCTCATATACAATCGGGATTATTTGAAACTATTACAGAAAGCCCAATTCAAGTTTGGCCTCTTCACTCATCATGTCCTTATCCCATTCCGGTTCAAAGACAAGGTTTACGCTGGCCCCTTTCAGTCCCTCTATAGACTCAACCTTCTGACGAACATCTTCCACTATAAAATCAGCCGCCGGACAGTTAGGTGCAGTCAGAGTCATATCAATATTGACATAGAAGTCATCCGTAACATCTATTTTGTATATCAGCCCAAGCTCGTATATGTCCACTGGAATTTCCGGGTCATACACAGTCTTCAGCATTTTTATTATCTTTTCTTCAAGTTCAATCTTAGTCATCATTATAAGGTTATAGTTATTCCTTAATATATTAATAATGTATAGCAAAGATAAAACAAGTTTCTGATTCTGCCAAACAAAGGCTTTGTTTACAAAACCGAAGCCTTTGTTCCTATAACCGCAACTTCCGGTTATATAAGCGGAGCTCTCGGTTAGAGAAAATATATGTTGGAAACAATAAAAATCTCAAAAGATAATTTTTATATTTTGAGATTTTCCAAGAAACAAGAGCTCTTAATTATATAAAAACAAAGGATGCCGGAATAACCACCGACATCCATTATTAACTTACAACACTATTCATTTCAACCCAATCATCTTGCATCATAGACTGTAACCTTACCGACATCCGGCAAAGGCATCATCATTCCGGCATTAGCACCAATATATGTTGGGTCACAGATATAATATTTTTTACCTTTATATTCTATATAATCTCCATCTACAGGCTCGCTAAAACATACAGCAGCCGACAAATGATTAGGAAACTCCAAAAGTACAACATCGCGTTCAAGAATTATTTCAGTCAATACAGAAAACAGCACCGCACGATCCTCACAATCACATGCCGAATAATAAAAGTCTTCTTCTATATAATTATACTTTTCCCGACCAAACTGTTCGTCGTCTGTCTTGTAATCAAACCCATATTGAATCAAATCAAGAATCATATTTACAGATTCAACTTCCGATTTTCCATCCAAAGCATTATCCAAAACCTCAAGTAATGGAAGCAAGGTATTTTCATCGGCATCTCTTATTGAAGAATAATGTGAAACATTGCATACGGGCGGCAAATCATCATAATAATCCATAAGATTCCTGTTCACTATTGTTTTGAAACTTAGTGCAGGATAATTCTTTGATGATATCACCTTCGACTCCACATAATCCTTATCTAACTTAGGCAAGGCATCTATAGCCAAAGTGATAGAATTTGACTTTTCTCCAAACGATTCATTGTAAGTATATACCGCCCCGTCACCAACATTTCCAAACAGGTAATACTTTTTTCCGCCAAAGCTAAGATAACTGTATCCGGCTATATTCTCAGTTATAGGAACAAGGACAACAAGTCCCGCATTAGTTCGGCCAATTCTAACGTCTATATTTGCCTGAGACATAAGATAAGCTCTTAACACACAAGCCTCATTCGTATTTTTCCCAAATATATCATCAGAAATAAATTCTATAAGTTTAAAAATCCCCCAGTCAGAAAGATTGTAAACCTTAATCGCCTCATTCACAGACAGCAGAATAATATCATATCCTTTATCATAGAAAATATCCCATGCTTCACCCACACTTACCTCATCAATTCCAGAAAGTCTGAATGTAACATTTTCAGGAACTTTGCATTTAATTGGAGTCCCGTAGAAGTTTACAGTTCTGAAATATGTCTTCTGTTCATTTTCACTACTTTTATCCACAGAAATGTCTTCTGGTATCTGAACTACCGAAACTGGTTTCTCTTTAACAACCACTTCTGTAACAGGTATTTCCACCGACGGAACATCTTTTGATCTACCGTCTTCAGGAGCATACACAGGCTTAGGAGGTTCTATTCTTGGCGTAACCAAAGGCACCCTCACTTCATGAGAAGACCATCTCTCTTTCAAGAATTTCGCATATTTTTTATTTCTTTTCTCACGGAATTTCTCAAAATCTCCAATCTTGTCATTTCTGAATTTCTGAAATTGGCTCTGTTTTTTCGCCTTAAACTTTTCAAAATCTCTTTGCGCCTCAACCTGCGGCGCAAAGAGTAAAAACAGGAATATAAAGCCGAAAAGTTTCAGACATACATTATTGTGCTTCATAAACTTTTCACTCCTATTTACAAACATGAAAACTGTCTATAATCCATAGACTTTTCATGCTATATTATAATTATAATAAAATGTATATTATACAAGAATTATTTTTGAGAAGGGATAATCATATCCTCAAGTTCCTCGTTTATATTTTTTCTGAACTCTTCAATACGATATTCCAATTCTACCTTCTTTTCATCAGGAATCTGCTGCTTGATACCATTTGCTATATCCTTTGCCATACCATCTAGTCCGTCAGCATACTCAACACAAACAAATACATGATACATTTTATTTTTATTATAATAAGAAGATGTCTTGATAATCATTGTATTACTTATTACATTTTTTGACAATGATTCAATCTGCTCGTTTGACACACCTAATCCATCAGCAACACCAGCACCTTTATTCTCATCTGCAAAGTTCTGCTTATCCATAACAGTTGACTTTTCCAATGCCTTTCTAATTGCAACGGCAACTCTATCAGAGAACTCTGCCCTAGCTTCCATAGCTGCAAGATTTTTAGCTGTTGACATATTAAAGTGTTCCGCTTCACCATATGCTCTGGTCTGGGGCTTCTCTTCAGCCATTGTCTGACATATATCAACAAAAACAGCTTCTCCATAAGGATTAACACCACCACCTTGTGCACTTTTTGAAGAACCACATGAAGTCAAGAAAAGAGAAACAACAAGAATAGATAAAAATAATAAATTACTTAATTTCATAATCATAGCTTTTTAATTAAACAATGTGTATTTTTTGGCAAATATAAATAAAAAATATATATAAAAATAAAAATGATAAATTTTAGACCAAAAGATTTTTCTTATTGTATCTTTGCAGCCCCAAAAACAAATTAACGAAAATCATGAAAGGAATAAACAATCTTACAGAAGGAAACATCACATCGCAACTGATAAAGCTTGCACTCCCGATTATGGCAACTGCCTTTATCCAAATGGCTTACAGCCTGACAGATATGGCATGGGTAGGACGTTTGGGTAGCGAAGCCGTAGCCGCAGTGGGAGCTGTCGGCATACTAACATGGATGTCAACATCCATTTCCCTTTTATGCAAGATTGGCTCAGAAGTTACCATAGCACAGGCTATAGGAAGCCGTAATTATAGTGATGCAAGAGAATATGCCTCACACAACCTCACCATATCCATCTCACTGTCACTGATATGGGGAATATCACTTTTTATTTTTGCTAATTATATAATAGATGTGTTCAAACTTTCGGGAGATATTTACAGTAATGCGGTAAACTATCTGCGAATAATAGCATTCGGTATGCCTGCAATATTCATGGCTGCGGCATTTACAGGAATATACAATGCTAGTGGACGAAGCAACATACCTTTTTATATAAGCGGAAGCGGACTGGTTATGAACATGATACTTGACCCTTTATTTATATTTGTCTTGAACCTTGGGACAAACGGTGCCGCATACGCAACAATACTTTCACAGTATTTTGTTCTTATACTGTTCATTATACAAATCAGATTCAGGGACAGCCTTCTTGACAGATTTCCTTTCATCAAACGTCTTCAAAAGCAATATACATTAAGGATATTCAGAATAGGCGCTCCGGTTGCAATATTCAACACACTATTCGCCTTTGCCAACATGTATATGTGCCGAATTGCAGCCATAAACGGCGGACACATAGGTCTAATGGCATTTACAACCGGCGGACAGATAGAAGGACTGACATGGAACACTTCCGCAGGATTCTCCACCGCACTTGGAACATTCACAGCACAGAACTATGCTGCCGGAAACATAAACCGTGTTGTCAGCGCCTATAAAAAGACCTTAGGAATAACATCCATATTCGGTATACTTAGTACAATACTGTTCATCTTCTTCGGTTCCGAGATATTCTCCCTCTTTGTTCCAGAAGAATCTGCCTACATGGCAGGAGGGGAATTCCTGCGAATTGACGGATATTCACAGCTGTTCATGATGCTGGAAATTGCTACACAAGGAGTATTTTACGGTATAGGAAGAACCATTCCACCGGCAATAACAAGCATCTGCGGCAACTATCTTAGAATCCCACTGGCAATCGGACTCACTGCAATCGGTATGGGAATAAGCGGCGTTTGGTGGGCTGTCTCAATATCAAGCATTTTAAAGGGAATATCCCTGTTTGTATGGCTTGTTGTAATCAGAAAGAAATATCTTAAGACAACAAGATAAATCCGGACTTTTCACTTTATGCATAATATTGCACTATCATTACATTTAAAGCATTATCCTGAAAATAATGCTTTATTTTTTATACAGATAAATTGAAAATTAATATCTTTACGCTATAAAGAAAGACAAAACCTTAAACAATAATATAATATATGACAGACAAACTTATCATCAATATAGGCCGACAACTGGGAAGCGGCGGTCGTGAAATAGGACGCAAGCTTGCAGAAGATCTGAACCTGCGCTTTCTTGACAAAGAACTTATTACTCTGGCAGCAGAAAAAAGCGGATTATGCTCGGAATTCTTTGAAAAAGCTGATGAAAAGCCTACAAACGCTTTTAATACAATTTTCAGCATGAGATTCCCATTCATCAATGACGGCAGCATTCCTGGATACAACTGCTTAAGCAATGATGCACTGTTCAAGGTTCAAAGCGAAGTTATCCGCGAACTTGCAGAAAAAGAATCATGCCTTTTCGTCGGAAGATGCGCAGATTATGTATTGCGTGATTTTCCTCAGTGTATAAACATATTTATATGCGCCCCTAAGGAAATACGAATAGAACGCATAATGAAACAGAACAGTCTGGACAGACAGAAGGCAAAAGAGCTTATTGAAAAGACCGACGAAAAACGTGCCGACTACTACAACTACTACAGTTCCAAAACATGGGGAGAAGCTAAAAGTTATCATCTTTGCATAGACTCCAGCATAATGGGAATAAATGAAACAGAAAAATTTCTTTTGGAATTTATAAATAAGCAAAGGAGAAGAAACTTCTGAAAAGGAGGAAAAGCGTAAAAAAGAATATTTTACAAACACGTCTACAAGAGCCTGGGAGGGTATTTTGCGAGTGCGAAAATAAAAAATTAAAAAAAATATTTGTCCAACTCTTGCACAATTCAACTATTTGTCCTACCTTTGCAGCGCAAATGAGAAAAACATCTGCAACAAAACAATGATGGCCCATTCGTCTATCGGCTAGGACGCAAGATTTTCATTCTTGAAAGAGGAGTTCGATTCTCCTATGGGCTACAAAAAAAAGAGCTACTCCAAATGAGTAGCTTTCTTTTTCAAAAGAAAAAACTTCAAAAAGTTGAAAATAATTTTGCGGATACAAAAAATAAACATATCTTTGCACCCGCAAATAAGACAAAGCCCAAAAGGCAATAAAACAATGATGGCCCATTCGTCTATCGGCTAGGACGCAAGATTTTCATTCTTGAAAGAGGAGTTCGATTCTCCTATGGGCTACTAAAAGTAAAAAAAGTAATTCACAGTAAAAAGATTAGTCGAGATGGCAAATCATAAATCATCAATTAAGAGAATCAGACAAACTGAGAAAAGAAGACTGCATAACAGATATTACGCTAAAACAATGCGTAACGCAGTTCGTAAGCTACGTGCTACTACTGATAAGGCCGCAGCAACAGAAATGTTCCCTAAAGTAGCTAAGATGCTTGACAAACTAGCAAAGAAACACGTTATCCATGCCAATAAAGCTGGTAACTTGAAATCAAAACTAGCTAAGCACATCAACAAGCTTGCTTAATTAACAAAGGACTATAATTTGTTACACAATAAAGGTTGGATGTTTTACATTCAACCTTAGTTGTTTTATACGACATCCATATTTTTAGATAAAAGCAGAACCTACCCGATTATTAGTAGAATTACACATAAACTCTATTCATAATATTCTCTTCTTGTTCATAGTTAAACACATCATAATATATTTTTTCAAGACATACTATATTTTTTATATAAAAATATTTGCTTTTTACAAAAAAGAAATATTAATTTGCCCTTGTTAAGGATTGGGTAAGAATAGTATTTAACAAAAGAAAAACACATAATCAATTAATTATTTTAACTATGAAAGTATTATCTAAATTAAACACAATGCTACTTGCAGCATGTGCAGTATTATTTACAGCATGTGAAAAAGAACAAACATCATTTGAAATTGGAGACATTCCAGGACGCGCAACCGTTGTAGGCCTATTAACTTATAGCCAGGGGCAAGGCTTTGAAGATGGCAAATATGTAGAACTCTATAAAAACGCAGCCGGAATTACCGTACAAGTTGAAGTAAATAACAACGACTACAAAGCCGGTTCAACTGGAAAAACAATTTATTCTGCCACTACAGGAGAAGATGGAAAATTCAGCATCTCATTTCCTGCAACAACCAACGGAGTTGAAACAACAATACGAGTGCTTGACAAAGCCGGAAAATTTACAATTCTTGATGAAGTAAACAATGGAGAACCCGTATTTAAGGAACTTGACGGATTTTATAAACTAACAACATCAACAACCAAAAACCTAAAACCTGGCGATGTTGAAGTATTTGACAATGTTCTTCAATTTGAATCAAGAGGCGAATATCAGGAATTCAAGGAACATTCTGTTTTTGAAGTTATTGTAGGAAACTGCGTATTTAGCGGAACAGACAGATTATTTGACTTTGCAGAAGGAACAAATGTATATCTTAATGTCGTTTATGGGAACAATGAAAACAACATTTCAAGAATATTTGCAGCAACTACAGATAGAGACGGATCTGCAAAATTCAACCTTCCATTCCCAAAACTTCCATACACAGTCAAATCATTAAATATAACCACAGACAGAACATGGGAAGACAGATACAACTATGATGGACAATATTATTCAGGCTACTACCAAATAGACAACAACGGATATGAATATCCAACATCACTTTCATCAGTAACCTTTAGCGAATTTGAACAAATGTATCTGACAACAAGGGTACGCATGCAGTTCCACCCAACAGGTTACAACCCAGAACTTTCAGGACAACTTGACGCATCTTTATGGAATCAAGACAATATGTGGCCTGACAGAAAATAATAAAACTCAAAAAAAGAAAGACTATGAAGAAATATATCATAATGCTGTTTTGCGCAATTGCCGCATTAAACATATCAGCACAGGAAACAACACAAAAAAAATATCTTCCGGAGCAAGGAGATATTGCAATAGGAGTTGATGTCACTCCTGTTTTAAGATATGTCGGAAACGCATTCAATGGTTCAACTGACAATTCTCTTAACGGACTATCTGGAACACCATTCAACGACAGAATGGGATTCATAACCCCATCAGCGTCAATAATGATGAAATATATGCTAACAGACGAAATAGCCCTGAGAACAAACCTTGGTCTATTATTCAACAACTACAATGACCGCAGATACACTGTAGACGACAAAGATCTTGCAATAAACCCTTTAAGCGAAAAGAAACTGATTGACAGTAAGCTCACAAAACGCAAAGGTTTCAGCTGGTCTGTAGGAGCAGAATACCGCAAAGGTACCAAACGCATACAGGGTATATTCGGACTATCTGCACTTGTTGCTTTCCAGAAAGAGAGTACAAGTTATACATACGGAAATGCTATAACATCAGTAAACCAAATACCTTCAAATGCATTCGGAATAACAGATAACTACCGTCCGCTTAAAGAATGGAATCAGGCAGGCGAAAGTATTCTCGGTTTGTCCGGAACCGTTGGGCTTGAATGGTTTGTTGCTCCAAAGATTGCTCTTGGAACAGAAGTCAGCCTATCACTATATGGCTTATTCGGAAAGCAGAATTATACAGAAAGTGAAGGCTACAATGCATCGCTTGAGAAAGTAGAAACACGTACAGACATTAATTCTCCTGGAGATAAAGGTTTCTATTGCGGAACAGAAACTTTAGGAGGATCACTTTATATGATATTCTATTTCTAAAGACTTATTATTAATCCATTGCGATTAAAATACAAAAAGGAATTAAATAATCTCAGGTGTGTCAAATCAACATGGTTTGACACACTTTTTTATTCATAACAGCATACCTCACAAAACAAGACATCATATCTATGGAAAGCCTACCAATACGAGATGGATTTTAAATAATCAGACAGAATTACATATACACAAATAATATATGATAAAAAATCACATATATAACCATCATTAAAGCAACTATTTAAATATCTCAATAAAAAGAGAAGACCATTTGTATATTTTCAGTAAAACACACCATGAAAGAAACAAAAAAAACATATATTTGCATTCTTAGGGAAATGGAATAAAAATAAACTTATTAATCAAATCTTATTACAAATGATTGCAAAAAAGTTACGATTATTATTATTGGCAACATTAATCCTTCCAGTACCATTTTCTGCACAAGGACAAACATTGCCAAACGACGGGAATATCCCATCACCGGTGTTCCCTGTACCAACCGAGCGCCAGATGAACTGGCTTGAAACGGAATTCTACGGTTTTACACATTATGGACCAAACACTTTTGTCGGTTCAGAATGGGGAAACGACAGAAAACCTAATGCTAAAGAATATGCTCCACAGACTATGCCCGATTGTGACGGATGGGTTGAAGCAATGCAGTCAGCCGGTATGAAAGGAGCAGTTGTTGTATGCAAACACCACGACGGATTTTGTCTTTGGCCTACAGAAAGTACCGATTTCAGTGTACTAAACAGCGCAGGAGTTGGACCTCAAGTTGATATACCTAAATTAGTATCTGAAGCTTGTGCAAAGCGAGGAATGAAATTTGGCGCATATATATCTCCATGGGATGCCAGCAATGAACATTACGCAACAAAAAAATACATTACAGATGTATTTATGAAACAGATTACAGAAATCTGCAAAAACTATGGCGACATGTTTGAAATATGGTTTGACGGAGCAAATGGGGGTACAGGATTCTATGGCGGAAGCAGCCTTACAACACGTACAATTGACAATGCCACTTACTATGACTGGGACAATCTTCTTGACTCCATCCACAAAATGCAACCAGAGTGTGTTGTTTGGGGACGCGAATTCAGGTGGTGCGGTAACGAAGACGGATATTCTGGTAAAACCTGTTGGTCAAACTATCATTTGAATGCCGGCGGCGAGTTCAACCTTAACACAGGAGTTGAAGACGGTCTTATATTCATGCCTTCAGAGGTTGATGTGCGCACAACAAGCAAATGGTTCTGGACTTCAGCAGACGAGGCAAATATAAAAAGTTCCGAGCGTCTTTTCCAAATTTACCTTGAAAGCGTAGGACGAAATGCAACATTAATCATGAACTGCGCCCCTAACACCAGCGGCACGCTTCCAGCAAAACTTGTTACCAATCTTGCAGGTTTGGGTGATTTGATTGAAGCACGTCTGACAAACGACTTTGCAGCAGGCAAAACAGTTACAGCCGACAAGACAAGGACTCCAGGTAATTTCGCAGCAGGCAATATTACCGACGGCAACAAGAATACATATTGGGCGACAAACGACGGTGAAAAGACAGCATCATTCACAATCGATTTAGGCGAAACCAAGACAATACACTATGTAATGTTGCAGGAATACATTCGTCTTGGACAAAGAGTAAAAAGCTTTACAATCGAAACAAGTACCGACAACAGTTCTTGGCAGACATTCGCAAGCGGAACAACAATCGGTTACAAGCGTATTATGGCATTAAACGACAATACAGGTTCATACGGTAGCGGACAAGCAGCCCGTTATGTCAGAGTAAAGATTACCGACAGTAAAGAATGTCCGTTAATCCAAACAGTATCAGTATATTAATAAAACAAAAGACAATAAAATGAAAAAGATATTATCAGCACTGCTGCTATCAACAATGGCAATAAGCGGTTTTGCTCAAGATGTCATTAACTTTGAAGAGCAAAACCACAAGGCAGTTTCAGTATATGATTATTGGGAAAACTCTCCTTTCCGTACAGGGCAGCTTGAAGGACAATTTGAGATAATCGATAATCCGGCAAAGGAAGAGGGCACAAACAACAGCGACAAAGTACTTTCATTCACAAGGTCAAGATACGGAAGCCACTTGTATGGTGCGCGCATAGATTTAAAAGAGCCTATCCAGCTTTCAAGCACACCATCCTATTTCCACGTATTGATAAAGACCCCTAACAAAGGAAACGTAGCTCTTATCGGTCTTGGTAAAAGAGACGACTGGGCAAACCAGAGCCCGGAGACATTCCAGCTTGTAAGACTCTCAACCAAAGAAATCCCTGCCGGCAAATGGGCGGATGCAGTATTCAAGGTAGTAGGAAACGAAGCCGCACAGATTCACAGCATAGTGATTATACCTGACACAAAATCCATGCTTCCCACCGACCAGGACTATGTGGCATACATCGACGAGATTGTACACAACAACGAACCGCTCGACCGTTTCTCAACAGAAAGTTACCCTTTGCTGTTTGAAAAGGATGCCGTATACACACGAGATGACAGAAAACTTAACGGTGTTACATTAACAGGAAATCAGGGGGCAAACCTTACAGTTGACGTATCAAGTTCAAATAAGGTTTACAACGACAGGCTTGATCAAGCAATTGCCGTAGTTCCCGGTGAAACATTAACACCTTCATTTAACTTTAAGGGCGAATGGATGCACAGATATGTATATTTCGACAAAGGCAATGACGGAAAATTCACTCCCGAAATCCAGAACAATATGCCAACTGCAAACAGCGACCTTGTTGCATACTCATTCCTGAGCGAAAACAACGCAAAGAATGGCTACGACAGTACAGGCAAGAGTGTTCAAGACGGCACACTTGCCAACCCGCCTGCATTCACAATACCTTCTGACCTTGAATACGGATTCTACCGTATCCGCTGCAAGGTTGACTGGAACAGCGATAACGCCGGAGGTAACCCTGCTCAGTCAATTATCGACAACGGTGGAGGTATTATCGACTTCCTCGCAAACGTACACGGCGAGTCAGTATCTCTTTCAATGACAGCCAGAATGTGTGATGTAACAGCAACAGACGGAGGAGCACTTCCTACAGAAATTCCGTTTGGAGAAGATTTCATATTCAACGTCAAGATGGACGGCGATTATGTAATCAAAGGTTTGAAAATCAAGCATGGTTACAACCATTCCGGCGAACAATACATAAACGATAACCGTCAGTGGGTTGAAGAAACAATGTTGCTTTCACACGATGGAGAAGTAACTATCCCTGCAAGATATATTGACGGTGATGTAGCTGTTGAAATTCTTTTTGGAAACAAACCTGACGGAGACGGTCAATACCCTACAATGAAACGTATGTACAACACAGTTAACCAGCAGAACCGTTACCTTCGCGAGGTTGTAGCAACTGTTGACGGTGAAACACAGACAATTTTCACAGCTTCAACCAAAGAAGATCTTCCATATACGAAATATGAAAATGGAAGCTGGGCTATAAGCGAAGCAGGAGCACTTATTGACAAGACTCTTATTCCTATTACTGTGCCGGAAGGAACAACATCGTTCAATATGACATTCAAACCATACACTTCACAGATTGACGGATACAATCAGGAACTTGTATGGTCACAACAGGCATATTACATTGATCTGAACAAGGACTACTCTTTCGGAGGTGTTGTAGACGGAACAAACGAGGTATCTGAAGCAGCAGGAACACCGTCAGACACAAACAACTTCGGTGATGCAGGAGGCAATACAGAAAAAGGCTGGACAAGAACTATAACACTGCCAACAGGAATGAAACCTGGTACATACCGTATGCGTGTTGTATATCTTGAACCAGGAACATCATCACATGGCGAATATGAAAGTGACTGGAACGAAACACTTTTCACTACACACGAATGTGTCATCCGTTCAGGTATATCTTATGACTTTGATATCAACATCGTTGGAAAAGCCGTTGAGATGTTTGCTGTAACTTGGGAAACTCCAGAAAACGGAACATTGACAGTGAAGAACGGAGACCAGACATTGAACAGCGGCGATGAAGTAGAAAAAGACACAGAAATAACAATTGAAGCTGTTGCCAACAAAGGTTTTGAATTAAAGGAAATCAAAGTAAACAACAGCCCTGTTCAAGCAGAAAACGGTATTTGCAAAGTTACAATAACAGGAATTACTACAATTTCTGCAACATTTGATGAAGTTGTATCAATTAATAATGTACAAGACTCAAATGTATATTACAACTCCGAAAACCAGACCCTTTACACAGATTCTGCAAAATCAATTGTTATTTGCGACCTTACAGGACGAATCGTACTAAAAGCACGAAATAAGGAAACTGTAAACTTGTCAAATCTTGCAGAAGGAATTTACACAGCAATCATTGACAATACTGAACTGAAATTCAGAAAATAATATTGCAAAGATTCAATATTTAATCAGCGGTGTGCTTATTCAATATTAGCACACCGCTAATTGTATATAAGACAAGCAAATAAGCATTTTTATTTTATCCGTTAGTTTAGTTTATATAAATTATTTCATTAACTTTGTCAAATAAGTTAATGAACATAGACCGAACAACACATAATCCACACCTTATGCAAAAAAAACAATTCAAGCATTTGTTACTTGGAACATTCTTTATCATATCCGTACAAAGTAACGCACAAATTTTTAAACCACAGATACTTGATAATCCAGAGAACATCCCTTCTCCGGTATTTCCTGTTCCTACAGAACGCCAGATGCAATGGTTTGAAACCGAGTTTTACGGCTTTACACATTATGGTCCCAACACATTCGTAGGCCGAGAATGGGGAAACGACAGAAAACCAGATCCAATGGAATACAATCCTGCATCAATTCCTGACTGCGACCAATGGATTGAAACAATGCATTCAGCCGGGATGAAAGGGGCAGTTGTTGTATGCAAACACCATGACGGATTCTGCCTTTGGCCTACAGAAAGCACAGACTTCAGTGTAAAGAACGGTACAGAAATTGCCCGTAAAGTTAATATTCCAAAACTCGTATCTGAAGCTTGCGCAAAGCGCGGAATGAAATTCGGAGCCTATATCTCCCCGTGGGACGCAAGCAACAAGCATTATGCAACACAAGAATATGTTAACAATGTTCTTATGAAGCAGATTACAGAAATCTGTACAGACTATGGAGATATGTTCGAGATATGGTTTGACGGTGCAAATGGCGGCGGAGGATATTATGGAGGTGAAGCCATGACAACAAGAACAATAAACAAGGCAACATACTATGACTGGGACAACCTTCTTGACTCCATACACAAAATGCAGCCTAACTGTGTTGTATGGGGACGCGAATACAGATGGTGCGGCAACGAAGACGGATATTCCGGCAAAGAATGCTGGTCAAACTTCACAATTGACGAAATAACAATTGAAGGAGCCAACAACAAAGGCATAGAAGACGGAATATTCTTTATACCGTCCGAAGTCGATGTCCGTACTACAAGCAAATGGTTCTGGACCAAGGATGATGAAGCAAATACCAAATCTGCCGAACAGCTCTTCCGCATATACCTTGAAAGTGTAGGTCGCAACGCCAATCTTATCATGAACTGTGCCCCTAACACAGACGGAATCATTCCTGAACCAGTAGTCAACAGCCTTGAAGGACTTGGAAAGCTCCTTGACAAAAGACTTAAAAAAGATTTCGCAGCAGGCAAAAAGGTTTCTGCAACCCAAACAAGAAATCCGGGCAACTTCAATGCTTCCAACATAACCGACGGAGACAAGGATACCTATTGGGCAACAAACGACGGAGAAAAGACTGCATCAATCACCATTGACCTTGGAAAGACAAGAACAATACATTATGTAATGCTTCAGGAATACATCCGCCTCGGTCAAAGGATAAAAGGTTTCACTATTGAAACAAGCAAAGACAATACTTTTTGGACTCCGTTTGCAACAGGAACAACCGTAGGCTACAAGCGTATCATGGCTAAGGATGACAACACTGAATCCTATGGCGAAGGACAAAAGGCAAGATATGTCCGTATCAACATTACTGACAGCAAGGAATGTCCTCTTATACATACAATATCGGTATACTAACAAACAGAAATGCACACAATGAAGAGAATAATATCAATATTGTTATTGTCATCAATAACAGCAGCTGGATTTGCACAGGAAAATATCAGCTTCGAAAACAACGACTGTAAAGCAGTTTCCACTTATGACCAATGGAAAGATTCTCCATTCAACACAGGCAAACTGGAAGGACAGGTTGCTGTAATAGACAACCCTTATGTTGAGGAACAGACAAACAACAGCGCAAAAGTGCTTGCTTTCAACAGATCAAGATACGGAAGCCACCTTTACGGCGCAAAAGTCGAACTCAACTCTCCTGTAAGACTTTCAAAAGAACCGGTCTACCTGCATGTAATGGTAAGAAGTCCCAAAAGCGGAAAAATAACAATTCTAGCTTTAGGCAAACGCCACGGATGGAATTCGCAAAGCAATTCCACATTCCAGATTGCGCGCACTTCGTTGGAAAACGTTACAGCAGACAAATGGACAGATGCAGTGTTCAAACTTACAGGAAATGAAGAAGCCGAAATACACAGTCTTGTACTTGTTCCGGACAATAAGTCCATGACAGAAAAAGACAAGGATTATGTTGTATATTTTGATGAAATAATGCTGAGCAATGATGATACCCCACGTTTCCAGACCGAAGGCAGCAGCACAGAATCAAATCATGAAATGAAACATCCTGAAACTGTAAGTATTGCATTCAACAGCCGTATGTGTAACATCAGTGCAGTTAACGGCGGTCCTGTCCCTGAAACAATACCATTCGGAAAGGATTACACTTTCAACATACAGATGGATGATGATTATGTAATAACCGGACTGAAAATAAAACACGGATTCAATTTGTCTGGCGAACAGTTCATTAACAAAAGGCAGCAGTGGAAAGAAGACACTATCAATCTTTCAAAAGACGGTAAAATTACAATTCCGGCTAAATATATTGACGGAGATATAAATATAGAAGTATTATTTACAAACCGCCCCAGATAGATTTTCATATAGACTTCACATTACAAAATATTTAGTAAAATCAGAAATACTGATTTCATTAGAAGCACATCCCAAAAGTTTTTGTTATACTTTTGGGATGTGCTTTTATTAATTATTCAAAAAAACGACTCATACCAATCGACAACAACAATAATAATTTTATCTTTGCCGAGGACAATAAAAGGGAATTAAATATATATTCAAAAACACGCCAATGTTTTATTTTTAAGTATCTCATTTTACGTAAGGCTAAATTTTTAAAAACACAATTATAATATTTATCATTATGACAAAAAAATTAATTTTTGCATTATTTTTTCTTTTAGGATTGGTAAATACCAATTCCTCTAATGCGGCGGTAACTGCTCCGGGCAATCCCGTTGAACCCGTAGTAAGTACAGCAGAAAATCCTGTATGGTATGTAATGATGTTCTCACACTTGACTGAGGAAAACAGAAAGAACCGTTTCATGTATTGGGATGGAACCAACCTCAAAACAACACAGTATCTTGATGGTATTCCTCAAGGAGATATTACCGACAACTACAGATGGCGCCTTGAAAGTGCAAACGATGGCAATGCCAGCCACGTATATCTTGTAAACGCACGCGATAATAAAAGAATTATGGTTCCTGCCACCATATCTAATCAAGGAACTGACAACTACCTTTATATGGACAATACAGGTGTCGTTTGGGAATATAAACTAAGTTCAGCAACAGGACAGGCTGACTGCGCCACAAACCAATACTGTTTTGATTATATCGGCTATACTACAAATTCAGACCCTGCCTATTTAAATGGGTGCGGAACAGCTACTAACAGTAGTGACGATTACCGTATCACAATCTACAAGATGGGTGTTCACCAGGCATCAGGCTGGTTCTTCTATGAAGCCCCAAGAGTTGAAATCACATCAGCAAAAGTAACAATCGAAAACCCGGCAAACGGAAAACTAACTGTTAAAAAGGAAGATGGAACAACTGTAAATAGCGGTGAAGTACTTGATATTGATACAAAACTTAAAGTGGAAGTTGTTGCAGATGAAGGATATCATCTTAACTCTCTATATGCAGGTTCAGAAAACATCAAGGAAACAAAAGAGTTTGTCTTGAAATCAGATGTTACAATTAGAGCAACATTCCTTTCTGATGATATAACAGAAATTGCAGAAAATCCATTTGAAACAATGATAAACTTGGGTAAATTAAGCAAATCTGTAATCTACACAATGCCCAAACCAGGAACTACCGGAAGCATGTACATCACATCAGCTATCACAAGCGGTGATGCTGTTATGTACCCTCTCGGATATGTCAGAAGCGCCGCTCCAAACAAACACTTTATTATTGTATCAAAGGAAACATCACTTCTGACAGCAGGAAAAGACTTCGACCTTATACTCAACGAAAACAGTGATCCATCAAACCAGACAATAACATTCTATACCGACTGGGACTGTAACGGAACATTTGAAAAGGCCGAAGGTGAAGTCAAAACCGATGCCGCAAGCAAAAGTATAACAAAAACATTTAGCATACCTGAGGATGCACAACTCGGAAAAACAAGAATCAGAGTAAGAATTGAAACTTCTGCACCTGCAGATGCCAATAGCGATGCAAACGGAAAAGTTTACGACTTCGTATTCTATGTTAAAGAGAAAGCAGTTCAGCCTGTTGAAGACTTCCAGATTACCGTTGCTTCAAACAACGAAGAATGGGGAACAGCAATGATTCAGACAGAAGCAAATGCTTCCGGACGCTATGACAAGGGAACAGAAGTAACGGTAAAGGCAATAAAGAACACTGTTGAAAACATGGTTGTCAGCTTTGACGGATGGTTTAATGGTGAAACAAGAGTAAGTGAAGATGAAGAATATACATTTACCGTTACCGAAAATCTTCATCTTGTTGCCAAATTCAGTACAACAACAGGAGTATGCCCTACAGACGCAACATCAGCAATGCCTACCGGAACACTGAGAAACGGAACAGTGAAACTAGAAAATGTAACACCTGGCAGCGAAATATACGTTGTAAGCCTTTCAGGGCAAATGATGGCAAATGTAAAGGCTGAATCTACAAATGTTGAAATCAAACTCGGTTATGAAGAACAATATGTAGCTGTAGTTATAGAAAACACAAACGGAAATAAATCAGTACTTAAACTTTTAAACAAATAATCAATAAAAATATAATATATGCAGACTAACAAATTCTTATATATATCAGGCAGTTTGCTTTTTGCAACATCTCTTTGCAATGCGCAGAACAACAGTACGGCAGCAACCGTAGAAAGACCAAACGTAATCTATCTGTTGTGTGACGATATGGGTTACAGCGACATAGAAGCATACGGACAGCAAATGATAGCTACACCAAACCTTAACCGTCTTGTACAGAACGGCATGAGTTTCACCCAGTTCTATGCAAGTACTGCAGTAAGTGCCCCTTCAAGAGCATCACTCATGACAGGACAGCATACCGGACACACCAAGATTCGCGGCAACAAAGAAATACAACCTGAAGGTCAGGAACCCCTTGACCCAAATGTGGAAACTATCGGACACCTGTTCCAACAGAATGGATATGTAACAGGATGCTTCGGTAAATGGGGTATGGGATACCCTGGTTCCGGAGGAGAAGCAAATAATATGGGATTTGATGTATTCTACGGATATAATTGCCAGCGTAAGGCACATTCATACTATCCGGAATATCTGTGGAACAATAAAACTAAAGAAAACCAGAACGGAAGATATTCACAGGATGCCATACACGAACATGCAATGAAATTCATCGAAGACAATAAAGACAAATCATTCTTCGGATATTTCACTTATACTATACCACATGCAGAGTTAAGACAACCACAAGACAGTATAGTTGAGATGTATAAAGGAAAATTCCACGAGCCCAAGCCATGGTACGACGATGGAGACTACGGAACAGCAACCGACCCAAGAACTCAGTTTGCTGCGATGATTACCCGTTTGGATACATATGTAGGCCAAATTATAGCAAAACTTGAAGAACTTGGCATTGCAGACAAAACATTGTTTATCTTCACAAGTGACAACGGTCCTCACCAGGAAGGAGGAGCCGATCCTTGGTTCTTCAACACAGAAGAACGTCTTCGTGGTTTGAAACGTGCACTTTACGAAGGCGGTATGAGAGTTCCTTACATTGCCTACTGGCCGGGAACTATCCAACCGGGAAGTATAAGTCACATCCAAGCTGCAGGATGGGACATGATGCCTACTTTTGTAGAATTGCTTGGTGAAGACGAAAACTGGAGAGACGAAGCTATGGACGGATTGTCTATATTGCCTACCCTTACCGGTAAAGGCGAACAGAAACAGCACGACTTCCTCTACTGGGAATTCCACGAAGAAGGAGGACGTCAGGCTGTCAGAGCTGGTGATTGGAAACTTATCCGCCAGAACATAAAAAGCGGAAATCCGACACACGAGCTTTACAACATAGCAGAAGACCCTCACGAAGACAATAACCTTGCAAGTCAGTACCCAGACAAAGTAGAAGAACTTAAAGTCATTATGGACAGAGAACATGTGCATTCTGACATGTTCAACTTCGGAAGATAATTTGATTAATATCAGACCTTAAAAACAGGAATAAATTAATAGCACTTATTCTTTATAAACAATAAAATGGTATCCGATACATATTCCATAATCGGATGCCATTTTTATATATTTTTATTATCTAAATATATTGTATTTGAGGACGCTTCCTATGTAATTTAACATAATATTATATAAGCCACAAAGCCTATAAAAGCGCTTTATACCTTAATAACTAATATTTTATATAATTATTCTTTGTAGGTATTTTAAATATTTATAACTTTGCTTACTAAAAAGAAATAGGGAACAATATAATTAAAAATTTTACATATGAAAAGATTTTTCTACTTTAATTTTTTTATTATTGCTATGATATTGTTCTGTACTCATGGAACAGTATTGGCACAAACACAGGTAAGTTATGATGAATTTTGCAAACCGACAGTTACTGGTCATCCTAATGGAAGTGCTGGAAACAAACGCTGGCAGACAAATGGAGATATAGTCAGCAATACAAACTTGGTAGCAGATTCTCCTTTATCTTTCAGTCCTATTGGTAGCAAAACAGGACAAAACTGGTCAAACACCGATAATGAAATAAAGGCATATCCTGGAGCAACATTCAATTTAAAAATCACTTATGGCATAGACAATAATGATGATGGATGGGGAACTCTTACAATTTTCCAATTAAGAAGTGACCAACCGGACAATAAAAATATGTTAGGACAATACCTTGGCGATTGGGGAGTCCAAGATGGAAATAATATTTATAGTAGCCTACAAAACCAAAAGGAGGACTCTAACGGTTTTATCGTTGATGTAAATGCTACAGAGAAAAGTGCCACTTTCAAAATAGATGTTCCTGACAATATTACTCCAGGCGAACTTAATGTTGTAAGATTCATTTCCTGCAAAAAATATGATTCGCCACGTATGGGTACCGCTATCGGAAGCTGTACCAATAAATATGACGAAGACCCTTGTTCTACTAATGCAATAGAACTTAACTATTGCGACTATATAATACGTATTGTTGAGCCTGAAAATGTTTC
Source organism: uncultured Bacteroidaceae bacterium (assembly GCA_944320965.1). GTDB lineage: Bacteria > Bacteroidota > Bacteroidia > Bacteroidales > Bacteroidaceae > Avibacteroides. The sequence continues at coordinate 75,387 of CALUJO010000003.1, read as the reverse complement.
TAAAACCGTAACAGTAAGCTCCAACGGTAACGGAAGTGCAAAAATAATCAGCCCAGAAGGTGCATCCGACAACTCCATTACAACAGATAAGGCTGTTACAGTTCAAGCATTCCCTGAAAATGGATATAAATTCGTTAATTGGACTGATCAATACAACAACATTATATCTACAAGCAATCCTTACATACATTACGAAGCTGGAGTAATTACACTTACCGCAAATTTTGAAGAAGGGAAATATCCCGAAATGAAAAGATTTTTCAACGGTCAAGAAAACAACCAGCATAACAGATATTTGGATAAAGTTACATATACCATAAATGGCAGTGAAAATATTGTTTTTGAAGCAACAACAAAAGAACAACTGCCATACACGGCAATGCCCTCACCTCATGGAACTGCAACAACAGTCGGTGCCTTGATTGACAAAACTGCAACCAAAATAGCATTGCCACAAGGAACAACTTCATTTGACATGAAATTCAGGACATATAATAGTAATATTATTGAAGGAACAGCCACATGCAAACCTGAAATAGTTTGGACAAAACAGGCATACTACATCGACTTCAATAATGACTTCAATTTTGCAGGAGCAACTGATGGAGTTAATGAAATATCCGGTGCCGTAGGTTATCCAAGTAGCAATAATAAATTTGGAGATGGTAATGGTTCTATAGAAAACGGATGGACAAGAACAATAACTCTTCCTGAGAGCTTACAACCGGGTACATACCGCATGAGAGTTATATATTATGAAAGTTCAAACTATAATGATGACACTTGGACAACAAAATTATTCACAACACTAAATGGGGAAATCAGATCCGGTATTTCTTACGACTTTGATATCGTTATTCAATCTCTAGAGACAACTAGAACAGTAACTGTTAATGCCAATCCAACAGAGGGAGGTTCAGTTAAAATCACAAGTCCGGCAAATATTACAGAAAATACAGTAGAGACATCAGAGCCTGTAACAGTTGTTGCTGAGGCAAATCCAGGATACAGATTTATAAACTGGACAAACGGTCAAGGAGCTTCTGTTTCAACAACTCAGGAATACACTTATAGTGGAATGGTTGATATTACACTAAATGCTAATTTCGAAAAATTGACAAATAGGGTTATTGAAACCCAAAAAGGCTCCCTAAACAGCCACGGACAATTTAATGCCGGCTACATAGTAAGAGGAAACATTCCTATTGGTATTATTGACGGAGCCAATTCCATTACAATGGCTGCTTGGGTAAATATTGAAGGACCAAGTTCCAACAGTATAGATCAAGGAAGTGTCGCTTGGGGAGATAAAGAAAATATGGGAAAAGTAGTAATAGGCACAAGACAAAATAATCTAACAGGATATGGTTCTGAACCTGCTTTTGCTATTAATGTATGCGGAATAGATGATACAAAAGATGTATATAAACTTGGATTATTTGCAAAAGGAGGAGCAAAAAATATTTCAGGAGTAGAAATGCCTAAAGGATGGTTCCACTTGGCATTTACACTTAATTATGACAATACAAACACTACAATAAAAATGTTTGTAAACGGTGTTGAAAAGGCAGAAGCATCAAAAAGCGGAAACTTTGAAAGGTTTGATGATCTTTGTGTTGGCGATAATATGAATGCCGAATTTGATGATATAATGATTTGGAATACCGCTCTTGACGCAAATGCTATAGCAGCTTCAATGAAAGGATACACTGATGAAGAAATCAAAGGCCAAACAAACCTTATTGGATATTATACATGTGATGATCTTACAGACAATAACGCCGTATCAAATAACCTCGTTACAAATTACTCTGAATTCACGCTGAGAAGAGATAAAATGTCATATGCATTCTCAGTTCCAAAATGGGCAACCCCATGTACAAAATCAGATTATACAGGAACCGAAGTAGCCGTTCTATCCGAACGCCAAACCCCACGTGGCGGTGAAAAATTCTTCGATGGTGAGTCTGACGCTACTTGGCTGACCAACGGCAATGAAACAAACTTCGGCTACATTGTCAAGACCGATAACATAACACACCTCGCATATAACGGTGTTGATAAGGTTGCTTTGGATAATGATGTACTTGCCGTTTACCACAACGGAAATCCAGCACTTCCAACATTTGTAAGACAAAGTGATATCATAACCAATGCAGACCTTGCAGTACCAGAAATTCAAAACAGTTATGTTGCTGCCGGACTTGAATATACAATAACAATGCCTAGCGTTGCAAAACAATGGATGCCGATATCACTTCCTGGACAAGTTGACCTCGTAGCTGGTCCTACAAGCAGCAACGACAATACACTTGTAGGCCTAAGACCAGGATGGAACTTCTGGTACTCAACATTCAACAGCAAATATACTGATGAAACAAATTATTCGGATATTTGGAGTGACATTGAAAAAGACACAGCTGAGGAAACTTCAAAAGTATATCTGCTTGATGCCGGTATCATCTCTGTTCCTGATAGCAGAAAAGGACAGCAGTTCACATTCTACACAGAATACAACACGCCAGTTGTAATGCGTGCTTGGAATGACCAATTCAATTCCACACTAATGCCAGAACCAGGAAAACTTGGACTTGTTAAAAATCCATACTCTTTCAAAGTAACAGTAACGGATATTGCAAAACAAATAGGAGCAAACATGACAGTATATGTCTATAATCCAAAATCAGGCAATTTTGATATACCACAAGAAGGTACTCAATTCATAGTTGACCGTTTTGTTCCATTCTTTGTGTTCAATGGAAACGGAACAACACAAAAGGCTCCTCTATATATAGGAACAAAAGATGTTTCAGGAGTCCTTGAAGTGGAAGCAGTATATGATGTCAATGTAAGTGGTACACAGGGTGCAATAGAAATCAAGACTTTTGTTCCTACAGAAATAGAAATATTTACAATAAATGGTACATTAGTTGCCGCAAGTGAAGTGAATGGTACACATAGTTTTACACTTGAAGCTGGTATCTATATTGTCAGAACAATTGTTGAAGGCAATGCAAAAACATTTAAAGTGATTGTTGAATAATAAAAAAGTTTACAATATATGAAAAAGTTAATTGCTATAACATTATTTGCTGTTCTGAGCTTTAATCTTACGGCTTCCGAAATTTATGGAAATAATGATATTTGGGGAAACGGCATTAATGACAAAGGAAATAATCAATCAGATAACGCCAACTATTATAATTCATTTGAAGACGACCCTATATTTGGAGGAGGACAATGGCTTTCATCATCAAGACCAGGAGGTTGGGCTGATGATGATGATATAGGTACAAATGAAAAGGATCCGGCCATTCCTGTTGGCGAAGGGATACTTATCTTGCTTGCAGGAGGCGCATTGTATACAGCAACCAAATTACGCAGGAAAAAATAAACATCAATAAAAAGAAGGGAGTCCCAATCCCCTATTCAGGAATAATCCCCATCAGAATTTTCTGGTGGGGATTATTTTTATACTATAGAATTTCTGAATATTCTTTTGCATTCATATATCTTAAAACACCGCAAACAAACAGAATAAAAAAAACAAGCAGGATAATTACCAAAAACCCCAAACATAAAACACAAAAACCTACGGGATAAATGGCAAAAGCCCTCTACCTTTTAACCGATTTATCCCCAATGAATTTATCAATTGACTTATATAATAGAGATAAACATAATGATAATGACAAGGCAACACAAAAAACATATAAAAATAAATTCCCCTAAAAGAAGTTTACGAAAAGATTATAAAAAACATTATGCCAACAACACAAAAAACAGAAAAAGTCACAGCAATCAAACAAAAAACATAAGATAATATAATTAATTAAGACAGAATTATGCTTTAAATATAAAGAAAAAAGTATTTTTGTGGCGGGGGAATTAAAAAACACTATTAAACAAAGATTTTATGAATAAACTTTTATCATTCAGTTTACTGATGGCGGGTACATCCGCTTCTTTGTGCGCATCGGCACAAAATCTAAAAGCAGGCGAACAGAATCCACAACAGCCCAACATTATCCTGTTCCTTGTAGATGATATGGGATGGCAGGAAACTTCTGTTCCATTCTACAGTGAAATAACACCTTTGAACCAACGCTACAAGACTCCAAGTATGGAGCGTATGGCAAGAGAGGGTGTAAAATTCATGGAAGCATACGCTTGCGCAATTTCTTCTCCTACAAGATGCAGCCTTATGTCAGGTATGAATGCCGCTCGCCACGGAGTTACCAACTGGACACTTAACTATGGAGTAAATACAGATGCAGGCAGTTCTGTAATCAGCACTCCTGACTGGAACTACAACGGTATCCAGCCTGCAGCATATGCAAATGACCATGACCTTGACAACGGTATTGCCGTAACATCAATGCCTCAGATTCTCCAGGACAACGGATACTATACAATCCACTGTGGTAAGGCTCACTTCGGTTCAAAAACAACTACGGGAGCAGACCCTCTTAAATTCGGATTTGACGTGAATATTGCAGGCAGCGCAATCGGAGGACCGGGAAGTTATCTCGCTTCAAACGGATACGGTGAAGGAGGCGAATTTGCAGTATCAGGACTTGAAGAATATAAAAAACAAGGAACATTCCTGACCGAAGCATTGACACAGGAAGCACTGAAAGCGCTGGAAACGCCAATAAACGACGGACAACCATTCTACCTGTACATGTCGCACTATGCTATACATGCTCCATACGAAAAAGACCCACGCTTCTCTGACCACTACAATGAAACAGACCCGATGCTGGGTACACGACTTAACGATGCTGAAATCGCACACGCTACTTTGGTTGAAGGTATGGACAAAAGCCTTGGAGATATACTCGACTTTCTCGATGCTCATGAAGACGTAAAAAACAACACTATTGTTATATTTATGGCTGACAACGGAGGCCAGGCTATAGGCAGACAAGGCAGGGTAAACAGAGACCAGAACTATCCGGCTAGAGCAGGTAAGGGCTCAGCCTACATGGGTGGAGTGCACGAACCGATGATGCTGTGGTGGCCAAGTAATGAGAAACTTGTTCCTGGAAGCGAAAACAATACAAGAGTTATGATTGAAGACTTCTTCCCGACTATTCTTGACCTTGCGGGAATAACAGAATATAAAACAGCACAGACTGTTGACGGAAAGAGCTTTGCCGATATTATGAGAGACCCGTCAAACGAGTCTATAGAACGTTCAAGAGTAAATATCTGGCACTTCCCTAACCTTTGGGGCGAATCACAGGATATGAGTGAAGGTTACGGAGCATACTCTGCAATACTTAAAGATGATTTCCATCTCATCTATTTCTGGCAAACTCAGGAAAAGCGCCTTTATAATGTTAAGGAAGATGTGGGCGAACAAAACAATCTTGCATCAACTATGCAGGATAAAGTTACCGAACTTGCCAAGGAATTGACCGACTCACTAAAAGCTTACAAAGCCATGCGTCCTACATACAAGAACGGTGCGACAATTGCATGGCCGGACGGTACAGACGGAGAAGAAGGAGAAACTACACAGGCTTTCAAATACAGTTCAGATACAGAAAAATTTGTTTATAGAATTACAGACTGCAGAAGCAAAGATACCAATGTCGGAACAGACTTCTACTGGACTCTTGGCTCACACAACGGATACAATGCCATACAAAGTAATTCTGAAAAACACGAAGGAGTATACGAAGCTGTTGACCAGTACTTTTACTTTATGCCAAGTACAGAACAGAACAAATTCAAAATGTACACGTACGACGGAAGAAACATTGATTATGTTAACGGTCTGACCGGTGACGGATGGAACGGCGGCAACATTGCAAATGACGGAACAAAACCTTATATGCAATACGGAACAGAAACATCAGGTGATTTTCGTACGGAAGTGACTACATCTGAAAACGAATTTGCAATCTATGCTCCTAACGGAGATATGCTTAACACCAGAGGTACTGGAAACGGAACTGCTGCAAACATGAAATGGGTTATAAACACATACCAGAACAACAGTACAAATGATAACGGAAGCCGTTTCAAGTTCATTGAAGTACCAAAGGAAGAATCTGGAGATGTTGTAGTTTCATACATCTGCGATGACAATAGCAAGTCTTTTGAAAACATGACAAACAACTACCTTACAGACATTACATTCACAAACGGCGAACAGGAAAAAACAAAAACATTTGACGCAAAACCGGCAACTCTTGTTACTGTTCTTGACGATATGAAAATGGATGCCAAAATAGGAGAAAACATCACTGCACACTTTAAGGCAAAAAGTTTGGGCAATTATAATACCTCAAATGTTTTGCAGGACCTTCGTTTTACTGCAGTAGTTCTTGCCATTGACTGGAATCGTGACGGTACTTTTGAAAGCGTACAGAAAATCAAGGGTAATACTCCTCCGACACACAACGTTGGTGGCAACGCAAACCCTAATGAAGGAGATGCATACGTTATGGACTTCACATACGACATCGCAGTAGGAGAAGAAGCCATTGCCGGCAAAACTGCAAGAGTACGCGTTAACTATACTAACGCGTGGTGGGCAGGCGAAAACATAAACAATCAACGAGCTCTGGCAACAACCTGCAAAGAAGGTATCATGTATGAATTTGATATTGTTGTTTCTGAAGGTACTGTAACAAAATATAATGTGGAAGTAGCATCAGCAAACGACGAAGAAGGTTCCGTTTCTATTGAAGGACAGACAGGTACTTCAGTTTCTGTTGCAAAAGGAACGAAACTGACACTAAAAGCAGAAGCCAACAACAATTTCATGTTTGACAAATGGACTGTAAACGACAAGGTTGTTGGATACAGACACACTATGGAAGTAGATGTTACAGAAGACATTACATATACTGCTCATTTCACAGAGAAAGGCTATCCATTTATGACACGCTATTTTGAAGTGGGATATGACCAGCAAAACAGATATCTGGCAAGTGCAGGATATAAAACCGGAAACAAAGAACTTGTTAATATCTTCAATGCTACAACAGTTGAGGAACTTCCATTCAATGAATATCTTGAAGAAAACATTACTCCTTCAGGCACTCCTAAAATAAGACAAAGAGAAGGCGCTATAGTTGACAAGACCAAAGAAAATTCAATTGTCCTAGAACAGGGTACTACAGAGTTCACTATGAACTTCAAACAGTACAACAATAATATTGAACTAACCGACAAAAACGGTGAAAAGGTTATCTGCGAACCAGAACTTGTATGGACAGAACAGGTTGTTTATGTTGACTGGAACAATGATATGGTATTTGAAGGAGAAAATGAAATATATGAAACTTTAGGAGAACCGACTTCCAACAACAACTTTGGAGACATGAACGGAAGCATTGAAAACGGATGGAACAGAACAATAAGTGTTCCGGAAAATATAGTTGCTGGAAATTACAGAATGAGAGTTGTATATATAGCTTGGAACATTGATATGTATCCTGAAAACCTGTTTACAACTTATTTCGGAGAAATCAGAAATGGTATAGCATACGACTTCAACATTGAAATAACAGAACCTACAGGAGTTGAAAGTGTTAAAGCCGCAACAGCTTATTACGACACAAAAACAAGCTCAATCTGCAATATCCGCAATGCTAAAGTTACTGTTTATGACGTTGCCGGAAACATTGTTACAGAAGCTGAAAATACCGACAGACTTTCAGTAATCAGACTTCCTGAAGGAGTATACTTTGCAAAGATCGGTAACTCTACTCTCAAGTTTGTGAGATAATCTTATTCTTAAATAATAGTAAAAACGGATATGCAAGAAAGCATATCCGTTTTATATATATCAATGTTTATCCTGCATAAAAATATTGGATTGCAACATATCTGTTAATAACAATGCCACAATCCAATAAGATAAGACTGATAATGCAAGAGAACAATTTTATTGCACTTCGTGATAGTCTCCGTTTTTCTTTATAAGGTCAATAAGACGCTCTACGGCCTCCTCTTCAGGAATATTCTTTTCAACACATTCCTTTTGCTTGTAAAGGCTTACCTTGCCTCGTGCAGCTCCTACGTATCCGTAATCGGCATCAGCCATCTCGCCCGGTCCGTTCACAATACATCCCATTATTCCTATCTTCAATCCTTTAAGATGAGATGTAGCAGCCTTAATGCGTGCAATTGTATCTTCAAGATTATAAAGCGTCCTACCGCATCCGGGACATGAGATGTACTCTGTCTTTGTCATACGTAAACGACCTGCCTGAAGTATCCCGAAAGCCACAGCATCAATTGTACTGTGAGAAAGATTTCCCTGGTTAAGCAGGAAGATTCCGTCACAGAAACCGTCAAAGACAAGAGCTCCCATATCGGCTGCCGCCTTTATCTGGAAATCTTCGGCTTCATCTTCTCCATAGTGCTGGAAGAATACTACCGGAGTCTTAATTCCACGGCTCATAAGCAGATGCACAAGAGCACGATGCTCGCCCAGGCGGTTAGGATGGTTGCTTTGAGAAACAAGTACTATGCTGCTGTCTTCTGAGAGGAGTTTAAGAAAGTCGTCACTTACCATCATATAAGTAACGAATACAAACTTCATTGCGGCATTACATGAACGTATTGCCTCAATCTCTGTGTAAGGGAAAGCCGGCCAGACATCTTCTTCGCCGTGCCAGGCAACATAATCAACAATATATGAAGGCCCCGCAGGACGTTCGGATGGCAATGAAGGACCGGAATATATATAGTCTGGCAGATTTGCTCCTCCCTTATATTCCTTGCCGTCAAGATTTTCCGACAATACTACAGGAAGATTGTACCCTCCGATATTGCCCACAGCTACGGTTTCACGCCTTACAGGATCAACATAATCGAAACCTTCGGCTTCAAGCCCCGGAATATACATATGATTTCTGCGAAGCATTATATAGTCAACCAACTTGCGTGCTACAGGTATTTCCTTTTCAGGAGCTTCGGACAATGATACACGGATTGTGTCACCATAGCCGTCAGACAGCAATGCCCCTATACCAAGCGCCGACTTTATTCGTCCGTCCTCGCTGTCACCGGCTTCGGTAACGCCCAAATGAAGCGGGAATTTCATTCCTTCTCGTTCCATTTCGCGCACAAGAAGACGAACCGTACGCACCATTACAGAGGTATTGGATGCCTTGATGGAGATAACAACATCCGTAAAATTCTCATCCACGCAAATACGGAGAAACTCCATGCAGCTTTCAACCATTCCGGCAGGTGTATCTCCATAACGTGACATTATTCTGTCAGAAAGTGAACCGTGATTAACTCCGATGCGGATTGCCGTATGATTCTCCTTGCAGATATTAAGGAAAGGCACAAAGCGGTCGCGTATCTTCTTCAGCTCCTGGGCATATTCTTCGTCAGTATAGTCTATATGCTTGAATACCCTTGCCGAATCAACATAATTGCCCGGGTTGATACGTACTTTCTCCGCATACATTGCTGCAACATCGGCAACCTTAGGATTGAAATGCACATCGGCAACAAGAGGTGTCATTATTCCACGGCTTCGCAAACCAATGTTTATATTCATCAGATTTTCGGCTTCGCGCACACCCTGGGTAGTCAGACGGACATACTCTCCCCCAGCCTCAACAATACGCATTGCCTGTTCCACGCAGGCTTCCGTATCCATAGTGGATGTATTTGTCATTGACTGAATGCGAATAGGATATTCCCCTCCAAGAGGTGTTCCTCCTATGTTCACAACTCCCGTCTCACGTCTTGAATAGTTAAATAAGTCTTCCATTGTCTGAGATATAATGTTTAACTGCAGAATGGTATCAGTTTAATCAGTTGGTCTTGAATTCGTAACTTACTTTCTTCAATTCCTCGTTTGACTTTTCAATCTTTGCCTTAAGTCCTTCCTTGTAGGCAGCAACACGTGCGGCAACTTCAGAATCTGAAACAGCAAGAATCTGTGAAGCAAGGATTCCTGCGTTCAATGCACCATTTACACCAACAGTAGCCACAGGTATTCCGGGAGGCATCTGTACAATGGCAAGAAGAGCATCCATACCTTCCATACCAGACTTGATTGGCACACCGATAACAGGCACAGTAGTCATTGCTGCTATCACACCAGGCAAATGTGCTGCCATACCAGCTGCAGCGATTATAACTTTTATACCTCTTTCTTTTGCACCTCTTGCAAATTTTTCAACAGCTTCAGGTGTGCGGTGAGCAGAAAGGGCGTTCATTTCAAAAGGAACCTGCATTTCGTTCAAGTATGCAGCAGCCTTTTCCATTACGGGCAAATCAGAAGTACTGCCCATGATAATACTTACTACTGGAGTCATATTTGTTTATGTTTAATGTTTATTATTGTAATTCAAACTCTATATGTCACTACAAACAATATCTGTCGCCTTTAAGGGGAAAGGTAGCCTTTTGATACAGCAAGGAGGTGGTCAAACCTTTAGATTTGGCGCACCCCTTGCAAATATACGGTTATTTGTATCTTGCCTGCCGTCCCCAAGACGGACACCCGGCCATATTATTCGTTAATAAGAGCCTTATAAGCAGCAGCGTCAAGCAAGTTGTCAAAATCAGCCATATTTGTAGGACGAATCTTGACTAGCCAGCCTTTGCCATAAGGATCTGTATTCACAAGTGAAGGATCATCAGCAAGTTCGTCATTCTGTTCAAGGATTTCGCCTGATACCGGCAAGAACAGGTCTGATACAGTCTTCACCACTTCAATAGTACCGAATACTTCATTCTGTTCAAGGGTTTCACCCTCAGTTGTAATATCAACAAAAACAATGTCACCAAGCTGTTCCTGAGCATAGTCAGTAATACCAACATAAGCAACATCTCCTTCAAGGCGAATCCATTCATGTTCGCTTGTGTACTTCAAATTTTCCGGGTAATTCATAATAATCAGTTTTAGTTAATTTAATATATTATAATCATTGTACAAATGAATCCGTTAAGATATCCTGCAAGTATCTGAGCCAGACTATGCTGTTTCAGTATCATCCTCGCTGTTCCGAGCATACCGGAGAGCAATATCATTATGCAAAGCGGCCATACAACATTAACACCGAAAAACAGCCCATATATGACAATTCCGGCAGTCATTGCACCTGCACCGGCTGCATGTGCGCTTATCTTCCACCAGATGTTTATAAGCGAGTTTACAAGCATCACGGTTATGGCAACAAGCATTATCTCCAGCATATAATGCGGAAGAAGCATATTACTCATCTGCAAATATCCTAAATAATATGACAATAATGTCAATGCGTACGGAATATTTCTGTTCCGATAATCCCTCAGGCTTGATACAGGCTGCTTTTTAAGGACAAGCCACGCAAAAATAGCAAGCAGAGGAATCAATATTGTAAATATACTTACATAAAGCAATACGTAAAGTTTGTAATAAAGCGGCAATATAGCAAGATGCGTAAACAGAAACATCATTGCAAACATGAGAAGAACCAGCAGAAAAGGGCTCATTACAAACGAAATTGCATTTGAGAATATTTTCAACAACTTTTCTTTCATACTTCTTTCCTTAGTCTTGATTCGGGTATTCCCATTTTTTCACGGTATTTGGCAATAGTACGTCTTGCTATAGGATACCCTTTTTCTTTCATTACGGCGACAAGTGCCGCATCAGTAAGCGGCTTGCTCTTGTCTTCATTGTCTATGCATTCCTTTAAAGCATGCCTGATTTCCCTTGAAGAAAGCTCCTCACCGTCTTCGGTTACAAAGCCGTCACTAAAGAAAAACTTAAGGGAATAGACACCATAATTGGTCTGCACATACTTGCTGTTGCACACTCTTGACACTGTAGATATATCAAGTCCGGCAAGGTCTGCAACATTCTTAAGTATCATAGGGCGCAGCTGCAGCTCATCACCTTCAACAAAAAAGTCATGCTGAAGCTGGACAATTGCATTCATCGTTGACATAAGCGTATTACGCCTTGTAGTCATTGCATCAATAAAACCTTTTGCCGCGTCAATTTTCTGTTTTGCGTAGCTCAAGGCACTCTTTTCATCCTTTGTAAGCTGTGTTTTCTTGCTTCCAAGACTTTCAATTATCTCCGAGAAAGAACGCTCTATACGCAAATCCGGTATTTCATAATTATTCAAAGTCACTGTAAGGTTTCCAGCCTCATCAGCCTCTACTGTAAAGTCAGGAATAATCGTATTGTTGGTTCTGTCAATACTTTCACCCAAAGCGATTCCAGGACGCGGATTAAGGCGTGAAATCTCATCAAGCGCCTTTGTCACATCTTCGCGCGATTCTGTGAAACGTGGAGGAAGCTTGTCCCAACGCTTGTTAACAAAATCGTCAAAATACTTTTCTATTATCGTATGCTTCAGGTCATGAAGTCTGTCATCCTTTCTGCGGTCAATCTGTAACAAAAGACATTCCTGCAAGGAACTTGCTCCTATACCTGCCGGTTCAAGTTCACGGACAACAGCCAAAGCTTTCTTTACCTCATCAATGTTGGTTACAAAACCACCGTATATTTCAAGTTCATCAAGTATTGTCTGAATATCTTTTCTTAAAAAGCCGTCATCATCAAGTGAGCCGACAATATATCTTGCAATCTTTATAATCTGTTCATCCTCATGGACTTCATCAAGCTGGGAATTAAGGTTCTCATAAAATGAAACGGTATCGGAAAACGGGATGTCCTCAGGGCGTGTAATACTTCCGCCGTTATTTGCACGTAGTTTATAATCCGGAATATCATCTTCAGTCCGGTAATCTCCCAAATCAATTTCCTCACTGCTCATCTGTTCCCCTGAATCATAATCGGAATCTTCATCCTGTGACTGTTCGTTATTATGTTCATTCTCTGAATCGGGCGAATACCCGTCAAGAGCAGGATTATCCTGTACCTCAGTCTTCACACGTTCCTCAAGTTCCAGAACAGGCATTTCAATCAGTTTGACAACCAGCATCTGCTGCGGTGTCAAAGTCAGAGTCTGCTGCAAACTCTGTTTCTGTTCCAGACTGTTTCCTTGTTTCATAACCAGTGTTTACTTTTTAATAACAAATATAAGCAGAAAAACATATACAATGCAATACAGCACCTGATAAGGATGCAACAAAAATAATGTTATTTAACCTTGCCGCTTGCACGAAGCAGGAATTCCATTGCCAAAGAGGAGTAATGCTCAAGATATATGTAAGGTTTCTGCGAAGAGCCGTATTTGGAATAAGACTGCTCTACGCCGTTTATCATGCTGCCTTCAAAATCAAAATACTGTACAATACCTGCACATCTCTGCATTGCTTCATTTACAAGACAACCAAAAGCACCGTCTGCTTTCCTGTCACGCCTTACCGCTGTCATAAGAAGATAAGCAGACCGAACGTCAAAAACGACCAATACAGCAGACAGAACCGTACCGGTTTTATCACTGGCGGAAAGAATAAGACATCTGTTCTTTCCTGACATAGTATCATATATATCAGAAAGCTGTTTAAACGAATAGGAAAGCTTTTCCCCTTTTATTCCGACACATTCTTTATGGAATTCATAGAATTCCCTTATTGACAATGTATTGTCCGATACAGTAATGCCTTTTGAAATTGCAGACTTTATGTCCCTGCGCCTCGAACTGCTGAACTTTTCTATTATATTTTCGTCTTTTGACAGATTCTCAACAACATATGTATATTTTAAAGTACTGCGGAAACCCTTCCAATAAAAAGACAGCCAGTCCTTACATGACCTATGCATAGGAATCTGGCAATAGGCAAATTTCTTTTTTTCTATCTGCCCCAACAGTTCATCCATGCATTCTCTAAAGAATATGCGTCTGGAATATTCGTCATCCCTTATTCCTGAATAATCTACCTGAGGACCAAGAAACTGCGTAAATACCGGCTGTAACATAAAACGAAGTCCGAAACGATGTACCTCATGATAAGGCAAGGCAGCCACTACCCTATCACCCTTCCTTATAAGAAAGACATCCCATTCATCAGGGCATACCGCATCGAGCCAATAATCATTGGCAAAAAGAGGAACATCAACTCTTCTGCAGAAATCCCTGTAAAGCTCTATGTCTTCCGAACTCCTCTGCATAAATATATGTAAAATTAAAGTTGATATATAAGGTATCCTGTATAGAAAACATACGAAAGCACCAATATCAGGCCTTCAATTCTTGTTACTGTACGTTCTTTATATAGAAGACTTACAATAAATAGCAGAAGTGATGCTCCAACCAGATAGAGGAAATCAAAATTTGAAATGCCTCCAAGCGGAAGCGGAGATATAACAGCGCTTGTACCAAGTACAAAGAACACATTGAAAAGATTTGAGCCTATTACATTTCCAATTGCCATTTCAGGACTTTTCTTCAAGGCTGCCACTACAGATGTCGCAAGTTCCGGCAAAGAAGTACCCATTGCAACTATAGTCAAACCTATTATGGATTCTCCTACTCCCAGCATACGCGCAATATCACTTGCACCGTTTACAAAAAGTCGTCCGCCGAAAATCAGTCCTGCAAGCCCGCCAACTATATAAATCAGTGATTTCCATACAGGCATTTCCTTGATGTCGTTCTGTTCACCACCATCGCCATTATGCGCAATCGCAAACGTATAACCAAGGAATATCAGAAAGAAACATATAAGGACAAGACCATCCGCACGTGACAATACGTTATTTCCTCCCGACTTCAGAAATATATCATTGGCAAGAATAAGCAAAACTACAGAAGAAAGAACCGCCAACGGGATTTCCTTTGAAAGCGTTCCCTTCGTAACTGATATAGGTACAACCATTGCGGTAACACCTACAATCATAAGAATATTAAATATATTGCTTCCTACTACGTTTCCGATAGCCAGCTCCGCACTGCCGTTTATCGCAGAAACCACACTGACCGTAAGTTCAGGGGCGGATGTTCCAAAAGCGACAATAGTCAAACCTATCACAAGAGGTGAGATATTGAATTTACGGGCAACGGCAGAAGCACCGTCGGTCAAAGCATTTGCTCCGACAAGAATAAGTACAAGTCCCAACAAAAGATAAATTACACTTAGCATAAAACTTTCTCTATTTTATATTCTTACGAGACAAAAGTACGAATAAAAAGTTATAAACAAAAAAAATCAAAACTCATCATTCTGTGCGGGTGTACAAAATGCTGACGGCTTTTATCTTTTTCAAAGTTCAATCATTTCAATTATTTTATTTTAATGTTGTTCTTAAACCGTCAAATCTAAGGGTAAATCACTAATATCTTTAAGTCTTTTTCCTTTAATCAATATATTTAATAACTCTATTGAGTCTTCTGCTTGAATACTTTCTACTGATTTTACAAGTTCATAAAGTGCAAAATGATAAACACAATCAATATCACCAGTTCCCAAAGCCAAAGAAACAAGTCTGGCTGGCATAGGTTCACCCGTTACGACAACAATATGTGGTAGACGACCTTTTCTGTTTCTGATTAATCCAAGTGCTTCTGTTCTACTGTTTTGAGCGCGGTCACTTCTCATTGTCCACTTTGCTGAAATTGATGCATGAAGAACAGGAAGTCCACCGCAAACTTTTCGTATATCAGACTGAAGGCATATAGAACTATCAACAATTCTGCCGTTCGCGTTAATTACCTCATCTTCTTCTAACTCCCTATAAATAACTACATCAGGAGCCACCATATAATCATTTCCCATACTTGCAGCAAGGCGGGGGTCGCTTTTAGTTAACTGATTCAGATATTCCAGATGTTCATATTGGGAGAAACTACTCGTCTTTATAGAATTGCGGTTACCCAATTTTGCGATATGCCACTTACCTGGACGCAGATTCTGCAAAAGGGGAAAAGTACTTGAAAGGGAATCCATGTTGATCTGTTCAAACTTAGCTCCAGAGGTTTGTCCTACAGCCTTATCATGAGTCTCAGCCATCAATAAATCTGTTATCCCTTTAGCTATATTGACAGATAGTTTGGACGAACTATCCGCATTACTTGGTATGCCTTTGTTATCCACTGTCAATACTCCGTTAGACAACAAGGCTTGATGATATTTCTTTCTGGCTTCTGATATAAGAGCATTCATAATCTAATATTTTTTTTATTTGTAATCCAACATTCATTGCAACAGGAGGCGGAAAAGCATTTCCTATCATTCGGCAAGCTGCTGTTTTCCGTTTCCCAAAATCCCAATCGTCCGGAAAGCCTTGGAGACGGGCCAACATTCTTGGTGTCAAACGTGGCAAACCTTGAAAACCAGCCTTTGGTGCTTCATCTGCTACACCTTTTCCGTCTATACCCATTTCTTCCCAAGCTTTCTTTGCTCTTGTTGGACCTAAATCCGGACCACCGTGTTTTTTACTACCTCCGACTATCGTAGGAGCTATTCGATTTGCTTTTAATTTCCATTCTTCCGCTTGTTCCCAGCCATTAGCCGACATCAAGTCAAA
This sequence comes from uncultured Bacteroidaceae bacterium, assembly GCA_944320965.1. Classification (GTDB taxonomy): domain Bacteria; phylum Bacteroidota; class Bacteroidia; order Bacteroidales; family Bacteroidaceae; genus Avibacteroides. Next base: position 58,970 of record CALUJO010000003.1, on the reverse strand, counting down.
CAAAACATCACCAACAGACTTGTTTTTCCCTACTTGAAAAGCGATAGGAAAAACGAATGTACTTTTTATGTTTTTCTGGACCCCAATAATGATTACCCTTGGGCGTAATTGAGGAACACCATAATCTGAGGCATTTAATAATTGTATATAAGGACAATAACCCAACATCTCCAGTGAATCAATAACTTGATTGCGGTAGCTTTCAAATTTGGGGCTAAGCAATCCCCTTACATTTTCAATCATAACTATACGTGGACTAATTTCTCCCACCAATCTGAGCATTTGTGGAAAAAGATCCCGCTCATCATCGGCTCCCAACTGTTTTCCTGCTACACTAAACGGAGGACATGGCACACCACCTGACAACAAATCAATTTGCCCTCGGTATGGGTAACCGTCAAAATTGTGTACATCTTGGCAAAAAACATTCCATTGTGGTCTATTCCTTTTTAAGCATTCGCAATACTCTTTCTCATATTCAACCAAAGCAACATGAGAAAAACCAGCCATTTCAAGTCCCAATGCCTGTCCTCCTGCTCCCGCACATATTTCCAGTGATTTATACATTCAGTAAAGGATATAATTTTATATTCCTGACAAATGTACATATAATTTTCAAATCAGTAAACTTTTAAATTTTTATTAAACAAATCTTTAAAGAAACATCGTCACCATAGTTTTAAATGATGCTTTAACTCAATATAGCTAATGTTTTTTATCGGATATTTGCGCCAAAAAAACTATCTTTGTAAGTCATTTGCTATAAACAGACATATATGGAAGATATCTTAAACCAGCAACCACAAACAGAATACACAGAAGAAAACATAAGACACCTCAGTGATATGGAACATGTGAGGACCAGACCGGGTATGTACATAGGACGACTCGGAGACGGCTCACAGCCTGAAGACGGAATTTACGTACTGTTGAAGGAAGTAATCGACAACAGTATTGACGAATTCAAGATGAATGCGGGAAAACGTATCGAAGTGAATATTGAGGACAACCTGCGTGTTTCTGTCAGGGACTACGGACGAGGTATCCCATTGGGCAGTCTGGTTGACGCGGTTTCAATGCTTAATACCGGCGGTAAATATGACACAAAAGCCTTCAAGAAGAGTGTCGGACTGAACGGTGTGGGAGCAAAAGCTGTCAATGCCTTGAGTTCACGTTTTATTGCCCGAAGCGTAAGGGAAAAACAGATGCGTGAAGCTATTTTTGAAAGAGGCGAACTTATAAGCGACCAGACAACCGAAACTACTGAAGAAAACGGTACTTACATATATTTTGAACCGGACAATACCCTGTTTCAAAACTACCAGTTCAGGCCGGAGTTCATTGAAACAATGCTCAGAAACTATACATATCTGAATGCCGGACTGACCATTGTTTACAACGGTCAGAAAATTCTAAGCCGCAACGGCCTGGAAGACCTATTAAACGACAATATGACTTCACCCGGACTGTACCCAATAATACACCTTACGGGAGAAGATATTGAAATTGCATTTACACACAGTTCACAATATGGCGAGGAATACTATTCGTTTGTGAACGGACAGCATACCACACTTGGCGGTACACACCAGAGCGCATTCAAGGAACATATAGCAAGGACAATAAAAGAGTTCTTCAACAAGAACCACGAGTTCCAGGATATACGTAACGGACTTGTTGCCGCAATAGCGATAAATGTCATTGAACCTACATTCGAAAGTCAGACAAAAATCAAGCTCGGCTCTCTGACAATGGCGCCTGAAAAGGATTCCGAAGGCAATCCGTACCCGCTTTCAGGTGTGAGTGTAAACAAATTTGTCGGCGATTTCATAAAGGAAAATGTTGACAATTACATGCACAAACATCCTGATGTTGCCGAAGCCATGTTGCAAAAGATTCAGGAGTCGGAAAAAGAAAGAAAAGCAATTGCGGGAGTTACCAAACTTGCAAGGGAACGTGCCAAGAAAGCCAGCCTGCACAACAAGAAACTCCGTGACTGCCGTATACACTTCAACGATATAAAAGAACAGGAAAAGAAAGAAGAATCGTGCATATTCATAACAGAGGGTAACTCTGCGAGCGGTTCAATAACCAAAAGCCGTGACGTAAATACCCAGGCAGTATTCAGTTTGCGCGGTAAGCCGCTGAACTGTTTCGGACTGACAAAGAAGGTAGTTTACGAAAATGAAGAATTCAACCTGCTTCAGGCAGCCCTTAACATTGAGGACGGACTTGAAGGATTGAGATACAACAAGGTAATCGTTGCAACCGATGCCGATGTGGACGGTATGCATATCCGACTACTTATCATCACATTCTTCCTGCAGTTCTTCCCGGACCTTATAAAGAAAGGTCATGTCTATATCCTTCAGACACCTCTGTTCCGCGTGCGCAACACAAAGAAAGGAAAGACTGTTTACTGCTACAGCGAGGAAGAAAGAATCAAGGCTATTGAAGAACTCCAGCCGAATCCGGAAATAACACGATTCAAAGGTCTTGGAGAAATATCACCAGAAGAGTTTACACACTTCATAGGCAAAGACATGAGACTGGACAAGGTCACAATGAAAAAGACCGATGCCGTAAACGAACTGCTTGAATACTACATGGGCAAAAACACCATGGAAAGACAGGAATTCATAATTGACAATCTTGTTGTCGAGGAAGACAAAGTTAACTGACGACATTGTAAATATGAGAAAAGCTATATTTCCGGGAACGTTCGACCCGTTTACAAAAGGACACTATTCAATAGTTGAAAGGGCACTTGCCTTTATTGACCATATTGTTATCGCAATCGGAGTCAATGACAACAAGAAAACGTTCTTTCCTGCAGAGAAAAGACTTGCGATGATAAGGGAACTGTACAAGGACAACCCGAGAGTTTCAGTAGAAGCTTACAGTTGCCTGACAGTCGATTTCGCAAAAGAGACCAATGCAGATATAATAATCAGAGGCATCAGAAGTGTAAAGGACTTTGAGTATGAAGAAGCCATTGCCGATGTAAACAGAAGACTTACCGGCATCGAAACCATTCTTCTATTTACGGAAGCCGAACTTACATGCATTAGTTCAAGCATCGTAAGAGAACTTATCAGCTACGGAAAAGATGTATCCGATTTTATTCCCGAAGGGATGAGACTTGACCTATAAAATAAAAATGATGAAAACAATTTCAAGATTAGCCATAACCGTACTCGCATTCATTGCATTGTCCTGCACAGCCATGGCACAGGACCCTATCAGAAAGCTGCAGATGGCAACCTATGCCATCACAAACATGTATGTTGATTCGGTTGATGAAAACAAGATGGTTGAAACTGCAATAAAAGCCATGCTGAAGGAGCTGGACCCTCATTCGGACTACCTTTCACCTAAAGAAGTGAAAAGGTTCAATGAAAGCATGAACGGGAACTTCAACGGCATAGGAATACAGTTCAACATGACAAACGATACCCTGTTCGTCATTCAGACAATAACCGACGGCCCTGCCGAAAAAGCCGGTATAATGGCGGGAGACAAAATAATATCTGTCAACGATACCGTCATTGCCGGAAAGAACATGAGTACTGACATTATCATGACAAAGATAAAAGGCAAGAAGGGAACCAAAGTTAATGTCGGTGTCGTAAGACGAGGCGTTGACGGAGTTATGCAGTTCAGTATGAAACGCGACAAGATTCCCGTAAACAGCATCAATGCATATTTCATGCTTGACAAAAGGACAGGATACATAAGAATAGAACAGTTTGGCGCGACAACATACGATGAGTTCATGAAAGCCATGAAAGAGCTTAAGGCAAAAGGCATGGAAGACCTTGTACTTGACCTACAGGGCAACGGCGGAGGATACCTGATGGCGGCAGCAAAAATCATAAATGAATTCCTGAACAACGACGACATGATTGTATATACCGAGGGACTTAACGTCAGAAGACAGGAACTGAAAGCTCAGGGCAACGGAAAATACAGAACAGAAAGACTGGTTGTACTGACCGATGACTACTCTGCTTCGGCAAGCGAAATCCTGAGCGGAGCAATACAGGACCACGACCGTGGCGTAATCGTAGGAAGAAGGACATTCGGAAAAGGACTGGTTCAGCAGATTCTGGACTTGCCGGACGGCTCAATGATAAAAATTACAACATCAAGATACTATATACCTTCGGGAAGACTGATACAGAAGCCTTACGGAGACGGAAAGGATTATGAAAAAGACCTCATAAACAGATACAATCACGGAGAAATGTCAAATGCGGACAGCATACATTTTCCGGATTCGCTCAAATACAAGACACTGCGCCTTGGCAGGACAGTTTACGGAGGAGGAGGCATAATGCCCGACTATTTCGTACCGCTTGATACAACAAAATTCACGAAACTACATAAGGAACTTGCATTCAAAGGAGTTCTAAACTCTGCCGTAACACAGTATATTGATTTGAACAGAGAGAAACTTCAGAAGAAATACAAAGACTTTGAAGCATACGAACGCAAGTTCAAGGTTGGAGACGAGATAATGGATATCATAAAGAAAGAAGCAGACAAGAACAAAATAGAGTATAACGACTCTACCCTGAATGAATCTCTACCGCAAATTTCATTGCAAATCAAGGCTCTTGTAGCCAGGGATTTATGGTCGCTGAACGAATATCTGAAGATAATGAACAACAGCGATGAAGTTGTGAAAACAGCGCTCCGCATACTGAACGACGGAACTTACGAAGCAATACTGACAAAAAAAGAAAACTGATACAAAACAAAAAACATACATATTATGGAAAAGATAACAGAAAACGAACTGAAAATATCTCTTGACGAGAATACCGCTCAGGGAATATATTCAAATCTGGCAATTATATCCCATTCACCATCAGAGTTTGTAACAGACTTTGTAAGAATAGTTCCGGGAGTGAAAAGCGCAAAGGTGCATGCAAGAATCATTATGACTCCAGAACATGCAAAACGACTGATGCGCGCTCTTGAAGACAATATCAGAAAATATGAGAGTCAGAACGGCGAAATCAAACTGCCAGAAGACAATCCGTACAATATGATAAATCACGTTAAAGGAGAAGCCTGAAATTTATACATACAGCGGAATATGAATACAGCGAGGTCTTTTGCTATAAAGCAAAAGCCTCGCTTTTTATATACAACATCATCCCCAATCAGACATTACTGCACAAATTAAAAATACTTTAAATGATATCTCAAACCTAAGGCTTTGTTCATATAACCGAAGCCTTAGGTTGTAAAACCGGAACTTCCGGTTACAAGACATGTACGCCCGATTATTTAAAAAAACCGCTTATTCCCTATCGTAAGACAGCTGCATAACAACTGTCATATCCTTGCATAAAGTTTCTGAAAGTTAATATATTTACAGAATTGGCACAATGAACGGACGACACTGATAAAACTGTGATTTTTTTTGTAATTTTGCATCCGGAAAAAGAGGAAATAAAAATAACCTAATAAAATCATAGAAATTATGGCAAAGAAAGCGCTTTTGATGATTCTCGACGGATGGGGAATCGGCGATCACAAGAAAGATGACGTTATTGCATCAACTCCAACTCCTTATTGGGACTATCTTACAAGCACATACCCTAACTCACAGCTTCAGGCAAGCGGCGAAAACGTTGGCCTTCCTGACGGACAGATGGGTAACTCTGAAGTAGGTCACCTTAATATCGGTGCAGGACGTATCGTATATCAGGACCTTGTAAAAATCAACCGTGCCTGCGCTGACAACAGCATTATGAAGAATCCTGAAATAGTATCAGCATTCTCATACGCAAAGGAAAACGGAAAGAACATACATTTCATGGGACTTACTTCAACAGGAGGTGTCCACAGTTCACTTGACCACCTGTTCAAACTTTGTGATATAGCAAAGGAATATGGTCTTGACGAAAGAACATTCATTCACTGCTTCATGGACGGTCGTGACACTGACCCTAAGAGCGGCAAGGGATTCATTGAAGATGTTGAAAAGCACTGCGCACAGTCTGCAGGCAGAATCGCTTCTGTTATCGGACGTTATTATGCAATGGACCGCGACAAACGTTGGGAACGCGTTAAACTTGCATACGACCTTCTTGTTGCAGGCGAAGGAAAGAAAGCAGAATCAATGGTTCAGGCAATGCAGGAATCTTATGATGAAGGCGTAACAGACGAATTCGTTAAGCCTATCACAAGTGCAAACTTCGACGGTACTATCAAAGAAGGTGATGTAGTTATCTTCTTCAACTACCGTAACGACCGTGCAAAGGAACTTACAGTTGTTCTTACACAGCAGGATATGCCTGAAGCAGGCATGAAGACTATCCCAGGATTGCAGTACTACTGTATGACTCCATACGATGCTTCATTCAAGGGAGTTCACATTCTATTTGACAAGGAAAACGTAAACAATACTCTTGGCGAATACCTTTCTGCAAACGGAAAGAAACAGCTTCACATTGCTGAAACAGAAAAGTATGCACACGTTACATTCTTCTTCAACGGCGGACGCGAAACTCCATACGAAGGCGAAGACCGTATCCTTGTTCCTTCTCCAAAGGTTGCAACATACGACCTTAAGCCAGAAATGAGTGTTTACGAAGTTAAAGACAAACTTGTTGAAGCTATCAACACTGAAAAATATGACTTCATTGTCGTTAACTACGCTAACGGTGATATGGTTGGTCACACAGGTATCTACGAAGCAATTGAAAAGGCTGTAGTTGCTGTTGACAACTGTGTTAAGGATGTTATCGAAGCAGCTAAGGCTCATGACTACGAAGCTATCATCATTGCCGACCACGGTAATGCCGATTATGCTATCAACCCAGACGGAACACCTAACACAGCTCACTCACTGAACCCTGTTCCATTTGTTTACGTAACAGAAAACAAGGACGCAAAAGTTGAAAACGGACGTCTTGCAGACGTTGCTCCTTCAATTCTGAAAATCATGGGTATGGAAATTCCTGCCGAAATGACTGGTAACGTACTTATCAAATAATCTTAAGATATCATTATTAAAAGCTGCGTATCACGACGATATGCAGCTTTTTTTATATATTTGCCAATAAACACAAACTTTATGAAAAGTCTTATTTTCTCAATTTTGGTAATAGCAGCCTGCGGAATATCATGCGGCAACTCACAGAAACAGTCAAAACAGGAAACAGTCAAAACAACAATATCAGTCCCGGCATTCAACGGTGACAGCGCTTACAGCTTCGTACAGAAACAGGTTGATTTCGGTCCCAGAGTCCCAAACACAAAAGGACACAGGGAATGCGGAGACTATCTTGTAAACAAACTCAAATCATACGGAGCCGAAGTTGTGACACAGGAAATGCAGCTGATGAGATATGACGGCGTACAGATGAACGCCCGCAACATAATTGCCAGTTTTGACCCGCAGAACGTAAAGCGTGTAATGCTTTGCGCACACTGGGATACACGTCCGTGGGCAGACAATGACGCTAATGAAAAGAACTACCATACAGCTATTGACGGGGCCAACGACGGCGGCTCGGGCGTAGGAGTTCTGCTTGAAATAGCAAGACAGATTTCAATGAACAAACCGCAAATAGGCATTGACATCATCCTTTTTGATGCAGAAGACAGCGGAACACCACGTTTCCACAAGGGACAGTATGATGAAAAATCATGGTGTCTTGGCTCGCAATACTGGGCATACAACCCGCACAAGGCAGGATATAATGCCCGTTATGCCGTACTTCTTGACATGGTGGGTGCAAAGAATGCCGTATTCTGCAAGGAAAGCTTCTCTGTCGACTACGCATCATCTGTCGTAAAGAAGATATGGAACAAGGCTGGCGAACTGGGATATGCCCATATATTCGTAGACCAGCACTGCGGATATATAACAGACGACCATGTTCCGGTTAATGAAATTGCAAGAATCCCTTGCGTTGACATTATACACAATGACCCTGCAGCCGAAGGTTTCGGCGATTTCTGGCATACCGTAAACGATAATATGGACGGTATTGACAAGGATATGCTTGCAAAAGTGGGAACCGTTATGCTTAACGTGATTTATTCGGAAAAATAAAACTTTAAAGACTATGACAATAAATGACATTCAAAACGAGGTAATCGAAGAATTCGGTGACATTGAAGACTGGATGGACAAATACCAGATGCTGATTGACCTTGGTTCTGAGCAGGAACCTATTGCAGAAGAATACAAGACAGACAATAACCTGATTGACGGTTGCCAGAGCCGTGTATGGCTTCAGGCAGACCTGATTGACGGAAAGATTCACTTCCAGGCAGAAAGCGACGCACTTATTGTTAAGGGAATAATCGCTCTGCTCATAAAGGTACTTAACGACAGGACACCGGATGAAATACTTGATGCCGACCTCTATTTCATTGAAAAGATCGGACTTAAAGAACATCTGTCACCGACACGCAGCAACGGACTTGTTGCTATGGTAAAGAAAATGAGAATGTATGCACTGGCATTTAAAGCAAAACAGAACTGATATGACAAACGAAGTTTTAAATATACTGGAAAAAAGACGCAGTATCCGTGCCTACAGACCCGAACAGATAAAGGATGAAGAGCTTGACGCAATTCTAAGAGCCGGAACATTTGCTCCTACCTCAAGAGGCATGCAATCACCCTTTATAGTTGCCGTGCAGAACAAGGATATGGCAAACGAACTTAGAAAAATGAACGCACGCATAATGGGTGCGGAATCAGACCCATACTATGGCGCACCGACAATAATACTTGTTTTTGTTCCTGAGGATTTTGCCAATGGAATCTATGATGCAACCTGCGTATTAGAGAATATGATGATTGCTGCTACATCACTCAATATCGGCACTTGCTGGATTCATCGTGAAGCGGAAATGTTTGCATCAGACGAAGGAAAGCTGCTTATGCAGAAAATGGGCCTTCCGAAAGGACTCAAAGGCATTGGAGCCCTTGCAGCAGGATATGCCGCAGCAGAGCCTGCACCTGCAAAGGAACGCAAGGAAGGATACACAAGAATAATAAGATAAGTATTGCATAAAACGTACAGGCATATATACTCTTTAAAATATAAAAGTATACACAAAACAAAAGCGGTCCGGAATAAATCCGGACCGCTTTTGTTTTATCGTTAAACAGACTCTGTTACTCTACAATAAGCTTTTGTCCGTTTACTACATATACTTTTCCTTTTTCAAGATTTCTTGTCACATCTTTAACAAGACCTTCGGCAACAAAAACTCCGTTAACGTCGTACACCTTAACGACACTGTCTGCAGCTAAAGCCTCAGCTATACCGGAGCCTGAACCTGTAGTAGTAAATGTTGCATTAATTTCCTTTTCGTCACCGTTAGCAAGTCTTACGTTAAGCACTGTAAGATTTACATCTCCGGCACCGAACTCTATTCCGGAAAGCGGCACAGTTATTATATAACCTGCATAATCTTCGCTGTAAACTGAAGGACATTCCTCTGATGTGAATTCTGCAACCTTATCAGCATCTTCCTTATCTTTGTAAGCAAGTTCTACACCATCGAAAAAGATTTTTGCAGTTGTCCATACTATAATCTCAGAAAAGCCGTCAATTGATTCGCCATTACCAGGAATAAAGTCGCAAACATAATCAATTTCCTGCTTTACTACTTTATATATAGCTCCAAGCAGATTTCCGATATTTGGAGAAACTTGACCGCCATCAACAGTTTGAACACCGGTCAATGATATGGTTACAACTGTCTGTACTTCTCCGGATGTCATGGTAAGTACTTTCTCCGGGAAAGTAACTCCCTGAATATTTACAGTAATTTTATTTCCTTCAACCTCGTAAGGAAGTTCATCCTTAACATATGAACCGGCCTCAACATCTCCATATGAATAGGAAACGTCCAATGTTTCCTGTATATCTTCAGAGAATGTAAAGACAATATATCCGTCATCGCCACCCTCTACATAGTAAGTATATATATTTGTACCTGATGCAGGTGATATATCTGTCAAGGACGCAGGAATTTTACCAAGGACGAGGGATACTTCAAATACACCGTCCTCACCATATATAACATCAGGATTATTCTTATCAGTGATTCCTTCAAGACGTACAGTGAAAGTATCATCCATAGAAAGCTTATCCTTATCTATAAGCGATTCTATAACCGGGGTCAATTCCAGAACACAGTAAAAACTGTTGTAATAGCTTGTTCTCACATTCTCAGAAGGTATTTCTACACTTTCACCATTACCATAAAGAACTTTATATGATGAAACATTAACTTCACGGTCAATAGTCAGTTCCAGATTATCACCATTCAAAAAGAAAGTATCTCCGTCTTTATATGAAGACTTGATTGTTATATCAGAAACAGAAGTACCGTCATCATAATAAACTTCAACCGTAGCTGCATCCAATACTATTCCTGTTTTAAAATAATATGTCTCTCCGCTCTTTACATCTGCCTGATAATATTTCTGGTATGACGCATCCTGTTTTAAAGTAAGACTTGTCTCCTCTGTTCCAGTCTGGTCTGTCCCATAAAATATAACATTAACATAATTCAATGGATGAAATACAAGAACACCGTCCTTGGTTGCTGTATGCTTAAAATAACTTACGCCAAAACCACATGAAATCTCTGCTTTTTCAGAGTCTATAACAATATCGGTAAATGTTATATCTTCATCAGTTGCATTAACTGATATGCTTTCCGTATCACAAATATTATTATTGCCCAATGTTTTCTCTGCCGCATAAGAAATGCAGACAACAAAGAGCATAGCCAAAAGTATAAATGTTTTTTTCATATTTTAAAAATATTGGGTTAATATAAAAACAGGAGGGGCATCCCTCCTGTCAAACTGTTTTTATCTTATTATCACTTTCTGTACAGAAGAACTGCCAGGAGTCACAACATTTACAATATAAAGTCCGTTCAGATTACCGGTTTCCAATCTCAACACTTCGCCTGAAGCAGCAACAATATTATGCATTCCGACCAATGTACCGTTCATATCATAAATTGCAACTGCAGCTTTTGTATCTTCAGCGAATACAAGATTCAAAGAAGCATCGCCACCATATATACTTACAGCATTTTCTGATACAGAAGCTTCATCTATTCCAGCTACACCTTCAGAGAATTCAAGCTTGGCTGCATTAAGAACTCTCTTTGTGTTTCCGTCAAGAAGAACACAAACAACTTCCGCATTATTCCAGTCTGTCACGTTGGCAGGCAACTGATACTGGTACAAATAATTGATTTCCTGATTTGCCGTAGCCGTACCAGGTACAGAACCCGGTATTCCGGAGTAAGAACCAAGAACCTTGCGGGCAACTTCATTATAATTTATTTCAACAACAGACACTCCATATTTACCGCCTTTGCCCCATTCTCCGAACAATGGGTCTTCATTACCGTACAGATAATTTCTCTGGGCACCAGGAAGTCCGTTCTCAGTTACAATAAATAACAGATTCTGATTTATTGAAGGCATATCCATTGCATACTTCAAAGTTGCTTCTATTTCAACAAGATTCCTTGATTTATCATATATCGCATGAGCAATATTCAAATCAGACAAAGCCGATTCAGCCAGCTCCCTTCTTACAACATCCTCAAAAGTCTTGTTTCCTTCTGCAGAAACAAATGAATAAACACCAGATTCAGATATTGCAGGAGAATAAATAGTATCTATTCTGTTGACAACTCCACTTGGGAATGCAGACATTCCCAAATACTGCAAGTAATCATCATATGCATAAACATCACCATTATGTATAGCAACAGGGATAACCAAATCACCATATATCTTGTGCAAGTTTTCAAAAGCAAGTATTCCAAGAGGACAGTTACCGCACCATGCGCCTGTACCTTCTTCTATAATAACTCGTTTTACCGGCTCAAAAGCAAGATTCTTTATACTTGACTGAACAGAATACTCGGTTCCGTCAAGTGCTACAGTAATCTTGTAGAAATTTTCTTTTCCAATTTCAACCGGCAATTCTTTCTTAAATGAGAATACATAGTTCTCACTGTTCTTATCAAGAGAAAGATTATTTGCCTCAAATGTATCAGAGAAACTTCCGTCAAGGCTTGTACATGTAGCCTTTAATGATTTGTATGTCTTGTCACCTGTAACCTTCACAAAAACTTCAATCTTCTGACTTTCCTTGTCAACAACCATTGAAGGGGATGTTATGCCAATAAGAAAATCTCCCTTATAGATAACCTTTAGATTATCTACAAATATCATACTCTGATTATTGTTTTCATTTACAAAGGCAAGATATACATTCTTTCCGGCAAATTCATCCAAATGTACAGAATAACTTTTCCAATCTCCAGCAAGACCTTCTTCAGATTCTCCAGGAGTAAGTGTTTCATCAAATATTACTTTACCTTCAGATTTGAACTTATTGTACAATTCTGTAGTAAACACATCATAAGTATTGTCTTCAACCAGAGCATACACTTTCAACACATCAGTCTTTGACTTTTTATATGACTGTGCGTCAAATTCAAGATAATAATCAGCATTCTCTATATACAGCTGAGGTATAGACATCCAGTCATCAGACTGTCCTGCAGGATTATAACAAGACATTGATGCGGTACAATAGTCTGCAGATTCTTCTGTTTCCCTGATAGAGAAATTCCATGGCGTATTGTCCTTGTCAAAAGAAAGCTGCTGCATTTCAGTTGTAGGAGTTCTGTGGTCTCCTTCATAAAGAAGATAACGAACCATAGAATTACTTACATCATTGAAATCATCACTGAAAATTGTACCTTCAGTAACATCTATCTGCTGTTCATAAGCACCTGTATAGTTTATAACAATCTCGTCATTTCCGCATCCTCCCATAATATCGGTAATTATATCAGCCGGAATCTCTACTCTATATTTTACATCCTTTGTAAGATATCTTTTCAAAGGAGGATAGAATGCAACAGAAGAGCCGTTTGCTGCTATAGCAAGGTTGGTAATAGGAGTTTCAGATCCTTCCTGATAAAGATAAGCCTGAGCATTCTCTTTCACGATTACCTTGATATCAAAGTTTATTGTCACCGGACTGTCGCTGCTTATTTCTGAGACATTTGTATTGTTTACAGGAGAAATCTGCTTTACAGTAACAGGTGTATCTGCACGTCCAACATAATTAACCGTAATTTCCTCATTAGTTGTACTTTCATCTCCCTTTAGAGAGAATATTCCTGCAGGGAACTTTAATGTATATTTTTCACCGTCTTTCAAAGTATAAGGAAGACCGCCAACCAGGTATTTTGTAGAACTGCTTGACTCTATTGTATATGATTTAACAACTTTACCGCTGTTATCCAGCAATTCAGCCTTAGCTCCGCTTTTCAATACTGTTTCCTTAGCAAATGTAATGTCAGCCTGTTTGAACTTTGAGAAAACAGAACCAGACTCTGGTGAAACAACATATGTCTTCAACAGATTAATACCTTTGGCTGCATCCTGGAAAGTTTCAGGCAAAGTCAGGATATAACCGCTTGTTTTTGAACCAGACATTGCAATCATTGTCTTTTCATCATCAGATACTCCGACAGTATAACCAGTGTACAGATAATCAAGACGGTCATAAAAATTGATATTATACTTATAAGCAAGAACTTCATCTATACCATACCAGAAGTTTCCGACACGGTAATACAATGTTCTTACAGGGCTGACTGCCGGTGATGCTGCATACACGATACCACTGTTACTTACAAAGTTACCGCTGCGGTCCTTCTCTTCAGAAGTTTCATTATATATTGTCATGTTATCCTTTTCTACATCATAAAGGAAACTTGAGCTGTATTCTGTATCACCGTCAATGACATAAGCAACACCTGTAATATATTTACCGTTGTTACTCATTGTTGCAAAATCAACAAAAGATTCACTTGTAGGCAACAGCTTGTCAATCAGTTTATACTCCTTTGTAGTTCTGTTGTAGATAAATGTAGTCTGCTCAATAGGAAGTATAAAGTTCATAACACCACCAATAATATTTCCGTCAGGAGACATCATTGTCAATCTGATGATATTGCTCTTCTTTCCTGATTTGTCAACTGTCGGAAATCCTTCAAGACCAAGTACGTCTATTAGTTTGTAAGAATCATTACCCTGCTTTTCCCACAGCAAAGGTGATTCCTTATAATTATCTCCTCCAAAATCACCGGCACTTCCATAACCGGAGATAAAGCTTCCGTCAGGAGTAACTACGTCTGCTACGCCTGAATTATAGCTTTCGGCAATTTCAAGGCTCGTCCAAACTTTTGTATCTGTATTACAATAAGCAGGAAGATTTTCCTTATTACCAACAACAATCTTACCGTCATTCGTTACATCATATGCTCCAAGATAATCACTTTCCTGTTCCCACAATGAATTAAATGCGCCTGTTTCAATATTAATAAGGAAAGGGAACGCATCCTTACTTGCATCTTCCTCGCCAACACCTTTGGCTGTAGCCCACTTTCCATTGTCTGATAAAGAAGAAAAGTCGGCAGATTTTGGAAACAAGACTGATTTTAGAACAACTTCCGACTGTGCGGCAATATTTAAAGACACAGCACAGAATAGCGAAAAAATAGTAATGCTTATTTTTCTCATAAAAGACTAGTTTAATATTAATTACTAATAGACAACACTTACAGACAAAGATTAATTAAAACCATTAATAAAGCAAATTACAGATATATGTTTTTCTTGAAGCCTAGTCAAATAAGCATTTTTATACATATATATTTCAATTTACGTGTATATTTTATTCATTTTGCAACATTTGTTTTATAAAAATTCACCATATATACTATTATGAAAAATAGCCCATACGCATGTTAATCTATATTAAACTTAAAATTCAATTTGATTAATTTATTTTTTTTGCATCCAATTTATAATAATCAAAACTATGCGTAAAAGAGAAAAGGATATTTACAAAGTAACTATTATAGGTTCCATTGTAAATACATTACTGCTTATATTCAAATTCATTGCAGGCTTCCTTGGGAACAGTGCCGCAATGATTGCAGATGCCGTGCATTCGTTTTCTGATTTTGTAACAGACATTATCGTACTTCTGTTTGTAAAAGTTTCATCCAAGCCTAAAGACGAGAAGCATGAATACGGACATGGCAAATATGAAACACTGGCAACACTTGTAATTGGTATTGTTTTAATGATTGTCGGCCTTGGAATCACCTATAACGGTGTTATGGAGACCATAAGCATCATAAAAGGCAATATTACAAAATCACCGGACCTAATCGCACTAATAGCGGCATTGGCCTCAATAATCCTAAAGGAATGGCTTTACAGATATACTATTGCATACGGCAAGAGACTGAATTCTCAGGTTGTAATTGCCAACGCATGGCATCACAGAAGCGACGCACTCTCATCTATAGGAACCGGAATTGGTATAGGCGGAGCATTTTTCCTTGGAGACAAATGGATTATACTTGACCCGCTGGCTGCAATCATAGTAAGTATATTCATTATCAAGGCTGCATTCAGCCTAATAATACCAAGTATTAACGACCTTGTAGAAAAATCACTTCCCAAAAGTATCGAAGAGGAAATCATCAACATAGTAAAATCTGTAGACGGTGTACTTGAGCCTCATGACCTTCATACAAGAAGAATAGGCAACGCATATGCCATTGAACTGCATATCTTTGTTGACGGAAACATCACATTAAAAGAGGCACATGACATAGCCAGCACCGCCGAAGACAGAGTTATAGAAAAATTCGGACCTGAAACACATATCATTATTCACCCGGAACCTATAGAATGACAATGGAAAATAAAAGATCAATCCTTATTACAGGAGCAAACGGTTTCATAGGAAGTTTCATTGTTGAAGAAGCTCTAAACAGAGGTTTTGAGGTATGGGCTGCTGTCAGAAAGACAAGTAATCTTGAATATCTTAAAGACAGCAGAATACGTTTCATCCAAATAGACATGTCAGACAGCGTACTGATTGAACGCCAGCTTAAAGAACATAAGGACAAATTCGGGAAATGGGATTACATTATCCACAATGCCGGAGTGACAAAATGCCGCCATGCTGAAGATTTCGACCGTATAAACTATATCGGTACAAAAACATTCATAGATACTTTGATAAAACTGGACCTGATACCTGAGCAGTTCTTTTATATGAGTACGCTCGGAGTATTCGGGTCTATACACGAAAAAGACGGACTTCCCATAAAGGAAAGCGACATAAAACGCCCGAACACCCTATACGGTATCAGCAAATACAAATCCGAACAGTATATTTCATCCCTGAAGGATTTCCCATATGTCTTTATTCGCCCAACAGGCGTATATGGACCGCGCGAAAAAGACTATTACCTCATGGCTAAATCCGTGAGCAAACACATAGACTTCAGAGCCGGCTGTTCCGAACAGTTCATTACATTTATATATGTAAAAGACCTGGTCAGAGTAATATTCCTTGCCATTGAGAAAAACGTAAAGCGTAAAGCCTACTGCGTATCAGACGGTGAAGTCTATAATTCAACCGCCTTTTCCGTTCTTATACAGAAAGAGCTGGGCAATCCGTTTGTACTGAGATTTGCATGTCCACTGCCAATTCTGAAAGCAATTTCATATGTAGCCGGATACACGGCAAGACTTTTCGGAAAGACAAGCACACTGAATCCGGACAAATACAAGATCATGAAACAGCGTAACTGGAGATGCGACATATCACATCTGAGAGAAGACCTTGGATACGAACCTGAATACCTGCTCGATAAAGGGGTAAAAGAAACCATAGCCTGGTATAAGGCAAACAAATGGCTGTAAGCTCCACTACAACAACCAACTTCCTACAAAAAGAGTTTTTAAGGTCTTTAAATGCCAAAATGTCCTGATTTTCACAATATTAACGGTTGAATTCGGAAATATTGACATGTAAATCAGACATTATTCTGCAAATATTTCCTTTTCCATGCCCAGGTTTCTGTTTGGTACATCTTTTGAAAATATATTGATGTAAATCGAATACAGAAACAATAGGAAAGGAGATAATTTATGAACTTTAATAACTTTACAATTAAATCGCAAGAAGCAATCCAAAGTGCTTTGAGTCTGGTTCAACGTAAAGGCCAACAACAAATTGAACCACAGCACATCTACATGGGATTGGTTGATGTTGGAGAAAATATCATAAAATATATTTTCCAGAAACTCAATATAAACGAAAATCTGGTTAACAACACTATCAGCAAGGACATTGAATCAATGCCTAAAGTATCAGGTGCTGAACCTTACTTGAGCAGAGAGGCCAACAATGTCATGCAGGAAGCCGAAAACATTTCGGGCAAGATGGGCGACCAGTATGTTTCACTTGAACACATATTGCTTGCACTGTTTACAGTAAACAGCAACGTTTCCCGTATCCTCAAGGATGCCGGCATGAACGAAAAGGAACTGAAGATGGCCATCAACGAACTGAGAGGCGGAAGAAAAGTCGACTCACAGTCATCCGAAGAGACCTACCAGTCTTTGAGCAAATATGCCATTAACCTTAACGAGGCAGCACGAAACGGCAAACTTGACCCAGTAATCGGTCGTGACGATGAGATAAGACGTGTACTTCAGATTCTGAGCCGAAGGACAAAGAACAACCCTATCCTTATAGGTGAACCGGGTACCGGTAAGACAGCCATTGTCGAAGGACTTGCACACCGTATAATCAGAGGCGATGTTCCTGAGAACCTTAAACAGAAACAAATCTACTCACTTGATATGGGTGCCCTTGTTGCAGGAGCCAAATATAAGGGAGAATTTGAGGAAAGATTGAAATCTGTTGTAAACGAAGTGACCAAATCAAACGGAGAGATTATCCTCTTCATTGATGAAATCCATACCCTTGTTGGCGCAGGTAAGGGAGAAGGCGCAATGGACGCTGCCAATATCCTTAAACCGGCATTGGCAAGAGGTGAACTCAGGGCCATAGGTGCTACAACTCTTGACGAATACCAGAAGTATTTTGAAAAGGATAAGGCACTTGAAAGACGTTTCCAGATTGTTACTGTCAACGAACCTGATATCCAGAGTACAATATCCATTCTGCGTGGTTTGAAGGAGAAATATGAAACTCATCATCATGTCAGAATCAAGGATAACGCAATCATTGCGGCAGTAGAACTGAGCAACAGGTACATTACCAACCGTTTCCTTCCTGATAAGGCCATTGACCTTATGGATGAAGCAGCTGCAAAATTGCGTATGGAAGTTGACTCTACTCCTGAAGAAATAGACGAGATTTCAAGAAAAATCAAACAGCTTGAAATTGAACGTGAGGCTATCAAACGTGAAAAGGATGAAGCAAAGCTTTCTGTTCTTAACAAAGAAATAGAAGAGTTGAAAGAATCCGAAAAGAACCTCAAGGCAAAATGGAAAAGCGAAAAGGATCTTGTCGAAAAGATTCAGAAGAACAAGGCAGAAATAGAGGAACTCAAATTCAGAGCAGACAAGGCTGAACGTGAAGGTGATTTGGGACTGGTTGCTGAAATCCGTTACGGAAAGATACAGCAGTTACAGAATGAAATTGCCGAAATACAGAAACAGTTGCAGGCTGCACAGGGCGACAACGCGATGATTAAGGAAGAGGTTGACTCGGAAGATATTGCAGCAGTTGTATCAAAATGGACCGGAATACCGGTAACAAAGATGATGCAAAGCGAAAAGGAAAAACTTCTGCACCTTGAAGACGAACTGCACAAACGTGTAATCGGACAGGACGAAGCTATTTCCGCAATATCAAATGCCATAAGACGTAGCCGTGTCGGACTGCAGGACCCTAAGAGACCTATAGGTTCATTCATATTCCTTGGAACAACAGGTGTAGGTAAAACCGAATTGGCGAAAGCCCTTGCCGAGTTCCTGTTCGATGACGAATCAATGATTACGCGTATCGATATGAGTGAATACCAGGAGAAACACTCAGTATCAAGACTTGTCGGAGCGCCTCCGGGATACGTAGGATATGATGAAGGCGGACAGCTTACAGAAGCCATAAGGAGGAAACCATATTCTGTAGTATTGTTCGATGAAATTGAAAAGGCTCATCCTGATGTGTTCAACATACTGCTTCAGGTTCTTGACGACGGTCGTCTGACCGACAACAAGGGAAGAACAGTAAACTTCAAGAATACCATTATTATAATGACCTCCAATATGGGAAGCCAGTATATACAGGCACAGCTTGAAGCACTGACGGACAGCAACAGGGAGAAGGTTATCGAGCAGACCAAGAACGAAGTAATCGGTATGCTTAAGAAGACCATCAGACCTGAATTCCTGAACCGTATCGACGATATAATAATGTTCTTGCCTCTTGACAAGAAAGAAATAAAGAACATTGTTACTTTGCAGATAAACAATATCAGGAAGATGCTTCTTGAAAACGGTATTGAACTGGAAGTTACAGACAGTGCCAAGGATTTCATAGCAAGAGTAGGATACGAACCTGAATTTGGTGCAAGACCTATCAAGCGTGCTATCCAGAACTATATCCTGAATGATTTGTCAAAGAAAATCTTGGCTCAGGAAGTTGACAGGCAGAAACCTATAATCATAGACTATGCCAACGACAATTTGATTTTCAGGAACTGACAGAGAACAAATAACCACTAAATTTAAAGGCAGATTTGAGATAACATCAAAAAATCTGCCTTTTTTGTTTTCTGGAAAAAGATATATTCGTAAATTGCAGAGTAACTTTTTTAAACTCAAATTTAATTATTATGGAAATACCTTTTGCAGAATCTTGGAAAATCAAGATGGTTGAACCTATCAGAAAAAGCACAAGAGAAGAACGTGAACAGTGGATTAAGGAAGCTCATTACAATGTATTCCAGCTGAAATCCGAACAGGTCTACATTGACCTTATTACCGATTCCGGAACAAATGCCATGAGCGACCGCCAGTGGGCAGCAATGATGATGGGCGATGAAAGCTATGCCGGAGCACGCTCATTCTTCCGCCTGAAGGATACTATCAAGCAACTTACAGGCTTTGACTATGTAATCCCTACTCACCAGGGACGTGCAGCCGAAAACGTGCTGTTCTCATATCTTGTAAAGGAAGGAGACATCGTACCGGGAAACTCACATTTCGATACAACAAAAGGACATATTGAAGGAAGAAAGGCAACTGCCCTTGACTGTACTGTTGACGAAGCAAAGGATACACAGCTTGAAGTTCCGTTCAAAGGCAACGTTGACCCTGCAAAACTTGAAAAGGCTCTTGCAGAACATGCCAACAAAATACCTTTTATCATAGTTACAATAACAAACAACACTGCAGGAGGACAGCCTGTTTCAATGCAGAACCTGAGAGAAGTAAGGGCTATTGCCGACAAATACAATAAGCCGGTAGTATTTGACTCTGCACGATTTGCCGAAAATGCCTACTTCATCAAGACACGCGAAGAAGGATACAAGGACAAGACAATAAAGGAAATCGTTAAGGAAATGTTCTCACTTGCCGACGGAATGACAATGAGTGCCAAGAAGGATGCGGTTGTAAACATGGGAGGATTCATCGCAACAAGACGCCAGGACTGGTATGACGGAGCAAAAGGCTACTGCGTACAGTTTGAAGGCTACCTTACTTACGGCGGTATGAACGGACGAGACATGGAAGCACTTGCAACCGGTCTTGACGAAAATACTGAATTCGACAATCTTGAAACAAGAATCAAACAAGTTGAATACCTTGCAAAACGTCTTGATGAATTCGGTATTCCTTACCAGAGACCTGCAGGCGGACACGCAATATTTGTTGATGCCGACAAAGTGCTTACAAATGTTCCTAAAGAAGAATTCCCGGCACAGACTCTTACAATAGAGCTTTATCTTGAAGCCGGCATACGCGGATGCGAAATAGGATATATCCTTGCCGACCGTGACCCTGTTACAAGAGAAAACCGTTTCAACGGACTTGACCTGTTGCGTCTTGCAATTCCGCGCCGTGTCTATACAAACAATCACATGGACGTTATTGCTGTTGCCCTGAAGAATGTATATGACAGAAGAAACGAAATAAACCACGGAGTAAGAATCAAGTGGGAAGCTCCGCTGATGAGACACTTCACCGTACAGCTTGAACGTATCTGACAATAAAAAACACATTGCAAACAGCAAGGATGCATATGTATTGTTACTCCCCTGCCCGCTTGAAAAAACGGTAAGACAAGTAACAATTACTTACAATAATTAATTTGCATTCTGAAGCATACAATGTGATATGAAAAAACTTACTGCCTTTTTACCAGAAACCTTAAATGTTTTGGTAAAAAAGGCAGTAAGTTTTATGTATAAACATTGTATGTTTTCTGCCGAAAACATACTGACATTCTTATAAGTGAACAATGTTTTTCAAGTACAAGGACAAAATTAAGCCATAAAACAAAAGTAATATTTGATTACATTCAAAGTCAAATTCATACATTTTGATACAAAAAATGCCCGCACACTGATATGCAGGCATTTTAATATATTATATAAATATGGTACTATGTTGCACTGTATCAATGAATCATTGTATTTGTACCTTCAACAATCTCGCCCATTGAGAATACGCAACGCACATTGATATTCTTGTCAAGGATAACAATGTCAGCATCCTGTCCCTTCTGCAGTCTTCCCTTTCTGTCCGCAAGTCCGATAAGACGTGCCGGTGTTTCAGAAGCCATTCTAACCGCATCTTCCAGAGGAACTCCCGCAAGCTGAACCATATTGCGTACAAGTACATCCATTGTAGCTATACTTCCCGCAAGTGATGAGTGGTCTGCCAGTTTGCATACACCGTCTTCAACCACATAACGAGGGTCGTCAACCGGTTTTCCTTCATTGGCTGCATATTTCATTGAGTCAGTAACAAGGCAAGTGTTCTCAACACCTTTCAGTTTATATACAAGTTTAAGGATTGTTGCAGGAAGATGTCTTACGTCGGCAATCACCTCAACACTCATTCCCTTTGTAAGATAAACACTTTCTACAGTACCTTCGTACTTGTATTCACGGCGTTTGTGGAAGCCTGGCATTGCGTTGTAGAAATGTGCGGCATGCTTGAATCCGTCGGCAAAAGCAGACTTTATTTCTTCATACTCAGCTTCTGTGTGTGTTACTGCAGTAAATATTCCGTGTTCTGTAGCATATTTTGCAAAATCATGTGCTCCAGGAAGTTCAGGACTTATATCCCAACGGCGGATACATTTTGTTCCTTCAATAAGCGGAGCATATTCTTCCCTGTCAGGATTCTTAAGCAAATCGCCCCACTGTTTTCCTGCCATATTAGGATTCAGGTATGGACCTTCGATATGCATTCCCTGAAGGAATCTGTTACCTGCCGCCATCAGCTCTTCACATACGCTTACAGCAGACTTTATGGTTTCAAATGATGATGATGAAAGAGTGGCAAGCTGTGTTGTTGCACCGTGAAGTGCATGGGCTTCAAGTATTGTTTCAAAAGCTTCGGCAGTAGCTTCAGTGAAATCATGTCCTGCAGCACCGTGTTCGTGCATGCTCACAAAGCCTGGAACAATGTTCATTCCCTTTGCATCAATTATCTTTGCACCGATAACAGCCAGGTCACTGTTGGTAACTTCAAGAATCTTGCCGTCACTAATCAGGACAGATCCGTCGGACAGCCAGCCGTTTGGTGTCAATATACGGCCATTTATTATCTGAGTCAACATATTCATTCCGTTTTAAATAGATATTAAAATAAAGTGTTTGTACCCTCAACAATCTTACCCATTGCCCATACGGCACGAACGTTCAAATCATCGTCAAGAGCAATAATATCGGCATCCTTGCCTTTTTCAAGCGTTCCCTTACGGTCAAGCACGCCCATTATGCGCGCAGGAGTTTCGGAAGCCATGCGGATTGCATCTGCCAAAGGAATTTCTGCCTTCTGAACCATTGTACGGATAAGACGGTCCATTGTTGCAATACTTCCGGCAAGGGCTGATCTGTCTGCCAGCTTGCATACACCGTCTTCAATTATTACACGAGGGTCGAATGCAACCTGACTGTCACTGGCAGCACATGCAAGGGCATCAGTTATAAGGGCTGTCTTTTCAACACCCTTTATGCTGTAGACAAGGCGCAGGATTGTAGGAGGAACATGTATACCGTCGGCAACGACCTCAACGGTCATATCGTCCATCAGATAAATGCTTTCGACAGTTCCTTCGTATTTGTATTCACGACGTTTGTGGAATCCAGGCATTGCATTATAGAAATGTGTTGCATGTCTGTAACCGGCTTCGTAGGCAGTAACAATATCTTCATACTCGGCCTGCGTATGTCCTACGGCAGCAAGTACACCTTTTGATGTTATATATTTACCGAACTGCATTGCACCAGGCAATTCCGGAGCCGCATCCCAACGCTTGATGCAGTTTGTTTCTTCAAGCAAAGGAATGTATTCTTCCGGGTCAGGATTCTTTATGTTTTCAGGCATCTGCCCTCCGGCCATCTTCATATTGAAATAATGTCCTTCAAGATGCAATCCCAATACCGGAGAATCCGGTTCAGCCATTAGTTTCTCTGTAGTTGCGGCAGCATCACGTATCATCGGAATAGTTGAAGAAGACAACGTTGGGAAAATACTTGTTGTACCATGTTGCATATGAGCAGCAACGGCAACCCTGAACGCTTCTTCAGAACCCTCCATAAAGTCACGGCCTCCACCACCATGTACATGGATTTCTACACCACCGGGAACAATATACATTCCCTTTGCGTCAATAAGCTCAGCTCCGACAACTGCAAGGTCACAGTTTGAAACTTCAAGAATCTTGTTATCACGAATTAGCACCGAACCTCCCTTTAGCCACCCTTGTGGGGTAAGTATTCGTGCATTAACGATTTGAGTTAACATAATAATTATTTTTATACTGTTCTAATCCCCTTTTATATGAGTCTAATTCCCAATACTCATATTTCAAACAAAAATAACACTTTTAAAAAAAATAAATTGTATCTTTTAAGAAAAATGTCTTATAGGATACAATTTATTTTATCTGTCTTCTAATCAATAGTTTTACCACTCAATGAACTTTCCTCTTTCACGGCGCAAACGAAGTTCGTTCTCCAGGAATTTCTGCCTGTCCTTTGCTATATATCTTCGGGCAATGATATTAGGAAAAGCTACCCCAAGTGCTATAAACAATATTATTAATATTGAATTTATACCGTTATATACTGCATTTGTCACCTCGCCCACTACACCGGTCATATTAATAAGAGCAAAAAGCGAACGGTACATAAGGACTCCGGGAATCATAGGAATTACAGAAGGTATTGTAAGCACGTGATTAGGAACATGAAACCAGTGAACAGCTTTAACCGCAATTACACTGACAACAAGAGCCCCCATAAAGGAACCGATAACCGGACCGTAACCCAATTCGAAGTTTACGAAATTACGGGTACACACTGCTATTATACCGCCTACTGCAACAACCCACAACAAACGTCTCTGGATATTGAATATCATAGAGAATCCCATAGCCGCTATAGCTGCTGCTATTGCATAAACGATATATGAATCGTGCGGAACCATGCTCAACTCTGAGAATTTGTTTGATATGTTCACATCCTGTATGGCAAGGATACGTATTGCAGATACTATACCGAATGCCATCGCACCTACCATCATCAAAGTATTTGCTGCACGGACCATACCCACCTGAAGATAATTGTCAACCATATCATCCACAAAGTTTATCAAAGGAACTCCCGGAACAATGAACAATGCACAGGCAAGCAACGGATGATAAGGTGTTGAGGACAATCCTAAAAATGTTGATGCAAAAGCAAGGCATGTTGAAATAAATGCTGCAATCGCAATACTCATATATACATTTATACCAAACTCTATACATCTCAATCTTGTACGGAATCCGACAAAGGCACAGATTGAAGCCAAAAGGAACGCAATCCAGTCTCCTCCAAACAATTTACAGAAACCGCCGCAGGCAAATGCAGCTCCCATTGCAACTACATAAGGATGATAATTTCTCGGCTTGCTTGATATGCGTTCAAGTTCTTCTTCGTACTTGTCAAGAGAATAGTCCTCTTCAATAGCCCTCCATGAAAGCTTGCTTATTTCGCTTATGGCAGTCATGTTAATACCATGTTTCTCGCATTTCTGGAATTTTGAAAAAGAGTGAGATTCGTCACTCACGTTAACCATAAGCATTGTATAACTGACCTCAATATGCAATTTGTCATCCGGAATACCAAGATACGCTGCCACACGTTTCATGTTTCTTACTATGCGGTTTGTATCCGCGGAACTTTCAACAAGCATTTTACCGGTTCTCAGCAGAAGGTCCAACTTACGGCGAAGAAGCAATACATCCTGATCTACAATCTTTTCTGTCATGTTTCTTTGGGAGTTTTTATACAATAAAAAAATTTCGGCTGCAAAATTAGGAATAATCACTCATACGGCAATCATAGTTACTAATAAATTTTATTAATATCTTAAATTAACATAAATATCAGATAGTCAACATATACCGGGGACAACTGCAAGACGTAAAAACATTTTATTTCAGTCAAACAACA
The DNA here is from genome assembly GCA_944320965.1 of uncultured Bacteroidaceae bacterium. Lineage (GTDB taxonomy): Bacteria > Bacteroidota > Bacteroidia > Bacteroidales > Bacteroidaceae > Avibacteroides. The sequence goes on along the minus strand of CALUJO010000003.1, from coordinate 33,350 downwards.
GACTCAACAATCTTCTTTCAAGACTCAGACAAAATATATGAACAAAATCATATTTTAACTTGTTTATATAGAAAAGAATTAATACAATTGTATTCAGAAGTTAAACTTTAAAAAGAATATTATGAAACATGAAATGCCTAAACTTCCTTATCAGGAAGATTCTTTACAACCGGTAATCAGTAAAGAAACAATTGAATACCATTACGGCAAACATCTGCAAGCATATGTAAACAATATTAATACACTTATTGCAGGTACCGAATTTGAAGACAAGAATCTGGAAGAAATCATAAAAACCGCGCCGGAAGGTGGAATATTCAACAATGCCGGACAGGTTCTGAACCATACGTTATATTTTCTTCAATTCACTCCGGAACAAAAACAAACTGAACCTTCAGGGAAACTGAAAGAGGCTATTGAAAAAACTTTCGGAAGCTTTGAAGACTTCAAAAAGGAATTTTCGGCAACTGCTTTAGGACTATTCGGTTCGGGATGGGCATGGCTTTCGGAAGACAATGAAGGCAAACTTTATATAACAAAAGAAGCAAATGCCTCAATTCCTCTGCGGGAAGGAAGAAAACCGTTGCTTTGTTTTGACGTTTGGGAGCACGCTTATTACATTGACTACAGGAACAAACGCGCAGACTATATAAACGGACTGTGGAAAATCATTGACTGGAAAGTCATTGAAAACAGAATGAAATAAAAAACTTAGAAATGGCTGCCTTTACGGGCAGCTGTTTTTTTATTATTAAATCTAAAACATAATCACCTTGCAATACTGATGATTTCTTATATTAAAAGTATATTTGTAACATAAAAAAGATAAGGTATGACAGAATATACAGGACTAATGCATGATTTTTTAACCAGAGTCGGATACTATGATCTGGAAATGAACGCGCTGCAAAGAATAGGCATCGCTTTGGGAGTAATTATTTTTTCATCCATAGTATACACTGTTTGCCTGAAAATAATAGTACCGCTTGTCCACAAGATAACAAGCACAACAACTGTAAAATGGGATGATTATCTGCTCAGCAGCAAGGTGATGAAAAGTGCATGCCAGGTTATTTTCTTCACAACAATCTATATTTTCATTCCACTTGCGTTCAATGATGACAGTATTCTGCTTCCGTTTGTTATAAGGATTGCAAAAGTTCTGATAATAGCAACGATTGCAAAGCTTATAACATCGTTCATTTCGTCATTGAGCCACATGTCAAAAGAGCATGACAATCTCGGGAAAAAGCCGTTGCAGGGTGTATATCAGATGCTGAACATAATTGTTTTATGTATAACCGTCATACTGATTGTAAGTGAACTTTTCGACAAGAACCCAAGTGTACTGCTGACAGGACTGGGAGCCTCAGCGGCAATAGTGATGCTGGTTTTCAAGGATTCGATTTTAGGATTGGTTGCCGGTATACAGCTCTCGGTAAATGACATGCTGAGACCCGGTGACTGGATTGAAATGAAAAAGTATGGTGCAGACGGAGTAGTCATTGAAATTTCGCTGACAACCATAAAGGTCAGGAATTGGGATAATACGATAGTGACACTCCCCCCTTATGTTCTTGTAAGTGACTCTTTTCAAAACTGGAGAGGAATGGAAGAAAGCGGCGGAAGAAGAATAAAGCGTCATATCCTTATTGATATGAATACTATAAGATTCTGCACCGAACAGGAAATTGCATATTATAAAGAAAAAGGATGGATTGAGAATACCGACAAAGAAGAACGTGTATCCAATCTCACAGCATTCAGGTCATATGTCGAAACATACCTAACAAATAATGATAAGATAAACAGCAATCTTACGGTTATGGTAAGGCAAATGCAGCCGACAGCCGAAGGTCTGCCGCTTGAACTTTACTGCTTCTCAAAAATAAAAAGCTTCAAGCCATACGAAAAAGTACAGGCAGAAGTCTTCGAACATATATTTTCTGTTATACCGGAATTCGGGCTTAAAGTATTCCAGACTCCGAGCGGAAATGATATACATATTTTAAAAAAGGCATAGACAAGAAGTGCAACTCACTTGCAAACTGCGCTTTAAACGGGAAAATGTCATAAATACCGATTTATCAAGATAAGGATATTCTGTTTTTTTACTTAACTTTGCAGCACACAATCATGACAGCAGAATGAGACTAAAGTTCTTCATTACATATATAATGATTATGCTTTGCTTCATTATGGGAAGTATGTCGGAATTGCCGCATCACCACCATAATGGAAAAATATGCATGAACTTCAGTCACATGAAAAGGCATCATGCTGAAAACAGCCACAAAAACGGGAACTGCAATACCTGCTGCTACAACACAATAAACGCATACAGGAATCAAGACACAGAAAAAACTGCAAAGATTACCGTTGCAGACATTATTCCGGATATGATATGTGTACTTGTTTTCAACAATATTCTTATAAACCATACAGATGACTTCACTTACAGCAGCCTTTATCTTGAAAAGCTGCATTCAAGACATCTCATTGAATCCAAAGGATTAAGATCTCCTCCCGCATTTCTTTTTAGCTGATACTTGTCTTAAAAACGATAAAGACAAGTCAAATATCAACATATCGGGCATAAAATATGTCTGATATGGATTTCAATATTAACATAAGTCTGACAAACAGTTTAAAAAGAAATGAAATTCAATTATTTTATACCATTGGCAGCCCTTGTACTGTCATTCCAGGCGTGTAAAGGTAAAACAGAAGAACACGCACACGAAACACATCAGGAAGAAATACACAGCGACGAACATTCCGGCCACTCACACAGTGATGAAATTGTAATTGATACGCACAAGGCTGAGGAATCCGGCATTGCTGTCATGGAAATACACAAGTCACAATTCAGCGGAATAATAAAGACGACAGGCGAAATTCTGCCGACAAGAGAGAATGAAGTCACTGCAGTTTCAAACGTATCAGGAACTGTAAGTTTCATAAATCCGCTGCTTGAAGGAACAGAACTCAGGGAAGGACATCCGGTGCTTACCATAAACTCTTCAAAAATGGAGGGCGGAAATATTTCGGAAAAGGCAAAAATAAATTTTGAAATAGCACAAAAGGAATTCAACCGTATAAAGAATCTGTATAATGACAAGCTGATAACGGAAAAAGAATACAATGATGCCAGACAGACATTTGAAGAGGCAAGAATAAACTATGAGGCTATAGGCAACAATTTCACTGAAAAAGGGCAGAAGATTGAATCACCTTCATCCGGATTTGTAAAAAGCTGTCTGGTCAAAGAAGGCGATTTTGTCCAGGCAGGACAGCCATTGTTTGTCATAGCAAGAGACAAATATCTGTACTTGAAAGCCGAAATACCCGGAAAATACTATAACCAGTTGAATAAAATCACCGGAGCAAACTTCCGTATGCCATACAGCGAAAACATATATGATATTGCGGATTTGAAAGGAGAAATAGTATCAAGAGGGAAAAGTTCAGGCAACGATTCGTTCTACATACCTGTCACTTTCCGATTCAGCAACTCAGGTGACATAGTTTCCGGCTCATATGCTGAGGTATTTCTTAAAACCAATGAAACCAAGGAACAGATTGTTCTGCCGCTGACAGCCATTACCGAAGAACAGGGCACTTATTTCGTTTACAAACAGATTGACCCTACATGCTACAAGAAAGCAGAAGTGCAGCTTGGAATAAGCGACGGCAAAAACATTGAAATACTAAGCGGAGTAACAGACGGCGAAAAGGTTGTGGTTAAAGGTGCATACCAGGTCAAACTTGCATCTGCCGTAAGCAGCATACCTGCACATTCACACGAACATTAATCCTGGAGGTAAGAATATGCTTGACAGAATAATTTCATATTCACTGCACAACAGACTGGTAATTCTGTTTGCAGCAATGCTTCTGTTCATTGGAGGAATATTCGTATCAGTGAATACAGAAGTGGATGTATTTCCCGACCTCAACGCCCCGACAGTTGTCGTAATGACCGAAGCTAACGGTATGGCAGCCGAAGAGGTTGAACAGCTCGTAACATTCCCTATCGAGACAGCAGTGAACGGTGCTACATACGTGCGCCGTGTCCGCTCCTCGTCAACAAACGGATTCTCCATCGTATGGGTTGAATTTGAATGGGATACAGACATATACCTTGCCCGCCAGATTGTTTCGGAGAAACTTTCAGAAGTAGGAGACAGACTTCCGGGCAACGTAGGCCAGCCTACACTCGGCCCACAGTCATCCATTCTTGGCGAACTCATGATTATTGGCATGACAGCCGACAGCACATCCATGCTTGACCTCCGTACACTTGCCGACTGGACCGTGCGTCCACGACTTCTTTCGACAGGTGGCGTTGCACAGGTTGCCGTAATAGGCGGAGATATTGAGGAGTATCAAATTCAGCTTGACCCTGGAAAGATGAAGTTCTACGGTATAACGCTTGGCGAAGTCATGGCGGCTACAAAAGAAATGAACCTTAATGTAAACGGCGGAGTTCTTTATGAACACGGCAATGAATATATTGTTAGAGGCGTGCTTTCCGTCACAGATGTCAAAATGATGGAACGTGCCGTTGTCAAAACAATAGGAAACTCTCCTGTCACTCTTGCCGACATTGCCGAGGTTAAGATTGCCCCAAGCGAACCGAAACTCGGAACAGCATCAGAACGCACCAAGCCTGCTGTACTGATAACCGTAACAAAGCAGCCGAATACCAACACACTTGAACTAACGGAAAAGCTTGATGCCGCTGTAGCAGAACTACAGAAAAACATGCCGGCCGACGTAAAAATGTCAACAGACATCTTCCGTCAGAGCCGTTTCATTGAAAACTCTATAGGAAACGTAAAGAAGTCACTTTACGAAGGAGCCATTTTCGTTGTAATCGTGCTGTTCCTATTCCTTGCAAACGTAAGGACAACATTCATTTCACTTATAACCTTGCCGCTTGCATTGCTCGTTTCCATCATAACGCTTAACCTTATGGGGCTGACAATAAATACGATGAGTCTTGGAGGTATGGCAATTGCAATAGGCTCACTTGTAGATGATGCCATTGTGGATGTTGAAAACGTATTCAAGAGAATAAGGGAAAACAGTCTAATGCCTGCCGACCAAAGAAAAGGAATCATACAAGTTGTTCACGACGCATCATGCGAAGTACGTATGCCTATATTGAACTCAACCTTAATCATCGTTGTAAGTTTTGTACCACTTTTCTTCCTCAGCGGAATGGAAGGAAGAATGCTTGTACCTCTGGGCATAGCATTCATTGTGGCTTTGTTCGCCTCAACCGTTGTGGCACTGACGCTGACTCCCGTACTGTGTAGCTATCTTTTGGGTAAAAGAAAAGACGGAAAACCTGAAAAGGACTCTCCTGTTTCAGTTTGGCTGAAGAAGAAATACGCGCAGCTTCTTGAAAAATCACTTGAACACAAAAAGAGCATTTTGGGAACTACAGTAGCACTTTTTGTTGTGGCAGTAGCCATTTCATTCTCATTCGGAAGCAGTTTCCTTCCGTCATTCAACGAAGGTTCACTGACTATCAACGTCAGCAGTCTGCCGGGTATCTCGCTTGCTGAGTCTGATGCCATAGGAAGACGTGCGGAAGAGTTGCTGCTTACTATTCCTGAAATAAAGACTGTTGCAAGAAAGACAGGACGTGCCGAGTTGGACGAACATGCTCTCGGAGTAAACACATCTGAAATAGAAGCGCCTTATGAGCTGGACGGAAGAAGCAAGGACGAGTTTATCCACGAAGTAAGAGACAAGCTTTCCACAATAAACGGTGCATTGATAGAGATAGGACAGCCCATCTCACACCGAATTGACGCAATGCTTTCGGGAACAAAGGCAAGCATAGCAATAAAGCTTTTCGGGGATGACCTGAACAGAATGTTTACAATAGGAAATGACATACGAAACCGAATAATGGATGTAGAAGGCATTGCCGACCTTAACGTAGAGCAGCAGATTGAACGTCCGCAGCTGAAGATTGAACCACGCCGCGACATGCTTGCAAAGTTCGGTATCACAATGTCCGAATTCTCTGAGTTCGTGAATGTTGCCCTTGCAGGTGAAAAAGTTTCACAGGTTTACAGAGACGGAAAGTCTTTTGACCTTATAGTAAAGGTCAGACCCGATGACAAGAGCTCTATGGAAAGAATTGAAAATCTGATGATTGATGCTGGAGGAAACAAAATACCTCTTTCGTATGTTGCCGACATTAAATCGTCAATGGGACCGAATACTATCAACCGTGAAAACGTAAAACGCAAGATCGTAGTATCGGCAAATACAGCAGGACGTGACGTGGGAAGCGTCGTTGAAGACATACAGCACAGGCTTGAAGACCTGAGTCTTCCCGAAGGATATCATATCGAATACGGAGGACAATTTGAGAGCGAACAGGCAGCATCGCGCATTCTGTTCCTGACATCACTGATTTCGATAATAGTTATCTTCATGCTTTTGTACAATGATTTCAAGAGCGCGCGCCAGGCAGCCATCGTACTGACCAATCTTCCGCTCGCACTTATAGGAGGTGTATTCGCCATTGCCGTTACAAGCGGCGAGATGAGTATCCCGGCAATCATCGGTTTCATCTCACTGTTCGGTATCGCAACCAGAAACGGAATGCTTCTGATTTCGCACTACAATGACCTCAGGGCAAACGGTATGGGACTCAGACAGAGAATAATAAGCGGTTCTGTCGACCGTCTTAACCCAATTCTTATGACAGCCCTTTCGTCTGCCCTCGCGCTTATACCGCTTGCTGCAGGCGGCTCGCTGCCGGGAAACGAAATACAGAGTCCTATGGCAAAGGTTATCCTTGGCGGACTGTTCACATCAACATTCCTCAACGGATTTATCGTTCCAATAGTTTATGAAATGACAAACAAGAAAGAACAAGGAAAATGAAAAGAATATTCAATATAATACTGCTGATTTCAATTGTATCAAATGCCGCAGCACAAAACATTGATGATGTTCTGAAAAACATTGAATCAAACAACAGCGATATAAAGGCGGCAAAGGCACTGCTTGATGCCCAGATTATGGAAACACGCTCACAGAATATGCTGGGCAATACATCTGTGGCGTATGAAGGCATGCTGGGAACCATTACACAGCCGGAAAAAACAGGTAAAATCACAGTAACTCAGGAACTTGAATTCCCAAGCATATATGCCGTAAGGGGAAACATGAACAAAAAGAAAATCAAACAGTACGGCTATGCCTACGAAGAGACAAGACGTTCGGTACTGCTTACTGCCAAGGAACTTTATCTTGACCTTGCAAATCTGAACAGGCAACACGGGCTTATTAAGGAACGTCTTGCTAACATACACAAGATGACCGAGCTGTACGACAAGAAATTCAAAGCTGGAGATGCCAACGCACTTGACTTGAACAAAATAAGGATGCAGGAAATGAGCGAGAATGCTGCCCTCACCATGAACATAAATGAAAGGGATAAAATAATAAACCAGCTTACAGCTCTTAACGGAGGTCAGGAAATACAGGACCTGACCGGTTCTGAAAACCCATTGACAGAACTTCCGGATTTCCAGGAATTCTATGCAGAAGCCATTGAAGCCGATGCCGGCATAAAGCAGTCGGAAGAAGCATACAATGTTGCTATAGGCGAACATAAAGTCGCACGCAACAGTTGGCTCCCGTCGCTTGAGCTGAGCTATATAAGGGAAATGCGTCCTGCCGAAACAAGCAACGGGTTTGAAATAGGAGTATCAATCCCGTTATGGAACAATCTTAGGAAGGTAAAGCAGACAAAAGCCTACAAGTCGTATGCAATGTGGCAGCTAGAAAAGGTCACAACTGAGAAAGGTTCGGAAATACGTACCGACTACAAGGAAGCCGAAAAGCTTTGGGAAACCCTCAAGGATTACGACATAAACCTTGTTTATGATAACATATCTCTGCTTGACAAAGCCCTTGCAGAAGGACAGATTTCAATGATTGACTATTTCAATGAAATAAATTCATTGTACTCGACAATTGAAACCTATAATTCGCTGAAAACCGGCTATGACAAAGCCGTGGCACGCATGTACCGTTTTAGACTCTAACCGGTATCACATATTGACGGGATGTGTCAAATATTATCTGTTTGCCACATTCTTTTTTTTATATATACCCTGAAATATTATCATACAAAATGCCTGACAGCTACAGACTGTTTACAAAACAGAAACTGTAACCAAAGCTTTCGTTCTTATAATCGCAAGTTTTGTTTTTACAACCGGAGGCTTCGGTTATAAAATATCTGCATTCCTTTTCACAAAAACACACAATCAATTACATAAAAACCACTACAGTCATTAATAATCAGTCTATTACACAAACCAAAAGCAAACAATCTAAACTACATGAAAACTGTGTTAAAAATACAACAAGTTCTATGACAAATATTTAGAACTTCTTTGGTCTGTCGGATATTTTTTTTATATTTGTCCGATTTTTGAAAATCCTATAATCATAAAACAAACGAAAAACATGGAAAAAACCTTAGTGTTATTAAAGCCATCCGCAATACAGCGCGGCCTTGTTGGGGAAGTTACAAAGCGTTTTGAACAAAAGGGGCTGAGACTTGCAGGCATGAAAATGATGCAGCTTGACGATGCAATATTAAGTGAACATTATGCTCACCTAAAGGACAAACCGTTCTTCCAGCGAGTAAAGGACTCAATGATGGTAACACCGGTTATTGCATGTTGTTATGAAGGAGTTAATGCCGTAGAGGCAGTCAGAAACATTACTGGAGCAACAAACGGCCAAAAGGCAGTTCCGGGCTCAATACGTGGCGATTTGTCAATGAGTTTTCAGGAAAATATAGTCCACACTTCTGACTCACTTGAAAGCGCAAAAGTCGAACTGGAACGTTTCTTTAAACCTGAAGAGATTTTTGACTACAAGCTGGCAGTATTCCAGTATCTGTACGCTTGTGACGAGTATTAAGTAAAGACAATGGAGATTACAAGAACTATAAAAAAACTGTTATTGGGCCTTGCTGCAGTGACCGCAATATCAGCCACAGCACAGGACAAACTTGCAATGCAGGCTCCGACAGACAAGACTTTAAAAAGCATTGAAGCTCTAAAACTTCAGAAAAGCCTTGCATACGAGGATTTGGATATGCCTGCAAGCCAATTGTACACTACATGGGAAACCGAAAGAGTTCACTACTACCCTAACGCAATCATTCCGGATTCTTTCAGAATAGACCTTAGCGGCTACTATATGCCAACCGAAAGCAGAAAAATTACATCAAACTACGGTTACAGACGCGGTCGTATGCATAAAGGACTTGATGTAAAAGTCTACATAGGAGATACCATCCGTTCAGCATTTGACGGAAAGGTCAGAATCGTACAATACGAAAGACGTGGTTACGGAAAATATGTAGTAATACGCCACCCAAACGGATTGGAAACAGTTTACGGGCACCTTTCAAAGCAGATTGTCAAGCCGGGTGACATAGTAAAGGCAGGGGAACCTATCGGACTTGGCGGAAATACCGGACGTTCAACCGGTTCACATTTGCATTTTGAAACACGACTTTTGGGAATAGCAATAAACCCTAAATATCTGTTCGACTTTGAAAATCAGGATATAGTATGTGACTCTTACCTGTTCAAAAAAGCAAAAAGCTCGGCAGGCGGTAGCGGTATTGTATATCACAGAGTACGGAAGGGAGATTCTCTCTCAAGAATCGCGGCAAAAACCGGTTCAACCGTTTCAAAAATATGCAAGCTCAACGGCATAACAAAGAATACGATACTCAGACCGGGGCAGGTTTTAAGATGCTTCTAACAACAGAAATGTAAATCATAACAATGCGAAAAATAGGGCTTTTTATACAAAGGAGTTCTATTCTTCGCATTTTTTTATAGTTAATATGTGGCATATTTATTAATTTTGCAGAATAATTAAAAACTTGATTATGACTGATACAGAGAAACAGTTCAGAGAAGTGACCGCAATGTGCCGAAGCTTGTTTGAGAAAAAGCTGAAAGACTATGGTCCGGCATGGAGAATAATGCGTCCGATGTCCCTGACTGATCAGATTTACATTAAGGCCAACCGCATAAGAAGTCTTGAAACAAAAGGTGTTGCACTTGTTGAAGACGAAGATATAAAATCATGTTTCATAGCAATCGTAAACTACGGCATCATAGGATTGATACAGCTTGAACGCGGATATGCAGATACAGAAGACATAAATGCCGAGACTGCACTTGATGACTATGACAAGTTCATGCAGAAAACACTTGACCTGATGCTGGCAAAAAACCACGACTACGGTGAAGCATGGAGAAGCATGCGGATAAGTTCATACACAGATCTGATTCTGATGAAGATAAACAGAACCAAACAGATTGAAGACAATAACGGCAAAACAATCGTATCCGAAGGTGTTGACGCCAATTATATGGATATGATAAACTATTCTGTATTCGGTCTTATCAAACTGCAATATGAGCAATAGTCTGAAAGATAAAATACTGAACATATGGGTAAATGTCTGCAGGTTACTGCTGGCAGTGACTTTTATATTCTCAGGATTTGTAAAGGCCGTTGACCCTATAGGTTCCGTATACAAGATTTCAGATTATCTTGAAGCTTTCGGATGGAATATATTCCCCAATTACATCATAATTGTATTTGCCGTAATCCTTTCATCATTCGAGTTCTTTTTAGGAATAAATCTGCTGTTCGCAATAAGAAGAAAGATAACAACAGGGCTTATAATGCTGTTCATGCTGTTCATGACACCATTGACCCTTTATCTTGCAATAGCAAATCCGGTATCAGACTGCGGATGTTTCGGCGATGCTGTGAAACTTACAAACTGGGAAACATTCTGGAAAAACATAATATTGCTGGTATTTGCAGTATCGGTACTCATCTGGAACCAGAAAATGTTCCGTATAATGACATGGCGAGTACAATGGATAGTTTCAATATATTCGCTTGTTTTCATTGTCGGAATATCGGTATACTGCCTTAACCATCTGCCGATTTTCGATTTCAGACCATATAAAATCGGAACAAACATTAAGGAAGCAATGTCAATACCTGAAGGGGCTGAGCTGACAGAATACGAAACTACATTCATTCTTGAGAAGAACGGAGAAAAAAAGGAATTCAGTTTGGACAATTATCCGAACAACACAACATGGAAGTTTGTAGATTCAAAGACAAAAGTAGTGAAACAGGGATATGAGCCTCCAATACAGAATTTCTCAATCTCACTGCTCCCTGACGAATATGATATAACAGAAGAAATTCTTGATGATACGACATATACATTCCTGATGATTATGCCAAGCATAGAAAAGGCAAGTGACGAGAATATTGACAGAATAAACGATATCTATGACTACTGCCTGGACAACGGATACAAGTTCTATTGTCTAACAGCTTCTTCCGACAAAATGATAACATACTGGAAGGAATATATGGGAGCTGAATATGATTTCGGCATAACCGACGAAACTACCCTTAAAACAATAGTAAGGTCAAATCCGGGAATGATTCTTATCAAAGACGGAACAATAATAAACAAATGGCACCACAAGCAGTTGCCTACAGACGAAGAGCTCTCGGGAAGACTTGAAAACATTGAACTCGGACAAGCAAAAAGCAATGATTATCCGATTACTGTGCTCTACATTATACTGCTGTATATTGTTCCTCTGGCAATTATAATAGGAATAGAAGCTATTTGGCTTAAGGCCAACAACATAAAGACTTTTGAATAATTTTATTAATAACTTAAACTTAAGGAAAAAAATGAGAAAGAACATTGTTGCAGGAAACTGGAAAATGAACAAGACACTACAGGAAGGTATTGCTCTTGCAAAAGAATTGAACGAAGTATTGGCTAACGAAAAACCTAACTGCGATGTTATAATCTGTACTCCATTCATCCACCTTGCTTCTGTTGCAGGTTTGGTTGATGCTGCAAAAATCGGCGTAGGTGCAGAAAACTGTGCAGATAAGGAATCAGGAGCATATACTGGTGAAGTATCAGCTGCTATGGTTGCTTCAACTGGTGCTAAGTATGTTATCCTTGGTCACTCAGAACGTCGTGCTTACTATGGTGAAACAGCTGAGATACTTAAAGAAAAAGTTAAACTTGCTCTTGCTAACGGTTTGACTCCAATCTTCTGTATCGGTGAAGTTCTTGAAGAAAGAGAAGCTGGAAAACAGAACGAAGTTGTTTACTCACAGCTTGCAGGTTCATTATATGACCTTTCAGCAGAAGATTTCTCTAAGATTATTCTTGCTTACGAACCGGTTTGGGCTATCGGTACAGGAAAGACTGCTACTGCTGAACAGGCTCAGGAAATCCACGCTTACATCCGCAAGACAATTGAAGACAGATATGGCAAGGAAGTTGCAGAAAACACTTCAATCCTTTACGGAGGTAGCTGCAAGGCTTCAAATGCTAAGGAACTTTTCGCTAACCCAGACGTTGACGGTGGTCTGATTGGTGGAGCATCTTTGAAAGCTGCTGACTTCAAAGGCATTATTGATGCATTTAACTAATTACAAATAAACCTGACGGCTATGGGAATAAATCGAAACAGTTCCCATAGCTGTTTTTATCTTCTTTGTCATGAGATTTGTTATAACTTTAATATTTGCATTTGCCGCCTGTATAGTCAATGCACAGGACATACTGACAGAATTGGCAAAAGATTTTCCGGGACAGGGAAAAGTCGTTATAAACCAGAGCAGTTCGGTTGCAGCACTTGTAGGCTGCCAGACATCCACTTCGTCTAAAGACGGAAAATCAATTAAAACCATAGGCTACAGGGTACAGCTGTATGCCGGAGGCAATTCACGCGATGCAAGAAGCGAAGCCTACAATATCGCAGAGAAGGCACAGAAACTATATCCTGATGCGCCGGTCCACACAATATTCCAGTCACCGAGATGGTTGTGCCAGTTCGGGGATTTCAGAACTATTGAGGAAGCCGATGCAATGATGAGGGAATTAAGCACTTCGGGAGATTTCAAGAATATGGTTATTGTGAGGTCACCCATTATTATAAAAATAGAAGAATAAAAGGATGCAGGAAAATATTGAGTTTTCAAAAGAAGTAATAGACAATCTGAAAATCCACTACAAGTCAGTACTTGACTTGCTTGGCGAGGATTCAGAAAGAGAAGGACTTATCAAGACACCAGAAAGAGTGGCAAAGGCCATGTGCTTTCTTACCAAAGGATACCATATTGACCCTAAGGAAGTATTGCGCTCGGCTATGTTCAAGGAAGACTACAACCAGATGGTTATCGTAAAGGATATAGACTTTTTCTCCCTATGCGAACATCATATGCTTCCATTCTACGGTAAAGCTCATGTTGCCTATATTCCTAATGGATATATTACAGGGCTCAGCAAGATAGCAAGGGTTGTTGAAGTTTTTGCGCGCCGTCTGCAGGTTCAGGAGAGACTTACTCTTCAGATAAAGGAATGTATTCAGGAGACACTTAACCCGCTTGGCGTTATGGTTGTCATTGAAGCGCATCATATGTGCATGCAGATGAGAGGAGTTGAAAAACAGAATTCAATAACCACCACGTCCGATTTTACAGGAGCTTTCAATCAGGCAAAGACACGTGAAGAACTTATGAACCTGATAAAGCATTCATAAAAGGTCAGACAACAGAAAAAGCGAGCCGGTAAATACCGGCTTTATTTGTATTTATACTTGTCTTCTTCGGTTATCTTCCTTATTACCCTACAAGGATTTCCGGCAGCAACCACGCCCGAAGGTATATCCCTGTTTACAAGACTTCCCGCACCAATAACCGTATCATTGCCGATTGTGACACCGGGCAATATTGATACTCCAGCACCAATCCAAACATTATCGCCAATTGTAATTGGATAAGCATACTCCAGCCCTTCGTTTCTCTGGGCAACATCAAGAGGATGTCCGGCAGTATAAATGCCCACGTGAGGAGCAATAAAGACATTATTGCCTATTTTGACTTTGGCTCCGTCTAGAATTACAAGATTGGTATTGGCAAAGAAGTTATCGCCAACCTCAATATTCGAACCGTAATCGCAATAAAACGGCGATATGACGATAGGATTACTTCCACACTTTCCGAACAATGATTTTATGAAACTCTCCCTTTTCTCTTCTTCAGCAGGAGAAATATTGTTATACTCAAACAGTCTTGTCCGTGTATCCCTCATCATTTTCTGAAGTTCCATGTCATAATTGGCATTGTACAACAGACCTGCCTCAGCCTTTTCTTTCTCTGTCATATACTGTAAAAAATAAAAAATGGGCAGAAAACCGTAAATGTTCTGCCCATTATGATATATCAAAATATATTATGCGTCAATCTCTGCATACTTGGCATTGCTTTCAATAAAAGAACGTCTTGGACCAACATCCTCACCCATAAGCATTGAGAATATATAGTCTGCTTCAGTAGCATTCTCAAGTGTAACCTGTTTCAATATTCTTGTTTCAGGGTCCATTGTAGTCTCCCAAAGCTGTTCGGCGTTCATTTCACCAAGACCTTTGTAACGCTGTGTTTCAATACCACCGTCGTTCTTAGCAGGGTCACCGTATTCCTGTATGAACTTGTTGCGTTCTGCATCATCATAGCAGTATTTTGAAACCTTACCCTTTGTACATTTATACAACGGAGGAGTAGCGATATACAAATGTCCTGCAGTAATGATTTCCGGCATATAACGGAAGAACAATGTCATTATAAGGGTGTCGATGTGAGAACCATCGACGTCGGCATCGGTCATGATGATAACCTTGTGATAACGTATCTTTTCAATGTCTGCCTTTCTTTCGTTTTCCGGGTCAAGGCCAAAGCGTACACCAAGTGCCTGTATGATATTGTTTACCTCATCACTCTCGAAAGCCTTGTGCCACATTGCCTTTTCAACGTTCAGGATCTTACCTCTCAAAGGCAGAATAGCCTGGAACTGACGGTTACGTCCTGACTTGGCAGAACCGCCGGCAGAGTCTCCCTCGACAAGGAACAACTCACAATCTTCAGGCTTACGGCTTGAACAGTCGGCTAGTTTGCCCGGAAGTCCGCCTCCGCCAAGAGGATTCTTTCTCTGAACAGTTTCTCTTGCCTTACGTGCAGCAATACGTGCTGTAGCTGCAAGAAGTATTTTGTTAACAATGGTCTTTGCTTCTTTCGGATGTTCTTCAAGATAGTATGAAAGAGTTTCTCCCACAGCCTGGTCAACAGCACCCATAACTTCGTTGTTACCAAGTTTTGTCTTTGTCTGACCTTCAAACTGAGGTTCTGCAACCTTCACTGAAATTACGGCAGTCAATCCTTCACGGAAGTCTTCACTTGAAATCTCGACTTTTGCCTTTTCCAGGAATTTGTTGTCATCAGCATACTTCTTCAGTGTTCTTGTTATCGCACGGCGGAAACCTGCAAGATGAGTACCTCCTTCTATTGTATTGATATTGTTTACGAAAGAATATATTGTCTCTGTATAAGAGTTGTTATACATTATTGCAACCTCAATAGGAATACCCTGTCTTTCAGTATTAAGGTAAATCACATCCGGAGTAAGAGGTTCCTTGTTTGCATTTATATATTTCACAAATTCCTTCAGACCTTCTTCCGAATAGAACATTTCCTTTCTGCATTCACCCACAGAATTCTTGTCTCTTCTGTCAGTAAGTGTAATCTTCAGTCCTTTGTTAAGGAAAGCAAGTTCGCGCAGACGGTTTGCAAGAATATCATATTTATAGACTGTTTCTGTAAATATTGAACCGTCAGGATGGAATGTCTGTCTTGTACCGGTAATATCAGAAGTACCAACTTCCTTTACAGGATATAGCGGTTTACCGCATTCATATTCCTGCTGGTAAACTTTTCCGTTACGGAAAACTTCAGTCTTCATGTGAGTTGACAAGGCATTTACACATGAAACACCCACACCGTGAAGACCGCCGGATACCTTATACGAGCCTTTGTCAAACTTACCTCCGGCATGAAGCACAGTCATAACAACTTCAAGGGCAGATTTCTTTTCCTTCTCATGCATATCAACCGGGATACCACGACCGTTATCCTGCACAGTTATTGAGTTGTCTTCATTTATTGTAACTTCTATATGTGTACAGTATCCGGCCAAAGCCTCATCAATAGAGTTGTCAACAACTTCATAAACAAGGTGGTGAAGTCCCTTTTCACTTATATCACCAATATACATGGCAGGACGCTTACGCACAGCCTCAAGTCCCTCCAGGACCTGGATATTGTCCGCCGTATATTCAGAGTTCTTCTTTTGCTTCAATTCTTCACTCATATCTATATTTTTCTAATTGTTTTTCTGTTTCATTATGCTTTACATGTTCCGCACTCGGGACGCAACGTAAAACATACAAAGATACGATTTTTTGTCTTTTTACAGGACACATTTTCCATTTATTTGTTCTTTAAATATTCTGTTTATTGTTAAAAAAACAACATACCGCAATACATTTACTTTATTTGTCAAAGGACAAATAGTATACATAAAAAATATTGTAGATTTGTAGAACAGAATCAATTAACAAAACAAATATATATGAAACTGAAAGGCTATACGAAACTGTTTTCGGCAAGTGCAGCCCTGTTGCTGATGTCCGGCAATGTCAATGCACAGGAAGAAAGCTTTGACCTCTCGTCACAGCGATCGGAAATTCAGGATGTACTTCCTGTACCGGGAAAGAAGATTGACCATAACGGAATAATTGTCAATCCGGTTCCGCATAAAATGACAATAGACAGCAAAAACACGCTGGATGTCAGTCTGGGATTTAACGTAAACGACAGGCAGAACAAGTTTGGCAATGACCTGAAATCATTGAAGAAAAACAAAAAAGGAACAGAACTCAAAATAGATTTCGGAAGCAAAATCGCTTCCAGAAACGGTGTAAAAAAGCTGTCGGGAGCATATTCTTTGGAAATAGGCAAAGACGGTATCAGGATTATCGGGTTTGACGAAAGAGGTACTTTCTATGGAATACAGACACTTATGCAGATTATTGACAGCCCGGCATCTGCCGGCGGAACAGTTCCTTACGCAACAGTGAACGATTATCCAGACCTTCCTAACCGTGGTGTGGTAGAAGGATTCTACGGAACTCCGTGGTCACACGAAGTAAGAAAGTCACTCATTGACTTTTACGGCAAATTCAAAATGAATACATACCTGTACGGTCCGAAGGATGACCCGTATCACAGCTGTCCGAACTGGCGACTTCCCTACCCCGAAAACGAGGCAAAGAACATAAAGGAACTTGTTGAAGCCTGCAACAGAAACAGAGTTGACTTTGTGTGGGCAATACATCCGGGACAGGATATCAAATGGAATGAAGAGGACTACGGAAACCTTGTCAGAAAATTCAATCTTATGTATGACCTGGGAGTCAGACATTTTGCCATCTTCTTCGATGATATTTCAGGCGAAGGAACAAATCCTCTTAAACAGACCGAGCTGCTAAACAGACTGACTGACGACTTTGTCAAGGAAAAAGGCGACGTTTCTCCGCTGACTGTATGCCCTACCGACTATTCAAGACTATGGGCAAACCCTACCGAAAACGGAAGCCTTGCAATATACGGACGCACGCTTTATCCGGACATAAAGGTGTTCTGGACAGGCGACGTGGTTTGCAGCGACATGACAAAGGAGACTATGGACTGGGTTAACTCACGCATTAAACGTCCGGCATACTACTGGTGGAACTACCCTGTTACAGATTATGTAAGAAACATTCTGCTTCAGGGACCTGTTTACGGACTTGAAACATCACTTACCGACAAGGATGTATGCGGAGTAGTAAGCAATCCTATGGAACACGGCGAAGCGTCAAAACTTGCGCTCTATGGTGTTGCCGATTATACATGGAACATATCCGAATACAATGCCATAGACAACTGGGAAAGAGGTCTTGAACTTCTTGTACCAGAAGCAAAGGATGCATACCGCACATTTGCAATCCACTCTGCCGATACAGAAACCGGATACAGAAGGGACGAGTCATGGGAAACAAAGACTTTCCGTATTGCCGACTGGAACGACAATGATGCAGCACTTCTTGAAGAAGAGTTCGGCAAGATTGAAAAGGTTCCTTCAATAATGGAAGAGAAATGCTCAAACCAACTACTGCTCGGCGAATTGAGACCATGGCTTGAAGAATTCGGAAAACTTGGTACAAGAGGCAAGAAAACCGTTGAACTTGCAAGAATGTACAGGGCAAACGAAAACGATTCACTCTTCTGGTGTGAATACGTTAAAAACATAATGAGCGACGAGGACCGTAAGAATTATGAAGCGCACAAATCGGGAACAATGAAACTACAACCGTTCTACGAAAACGCAATGGACGACATGGCGCACGGATTCCTCAAAAAACTTACAGGAAATGTCCCGATGGACTACAAGGGAATCGGCTCGTTCGGCAACTCGCATACAATCCTTACAAAGCTAATGCTTGACAACGACAGCACAACACACTATACTTCGGGAGCTGCACAAAAGGCAGGCGACTGGATTGGTGTTGACCTTAGAGCCGTAAGGGATGTATATGACATCAACATCCTGCAGGGAAGAAACTCTGTTGACGACGTAGATTACTTTGACAACGTTGTACTTGAATGCTCTGAAGACGGAAAGACATGGACAGCACTGACAAATGATATGCAAAAGACATATATCATTAACTGGCACAACGACAAGCCTGTCAAGGCACGCTACGTACGCATCAAGAGACTTGATTCGACTAAAAAGAACTATGCTTCGGTCAGAGTCTTCAACGTGAACAGGCTTACAACCGAAAACATCGGATTCAAAATTGACTGTGCCGAACCAGAAAAGGCCTTATATGCATTTGACAACAATATCGGTACATCCTACAAGTGCAACGAATACTTCGGTTTTGAAGTCAAGAAAGATACAAAAGGCTTAACCCTGCTTATGAACGAAGTACAAGAACTGCTCAAATGCAGACAAACCGATGCCAACGGAAATACCGTGATTGAATGTATTATCAATTCACCATACTCCGAAATAGATTTGGCAGAAGATGTTACAAGAGTTGAGTTTACGGGAAATGCCGAAATATTTGAAATCATAAAAAGATAACATTTAACGGCAGAATAAGAACTGTCGGAATATTATGAAAAACATAGGAGGTATTCGTGCAAATACCTCCTATGTTTATATAAAAAACTTCCTGCCTTTTTGACCAAAACATTTAAAGTTTTAGTACAAAAGACAGGAAGTTTTTTCAGTATGCCTGTAATGAAACAGTCAAACTCTGTTATTCTGTTTTAAAAGTATCAGAACATCTGTCTGACTCTCTCAATTCCTTTGACAAGAATATCAATTTCCTCTTTGGTATTATAGAAACCGAAAGAAGCGCGTACCGTTCCTTCTATTCCGAAACGGTGCATAAGAGGTTCGGCACAATGATGCCCTGTACGGACTGCGATACCAAGGCGGTCTAGCAACGTTCCCATATCAAGATGATGAATGTTTCCCACAAGGAAAGATATCACACTGCCCTTGTCACGCGCAGTACCGAATATTCTCATGTCTTCAATCTGCTGCATCTTCTCCATGGCATAACGGGTAAGCTCATGTTCATAAGCCTCAATCTCCTTCATGCCTATTGCCGACACATAATTCAAGGCAACGGCAAGAGCGTTTGAACCGATATAATCCGGAGTTCCGGCTTCAAATTTGTAGGGAAGCTCGTTATATGTGGTCTTTTCAAAAGAGACATTCTGTATCATCTCGCCGCCCCCCTGATAAGGAGGCATACGGTCAAGCCACTTTTCCTTTCCGTAAAATACGCCAATACCGGTAGGTCCGTAAATCTTGTGGCCGGAGAAGACATAAAAGTCAGCGTCAAGCTCCCTTACGTCAACCGGCATATGTGGAATTGACTGCGCACCGTCAATCATGACAGAAACATCATGTGAATGCGCTGTTCTGATTATTTCCTTGACAGGATTTATTGTTCCAAGAACATTTGACACATGGGCTACCGATACAAGTCTGGTCTTTTCGTTGAACATTCTGCCAAACTCTTCCATATCCAGTTCACCTGCATCATTGATTGGTATGACACGCAGTTTCACACCCTTGCGTATTCCAAGCATCTGCCATGGGACAATATTGCTGTGATGCTCCATGGTTGAAACGATAACCTCATCGCCTTCCTTCAGAAAAGCCTCGCCAAAGGAAAAAGCCATAAGGTTTATGCTCTCGGTTGTACCGCGTGTGAATATTATTTCGTTGCTGCTCTCGGCATTTATGAACCTGCGTACAGTCTCTCTTGCAGCTTCATGCAGTTCGGTTGCCTTCTGCGAAAGGAAATGTACACCACGGTGAACATTGGCATTTACGGAATAATATTCGTCTGTAATGGCATCCACAACACATCTTGGCTTCTGGGTTGTAGCTCCGTTATCAAGATAAACAAGAGGTTTTCCATATACCGTTCTTGACAGTATAGGGAAATCCTCTCTAATTTTATTGACATCAATCATAATAAAAAATGTTATTTACATTTGGCACAGCTGCTGCATTTGCTCAGTTCGCCACGGAAACGTTTTTCGACAAGCATATGCAGTCTGTCCTTAAGAGGCTCCATTCTGATGCTGTCAACTACTTCATTTACGAAAGCAAACATAAGCAATGTCATGGCTTCCTTCTTTGAAAGTCCGCGCTGCTGCATATAGAATACTGCATTTTCGTCAAGCTGTCCTACGGTTGCACCGTGACTGCACTTTACATCATCAGCATATATCTCAAGCTGTGGCTGGGTGTACATGTGTGATTCCCTTGTCAGACACAGATTCTTGTTTGTCTGTTGTGAAACGGTCTTCTGCGCATCCTGGCAAACCTTTACCCTTCCGGCAAAGGCACCTACGGCCTCATCGTCAAGAACATACTTGAAAAGTTCGTTGCTTGTACAGCGTGAATATCTGTGCTCTATGTTTGTATTGTTGTCTATATGCTGGTTCTTGTCAACGGTTGCTATTCCGTTCAGAGCAATCTCGGCGTTTTCGCCGTTAAGGACTACATTTACATGGTTCCTTGTAAGGCCGTTTGTAAGTGTTACACCGTTAACAAGCACGTTGGATGATGCGCTCTGCTCAACATAAGTATTGCATATGCGCACATTGTTTGAACCGGTTTCTTCAAGTTCATAATAATCAAAGACGGAATTCTCGCCGGCGTATATCTCGGCAACCTGGGTTGAAAGATATTTTGCCCCAAGTTCAGCATGGTCGCAGATAAGCATCTTTGCCTGTGCATTTTTTCCCAATACAACAAGTATTCGCCTGTTAGCCATCATATCCATCTTTGCATTCATTATGTTTATAAGCTGGATTGGCTTTTCAAGCACTACATTGTCAGGAACATAAAGAAATACACCGTCCTGCACAAATGCCGTATTGAAAGCATTGATACCGTCATTTTCGGTAGAGGCAAGCTTGCCGTAGTATTTTTCCACAAGTTCAGGATGCAATTCGGCAGCTTCCTTCAGGCTCATCATCAGCACACCGTCGGGCATATTGCCTGTCTTCTTCTCCGGAACATAGAAGATATCGTTCAGCACAAAGAACAGTGAAGTGCTTATGTTAGGGACATCGCACTTAAAAGTCTTGTAAGGGTCAACCTGCATAGGCACACGGTTAAGGTTCAACCCGTAGTCAGGAGCAAAGCAGGATTTGATGTCCGTATATTTGTATTTTTCCAGTTTCTTTCCGGGGAAGCCGATACGGCAGAAATCCGCAAAGGCCTTGTCCCTCAAGGAATTGATGACCGGAGCGCTGTGCCTGCATATCAAGTCCCTTGCCTCCTGATACAAATCTATATATTGTTTTTCTGAATTCAAGCTCATATAAAAAGTCTTTTTTATTCTCCCAATTCCTTCTTTATCCAGTCATAACCCTTTTCTTCAAGTTCAAGGGCAAGTTCAGGACCGGCTGTCTTAACGATACGGCCTTTATAAAGCACGTGAACAATATCAGGTTTAATATAGTCAAGCAGACGCTGGTAGTGGGTAATTACAATTGTACTTGTTTCGGGAGTCTTCAGTTTGTTTACACCTTCGGCTACAATACGCAAAGCGTCAATATCCAGACCGGAGTCTGTCTCGTCAAGAATAGAGAGTTTCGGTTCAAGCATAGCCATCTGGAAAATCTCGTTCTTTTTCTTTTCACCTCCTGAGAAACCTTCGTTCACACTACGGTTGGCAAGTTTGTTGTCAAGTTCTACAACCGCACGCTTTTCGCGCATCAGTTTCAGGAACTCGCTTGCTGAAAGCGGAGGAAGGTTCTTGTATTTGCGGTGTTCGTTTACTGCGGCACGCATGAAGTTGACCATGCTCACACCCGGTATCTCAACAGGATACTGGAAACTGAGGAACATTCCTTCGCGTGATCTGTCTTCCGGAGACATTTCAAGAACATTCTTTCCATTGAAAGTGATTGAACCTTTTGTTACTTCAAATGCCGGATTGCCGACAAGTACTGACGATAATGTACTTTTTCCGGAACCGTTAGGGCCCATTATTGCGTGGACTTCACCGGGATTTATAGTAAGGTTTATTCCCTTCAATATTTCCTTACCGTCGATTGACGCATGTAAATCTTTTATTTCGAGCATTTTATTTCGTGTTTTAGTAGTTTATTTCATTTTTAATTATCCGACAGAGCCTTCCAAAGATACCTGAAGCAATTTCTGTGCCTCTACGGCAAACTCCATAGGAAGTTTGTTCAATACCTCCTTGGCATAGCCGTTTACAATCAGACCGATTGCATCTTCGGTTGAAATGCCTCGCTGGTTACAGTAGAATATCTGGT
The DNA here is from genome assembly GCA_944320965.1 of uncultured Bacteroidaceae bacterium. Lineage (GTDB taxonomy): Bacteria > Bacteroidota > Bacteroidia > Bacteroidales > Bacteroidaceae > Avibacteroides. The sequence goes on along the minus strand of CALUJO010000003.1, from coordinate 10,448 downwards.
CTTCGCTGATTTTTGAAGTGGTTGCCTCATGTTCTACAACGGCAGTGTCGTTATGAATATCCATATATGGGAATGTATGCGCTCCGCACTTGTCGCCCAAAAGCAAGCTGTCACACTGACTGTAGTTACGGACATTGTCAGCTTTTTCAGCCACACGCACCAGTCCGCGATAAGAGTTCTGACTCTTTCCGGCAGATATACCCTTTGAAATTATTGTACTTCTTGTATTTTTTCCAAGGTGTATCATCTTTGTACCTGTATCTGCCTGCTGATAATTGTTTGTCACGGCAACAGAATAGAATTCGCCTACAGAGTTGTCGCCAGCAAGCACGCAGCTCGGATATTTCCATGTAATTGCCGAACCTGTTTCAACCTGTGTCCAGGACAATTTTGATGAAACGCCCTTGCACATACCCCTTTTGGTAACGAAGTTGTATATACCGCCTTTTCCGTCCTTGTCACCAGGATACCAGTTCTGGACTGTTGAGTATTTCACTTCGGCACGGTCGTGAACATAAATCTCGACAATGGCAGCATGAAGCTGGTTTGTATCACGCATCGGCGCCGTACATCCTTCAAGATATGAAACATAGCTGTCGTCATCTGCAACTATAAGCGTTCTTTCAAACTGACCTGTTTCGGCAGCATTTATACGGAAATAGGTACTCAATTCCATAGGACACTTGACGCCTTTTGGAATATAGACAAAAGAACCGTCTGTAAACACAGCGGAGTTCAATGCCGCATAGAAATTGTCGGTATAGCTTACAACCGAACCCAAATATTTTCTGACCAAATCGGGATGCTCTCTGACCGCTTCACTGATTGAACAGAAGATAATTCCCTTTTCCATCAGATTTTCCTTGAAAGTGGTTTTAACGGAAACAGAGTCCATAACGGCATCAACAGCCATTCCGCTTAGCGCCATCTGCTCTTCCAATGGTATTCCAAGCTTATTGAATGTCTTGATAAGTTCGGGATCCACATCATCAAGGCTCTTTGGTCCGTCCTTTTTCACCGGAGCCGCATAATAGCTTATATCCTGAAAATCTATAGGAGGTATATTCAAATGCGCCCAATCCGGCATTTCAAGTGTAAGCCAGTGTCTGTATGCCTTCAGACGAAATTCCAGAAGCCACTCAGGCTCCCCTTTCCTTTCGGAAATCATCCTGATTACATCTTCACTGAGTCCCTTTGGGATTACGTCAGTTTCAATATCTGTAGTAAAGCCATATTTATATTCACTGGCTGCTACTTTCTTTACAAATTTATTTTTGTCTTCGCTCATTATATCTAATATAACTGTATCTGTAAAAAGATAATTCTATTAAAGTTTGTCTTTTAAACCGGATTTCTCAATAAGGTCACTGGTAGCACTGCTTACTTCCTCATAGAAAGGCATCAGCATGCCAAGTGATTTCTTGCTGAATTCGTATATTATTGACTTTGAACGGAAATCCTTTGGAAAAACTTTCTTGTCAACTTCAACAATTTCCATCAGGTTAATGACCAGACCTATCACAATCAGGTATTTAAAACCACCAAGGAAACCGCCTGCAAGTCTGTTCAGCCAGCCCAAATCGGCAGAATGCACAATCATTTTTATAAGTTTGCCCAAAAGCACACCCAAAATCAACACTGCAAGAAATATTACAGCAAAAGAGACTCCGTATGCAACATTCGAATAGTTATCGTCAAACATTGCCGCCAGAGAGGGAGCAAAAGCCTTTGCAACAACTATACCGACAATAACAAAAACGATTGATACAATCTGGTTTATAAAGCCTTTAAAGACTCCAACCAGAAAACCTATTCCGATAATAATCAGAAAGAGCCAGTCCAACTGTTCCATAATTTCCGATTTTCCCAATAATTGTTACCAGAATTTATTCGCCTCAGGATTGTATTCAAAACCGGCTTCACCAAGTTTCTTTATAATATAATCCTTGTTTACATCCATATCACTGCACAAATCGTCCAAAGACGGATACAAATCACGCAACTTCATATTAATGAAGCTCATAAGCATAAACGGGTCATTTGGTAATTCCATGATAATACAATTTTTATAAGTTTGCAAATATACAACATAGTGCAGATTTAATGAAACTTACATCATATTAATTAACCTTTTAACCCCCTATTTTGTTCTATGAAATAAACTTTAACCGCATATAAACCTTTGTATGCAATCTTTTCACTACTTTTGCAACAAAATGGAAACAATGGAAGATATAAGAAGACTCACATTACCCAAAAGCGAAAGACTTTACCTTAAAAAGGAAATAGAAGAACTATTCTCCGGCAAGCAGGATTCATTTTCCATATTTCCTATAAGAGTAGTATTCCAGAAGACTGAAAGGAATAAAGACCTGCCTCCTGTAAGAATACTGGTCAGCGTATCAAAACGAAAATTCAAAAGAGCAGTAAAAAGAAACAGGGTAAAAAGGCAATTGAGGGAAGCGTACAGAAAAAACAAGTTTATCCTTACAGACTTTATAAATGACAAGGAATACGGGATGAATATCGGATTTGTGTGGCTGGCTTCAGATCTGAAAGAAAGCAAGACCGTTGAAGATAGGATGAAAACCGCTCTTCAGACAATAAAAGAGAAGTTATGCTAAAAAGAATACTTTCATATCTTCTGCTCTTACCTATATACTTTTACAGGTCGGTAATATCGCCAATGACACCACCCTCTTGCAGATTTACTCCGACATGCTCACAATATGCAATAGAAGCCATAAAAAAACACGGACCTTTCAAGGGACTGTACCTCGCAATAAAAAGAATTCTGCGTTGCCATCCTTGGGGAGGCTCAGGATATGACCCTGTTCCATGACAAACAAGATAACAGACATACATACCCATTCAATAAAGCCAGATGCTATTTGCAATGTGGACATTGAATCATATTGTTCTGATTCTCCATATTATTTCTCAATAGGGATACATCCATGGAATGCTGATGCTGCAACAAAAGAAGACTTGGAAAGGATAAAAGAGATTGTCACAAACAAAAATATTCTCGCGATAGGTGAAACTGGCATTGACCACTCATGCAATGCATCGCCTGAAAAACAAATGTATTTTTTCAAGGAACATGCCATACTTGCCGAAACTGTAAAAAAGCCGCTTATAATACATAATGTCAAAGGAACTAACGAGATTGTCAAACTAAGAAAAGAATTAAGTCCGAAAGTCCCATGGATTATACATGGATTCAGAGGAAAGCCACAGCTTGCAAAGCAACTGACAGATAAAGGCATCTATCTGTCTTTCGGAGAAAAATATAATGCAGAAACAGTCAAGTCTATACCTTCTGAACTTATACTTGTAGAAACAGACGAAAGCCACCTCCCTATATTGGAAATATATAGTACAATAGCTGCAGTCAAAGGATGGAATATAGAGGATACCTTGAAAACTATTCAGGGAAATGTTTCAGGAATTTTTACCACCAAATAATATAGCAGACAATTCCTTTTCACAAATAATGCCAGTAAATAAAAGATAAACATAACATAATCTTTTATTAGCGACATATTTTTCAACACAATCACATTAAACACCGCCTGAAAACTATCAGAGAATGGGGTGTTTTCTATCAAAAACAGAAAACATACCCTCAAACAACTATTTTTCTACCATAATAAACATCCTGGATTTCTATATTTGTATTGTAAAAAGAACAAAGAGAAGAAGTTCAAATAAAAAGAAGGACTTTTCAATTTGTAAATAAAATAGATACTTTTTCATAAATATACTACTCCTCAATTACTTAATTAGTTGCTCCCCAAGCAACAAAAAATATGGTCTGCGGCGTGCGGACCATATTTTTTATATATACACCATATAGAACAAGAATCATATCAGCATACAATATTCTGGTGACAGCCACATTCCTTTTAGCTGATTATCCTATAAGAATACTGTAAAACCATGGTATTCCCAACTTAAATCAGCTGCCAAATACCGAATCCGATTCAAAAGAGTCAGATTCCGAAGACGGTGTCTCTAATCTAATTCAAGCACAAAACACCCGAAAATTATCAAACTACCAACCGTTTTCATTCCAAAAACTATTAATGCCTCATATTCAAACAGTTTCATAACCTGATATCTGTCACATAGTAACTAATATTGCACCAGAAATCAAAGTCTAACAGAAAATAAAAACAAAGAGTATGACAACAATTCATTTCAACAACAAACTTGTCAGTATGCAGGATGAACTTAGAAGATATGCATATAAACTGACTGTGGATATTAATGAGGCTGATGACCTGTTGCAGGAAACTTCTTTGAAAGCCCTTATTAATAAGGACAAATTTACTGAAGGGACAAATTTCAAAGGATGGATGTACACCATAATGAAAAATATATTTATCAACGATTACAGGAAAACTTCACGCGAACAGACTTTCGTTGACAAGACAGACAATCTTGCGATGATTGACTCTATGCAGCACCTGTATGCCGACTCAACCGAACAGCTTCACGACAACAAAGAACTTAAAAAAGTCGTAAACAAACTGCCAGGCGAGTTTAAAATACCATTTATAATGTTTACAAACGGATATAAATACAAAGAAATATCCGAGAAGCTGAACATACCTATAGGAACAGTAAAAAGCAGAATATTCTCTACAAGGAAGAAACTGCAAAATGAATTGAAAGACTTTGTAAACTGATAAAGTCTTTCAATAGTAACAGATTTATGCAACAGGCAGTCTTTTACAGATAAGATCTAAAAAGTCTTTACAAAAGCGTCAAATAAAACAACTCAAACAACAAGACAACTTTCAGGCCCCATATTAAACAATAAATCAATACAGCTCATATTTCCCAAAAATCCATGGCGGCCTGAAAAAACCTGATAGTAAGTTTTAGGTACAATCAGTTCAGGCATATCAAAATCTGCTTTCTTTGAAGTCATAAAAGGACGGTAGTCATCAAAATCCGAGCACAATCTCGGGTCAATGAAACTGCTGCTGAATTCTATATTGAATGGGATATCCATCAGTTCGCATACCTTTTCAAGCAGCAAAGTGTTGTATTCCACAAGATTTTCGTATCTGTTTTCATAGAATGGAAGAAAGTCATCCTTGTAATATTCATGGAAGGGACTGTTTCCGTATGCCGAATCAATGGCATTCAGATGCAGGTGTCTCCAGTTCCCATGTTCAGATATTCTCATGTCCTTCATCGCATTTGAACCGGCAGGCTTTTCAACAGGGACAGTCAAAGGCTGCACACCAAGAGAAGACACAATATTGCATCTATTCCTGTATGTCTGCTTTATATAATGTTCATACACATCTACCACCACTTTATCATACATCTTCATAATGGAAAGATACATAACGGGCGGAAGATAGCATGATGGTAATATCGCTTTCTTTTTCATTCTACTATATCAAACATTCTGTTCCAACGTATATCTCCGTCTTTTTGTCTGGAGAAAAATATAACTGTAAGGCGTCCTGATATATTGTCCGAAGGAACGTAACCCTGACTTCTGGAATCAAACATATCCATTACATTTTCGGATTTCAGCCAATAGTAATCACGACCGAATACTATGCTTCCGGCCTTTTTGCCGTTAACATATAGTGAAGCATCCTTAATCTCGGCCACACAGTTTTCATATCTGACCAAAGCGTCTTTAAGCAAATAGATATTATTTCTGTTGACTTTTACGGGTATCCCTTTCTTCGGGACAACAACAGGCATAGCCTCATATAAAGAAGCATCCCTTAGCAGCCTGATATCCAAATCTTCGGGTATTGCCTTACTCAGGAAATAAGCCTCATCGGCAGTAAAAGAACGGACAAATCCATCACCTTCATAACCGGCAAGTTCACTTACGCCCCAATCACGTCTCCTTATTATCTCCAGCACCCTGTCGTCATAACGACTGTTATATATATACAAATCACGCGAAAACGGGACAACCTGTCCGGCAGAATCAAGCAAAAGCCTTTCATTATTCAGAAATACAGTATCCCCTGGAAGCCCGGCAATGCGAGCGATTGCCTGTTCTTCATGCCAGCGGTTTTCTTCTCCGTCATCAATATATGCATTGTAGACAACCATATCACCACTCCGGAGACTACGGTCGCACCATCTGTTCAGCATAAGCACCTTATCCCCGCCATACAATGCAGGTTCCATACCGTCCATAGGTACGGAACACGGACGGCAAATGCCTATCCATATCACCATTGCAAGCAACAGGAACAATATAAAAGCCTTACCGAACTTTTTCATGACAGAAAACAGTATCAGTCTATATTACCAACCCATTTGAAAATACGGTTCCAGCGAATCTTTCCGCCAAACCAAGGTTTATCCTTATCCAAAGACAACCATACGACAAGAGGCTTGCCAACAACATGGTCTTCCGGCACAAATCCCCAGTAACGTGAATCGGCAGAATTGTGACGGTTATCACCCATCATCCAGTAATAATCCATCTTGAAAGTATAACGGTCTGTTTTTTCTCCGTTTATATATATACCGTCATTGCGGTATTCAAGAGTATTTCCTTCATAGGCAACAATACATCTTTCATATAAAGGCAGATTGTCTTCGTTCAACACAACAGTCTCACCTCTTTTCGGAATCCATATCGGACCGTAATTGTTTCTATCCCACTTCTTATAAAGATTCTGAGGGAACAAATCAGCCGAACCGCTTTCAGGTTCAAGTGTAATCTTCTCAACAATACGTGTATTGGCTGCAAGCTGTTTATACATCTTGTCTGTCAAAGGAAGGCAGTAAAGCGAGAAGTCGGCAGTATGGTTCATTCTGTCATCCTTGCTTACACCAAGCTCATCGAAAAGCGCATCAGGAATAGCCATGCCCTTTGTATATACATAATAGTTGAACTGGACATTTTCAGGCTGCTTCTGTGCTTCACCGTCAATATAAATGACTCTATCCTTTATTTCCAAAGTATCACCCGGAAGTCCGACACATCTTTTCACATAATTCTCGCGTCTGTCAACAGGGCGTACAACTAAATCTCCGTAAACTTCGGGATGCGCAGCTATCTGCTTGCGGCCATAAGCGTAATAAACATCATATACCTTACGCTGGTCACGCCTTGAAAGGCTGTCCATATTTATATCCGAAGCAGAAAAATGAGAATTTGCAATTCTGTATGCTTCCGAATATATATCGGTGTACTGCATATTCATCATGACAGTATCGCCTGTAGGATAATTGAAGACTACTATATCTCCGCGCTTTACATCACCGAATCCAGCTACACGCTTATAGTCCCACTTAATCCATTCAAGATATGATTTTGTTCCTGTAACAGGCATAGTATGCTGTGTCAAAGGCATTGTCAGAGGAGTATTCGGAACTCTCGGTCCGTAACTCATCTTGCTGACAAACAGATAGTCACCCACAAGAAGACTCTTTTCAAGTGAAGATGTAGGAATCTGATAATTCTGGAAGAAGAAAAGATTCACAAAATACACGGCAACAAGAGCAAACACAATGGCATCAACCCATCCCATTATATATCTTGCCGTTGAATTTTTAAGTTTCTTCCACCAGGTCCATGGAATAAGCTTTGTTATATATACATCAAATATGAAAGGCAGGACAATAACTCCCAGCCAGCTTCTCATCCAGATGATAAACGCAATATACAAAACGGAAACTATTCCGAACTTTATCCATTGCTTGCGGTCAGCCTTTATTTTCATATATCAAACAAAATTAAAAGTCAAACATATCGTCCATTGTGAGGAAACCTTTATGCTTAGCAGCATATTCTGCAGCAAGCACAGCACCAAGAGCAAAACCGCTACGGTTCTTTGCATCATGTGTTATGGTAATGGAATCCGCTTCACTTTCATATCTTATTGTATGAATGCCAGGCACTTCTCCTTCACGCAACGAATGTATGGCAAGGTCCGTCTTGCTGTTTTCCTCTTCCTTTACCCATTTTTCCTTGCGGTCCAGTCTCTGCAGAATCTGTTCGGCAAGAGTTATTGCCGTGCCGCTCGGAGCATCAAGCTTGTGTATATGATGAACCTCGGTCATACTGACGTCATAATTGTCAAAACGGTTCATTATCGTTGCTAAATACTTGTTCACGGCAGAAAATATTGCAACTCCAAGACTGAAATTTGAAGCCCAGAACAGTGTAGCACCATTTGCACAAAGTTCCTTAACTTCCTTTTCCTTGTCGGCAATCCATCCTGTTGTTCCCGAAACAACCTTTACACCACGCGCAAAAGCCTCCTTTATATTGTCGAAAGCAACAGAAGGAGCAGAAAACTCAATAGCGACATCAGCAGAAGAGAATGCTTCGGTATCATAATCTGCAGTATTGTCCTTATCTATAATCGAAACTATTTCATGACCTCTTGACAGGGCTATACGCTCTATTTCATGCCCCATCTTACCATATCCTATCAATGCAATTTTCATATTCAAGTATATTTATATAAGCGCAAATTTACAAAAAAAACAATTACTATAAAAAGATTGAACAATAAAGACATACATAACAGCCCAATCATACAGATAAAATATAATGCCATTTATTTGGCTGTATTGTCCTATTGACTATCTTTGTGAATTATTATACAATTAATTGATTTAAGAAATGAAGAATACAGAAGTTTACAACAGGATATTCAACGAGTCAATTGACAAATATCATCTGACGGACAATGTAGATACACCAATAGAAAACCCTTATGAAGAAAGAAGTTTGGAATACTTCCTTTATCTGAAAAACTGGATTGATACCGTTCAGTGGCATCTTGAAGACCTTATACGCAATCCGGAAATTGACCCGGTTGAAGCACTTGCCCTGAAAAGAAGAATTGACAAGTCAAATCAGGACAGAACAGATCTTGTTGAACTCATTGACAGCTATTTCCTTGACAAGTACAAAGATGTCAAGATTCTTGATAACGCTACAATAAATACAGAGAGTCCTGCATGGGCAATCGACCGCCTTTCTATTCTGGCACTGAAGATTTACCACATGAGAAAGGAAGTTGAAAGAACCGACGTATCCAAGGAACATCACGACAGCTGCGAAAAGAAACTGAACGTTCTGCTTGAACAACAGGTTGATTTGTCTTCAGCTATCGAAACACTGATTAAAGACATTGAAGAGGGCCGCAAATACATGAAGGTCTACAAACAGATGAAAATGTACAACGACCCGAATCTGAACCCTGTTCTTTACGGAAAGAAATAACCGAAAAATGGCCAATATCCTTGTAATACGCTTTTCGGCTCTGGGCGACATAGCCATGACTGTTCCAGTTATATCCGAAATGGCAAGACAATACCCCGAACACAACATTACGATGTTGAGCAGAGGTTTTGTGGCACCGCTTTTCAACGGACTCGCACCAAACATTAGTTTCAGGGGAGTTGACCTTAAAGCAGACAAATACAAAGGTATAGGCGGAATATACAGACTTTACAAAGAACTTAAAACAGACAAATACGATTATATAATTGACCTGCATGATGTTCTGAGGACCAAAATCCTCAGGACATTCTTCAGGCTCAATGGTGCAAAAGTTTCCTCAATTGACAAGGAAAGAGCCAAACGCAACAGATACATAAAGACAAAGGACAAGTCGCACAGGCTCAGCACTTCATTCGAAAAATACACGCTTGCATTCAACCGTGCAGGTTTCACTTTCAATAACGGTTTCATATCAATATTCGGCAATTCTACCCCAAATCTGTCCGAAATAGAAAGTTTCACCTCAAACTTAAAAGGAAACAGATGGATAGGTATAGCACCCTTCACCACACACCGCGGAAAAGAATACCCAACTGCACTTACCGAACAGGTTGTCAAGGCGATATCATCGCTTCCAGATGTATCGGTTCTGCTTTTCGGAGCCGGAAAAAGAGAGAAGGAAATTCTTGAAAGCTGGGAAAACAAATATGAAAACGTTTATTCTGTGGCTGGGAAACTGGACATGAAAAAGGAACTTATACTGATGTCCCGCCTGAAAGTTATGGTATCAATGGATTCTGCCAACATGCACCTTGCATCGCTTGTAGCAACCCCCGTAATATCAATATGGGGAGCAACTCATCCTGGCTGCGGATTCATGGGATGGAACCAGAGCGAAGGCAATGCCATTCAACTGGATCTTCCATGCCGTCCGTGCTCGGTATTCGGCAAAAAGGAATGTATATACAAGGATTACAGATGCCTTGACAGGATTCGTCCAGAAGTAATATCAGACAAAATAAAGAAATTCCTTTAAGACTTTAAATTAAAACATCCGTTATATTCTGTAACCGGAAGTTTCGGTTTCAAGAACGTAAGCTACGGTTTCAGAAACGTAAACTGCGATTATAAAAAACAAAGAGGGTGTGTCGTAATGCACGATGCACCTTCTTTTTTTCGTTAGCCATAAAAATCGGTTCATGTTCTTTAA
>CALUJO010000002.1 GCA_944320965.1 uncultured Bacteroidaceae bacterium | reverse complement strand
GTGCAAGCGGGAGAGTAGGTAGCTGCCTTTTTAAGAGAAGAGTCCTTCAGCAGATATGCTGAGGGACTTCTTTTTTTGCATATACCCCACAACTAAATGAGCGATTCTTATCTAAAGTCACAAAAGTGTGAACTCTGCACTCAGGAAATATACTATTTGCATTGTGAATAAAGTATTCATCTTATCTATTATTTAAACATTCATGATGAATAATCTTGGTTATTTGCATTGTATAGCCGATTTATTTTGGAAAATCGTATTGCTGAACTATAAATAAATACAGATGCAAAGGAAATGCAAGATATGATTCTTTTTAAACCGCTGTCATCATTCCTTTAACCGAAGCTTTCATTTTTATAACCGAAAGTTTCGGTTATAGTTTACATTGAATGTTTTGGGGGTTTATGTTATGAAAAAGCAGACTATTAGGCTTTGATACGGAATAAGTATTCTTTTATCTAGAAATACATATCATATGTATATAATCAAGTGTTTTTCTTTTGTATTGTTATGCCTGGTGTTTTCATTTAATTTTTTGCTGTATAAAAAAACAGAATCCGGTGTTTGCAAAAATGCTATAACCGGATTCTGTTTTGTTTATGTGGAGTTAAAGCAATAATAACTAATTTTCTTTTATAAGAAAATCTCTTATGCATTCAGCAACTCTTAAATCTCCTGCATCATTAGGGTGTACTTGTGTACAGTCTCCTGATACTGGTCCGTAGTAAATATTGGCATTCTCGTTGGTGATACCGCTCATTTCCCATAGATCAATAAATGGAAGATTATAAAATTTGGCAACGGCTTTTACAAGTTCATGTTTTGGCCATCTTTCGCTCATTTCGTATTCTTTTGCATCTTCCATTGTTGCAAACCTTGGTTTGTCGGTTGGATACAAATCGGCGAAATCCTCTGTTGGATGCATTCCAATTTCATATCTTATAGGCATAATACCGATAAGGTAAATTTTTGCATTCGGGCAATCCTCCATGAGATTTTCAACGATTCCTTTGTATGCAGATAATGTACTTACGGACTTGTCTATTTCTGTTCCTCTGTATACTTTTTCCTGTTTTACTTTTCCATCCCAGTCAGTTCCAGTGTTATCTGAGCTAACCCAGTAGCTGTAAGGGTCATTGCTGGCTACATAAAGAAAGATGATGTCCGGATTATAGTATTTAGTATCAAGACTTCTTATATAAATTGAGTTGATGCTATCTGGCTTTACCCATGTTCCTCCTATAGCTGTTGCCGCATGCCCGTTTGTTCCATTCACTGTTTCTTCTTTGCTCCAGTTGAATCCGAACCATTCAACAAGGTATGGCTGCCATCCGTGTTGCCAGCTGCAAGAACTTGTAAGACTGTCTCCAATGGTTACAATTTTTTTGCCTTTGAATAAATTGTCTTCATTAGGTTCGGTTTCATCGCAAGATAAAATAAAGAGGGATAAAAATAGCGCTAAAATATATTTATAGTTCATGACGTTGATTTTTATAATGCACAGCTTCCCTCAATATAGTCTTTACTTTCGCATCCTTTGTATTCGGGATGTCTTTTAAGCCATGTTGCTGCATAAGCGCAAGTTGCAACAGGTGTCAGTTTGTTTTCTATTGCATAGTCGTAAGCTGTTTTTACGAGTGCTGATGCAATTCCCTGTCCTCCGATTTCCTTTGGAACTATTGTATGTTTGATATCAAGTGAGCATTCGTCTGCCACGTATGCTACATGAGCCTTGAAACCGTCAACAATTGTGTAGAATTCGCTTTTGTTTTTGTCGTGTGTTATTTCCATATTGCTAAATGTTTACGATGTTAAGTTTTCCTGTAGTAGAGTCCATTATAAATCCTCTGACTGTGATATCTGTCGGGATAAGAGGGTGGTTCTTTATCATGTCAACTGTTTCTGTAACAGCCTCTGATGTGTCGTTGAAACCGCTGAGCCATTCGTTAAGATTGATGCCGCAGTATTTTATCATATCTATATGGTCCTGTGAGATGCCGTGCTGCTTCATGTGTTCGATCATCTTTTTACCGTCCATATGCTGTACGCCGCAGTCGGTATGTCCTATGACCATGATTTCGTTTACTCCCAATTCGTAAATAGCAACCAGAAGACTTCTCATTGCGCTGTCAAACGGATGTGTTATTGTACCTCCTGCGTTCTTGATAATTTTTACGTCTCCGTTTTTGAATCCAAGCGCAGCTGGGAGCAGTTCTGTAAGTCTGGTATCCATGCATGTCACTATGGCTATTTTTTTGTCCGGATATTTGTTTGTGATAAATTTTTCGTATTCTTTGTTTTCTACGAATGATTTGTTGAATTCCAAAATTGAATTTATCATAGCTTTATGTTTTTTATTAGTATTTTCTGCAAAGTTATATATGTTTTCATTATCTGTATACACTAGACAAAAGTTTCAAACCAAGTTTTGTCTGTTTTGCTTTAAAATACTAATTTTGCGCCTGTTTATTAAAAAAGATGTAAGATGAGCTCAGTAGTAAAAGGTGTTATTTATGCTGTTATTGCAGCTGTTTCGTATGGAACAAATCCGTTGTTTTCTTTACCATTGTATGATGAAGGACTGTCAACTGATTCCATTTTGTTTTATCGTTATGTATTTGCTGTTGTCATACTTTGAATTGTTTTTCTGTTGAAGGGTAAGTCATTGAAGATAAGCCGGAAAGAAATATTGCCATTGTTAGTGCTAGGTCTGGTGTTTTCGGCTTCGTCATTCCTTCTGTATGAGAGCTTTACATATATGGATGCCGGTATTGCCTGTTCAATACTGTTTGTCTATCCGATAATGGTGGCACTGCTTTTGTTTCTGTTCTATAAGGAAAAGACATCTCTTCTTACTTGGATTTGTATTATGCTTGCCCTGGTAGGCATATCATTGCTTTATAAGGGCGAGGGAGGTGAAACTATAAATACTACAGGAATGATTCTTGTACTGCTTTCGTCACTGTCTTATGCCATTTATATGGTAGCGGTAAACAAAACATCAATAAGCAATATGCCTACAACAAAACTGACATTCTATTGTCTTCTTTTCGGTATGCTTTTGTATGTTGTAAGGCTTAATTTCCTGACCGAGCTTCAGGCAATACCTTCAGTAGAGGCTTTTGCAAATATACTTTGCATGTCAACAATTCCGACAATAATTTCGCTGGCATGCATTGCTCTTGCAATTCATAACATAGGTTCTACTCTTACAGCCATAATTGGTGCCTTGGAACCTGTGACTGCGATTGTTATCGGTGTACTTATTTTCGGGGAAACCATAACACCACGAATTGCTTTCGGGGTATTTCTGATACTCATCGCCGTAACTACGATTGTAGTGGGCGGACCTATGATTCAAAAGCTTAGCAAGAAGTTAAGAACTATCAGAAACAAACAGTAAGAATTGAATCTTATGTATATAAATGTATGGGAGTATAAAGTATTATGTATAAGTCTTTATACTCTCATCTTTTTTTGTAACTTTGCAAAAAGAATTAATCAATTCTAATATTACCTTATATATGAAATATTTTGAGGTTAAATTCAATACCACTCCTGACACAGAAGTTGTCAAAGATGTTCTATCAGCAGTAATTGCAGAAGCAGGTTTTGAGAGCTTTGTGTATGACGAGCAGGGAATGACTGCTTTTATCCAACAAAAATTATTTGACGAAAGTCTGTTGAAATCATCGTTATCCGATTTCCCTATTGAGAATGTATCCATAACTTACGTTGTAAAGGAAGCCGAAGACAAGAACTGGAATAAGGTCTGGGAAGAGAATTTCTTTACCCCTATAGTTATCGGAAACCGTTGTGTAATACACAGCACTTTCCATACAGATGTTCCAAAGGCTGAATATGATATAATTATCAATCCTCAGATGGCATTCGGAACTGGTCATCATGAAACAACAAGTCTTATACTTGAAGAACTTCTGAATGCTGACCTTAAAGGAAAGAGTGTCCTTGACATGGGATGCGGAACATCAATTCTTGCCATCCTTGCAAGTATGCGTGGTGCGGGCAAGCTTCTCGCCATAGACATTGACAACTGGTGTGTAGAGAATTCAAAGGACAATTTCAAGCTTAACAATATTGACAATATTGAAGTTCTTGAAGGCGATGCTTCCATTCTATCGGACAAAGGACCTTTTGATGTTGTTATCGCTAACATAAACAGAAATATTCTTGTTGCTGATATGCACGCCTATGTTGAGAGAATGAATCCGGGAGCTGTTATTTATATGAGCGGATTCTATGTTGAAGATATTCCGGTAATACGCGAGGAAGCCGAGAAGAACGGACTGGAATTTGTTCACCATAACGAAAAGCACAATTGGGCGGACGTAATGTTCCGTAAAAAAATAAAACAGAAAGAAATTTAATTAAATATCAAAATAAGGAAAGACATGATTCTATTTTTCAGAACATCTTCAAACAGTGTAGTAGCCGTAGAATCTGCACATGAGTTGAACAATGAAGATATCAAGAAGCTGTCATGGCTGTTTGGCAATGCTACTCTTGAGAAAGAAGAAAATCTTCAGAGTTGTTTTGTAGGTCCAAGAAAGGAAATGATAACTCCTTGGAGTACAAATGCCGTTGAAATAACCCAGAATATGGGATTGAGCGGTATTACACGTATAGAGGAGTATTTCCCAGTTGCAAGCAAGGATGCAGATTATGACCCTATGCTTCAGCGTATGTACACTTCTCTTGACCAGAATGTATTTACAACAAACCGTAAACCGGAACCTATCATCTATATAGACAATCTTGCCGAATACAATGAAAAGGAGGGACTTGCATTGTCTCAGGAAGAAATGGATTACCTGAAGAAGGTGGAAAATGACCTTGGCCGTAAGCTGACAGACTCTGAAGTGTTCGGTTTTGCACAGATAAACTCTGAACACTGCCGTCATAAAATATTCGGTGGTACATTCATCATCGACGGTAAGGAAATGGAATCATCTCTGTTCCAGATGATAAAGAAAACAACTCAGGAAAATCCTAACAAGATACTTTCTGCATACAAGGACAATGTTGCATTTGCCGAAGGTCCTGTTGTTGAGCAGTTTGCTCCGGTTGATCATTCTTGCTCTGACTATTTCATCATCAAGGATGTAAAGACTGTTATTTCATTGAAGGCGGAAACACACAACTTCCCTACAACTGTAGAACCGTTCAACGGTGCTTCTACCGGTACAGGTGGTGAAATCCGTGACCGTATGGGAGGTGGTAAAGGTTCAATGCCTATAGCGGGAACTGCAGTATATATGACTTCTTATCCGAGAACTGACGAAGGCCGTGACTGGGAAGATGTACTTCCTGTACGTAAATGGTTGTATCAGACTCCGGAACAGATACTTATCAAGGCATCAAACGGTGCTTCAGATTTCGGAAACAAATTCGGTCAGCCGCTTATCTGCGGTTCTGTTCTTACTTTCGAGCACGAAGAAAATGGTGAAAAGTATGGTTACGACAAGGTTATCATGCTTGCCGGCGGTGTAGGATACGGAACTCAGCGTGACTGCATAAAGGGCAAACCTGAAACAGGCAACAAGGTTGTTGTTCTTGGTGGTGACAACTATAGAATCGGTCTTGGCGGTGGTTCTGTTTCTTCTGTTGATACAGGCCGTTACAGCAGCGGTATTGAATTGAACGCTGTTCAGCGTGCAAATGCTGAAATGCAGAAACGTGCTTATAATGTGGTACGCGCGCTTTGCGAAGAAGAGACAAATCCTATCGTTTCAATCCATGACCATGGTTCTGCAGGACATGTAAACTGCTTGTCAGAACTTGTTGAGGAAAACGGTGGTCTTATTCATATGGACAAGCTTCCTATAGGCGACAATACACTTTCAGCAAAGGAAATCATTGCCAACGAGTCACAGGAAAGAATGGGACTTCTTATACGTGAAGACGCAATAGAACATGTGCGCAAGATTGCAGAACGCGAACGTGCACCGATGTATGTAGTTGGTGAAACAACAGGCGACGGACGTTTTGCATTTGAACAGGCTGACGGCGTACGTCCTTTCGACCTTGCTGTTGACCAGATGTTCGGAAGCTCTCCAAAAACTTATATGCGCGACAATACTGTAGAAAGAAAATATGAAGATGTAACTTACTGCGAAAGTAAGGTAAACGAATATGTTGCGCGCGTACTTCAGCTTGAGGCTGTTGCCTGCAAAGACTGGTTGACAAACAAGGTTGACCGTTCTGTAACAGGTAAGGTTGCGCGTCAGCAGTGTCAGGGCGAATTGCAGTTGCCTTTGAGTGACTGTGGTGTGGTTGCTCTTGACTATCGTGGACGTCATGGTATTGCAACATCAATAGGACATGCTCCTCAGGCTGCTTTGGCCGACCCGGCTGCCGGTTCAGTTCTTGCAGTATCCGAAGCGTTGACAAATATCGTTTGGGCTCCGCTTGCTGACGGACTTGACAGCATTTCTCTTTCTGCAAACTGGATGTGGCCATGCCGCTCTCAGGAAGGTGAGGATGCACGCCTTTACACAGCAGTCAAGGCTTTGTCTGACTTCTGCTGCGAACTTCAGATAAATGTTCCTACAGGTAAGGACTCTTTGTCTATGACACAGAAATATCCTGACGGAAGCAAAATCATTTCTCCGGGAACTGTAATTGTTTCAGCTGGCGGTGAAGTTTCTGATATCCGTAAGGTAGTTTCTCCTGTATTGGTAAACAACAAGAAGACAACTCTATATCATATTGACTTCAGCTTCGACCAGTTGCGTCTTGGCGGTTCTGCATTTGCACAGTCATTGGGCAAGGTTGGCAGCGATGTACCTCAGGTTCAGTCTGCCGAATACTTCCGTGATGCGTTCCTTGCAGTTCAGGAACTCGTAAATAAGGGATATATCCTTGCAGGTCATGATATCTCTGCTGGAGGTCTTATCACTACATTGCTTGAAATGTGCTTCGCAAATGTTGAAGGCGGTATGGAAATCAGTCTTGACAAGATTAAGGAAGAAGACCTTGTTAAGATTCTGTTTGCCGAAAATCCAGGTATCGTAATTCAGGTATCAGACAAGGACAAGCACGAAGTGAAGAAGATTCTTGAAGATGCAGGAGTTGGTTATGTAAAGCTTGGTCATCCTTGTGAAGAACGTCATATCATGGTTGAAAAGGATGGAGCGTTCTATCAGTTCGGTATTGACTATTTGCGCGACATGTGGTATTCTACTTCTTATCTGCTTGATCGCAAGCAGTCTATGAACGGATGCGCTAAGAAGAGATTTGAAAACTACAAGCAGCAGCCGGTTGAGTTTGCATTCAACAAAGACTTCAAAGGCAAATTGTCACAGTATGGCATATCTGCCGACAGACGTGAAAAGACCGGTGTTAGAGCAGCTATTATCCGTGAGAAAGGAACAAACGGTGAACGCGAAATGGCTTATTCACTTTATCTTGCAGGATTCGATGTTAAGGATGTTACAATGACCGACCTTATCAGCGGAAGAGAAAACCTTGAAGATGTAAATATGATTGTATTCTGCGGTGGATTCTCTAATTCCGACGTTCTTGGCTCTGCCAAGGGATGGGCAGGAGGATTCCTCTTCAATGAAAAGGCAAAACAGGCTCTTGATAACTTCTATGCACGTGAAGATACACTTTCACTTGGTATCTGCAACGGATGCCAGCTTATGGTAGAACTGGGACTTATCAATCCTGACCATGCAGAAAAGCCGAAGATGCTTCACAATGATTCACATAAATTTGAATCTGCTTATCTTGGACTTACAATTCCTACAAACCGAAGTGTAATGTTCGGTTCATTGAGCGGTAACAAATTGGGAATCTGGGTTGCTCATGGCGAAGGCAAGTTCTCTCTTCCATATGAAGAAGACAGATACAACATTGTTGCCAAGTATTCTTATGACGAATACCCTGGCAATCCTAACGGTTCTGCTTATTCTGCAGCAGCAATTGCTTCTGAGGACGGACGTCACATTGCAATGATGCCTCACCTTGAAAGGGCAATATTCCCATGGCAGTGCGGTACATATCCTGCCGACCGTCTGTCTGATGAGGTAACTCCTTGGATTGAAGCATTTGTCAATGCAAGAAAATGGGTTGAAAAGAACAGAAAATAATATTCTGATATTTTTTGTGTATGAGGGCCTTTACTGGCTCTCATACATTTGTTTTTATTTGCAATAGGGCAGAAAAATCTGGCAGGTTATATTGATTTGCTTCGGTTGGCTTCGTATATAATAATTATGATATAAGGAAACCGGACGTAGTAAGAAGTTCTATATTGATTCATATTATGAGAAAAATCTTTTGTAATTTGCTTTTTATCTTGTTTTGTCTTATATGTCAGGTTCTGCAGGGGCAGAATTACAGATATATCAGCACGCCGGACGGGCTTAGCAATAGACGTATATACAGTATAACTCAAGATAAAGACGGTAATATATGGGCTATCACCCATAGTGGGATAGACCGTTACAACGGTCGTGGCTTTATTCATTTTCCAAATCCCGCCAATAATAACAATATAGACTTTTATACAAATACGGATTTCCTGACTACTGACATTAACGGTAACGTACTGTATGTTTCAACAAACGGAAATATTTTCATTTTTGACCGTTATAAAGGCTGTTTTGCCAGTTTGATAACTCCGGAAACAATAAGTAAGCGAACCGGAATATTCCCAAGTATATATAATGTATATGTTGACGAAGGTAGCCGTATATGGCTTTTCGGCAAGGACAATTACTATCTGTATGATATCCAGACCGATGAACTGAAAGTATTGCCAGGACCTCATATCGAAAATGTTTCTGCAATGTGTCGTATTGAAAATAATACGTATTGCATTGCTGTACCAAATATGATTTATAAGGTAAGTCTGAAAGACAATGACCTTAAAATACTTGAAAGACGTTCTCTTGCCAAATATTCGGTAAATCCCAATTGTATATATTATCTCAAAGAGAGTGGGGCCGTTGTTATCGGTACAAGGAAGCAGGGACTTTGTTTTTATTTCAATAAAAACGATTCAGTGGCAATGATGAGCATTACAAATGGAGATATACGTATCATGCAGTTGTGCAGATATGACGAATCCACTTTGCTTGTTGCTACAGATGCTGCCGGTATTTATGCAATAGATACATTTGATATGACATGCTATCCTTATGCGGTTGCCGATTATATGTCCACAAACAAGCTGAACAGTAACATTATAAATGATATATTTGTAGACAAGGACAAGCGTATATGGATTGCAAATTTTCCTAACGGCATAACATTGCTTGATAACCGTTTGCCAGGATATGATTGGATAAAACATTCTACAGGAAACAGCAATACCTTGATAAACAATGCTGTAAACCGTATAATTGAAGATTCTGACGGTGATATATGGTTTGCTACAAACAACGGTATAAGCATTTATAACAGAACAACCAAGAAATGGAGATCTGTTTTGTCTTCATTTGACTTGAATACAAATTCGGAGAACCATGTATATATGGCTCTTTGCGAAGTCAGTCCCGGAGAGATATGGGCTGCCGGATATTCGTCTGGTATGTACAGAATTGACAAGAAAACAATGAAAAGCAGCCGTATAAACCCTCTTGAATTTAAAAAAGACATAAAGTCCGACAAATATGTTTCTGCAATATATACAAGCGGTGGCCGCTATGTGTGGTCAGGAAGTTACTATAACCTGAGGAGATATGACAAGAACGAAAAGGTATTTGCAATCTGTCCGCATATAGATGAGGTGAACTGCATAATACAATATGATGAAAGGTCTATAATTGTAGGCTCAAACGACGGACTGTTTATTGTAAATGAAAATACAATGATGGTAAAGGACCTTGAAATAGAAGGTTTGGATTCTCCTGTCCTTTCCATGGTGAAAAAGAATAATAAGTTGTATTTGGGTACAGAAAGTGACGGACTTGTCATTTACAATATCACAACTGGTAAGGTCCGTAAGTTCAATAAAGACAACAGTTCGTTCCTGACAAATAATATTTGTACAATTCTGGATTCCGGGGAAGGTGTGCTGATGATGGCAACCGACAACGGTATTGTCAAATTCAATATCTATACAGGCAAGACGCACAACTGGACTAAAGAAATGGGACTTATTTCTGACAATTTCAATACTTCATGCGGACTTGTATCGTGGGACAAAAAAGCGTGGCTTGGCGGAACTGATGGTGTCATAGCTTTTAAGTCCGATATTATGATTCCTGATTTTGATGTGTCTCCGTTATACTTTGAAGATTTCAGAATAGATGACAAGACTGTTGTTGCCGGTGATAAAGATTCACCGTTGACAAAGCCTATAAATGAAACAAGTCTTGTCGAACTTGACTATGACCAGAACTTCTTCTCTGTCTTTGTTACTACAATAGACTTTGATTCGCCTTCAAACACATACTTCAAGTGGCAGCTCGAAGGATATGAAACTGCGTGGAAGACATTCCCGCGCGGATTGAAGCTGCAATATTCAAATGTACCTCCCGGCAAGTACAAACTTGTGGTACGCTCATATCATTTGAGTTCTGAAGTAATGAAGGAGGAACGTTGCATAGACATTATAATAAGACCTCCATTTTGGGAAACTCCGGTGGCCTATGCAATATATGTCGTAGCCTTTATCATGATAATGTATTTCTTTATCAGAGTCTACAAGTTGCAGAAAGACGAAAGTGAGACAAGGGATAAGATTGATTTCTATACAAATACAGCACACGACATCCGTACGCCGCTGACTCTTGTGAAAACTCCTATTGACGATATTCTGAATTCAGGAAAAATAGATGATAATGTAAGGGAAAAACTTAAAGTAGCGTCTAATGGTGTCAATTCACTTCTTAATATAGTCAGCAATCTTATTGACTTTGAAAAGGAATATCATTATTCAGAACTTGACCTGTCAAAGAATGAGCTTGACCCGTTTATTGCGTCAATAGCAGGACAATTCCTGGGATATTCTTCAAAGCACAATATAAGCATTGATTTCAAAAGCCAGACAAGGGGACTCCATGTCTATATAGACAAGAGCAAGGTTGAATCAATGGTAAAGAATCTTATAGGCAATTCTGTCAAATATACACCCGATGGAGGAAACATTGTCATTTCTACCTATACCGACAAGAAATACTGGAATCTGAGTGTGAAGGATACTGGCATTGGTATACCTAAGGATGAGCTCAAGCATCTGTTCTCCAAGTATTTCAGAGGAAGCAATGCTGTAAATGCAAAAGTTTCAGGTTCAGGTGTCGGTTTGCTTTATGTAAAGACTCTTGTCAAGAAGCATAAGGGGCGCATCAGGGTTGACAGTATTCTGAACGAAGGTACTGAATTTGTGATTTCATTGCCGCTTGTAATCAAGGGTAACAAGGCTGAGGTAAGCCAGGACACATCCGAGAACAAGATTGAGGAATTTGTTACAATTGACAAGGAAGTTGTTGACATGCCAAAGAGTGTCGGTCCGCGCAACGGTTATACCATTCTTGTCGTGGAGGACAACGACCAGCTTCGTGACTATATAATTAAAACGTTTTCTAACCAATATAAGGTAGTTGGTGCCGAAAACGGTCGTATTGCCCTTGAAATAGTCAAAGAGCTTAATCCCGATATAATCATTTCCGATGTCATGATGCCTGAGATGAGCGGTACGGAACTTTGCAAGGAAATCAAGTCGGATATAAATACTTCACATATCCCTGTTGTATTGCTTACGGCACTTGCCGACAATGATAATATAATAAAGGGGCTGACAATTGGTGCTGATGAATATGTAACAAAGCCGTTTGATATAAATATACTTGCCCTGACTGTCAAGAATCTTTTGAGAACAAGGCTGGCTTTCAGAAAATTTATAAACAGCGTGTCTGTTAATGAGAATAGTGAAAATGATATAAGCAATGAGGAAAATGCTGCAAATATTACTCCTATAGACAGAATCTTCATTTCACAGATAAACGATTCTGTTCTGAAGAATATGGACAACAGTGACTATACAGTTGATACGCTTTGTGCAGAAATCGGCATGAGCCGTACAAGTTTCTACAACAAACTGAAGGCGCTTACCGGTGAAACACCGCAGGATTATGTCCGCAACATACGTCTTAACTATGCGATTACATTGTTGAAAAAGAGAGAACATAATATTTCCGAGATTGCTTATATGACAGGTTTCCGTGATGCCAAGTATTTCCGCGAAGTATTCAAGAAATACTATGGCGTTGCGCCAAGCCAGTATTTAAAGGAGGAATTGTAATATGAAGAATTATCTTGAACTGCTCTATATCTTTTCAAAGATAGGGCTTTTCACAATAGGCGGCGGCTATGCGATGGTCCCTCTTATTCAGAAGGAATTTGTAGAGAGGAAGAAGTGGATAACCAATGAAGAGTTTGTGGATTTGCTGGCAATAGCCCAGACAGTACCAGGTATTCTCGCCATAAATATGGCAATATTCGTAGGTTACAGACTTAAAGGATGGAAAGGTGCGGTTGCAACTTCGTTTGGAACGGCATTGCCTTCTTTCATAATAATTCTGCTTATAGCCATGTTCTTTACCTCGTTCAAAGATAATGAAACGGTGATAAAGGTGTTCAAGGGAATCCGTCCGGCGGTTGTTGCCCTTATTGCCGCTCCGTGTTTCCAGATGGCAAAGTCGGCAAAACTGAATAAAAAGACATTCATAATCCCCGTTATAGCAACGTTGTTGATATGGCTTGTTCATGTTTCACCCGTCTATATAATCATTGCCGGAGGCTTGGGAGGTTACCTATACGGACGTCTTAACAGAAAGGAGGACAAGAAATGATTGCATTGTTTTTGAAACTGTTCTATACATTCTTCAAACTCGGACTGTTCGGGTTTGGCGGAGGCTATGCCATGCTGTCAATGATTCAGGGCGAAGTTGTAAGGCGTTATGCATGGATTGAACTGCACGAATTTACCGATATAGTGGCTATCAGCCAGATGACCCCCGGACCTATCGGGATAAATACTGCAACATACGTGGGATATATGTCTGTAATAAATGCTGGAGGAAGCCAGTGGCTTGGAGTCCTTGGTTCTGCCATTTCAACTTTTGCACTTGTTCTGCCTTCGTTTATCCTTATGTTTACAGTGAGCAAGTTCCTGTTGAAACACAAGAACAACCCGGTGGTAGAGTCTGTTTTCAAGGGACTGCGCCCTACGGTTGTCGGACTTGTTGCATCTGCGGCTTTGATTCTTATGACCGAAGACAATTTCGGAAATTACAATACAGACAGGTTTATGTTCATTGCAAGCATCATTATATTCCTTGTTTCGTTCATTGCCGTTTCCAGATTCAAGGTGCATCCCATACTTATGATAGTGCTTGCAGGTATTGCAGGATATATTCTTTATTAGAAAAGATTTAAGGATTATGCAGAAAGAACGAATATTCCGTAAGGCGACCGTTGATGATATGGATGCCATATGGTCAATAATGCTGCAGGCAAAGCGGCAGATGAAGTCGCTTGGCAGCAACCAGTGGGGAGATGACTATCCTTTGCCGCAGCATATAGAGAATGACATTGCTGCCGGATGCGGCTATGTACTGACAATAGGAGGTGAGATTGCCGGATATGCCGTTGTGGATTTCAATTCCGAACCGGCTTATGACGATATTGACGGCAAATGGATTTCGGCAGATAACAATTATGTCGTTATTCATCGTATTGCTGTTGCCGACAAGTTCAAGCGTCAGGGATGCGCATTGTCCTTTTTTAATTTTGCCGGGCAGCTTGCCTGCCAGCATGGATGCAGCAGTTTCCGTGTTGATACAAATTTCGATAATACCTATATGCTTGCAATATTCAAACGCCTTGGCTTTGTCCTTTGCGGAAAAGTCAGCTACATAAGAGGGGAGAGACTTGCCTATGAAAAGGTTTTCTGATATGCTTACAGCTCAGCTTGCTGCCGATTCATGTCCGGAAGTTTCAGTGCAGATAAGACTTTTGTTTGATGAAATCTGCCAGCGTTTGCATCAGTTTTCAATGTCGGACAGAGATTTTCAGGAGTATAGTGCTTTTGTAAAGGAAGAATTGGATGTTTTGACCGAAAGATACGAGAGACAGCCCGTGCATTTTACTCAGGAGTTTGCCGTATTCCGTTTTATGAACCGTGCCATCGGTGAAGTGGCAAAGGCTGATTTGTCCGTACAGCTTTCGGAAACCGTATTGTACTGGCTGCTGTTCCATGCCTACATCGGTTGCCTAGTGCAGACTGTACGCCGTGGAGATGAGGCTGAAATCAATAAGGTCCAGAGAGCTATGGACCGTCTTTGTTCAGGATGCAGCCTTATCGGATAAATTCCCTTATACGTATATAAGTCTATTTTCATATAAATATTTTGTTTGATTATTTTGAGTTTGTAAGATGAAAAAGCTGATATGTAAGACTGTTATTTTCTCGTCTGTACTTTTTTCTGTTGCATGCAGCGGAACAAAAGACAGTAGTGAAAATATTGTTATGGATAATCTGAGGAGTGAACTTTACAGTTATGTTGACAGTTTGGATGCGACGGTTGGTATTGCCGTCATAACATCGGGCGGTGATACAATGACTGTAAACAATGACATCAGATATCCTATGATGAGTGTTTTCAAGTTTCATCAGGCACTTGCCGTTTGTGATTATATGCAGGAAAACGGTATTTCGCTTGACAGTTGCATTCATGTTTATCCTTCCGATTTGGAAATTGATACATGGAGCCCGATGAAACAGGAGTTCCCCGATGGAAATGTTGACCTGCCTGTGCGTAAGATTATTGAATATGCCATGGTGCAGAGTGATAATCTAGCATGTGATGTATTGTTTAACCGTTTTGTTTCTCCCGAGGAGGTTGAACATTTCATAAAATCATTCGGTATTGCAGATGTGAGTATCCGTTATAATGAGGCCCAAATGTATCATGACAATGAACTGAGTTTTGAAAACTGGACAAGTCCTTATGCAGCCGCCTTGCTCCTTGACAAATTTGCTGATGGTTCTGTCATTGGAGAACCGGGAATGAGCTTTATCAGTCAGTTGATGCTTGGATGCACTACCGGAGTAAACCGTCTTGCATCGGCATTCAAGGATTCAGAATACCGTCTTGGTCACAAGACAGGCAGCGGATATATAAAGGACGGCAGGATAATGGCTACCAATGATATAGGTTTTGTTCTTTCCCCTGATGGTAATAAGTTTTACACCATAGCTGTATTTGTAAAGGATTCGGGAATGTCTGAATTGGAAACAGAGAGGGTTATCGGAAAGATATCTTCCAAGGTACTCAGCGCATTATCCTCTTCAGTGCAAAAACATTGAATATTTCCGGTAAAAATATAGAAGGTATTTACAAAAAAAGTAGAAGGTTTTCATCCAAAACCTTCTACTTTTTTGTTGATTTATATGCGTATTCTTTAGACTATTGATAAAGCCGTGACTATGGTTATACCGTAAGAGAATAAGAAGTATTTGGTTTTAGTCAGCAAGCCCTAAAGAACGAAGTTCTGTTAATGTATACTTTAGCATAACTGTTATGTTTTTACCCGCAAGATTTTTTTTCTCAACATAACTTCCAACTCCAGATAAGCTAAATGTTTGTTGCCAGACAACACTGCCAGTCGTATAATTAGTGGTATATTTATATTTTGCAAGAGCAGGAAGACCGTGTTCTGCAAGAGTTGCGTTGATTGCATCAAACTTTTTATAAACCTTTTCTAAATCGCTTGGAGATAGTACATTTTTCTGCATTCCTTGTTGGTATTCCTTGAAGCTGATGCTTTTAGGTTTTATGAGCATTAACTCTTTAGGTTCTCCATTCGGATCAATTGACAGTACGATATAATAAGTTCCTTTTTTGTCATGCCATAAATCTCCAAAATGGTATATCCCTTTTGAATTTCTATAAACGACATCGTTTTCTATATGTTTTTTCTCTGCCACTACTTTTTTATGTTCTGCCAGACGAATACTGTCTTGTATTCTTGTTCTTGTAATATTTTTTACTGTCACTGGCTTGCCTTCGGCATTAACAGCCTCAGCCTTATATAAACTGTCATTGCATGTATATGAATCACCGGCAAAATAAATTCCTATTGAATGGCGATAATCAACGTCATTATCAACACGCTCCAAATCAATATATTTTGATTTATTAACCGCAAACCATTTATCAGCTTTTTCTGAACATTCCTTGGCTTTTATGTAATTAATGGATGTGCCAATCCCCTCTGTGTAATATTTTGATATAGTGCGAAGTGCAGGACCGTAGCCTGTATCAGCCGCTTGTTTTAAGAGACTAAAACGCAAATCATCGCAATTTTTGCATTTAAGCCAAATATATGATAAATATAGAACTTCAGGATCTGAACAACCGAGTTCTATGGCAATTGAAAGATATGACCTATCATCAAATTCAACGCTATTCATCTTATTATAATGCATAAGGAGTGCTGCTTTATACAGGTCATTATATTCATCTCGATAATTGTATTTATAATTTTTTGTATAGCATTCTATTGCTTTTTTAATATTGACATTCGTCCCATAACCGTTCTCATAGCATTGCCCCAGGATATGATACCCGTAATACATATCGAAAGTAAGTTCTTTTACGGAGTCAATAGCTTCTCGTATAAATATAAAAGCCGAATCTTTGTTTTGTGTTATTCCATTTCCATGCCAGTAACAGATTCCCAAAAGCAGTTTGCCATCTGCAATCCCCTTATGTGCACTTTTCTTGTAATAGGAAACCGCTTTATGTATATTTTTTTGTACTCCCAACCCTAGATTATACATATATCCGATTTCTGCATCACCGGATAAGTAACCAAATTCAAGTCCACGGTGATACATACGCATTGCGATTTCATAGTTTTTAGTAACACCAAGCCCAGACATGTACATGTTGCCAAGCAGATAACAAGCTTCGCCATAACCTTCTTTTGCTGCAGATTGCAGGTATGGAAGAGCTTTGGAGTAAGCTCTCCATTCATAATATTCTTTTCCTTTTGTTAAATTGTCTGCCCACAGAATGTGAGCAGACAAAATAAATATAAGACTAAAGATGACTTTTCTCATGACTTATTTTGTTGTTATGTGCAATGTTATTCCTTTACGTTTTTGCTCTATCTGAGCAGAAGGAAGTTTTTGTAAAATTGCATTTGATATTTCCTCAATATGTTTAGCCGCATTATCATAGAATTCCACATCAAAATAATAATTATTAATTACAGCATCATCCTTGATAGTATAATTATAGCCCCACCAGCCATCTGATGTCTTTTGCCATATATGGTCAGTTGTAGTGCTCAGTTTTACTGTCATGTGCCTGTCTGTATCATCTGAATATAGCTGTTGCTTTTTGTTGCTTTTGGGCAGATTAGAGCTGATTAGACTGAACCTTTCGCATAACTCGCCAACACTAAGAGTCTGCATGTCATTGGCTGACTTAACAAGTTTGTCAACAATCGGATTTATATCCATATAATCGCTTTTTGCCATATCGTGAACCGACATTCCAACAAAGTTTACTGATGCATCTTCAGCAACTCTTTGGTATTTTGGATTTACAACATATTTGCCGTTTGCATCAATCACCCCCCAGTTATGAGAGTTATCCTGCACAATATACATATTTCCATAAGGCATAATTGATCTAAACTGCGGATTGACAACCCAGTGTCCTTTCTTGTCGATTAATCCCATATCACGATCCAGTGCTGCCATTGCCAGATCATTTGTCCAAAATGGTGTTGCAACTTTATCAAATTGTGCAGGAATAACCATCTCTCCTTTTTTATTGATATATCCGTACTTTTTATAATCGCTGTTTTCTCTGTCATAGACACTGCCCAAATCGCTACCATTAAATGGACGTGCATCGTCATATTGAGGATTGATGATATATTTGCCGTCTTTATCACACCAACCATACTTGTCATCTTTGCAGAACAGATAATTATCACCATCAAGTACTATATCGTCAAACTGTGGATTGATGATATAATTGCCTTTGGTATTTATAATTCCCCATTTTCTTCCTTTTTTGACAGGTATTCGTCCTTCTAAAAAAGCTTGCCACAAATTTGATTTTAAAACCAATCCGTTGTCTTGGACCAGTTCATCAAATTGGAATGGAATGACCAATTCTCCTTTCTTATTGATGAATCCCCATGCGCCGCTTTCTTGAGAGTAGACCGCTAATAATCCGTTTATATATAATCCCAAGGTCTTATTATAAGTAGGTTCTACTATGATTTCACCTTTTTTATTAACAACTCCCCATAATCCGTTTTCGGAACTCTTGAATATAGAAACGCCTTCATTGAAAATGTTTGCTTGTTCTGCTTCAGGAAATTCAAATAGAATTTTTCCTTTCTTGTTTATTGCTGTAAGCGGTTTCCCTTCGGTAGTAGCCCATGCGATTCCTTCATTAAAAATGGTAGCGTCTGCATAAGGACCGCAAACTTTATTATATGAATGGTCTATGAAAAATAATCCTGCTGTGTCTGCAACCAAAGCATAACCATCACGGAATAATGTTGCATATTCATAATGTCCGTTTTCTTCTCCTGTTTTTGTGTCGACATAGGTGTAATATTCTTCTTCGTATGGATAATCTTCCTCATAATGATTATCAACAATTTGCATCGGCAAGTAACGCAAGTCATCTGTACTTAGACCGTCTTTGTTTGATTTGGCACCGCAAGAATATATAAATCCTATTATGGATGCCATAAGTAGAAGTTTTACTAAGTTATTCGTTCTCATAACATGAATTAGTTTAAAATTATTGCTGCTATTAATGCTTACAATAGAAATATTGTAAGTATTTAATGAAAATGCAGAAGGCTTTTTATGAAAACCTTCTACATTTTTGCCTGTTTATGGGCGTATGTTTTGAGACTTAGTTAAAGCATAACTTTTTATCCCAACTAATAGCAATTTTATGTCAAATGAAATATCTTTTTGTATTTATTTCTTTTTGCAGACATAATTTGATATAGAACTGCCTTCATCAACTTTTAGATGAAGTTTGTCGGATGATACGGAAACAATCTCGAAAAATTGTTTTCCATTTGTATAGTTTACTGTAAAGTAATTTGGGGTATTGATATCAAATACAACATTACCTTTATTATTTATATTTCCTCCTTCTGTATCGGAATATTTCTGATTCATAATCATATCTTCAGAGAAAGTAAAAGAAATTGTGATATCCTTGTTTGTTAACATATCAGAGTAGTCAAAAGATTTTTCCACTCCATATTCATCTGTTGCTGTTCCATAATATTGATAAGCAGACCATTCACCTATTAGGGGTTTGTAATATTCATACGTAGGATCATTGGAAGGATTGTTAGTGTCTTCTTCCTTTTCACAAGAATTTAATGCAAAAATAGAAATTGCAACAACTACTAAATAAAATAATTTTTTCATAAAACTTTTAATTTAAAATGTTAATAAATAAATGTTGGTAAATTTATATCCTTATGTTATTTTGAGTTCGGATTAATAGACAGGAACGTTTTCAAAATATATTCTCGGGTCAGCAAGAGCATCAGGCCATATATCATAAGGCCAAACGCCGAGTATAACAGTAAGTTTTTCTGAAGAACGGTCAAAGTTCTTTACAACAATGGTTCCTTTACAATTTACTCTTTCCGGAAAAGTTGATGTTAAAACATAACTTTGGGAAGAGCTTTGACCATTGAATGTATAATTGGATTCTACGTAATTATTGTAATTTTCATCTGTGATAACTGTCCTGTATCCTCCGTTTATAAGACTGTTGCTGTTTGTTGTATATATTCTAAAATCATTTACACTACCCAAACCGTCATTGCGCAGAGTATAAGTGAAAGTAACAGTAGAACCACTTCTGCGGCAACTTTCTATATTTGCAATAATACGATTATCGCCTGATTCTACATTTGCAGAACTGTAGTCTTCATTAGTAACATCTCCTCCTCCAGTATCACCTTCATTGTCTCCACCAGTATTACCTGAATCTTCTGATGTTGCTTCTACACTAACTCTTATTGTCTGAGAATTTCCTGCTGCGGTGAGAGTTATGAATGTTGTTTTATCCTGTGTAATAGCGTTACGGTCTATTCTTACTTTTACAACTGCTGAGTTACCCATATTTATACGTCCTGAGCTTGGTGTAGCATTCAGCCAGGCTTCTGTAATTCCAGTAATTGACCAGTCAATACTTCCTGAAGTTCCAACATTTGTAATTGTAAGTGTGAGTTCAGAATACTGTTTGCCGAAGTTCAATGTATTTGTTGAAAGTTGAACGCCTGTAATTACCTGCTCCGGTTGCATCATTATATCTGCCGTTGAAGAAGCACCGGCTGTGATAACAACGGATTTAGAATTAGATGAATAGCCTGAAGCTTGACAATGAATCTTGTATTGTCCGGGTTCAATATCAATGAATTCATAGTGACCATCAGAACCGGTAACAGTTGTAAGATTAGATGGAGATAACGTTACAGAGACACCACGTATAGGTTCGCCTGAATCCAAATCAGATACAGTACCATATACTTTTCCAAACATTTCTATTGTTTCTTTCTCGTTACAGCTTATAATGCCGAAAGAAATAAACAATAACACATAAAAAAAGATTTTTTTCATAACTTAAAATTTTTGTTTAATGTTTTGATTTATTTTATTTATGTTGTAGTTGTCTATAGCAAATGAAATATTTTAACCAAAGAAGACCTTTTAGTGTAGTCTGCTCTTTTTATGTTAATCATTTTAAATTATCGGGTTCAACTCTACTTTTGATGACTTAATCGGTTCACCTGTTGCTTTGTCTGTTACAATGCCATATATGGTACTCGGAATATCTTTTACTTTATCAGATTTGCAACAAGTGAATAATACCGTTAACAATAAAATCTACTCATAACCTATTATTTATTGTTCCAATCTTATTGGACGCACTCTACATTCTAATCCCTGTGGAGATTTATTTTTAATTCCTTGTTTCCCTGAAAGAAATGATTGTTTATATGCATATGTTTTATCGTGATCATATTCTGTTGAACTCCAATATTCAGAGGGGTCTCCAAAATCAGATGCTTTTATATAAAATCCGCCTATATTATTTCTTTCAATAAACATCGTATTTAAAATATCCTTATCAGGAAGAATCCAATCATTATATTCTCCAAATGTTAAGTCTGCGCATGCTTGCATGGCCTGTTGCCAATCCATCCAATAACCCAAATCTGGATAAACTCTATATGTTTGTCCATTATGAATAAATGTTGGTAATAAAAGGTATCCATCGGTATCCATACAAAAATTTAATACTTCTCCGTAAATAACTCCACTGGAAGTCATAGCATATGCACGTACATTGTATGTTTCGTATTTTCCCAAATTTGAAACTTCTGCGTTAAATGGACCGGCAATAATTCCTTCTGCGATAACTTTAGCTGCATTATTATCCAAAGAAGGTATTAACATTTTCCCATATATAAATCCTCGTTCAGTATAAGCTGGGTCACCTATTTGTGTAATTGTTCCATTAAAAATAGCTGATGTATTAGATAAAATTTCAGGACTATTTGTAATTACTTCGGGCATAATTGCATTCATATCTAACATAACTTCTTTACCATATGCAGTCCCTTTTTCATTTGTGGCAAAGGCACGTATATAATAAATGTTCCCCATTGTCAGTCCTGAAAGATTTATGCTAAATTCACCTGTTCCACTACCCGAAACAATTATTTTTGAATCACTGTCAATTGTTGGGTTATGCATTGTACCATATACAAATCCACGTTCAGTATAGGCTGGATCACCAACTTCTGTTATAGTCCCATGGAGTGAAGCCATTCCTGCACTTATACTTCTATCTGAAATATCGTTAGTTATTACAGTCGGAAGCATCATGTCTGGAGAAAAAGATTTTTCGTTTGTACTATATGCTGCCTTACCTGCATTGATGGCATACGCACGCACATAATACGTTTGTCCAATGGTTAAGCCTGTAGCAGTGGCAGAAAAGCTTTTGCTTTCTGTCAATGTTACTGTTAATTTGTTTATTGTATTGTCTAAAGTCGGCATGGATGAAGTACTATAAACAAATCCACGTTCTGTGTATTTAGGACTTCCTTCTGTCAGAATTTCTCCATTAAATATAGCAGATGTCCGTTTTATTGAACTTATTTCAAGGGTATTTAATGTTGCGAGAATAGTTCCATTGGTTGCCTTTATAGTAAGTTGTTTGCTGCCATTATTGGATGTGATATGTACTGTTGTTGTGTTTTCTCCACTATTCAGTTGGTTTCTGTCTATGGTAATGATCAATGCTTGAGTTGCACCCGCCTTTAATTCTCCTTCGGTTTTACTTATCTGTGTAACCCAGTCTGCGGTTTTTGTTATTTGCCATTCCAATGTTTCAACTCCATCATTGAATATATTAAATGAGCGGGCAACATCAGATTCGGCTGCACCAAAGTCAAGTTCGGAAATTTCCTGTCTCTTGTCATTCACAACTTTTAAAGCTGGAGGTAATTGCTCAATCTGTACGTCTCCTTTTGCTGTTTGTCCAGGCTTTACTTCAATTGTATTGCTTGCATAGTCAGCATATCCTGTTTTTGTAACAAGTAGAGTATAGTTACCCGGATTAAGTTCATTGAATTCAAACTGACCTTCTGAACCTGTAATGGTTTTTAATCCGACAGGGCTTAGTTCTACGCCTGCTGATTTAATGGGTTCACCTGTTGCTTTGTCAGAAACTATTCCATAAATTGTACCAGAGAGATTTTCCTCTTCATGTTGTTTGCACGAGTGCCATATTGAAATAAAAGCAAGACATATTATCAAATATATTTTCTTTCTCATATATTTAAATTATTAATTAATGAAATCCAAATTAATGCTTTGTGAATGTCCTATTTCAATTGTTGGAAAATACATATTGTTAATGTTTTGAATATCTAACATAGAAATTTCGGGATTCACATTGCATATAATAGTTATATCTTCACCAGGTTTTAATGTCCCACTTTGGGGTATAAATGATTCAAAATATTTTATTGTTTTGTAAAGGTCATAAGTGAAAAAGAACGATGAACTAATATTAAAGTACAAATTTTCATTGGTTTCGTTGAATAATTTGAAAGAGAGATATTTACTATCATAAGAACATTCTAATGAATTTATAGGATCTCCATGGGTACTTAAAATAGTGAATTTCTTAAACCAAAAGTATTCTCCGCCTCCCATAAGAACCTCAATATTTTTATGTTCACCATCTTTGATTTTAATATAAGAATCTTTATGGTTCGGTTCATTATCATCAACAATCATCCATATGTAATAGTATTTTTCTTTTGTGACTTTAAGTTCGTATGTACCGGCTTTTATATTATTAAATTCAAAAAATCCACTTGGTTCAGTATAAATTATGTCTGAAATAGAATTCTCAATATTAAACAATTCAACTTTAAATCCTCCTAAGGGCTCTTTTGCATTTATCTTTCCTGATATAGAGCATAGTTTAGGCTCTTCAATTGTTTTATTGCATGAGTTTAAGGTAAGTATAAAAACGACTATAAATATTTTATACATCATTGTATGTAAATGTCTCGGTGTTACCATATATTACTTTATTATTTAAACCATACATTACCCATGCTCTAACATAATAAGTTATTGTTTGGGGTGGAAATTCTCTGTATGTATATTTGAATTTGCCTAATCCGTTACCGTTAACTTCGACGCAATTATCATTAATTGTTGGAGTTTTATTAACAGAAGAAAAACAGAACCCACGTTTACTATATTCCGGATTACCAATTTTAATAACCTCTGCATTAAAAGTATCATTCCATGGTGTATTTTCACCATTATAACTGGTGGTTACTGGTAAGGTTATAACTTCCGGCTCTATATACTCTCCGATAGCTGTAACTTTCAATTCTTTACTGCCATTGTTGGAAAGTACATGTATATATGTAGTATTATCTCCGGCTTTTAGCTTCGAGCGGTCTATTGTAACGATGATAGGCCAAACTTCTCCAGACATTATTTCGTTGTTTATTTCTGATGCAGAAACTATCCATTCGCAGGATACAAAAACTTTACAAGAAATAGATACAGCTCCACTATTAAATATTACAAATTGTTTAGAAGTTACTTCATCCCCAAAATCCAACACAGATAGCTCTTTCCCTTCGTTATCTATTATGTGCAAAACAGTAGGCTCTTTTTTAATTTGTACATCTCGACGTATTATCTTATTTGGAACAACAGTTATAACAAAATCATCAATGAGATCTGTATACTCTAATTTAGAAACTGTAATAGAATAATTCCCTTCATTTATATTTTTAAATTCATAATATCCTTCTGTTCCTGTCAATGTAGTTTCTCCCGAAGGACGTAATTGTACATTAGCATTTTTTATCGGTTCACCGGTTGCAAAGTCGGTAACAACTCCACATATACCTCCTATGTTTTCAATATTATCAGAAACTTGTTTAGAGCAACTAATCAGGCATAATAAAACAATAAATATAAAATGTTTCATAATCAATTCATTTTTTCTATTGTAACTGATATATCACTTGTTTCTCCAGCTATGGCATTAATACCTTTTCTATTTGTTGAATATCCGTTCTTTTGTACAGTGATTGTGTATTGTATTGCTTCCAATTCATTGAAACTGAAATGTCCCTGTATGTCTGTTATACAGTTTTTACCTCCTGGAGTTAAATTTACAGAAGCTCCTTCTACCGGTTCGGAAGATATTTCGTCAATAACGGTTCCATTTATTGTGGCATAAAAATCATATTCCTCTTTAGCGCATGAGGTAATATTTATTATTAGTAATAGAAATAATAAACATTTAATTGTTTTCATAATCATTTGTATTTAAAATTTTATATTAAATGCTAAACCGGTAGAATATAAATCTGTGTATGGTAATATTTTTATATTATTTTCTCCGATAAATACATTCTTTTTGCCTTTTGCCACTATTCCGTCTATAATATTCCATACATAAAGAGCGGCTGCACCTGCTATTGATACATTACGGGCAATCTCGCATCTGTTGGAACTGTCAAGATATTGTTTTTTGAGTTTTACGTTTTGTGTCAGATTTATTTTTTGAATGTAATTCTGGCGAAGACATTCAGATACGACGATACCACCTATAAATGCAATTTCTCCTGCAATAAAGCACGCCCCTTTGGCTGTGCTTCCTTTATATATTTGTGCCATTCCAGGGATAAATACACGTGCAGAGAACGGATATTTATCAGATACGGTTACTGGTTCTAGTTTAAGTGTAGGATTCTTTGCTGTTTGTACAAGCAGATAAACCTTATATTCACCTGGAGCCAGACGTTCATTGTATTCATCAATGATTCGTGCATTTACAACAAGTTTTTTTTCGCTTGTTATCTGTAAATTATTGTTCTCGAATGATACGACGGCATCAGTACCGGTGGCCAAACTTCTTCTTTCAATTATCTGTTTTGTTGCTTTTTCCTTTGCGTCATTTAAGTCATATCCAAATCCTGTGACAACTTCAACGTATGAGTTGTTTCTTTCTTCGAAATATCCATCTGTCCATTTGGGACGTTCCTGACTATAAGCGTTCAGTCCTGTAATAAACAGGACTATGACGCTTAAAATATATTTTAAACTTTTCATGGGATTTTATTTGTTTTCCTCTCTGTATTGTTCGAAACGTTTTTCCATCTGTTCTCTGTATTGTGATTCGTTAAAGTTTATACGCATTTTTTCATCATCACTCAACTTGTTGGAAACTTCCTTCGCTATTTTTTCAGACAAGTCATTTTTGGGGATTCTTATTGCTACGTAACATTCAATATGTCCATCATCTCCAACTGAACTAAATTTTACACAACATTCAGAAGTGTTGTTTACTACTGCATCAATTATTTGGTCTCCAGCCATTGTTACTTTTGTCTCAATGTCATTTCCAGCATTATTACCTATTGTAGAAGAATAATCACTTACCATACCTTTATAGGCATGTTTGATTTTCATCCTAATGATGGACTGTGCATTTTGTAAAGCAAATTTGTGAACTTCTCCCTTTTGGTTCATACTGCCTCTGTAGATACCTGTTGCAGCAAATTCTTCATTGTTGTCGTATACAGCGCATGGAACTTCATATACATCGCCAAATGGACTTCCACTTGTTTTTTGTTGGGGTACTTGTTTTTGACTTCCGCAAGAAACATTAAATACTAAAATAGAGGCAGTTAAAATTAGAAATAAGAATGTCTTTTTCATGATTGTTTTTTATTTTCATAGTGCCTACTCTGTAAAGTTTTCGGCTTCCCTGTGTTTGCTCTTGGTAGTTTTAGGTTAAGGCATACATGAAAAAGCGGTGAGCATAACTTTGATTTATGACATAAAAATATGCGAGCCAACCTGTTTGCAGAAAGGAGGTCCTGAGAAAACCGTGCACCAACAAACGAAGTAAAGCTCGCATTATTCATGCGAGCGCTTACCTTTACTTATCGTTGGTGCAGAATAAAATTTCTCAGGTTCCCTTCTGCCAAAGATAAAGTTAAACGCTTTTTCTTCTAAAATGTATGTTTAATTCATTTTTATTTACATAGGCTGTTTATTTGATTTGGATGCAAATATATGGATTTTTTTATATAAAGTTATTTTTTATGTAAAAAAGAATTTGATACTATGTTTTTTTACATAAAAAGCCGGTTCTATATAGAGCCGGCTAAGTTTTTATTATTTGTTATAAAGATTTATTCTGCTGTAAGTTCTATTACGTGACTTTGAGTAGCGGCGAAACCGAATACATCAATACCAACTTTCATCAGGAAGTCGCCTGAATATACTTTGCCGTTAGCTTTCAGAGTAGAGTCTGTATCAGGCATCAGGTTTATTTCCTCAACTTTATACATCTTGTTAGGGTCAAGTCCCTGAAGTTTTACTGAAATCAGTTTTTCCTGGAATCTTGGATGTATGTCATATGCAAACAGAACAGCTTTATTTTTGTCCTTGCTTACGTAGTTTAATGCCATATGGTTTGATTCGTATGGAGAAACAAGTCTGTACTGGTCACCGTCCATAATTGCAGGCTGAAGGCGTTTCCAGTTGGCTACTGCTGTCTGGCAATAATCAAGTTCTTCAGCGCTAAGGTCTTTCAAACCTATGTCAAAGCCAAGCTTGCACATTGAAGCGACGTCTGTACGGAATTTCACTGAGGTGTTCTTGTTCCAGCTTGTAACGTGTGCGCACATTGCCTTTGCAGGGAAGAATTGTGAGAAGCCCCACTGTATGTATACACGTTCAACAGGATCAGTATTGTCACTGCACCAGAATTCTGTGAAGTATTTAAGCGCTTCGTAGTCGCAGCGTGCTCCACCTCCTGAACATAGCATCATCGGAACATTTGGATAGTTCTCCTTGACACGTTTCATTACATTGTAAACACCGCGTACGTGATCTATGTAAAGATTTCCCTGTTTGTTTTTCAGATATGGTGAGTATATGTTTGTTATAGGGCTGTTGCAGTCCCATTTGAAGAATGCTATTTCTGGGTTTTCCTTCATGATGTTTTCAACAACACCATAAACATAATCCTGTACTTCAGGGTTGCTCAGGTCAAGGACAAGCTGGTTACGGTAGTAGTATATTTTTCTGTTTTCGTCATGTATTGCCCATTCAGGGTGTTTTTCGAACAGTTCACTCTTAGGATTAACCATTTCAGGTTCAATCCATATACCGAATTTTACGCCTGCTTCGTCAGCTGCTTTTACAAGTGCCGGTATTCCTCCAGGCAATTTTGAGTGTGTAACTTCCCAGTCGCCCAGTCCTGCTTTGTCATCCTTGCGTGGGTATTTGTTTGCAAACCAGCCGTCGTCAAGAAGGAACATGTCAACGCCAAGGTGTTTTGCTTCTTTCATCAGGTTGGCAAGTATCTCTTCATTGAAATCGAATCCTGTGTTTTCCCAGTTGTTCAGAAGTGTAAGACGGCTGCCTTTTCCATCTTTCAGACTGTAGTTGCGTGCCCATTCGTGAAGACTGCGGCTACCTTCGGATGTTCCGTTCTGGCTCAGTGTGAATATGAACTCAGGTGTAGTGAATACTTCATCTTTTTTGAGCTCATAGTTTGAAGCATACGGGTTGATTGCCGGAATGACGCGCAGATTGCCTGCATTGTCAACTTCAAAAGTGAAGCGGAAGTTTCCTGTCCATCCGAGTGTTCCCATTAGTACTTCACCCTGTTTTTCTGAAACTGGCTGGTCAAGTCCCACTTCAAAGAATGGATGTGTGTGCATTGCTGCACGGCTTCCAAGTTTTGTGTCAATGACTTTCTTGCCAAACTGCAGCTGCTGGCTGCTCATCTGTGCTTCCTTTGCCCAGTCACTGCTGAACTCTGTCAGATAATATGATGAACGGTTGAAGTAGAGCATAGTGGATGCATAGGTTGAAAAAATTACAGGTTTCTTTTCCTGATGCTTTA
The DNA here is from genome assembly GCA_944320965.1 of uncultured Bacteroidaceae bacterium. Taxonomy (GTDB): domain Bacteria; phylum Bacteroidota; class Bacteroidia; order Bacteroidales; family Bacteroidaceae; genus Avibacteroides. The sequence continues at coordinate 113,749 of CALUJO010000002.1, read as the reverse complement.
TTTCGCTCCATGTTTTGATTACGTTCTCTTTCGGATATGCAACATAATGAAGTGTTACGTCAACCGGATATACATCGTCCCTGAGGTTGATTGTTGTCATTTTACCGCCTTCAACGTCTTTTGTTGTTGATGATACGTAATAAAGGTAGGTTGATGTCTTACCGTCATTATGCTGTATCATTATTGCCGGTTCAAAGTAATCTTCGTTTCCCGAGCCGCTGTAGACTTCCCATCCTCTCTGGCTTATGCTGCCGTCGGAACCTGCGTGTATATCCCATGCGAAGTTCTGCAAATCACCTTCGTGAAGAAGTTTCTCGCCGAAGTATGTCTGGTAAAGTCGTCCGTTGTCTCCAACCTGAAGGATTAAATCTGTCTTGTCTGTTCCGATACGGAATACCTTCTTTTCCTGTGCCGCGTCAATCTGAACTGCTGCCATAATTGTCAATGCTCCTGCCAATAATATTTTTTTCATGGTTCGTGAGTATTTAATATTTAGTAATGTATTTGTTTTTATCTTGAATATCAGAATTTTATGCTTGCGTTGAATTCTACTGTGAATGGTCTCAGATATGAACCGCTCATATAGCATCCTGCATATTTGTAAGCTTCGTCCTTTGTAATAAGTTCAGAACCGCTTATTGTACCCTTTGCACCTCTCTGGTTAAGGAAGTTGACTACAGATACTCCGAGGTCAAGGTTCTTGTTTACTTTCCAGTTTATACCTCCGAAAGTTTCCCAGCGTCCGTTGAAGTAAAGCGCTTCCTGAAGGTTGGCATAAGTCTTGCCGAAGTAGCGGAAGCTCAGCCACAAGCGCAAATCATCTGTAATATTATAACTTGGGTCCAACTCTACAAGAATCTGAGGTATTTCCTTCACAATCATTCCGTTTGCGTTTACTCCCATCTGTGTACCGTCACTGAATGTCACACTTGCATTGTAATTCTTGTAAACCGGCTTCTGGTAAGTGAAGAGTGCGTGCAGGTGGAATCCTTTGAACGGATCGATTTCTGCAGAAGTTGTCCATCCCAGAGTCTGGATATCATATATAAGCAATACTGTCTTTCCTTCTGTAGTTCCTGGTTTTGTCAGGTTCTGTTGGTCAATGTTGTTTGTCTTTGCGATATATGTAACCATTGAAGTAAGGTCTATCCAGTTGTTCTTGTAGAACAGCCCTCCACGTACAAGTGGAATTGTCACACGGTTATACTGTTCTTCTGTAGGACCTGTTCCTGCATATTCGTTGATTCTTGGGAAACGTGTTGCTACAGTTCCGTCGGCAGTAAAACCAAACTGCTTGGTCAGGTTATATGTCAGCTGTGCGGTGGCGGCATAGTTCAGTTTGTCTTTTGTTACTCTTGCCGGTGCAATTATTGTTCCGTCGGGAGCTGTGCCACCTATATAGAAACCTGAATATCTTGAATGTGAAATCTGATCGGCAGACATGCGGTAGTATTCAAGACGTCCTCCATAGTAGAATTTCAGTTTCGGAGTGATTTGCCAGTTGTCTGTAAGATAAAGTGCAAGTTTGTTTTCATATCCTACTGTATATTCCGGGCTAAGTTCATTGAAACCGAAGAATTTGTCATATCCGCCTTGTCCGTTAGGTGTAGAGAGGATTTGAGGATATTCGTTGACTGTTCCAGTCCATTGGAATGAAGAAGAATGATAGTCAAGGTCATAAAACCATTCGTTTATACCAAGTCTCAGTCCGTGATTTCCTATCTGTTTCTCAAGTTCGGAAGTAACAAGGAAATTCTGAACCTTGCCAAAGTGAAGCCATGTGCGTCGTCCTTCAACAAGTCCGGCATATGGTTCGCCGTTAAGCAGATAGCCTTCGCTTCCATCCAGTTCACTTATCGTACTTCCTCCAAAGTCAATGTAATTTGCTTCCGGAGCATTCATGTACTTCATGTTAAGTGTCCATTTCAAGTCGTTGTCGAAAGTGTAGTCTGTAAGTAATGTAACTTCATGAGAGCGGTTGTCTGCAAGGTCACGAAGATTGGCCTGTTTCATCTTTCCGTCCATGATGTCCATATAGCTTATTTCACCGTTTGTCGGTCCGTATGAAGAAAGTCCCGGTGTAAATCCTTTGATTTCTGTTATTGAACCGTCACCGTTGTAGATGAATGGTGCTGCGTTCAGCTCATTGCCCTGATTGCGGCTGTAGGCATATTTGTACTGTAATGTGATTTTTCCCTTGTTGTTGTCAAAGAGGCGTGTAAGTCCTGCGCGGTAAATCTGTGTGCGGTCGGCAAATTCGTCAAACTTGACATCAAAAGTTCCCGGGTCGAAAACCTGATATACATTTCCGAAATAAAGCCATTTGTCGCCGATTCCGCCTGAAACGTTCATGTCAAACTGTTGAAGTCCGTAGTGGTTTGCATGATAGTTAAGTTTGCCTTTGAATTCCTTTTGTCCAAGATTGTTGAATGAGTTTACCGAATATGCAATGTTTCCTGTTCTTATTGCAGATTCTGAAGGTGACATAAGGCCTACTTCTCCAAGACTTGCGTCACTTCTCCAGTGGTATTGCAATTTATGAACTGCTGATGAATACACTGCAGGAAGACCGTTTTCATATACGTTTACGTCTTCGCTTGGCAGACCTATCTGTATCTCGCGTGGTTTTGTTGCATCTGCGGCATTAAGCATTACGTTACGTTCGCTTCCTTCAGCTTTCTTTACTGTAACTGTGTCTTTATCATTAATGAATACAGAAGCTTCTGCTATTGCAGGCATCATAGCTGCTACTGTAAGAATTGGTATGAACTGGTTTATTTTCATGATTAATAAATTATGTGCTTATTTCTTATTTTAATATTTTCTATTTTTAGAAATTGCCTTTTTCTTTTTTATTCCTGTAATATAGGATTTGGCTTCTTTCCTTTTGTCTGTTGCAAAAATATAATGTATATTATAAACATGTTTTTACAGGTAGAGGTAAGGTAGATTATATGTATGTACTATAATTCTTAAATATCATAAAATCAATATGTTATCATGATATCTTTTATTGTGAAATGTAGATTTGATATTATTTATTCATGTAAAATTCAGCTTCGTTTTGTACTGTGAAATATAATGTTTATATTAGTGTCGTTTTATAAGTTTTTAATTAATCAAGTTTATGTTTGCTGTTTTTCTTATTATAATATTTTTTATTATTCAGTTGCCGTTAAATGCAAATGATTTTAATAATCTGTATTCTGACCTGGAGAAAGTTTTGAATCAGAGAGAACATTATTCGGAAATGAAGGAAGCAAGAATTGACAGTGTGAGAAGTATGATTTGTAAAGGAATGTCTTATGAAGCATTGTTCAATCACTATCATAGAATGTATGAGGAGTATCTGACTTACCGTTCGGATTCGGCTTTGTATTATATAAACAAGGCAGAGGAAATGGCAGAAAGAACTGGTAACTTGGAACATATAAAACTGGCAAAAATAAGTCGTTCAAATCTTCTTGCTACCAGCGGCTACTTTTCACAAGCGCTTGGATTGCTTGATGATGTGAATATTGCCAAGACAGATACTGCACTTCTTATAGAATATTATAAAGCATACGAGTGGGTGTATTCTGTATGGAGCGAGTATTCTGATGATGATTATTTCACGCCCCAATACAAGAAAAAAGAAATAGAATACAATGATTCTCTGTTGCATGTCCTTCCGGTTGGAAGCAAAGACTATTATTATTGGCTTGGTGAGTACAAAGCGAGAACTGGGGATCAGCCAGGCGCCCAAAAAGCTTATGAAGCGGCTTTGGAAAATCTTCCGGTAAATACACGACTGTATGCGTGTGTAACGTGCGGGCTTGCCTTTGCACACAAGAACCAAGGTCATCTTGATGATTATGAAAAATACCTGATATTGTCTGCCATTTCTGATAATGTGTGTCCTCTTAAAGAAAATCTTGCAATGCAGGAACTTGCTTTTCATATATTTCTCAAGAAGGATGGAAGTCTGGAACGCGCAAACCGTTACTTGAACTATTCAATGGAGGATGCTGTCTTTTATGTCAACAGGCTGAGGATGCTTGAGATTGCAAGGAAATTCCCGTCAATAGTGAACGCCTATCAGAATGAGAATCTTGAAAAGAGTAACCGTCTGACTTGGGCCATATCCGTTATAAGTGCCTTGATGGTTCTGGTTATTGTTTTGCTTCTGTTTAATAAAAACAGGTTGAAGCAGGTGAAAACGGCAAAGATGGAGCTTGATGCCCTTAATGACAAACTGCAAAACCTTAATGTAGAATTGCTGAAAACAAACAACACACGTGAGGAATATATGAGTCTTTTCCTTGAGCTGTGTGCTGCATACATTGAAAAACTTAACCGTTATCAGGATCTTGTAAAGAGAAAAGTAAAGGCAAAGCAGGCTGATGACTTGCTGAAACTGAGTACAAACAAGATGAATGAAGCAGATGCAAAGCGTTTCTTTGTTAATTTTGATACGTCTTTTCTTACGCTTTATCCTAACTTTGTAAATGAATTCAACGCTCTGTTGCGTGATGGTGAGGCAATTTATCCCGATAAGGGAGGGCTGTTGAATACCGAGCTGCGTATTTTTGCCCTTATACGTCTTGGCATAAAGGACAGTTCAAGTATAGCTACCTTGCTGTTCTATTCTCCGCAGACAATCTATAATTACCGTACTGCAGTGCGCAATAAAGCCAGAAACCGTGATGATTTTGAAGAACAGGTTAAAAAGCTTTGTCAGACAATTGTATAGAATCATTTATAGTGTTTGGTAAAAAATAATTTTGGTTATCTCAGTTTATGAGGAAAATTTGATTTAAAAACTCCTTATATTAATCTGTTTTATTTTTTATTCTTAAAAATAGACTATCTTTGTAAAATAGGAAATTATATTATAAGGAATAAATATTTTATGAAGAGTTTATTTTCAGCAGTTTGTGCCGGACTGGCATTTACTTTTGTTGCCTCATGCAGTCCTAAAGGTGAGGTTAAGTCTTATAATGAGGGTATAAACATTATCCCGATGCCACAAAGCCTTACTCAGGGACAGGGCAAGTTCATGCTTTCAGGCAAGGTGGCAATCGGTGCGCAGACCCCTGAGTTGAAAACCGTTGCAGAATATTTTGCATCAAAGATGTCACGCTCAACCGGATATAATATTAAGGTATCCGATTCCGGAGCGATAACATTGCTGATTGAACCGTCGCTTGACGTGAACGATGAAGGATATCTTCTTGATGTTACTCCAGAGTCTGTTACCGTAAAGGCAAAGACAGCGCAGGGAGTGTTCTATGGCATGCAGAGCTTTATGCAGCTTCTTCCTGCCGAGATAGAGAGCATGCAGAAAGTAAGGGGAATAGAATGGTCGGCACAGGCAGTAAACATAAAGGATGAACCGCGTTTCGGTTACCGTGGACTTATGATTGATGTGTGCCGTCATTTCATGGAAGTTGAAGATATAAAGAAGCAGCTTGACATAATGGCACTATTCAAGATTAACCGCCTTCACTGGCATCTGACAGACGACCAGGGATGGAGAATAGAAATCAAGAAACATCCTAAACTGACTGAAGTTGGTTCTGTACGTATGGAAGCCGAAGGTTATGAACACAAAGGCTACTATACTCAGGAACAGGTTAAGGATATTGTAAAATATGCTGCGGAAAGATTCATAACAGTTGTACCTGAAATAGAATTGCCAGGACACGAAATGGCTGCAATTGCCGCTTATCCTGAATTGTCATGCAAGGGAGAGCCAGGAACTCCAAGAATTATATGGGGCGTTGAGGATGTTGTTATGTGCGCAGGAAAGGAAGAACCATTCAAACTGCTTGAAGATGTTATCCGCGAGGTTGCTCCCCTTTTCCCGGGTGAATATTTCCACATTGGTGGCGATGAGTGTCCTAAGAAAAGCTGGAAAGAATGTCCTTTGTGCCAGAAGAGAATTAAGGATGAAGGATTGAAGGCTGACAGCAAGCATACAGCCGAAGAAAAACTTCAGAGCTATTTTGTTCAGAGAATGGAAAAGGTTGTAGAAAGCTGTGGAAAGAAGATGATTGGATGGGATGAGATACTTGAAGGCGGACTTGCACCAAGCGCAACTGTAATGTCATGGCGCGGTGAAGAGGGCGGTATTGAGGCTGCTCTTATGAACCATGATGTTATTATGACACCTGCAGGCAACGGACTTTATCTTGACCTTTACCAGGGTGACAGTAAGATTGAGCCGGTTGCAATCTACGGATATATACCTTTGAGCAAGACATACAGTTATAACCCTGTGCCTGATACTCTTGTGGCAATGAACAAGGCTCACTATGTTATTGGTGTTCAGGCTAACGTTTGGAGCGAATATTTCTATTCTGAGGATATACGTGAGTACAGAACTTATCCGCGTGCCCTTGCACTTTCCGAAATTGCATGGACAAATGTAGAAAACAAGAACTACGAAGACTTTGAAAGAAGAATAAACAATGCTTATGTCCGTCTTGACGCTTATGACATCAATTACCATATCCCTCAGCCGGAACAGCCTTACGGTTCATGCAACTTTGTAGCTTTCACAGATACTGCAAGACTTACATTCCAGACTTCACGTCCTGAAAAGATGGTTTATACACTTGACGGCACTGACCCTGTTCCAGCTTCTGCTAAATATACAGAACCTTTTGTATTTACAGAAAACGCTACATTGAAAATCAGAACCGTACTTCCTTCTGGGAAGATGAGTCCTGTCCGTACAATAACAGTAGAAAAACAGACATTAGCTCCTGCAAGCAATGTTGAAAAGACTGCTGCCGGACTTGAAATGGAAGTAGCTTACGGCGATTACAGGAACATGACAGAGTTTGAAGCTGCAAAGGCACAGCCGGCAGTCAAGACTGTAATCAAGGATACCAAGGAACTTGTTGTTTATGAAAAGCCTAATGACAGGATGAAAAATGTAAAACAGTATGGAGCTGTAGCTACTGGCTATATCAATATCCCTGCTGACGGTGTTTACTATTTCTCTACTGAATTTGAACAGCTAAGCATTGACGGCAAGGTTCTTATAGACAATGCCGATGAAGTGAAGAAGTTCTGCCGCCGCGACAAATCTGTTGCCCTTGCAAAAGGCCTTCATGAAATCAAGCTTGTCTTCCTTGGACACATCATCAAAGGTTTCCCATCAAACTGGGGAGAAGGTACTTTGAGAATGCGTGCTGCCGACAGTAAGGAATTCATCATTGTTGGTCCAGAGATGCTTTCACACTGATAACAAACAATACACAATAAACAATGAACAGAAGAATATCAACATTTTTGTTTGCACTGTCGTTGCTTGCATGTGCACCGGTTGCAAACTCGCAGAACATTATTCCGGCTCCTCAGCATATGACGGTGGGTAAGGGACAGCTTGTGCTTGGAAGCAAGCTGAACCTTGTTACAAACCTTGAAGGCAAGGAGCTTGAAAATATGCAGGAGTACATAAAGACAACTCAGCTGAAGGTAGAGTATACCGGAAAGAAAAGCATGCGTAATTACCTGAAGATGACTCTTGATCCTGAATTTAAGCTTGGCAACGAAGGATATACCCTTAAGGTAAATTCAAAAGGTGCTGAGATTGTGGCAAAGACTTCCGACGGTCTTTTCTATGGTTTGCAGTCATTGCTTCAGCTTGCTGAGGAAAGAAACTTCAAGAGTGTCATTGCCGTTGAAATTGAAGACGAACCAAGGTTTGAATATCGCGGTCTGCATCTTGACGAATCACGTCACTTCAGCAGCAAGGAGTTTGTAAAGAAACAGCTTGATGCGCTGGCACGTTACAAGATGAACCGTTTCCACTGGCATCTTACCGACGGTGCGGGCTGGAGACTTGAGATAAAGAAATACCCGAGACTTACAAACTTTGCTGCATGGCGTCCTTATGAAACATGGAAAGAGTGGTGGAAGGCAGACAGACTCTATTGCAATCAGGATGATCCTGCGGCAAGGGGCGGATTCTATACTCAGGAAGATGTGAAGGAAATACTTGAGTATGCCGAAATGAGACATATTACCATTGTTCCGGAAATTGAAATGCCGGGACACTCGGAAGAAGTGCTTGCTGCATATCCTATGCTGTCTTGTGCAAATGACATGTACAAGAATTCCGATTTCTGTATAGGCAAGGAAGCTACATTCGCATTCCTTGAAGATGTGCTGACAGAGGTTATCGACCTTTTCCCTTCACACTATATCCACATTGGCGGGGATGAGGCTGTGAAAAGCGGCTGGAAAACTTGTCCTGACTGCCAGAGACGCATGAAGGAAGAAGGACTTGAAAATGTTGACGAACTGCAGAGTTACATGATTCACCGCATCGAAGAATTCGTTAACAGCAAGGGACGCGACATAATCGGCTGGGACGAAATACTTGAAGGCGGTCTTGCTCCTAACGCTACAGTTATGTCATGGCGCGGTGAAGAGGGTGGTATCACAGCTGCAAAGGCAGGACACCGTGTTGTTATGACTCCGGGCGGTTTCTGCTATCTTGACAATTATCAGACAGACCCGTCAACACAGCCTGAAGCTATTGGCGGATACCTGACTCTTGAGAAGGTATATTCATACAATCCGGTACCGGCATCTTTCACTGAAGAACAGGCAGATTTGATTCTTGGTGTTCAGGGTAACGTATGGAGAGAATACATGCCTACGCTGGAACATACCGAGTATATGATTTATCCTCGTCTTATCGCACTTTCGGAAGTGGGATGGACCAATCTGGAAAACAAGGACTGGGAAAGTTTCCGCAAGAGAGTTAACCTTGAAATTCCAAGGCTTATAGAGAAAGGATACAATCCGTTTACGCTTTCTACAATGATTGATACTCCGATGAGGGTTGATTATGACAAGAAAGAGATTAAGGTTGCCTTGCAGTGCGAACGTCTTGGCATGGATATCCATTATACTACAGACGGCAGTGAACCTACGGTAAACTCTCCTTTGTATAAGGATTCTCTGACAGTAAAAGAAACAATGCACCTTAAGGCACGCGCATTCAAGGACGGTAAGCCTGCCGGTGATATCCTGAGCAAGAGAATTGATTACCATAAGGCAATCGGCAAGAAGGTTACTCTTGCAAAGCCTTATTCAAAGAATTATCCTGCATCAGGCGAAAAGAGTCTTGTTGACGGTTATCGCGGCGGCAAGGGATATGGTGACGGTCTGTGGCTTGGATTCCTGAACAATGATGTTGATGCAGTGATTGACTTGGGCGAAAAGACTGACTTATCATATATTTCAACTCTGGGTATGCAGGCTAAGGGCCCTTATGTATGGTTGCCTAAGTATGTACAGATTCAGATTTCCGATGACGGCAAGAACTTTACAGACCTTGCACGTCTGACACATGACATATCTACAGAGCGTGAAGAAGTAACTTTCCACGACTTTATTTGGGAAGGAAAGGCAAGCGCACGTTATGTCAGAATCTATGCTCCTATAGTAGATATTGATGGTGGATGGATTTTCCTTGATGAAATCATTGTTCAGTAAATGATTTTATAGGTTAGTAAATAATAAGGTAAAAGCGGCACAGATGCTTGTCTGTGCCGCTTTTTTATATTCTTCCGTTATGTGATACCGGATTTTATGCTCAAATCTTTTCTGCCAGTCGGTTAGTAAGATGGTTAACCAAGTACCCGATATTTGTCTTTCCGTTCCTTTTGTTCTTAATCCTTTTTAGTACCCACGGAAAGAATATAAGAACAACAGGTATTGTCCACCATTTAAGCGTTGCCACGATGGAAATGATAGACAGAAATATGAATATTCTTATCAGTTCTTTTTTAAGTTTATCCATAAATGCTTAATTATAAGGGTTGTAAGATTGTTTAATGCTGTTTCAAATTAAAAAAAGAATCTATACAGACAAACGGTTATACAAAGATATTTGGCCTTTTATTTCTTTTTCTGTCATTTATTTTAATGTAATTGTCTTTTGAGCGAGTGAGGATGGTATATATACTTTGCAATCTTCATATTTTCAAACCAAAGCTTTCGTTCTTAAAACCGTAGTCTTCATTCTTATAACCGCAGCTTTCGGTTTCAGAATACAATATTGGATATTCTTTTGGTTATCGGGCATTTTGTTTTATAGAATATATCTTGCCAAAAAGTTTAAACTGGTGATTTTATTGCTGTTGCAGTTTGTATTCCATATATTTGCTGTCAGTTGATTTCATCATTTATATACATATGAAAAACAAGTATTCTTATTTTGCATTTCTTTTGGGCGGTATGTTATTGTTTGGAGCTTGTGCTGTAGGGAACAATAACATTCAGAATGAAGAAAACATTTCTTGTCAGGCAGAAGACAGTGTTGGTTCAGCAAATGTATTTAAGGACTTTGACGGCAGACTTGCTTCCGGTTGCTATTATGTTACCGACAGTCTGAGTGGAGTGGAGCGCACCATGTGGAAGACAGGTGAAAAACTGTACATCTCGCCCAAGGCAATTGTTGCTGTTGCAAACTTCAGTTCTATAAAGATTGAGAGTGACCAATTCGGCAAATCTGCCATATTGATTGGCCTTGACAAAGAGGGTACCGAAAAATTTGCGGAGGCTACTGAAAAGTGGGTTGGCAGACAGCTTGCATTTGTTATAAACGATACATTGTTTAGTGCTCCACAGGTGAATATGAGAATTGACGGGGGAAACCTTATGATAACCAACCTTGGCTTTACCGAAGACAAATGCCGCGAACTTGTTGATGCAATGAATTGTGAAAAACAGGATTTGGAATGATTCTTTCAGAGCCCTGTTTTTATGTGTAGTTTATGTAATGCTTGATTCTTATTTATATGAAAAATATAAAATGGTATTTATGCATATAAAAAAGAACCACGCCAATGACTGAATTCAGTCGGCGTGGTTCTTTTTTATGGTTGCTTTATTTATCCAATTCTATTATTTTCTGATAAGGTTGAAGCTCTTTGTTCCTTCTGCTGTTGTAACTACAAGGATAATGCTTCCTGAAGGAAGATTTGATGTGCTCAAAACGTTTTCACCTTCATTGAGGTCAGTAGTCATAAGAATCTGTCCTGTGATGTCATAGAATCTTGCTTCTCCTTTGCTGTTTGAAGTAAGAATAACTTCGCTGTCAAATACTGTAGGACGAACTGTAACTTCAGTCAGTTGGCTTTCGTTGATTCCTGTTACAGGTGAGAATTCTGCTTCGATGTTAAGTGTTTCTGCAGGAACTTCAACAACAAGTTTGTTATCTGCAACATCTTCTGTTCTGTCTGTTCCGTTAATCTTTAAAGAAGCTACTTTATAGTCAGTGTTTGGTACAAGTGTTATTTCCACTTTGGCTCCAACTATGATTTCATCATTGTTATTAAGCAAGTCTTCTTCTCCAACGTATCTAACTTCAATATTTCCGTTTTCAGGAGTGTTGAAAGTAAGTACAGCAGTTTCTACAGTTTCTTCTGTTATATTCATGACAAAGTCATAGCATCCTCCTTTGTCAATTACATCCATTGCAGTGTGAGCATGTCCTGGATTATCTTTTTGATGCCAAGCATCTGTAAATTGAATTCTCAAACGTGTTTCTGCAGCTTTGGCATCTTCAGGTACAGTGATTGTTACACTGAAATCTTTCATTTCAGTATTTCCGGTTTTAGATAGATTTGGATCTTCAAAAGCTTCTTTTCCCACTCTTTTTATAATTTCACCTTCATCGTTGAAGTCAAAATCGCGGTTCCAGTCTGCAAACAATACTGCATGACACCATTTCATATTGTCTGTACATTTTACGTTGATGGTAAATTCCTGTCCCGGTTTAACTGTAAAGGCAGACTGGGTATCGATAAAAACTGTTGAAGGCTTTGAACTGTTTGTGTAGTTCAATTCTTCTTCTGCACCTGTAGTTGTTGCCGATGTAACATATCTGTCTTCACTTGTATGTGTTGTACCTGTAGGCTGTTCCCACTCTGTCAAGAATGTATAAGTTGCAGAAGTCATTGTACTGTTTGACATTCCGTCTTTCATTGCAATAGCCTTTACAGTAACAGTTTCAGTCAATTTGATAGGCTCTGTATAAAGAGTTGATTCATTTGTTGGAGTTGTTCCGTCAAGAGTGTAATAGATGCTTGCACCTTCTGTCTCTGTAGTTATTTCCAAAGTCTGTTCTTCACTGTAGTATCCTTCTTCAAGTGAAAATTTAGGAGTTGCAACAGATTCTCTTCCGTCTGGTTCTGTATATGTATCAGCACCGTTTGTCAGCCAGTCAAGAGAGAAATTCAGAAAGTGTGTAGAATAAACATCATATTCATCCTGGTTAGGATTGTAAATTCTGTCTTCAAGATATACACCTATAGTACCATCGTTCAGAATTGCTATTGATGAATATGCAGACAAAGCCTTGCACAAAGTTTTCTTTATACTCCAAGTCTTTCCTTCATCGTAGCTTATAAACATTGATACATTTTGTCTTGTGCTTCTGTCGTTTGGTACTGTATGTAGAATGCGGTCTTTGTCAAATCCGTCGATTGTAGATGTATATCTTACGATATCTCCGTTACATGCAGGCTCGATCATATCTGCCCATGAGTCACATGTTGATGTGTTTTTTTGTGTCCAGCTTACTGGTTCATCTTTTGTAGGTACGTTGTCAGATATGGTATAGAATCTTTCGCCGCCTCCCTGATGACGTATACTCATAAGGATTCTACCGTCATTAAGTTCAACAACTTTTGATTCGTCTCCTCCCATCATTGCGCAGTTTGAAACATTCCAAGTCTCACCGTTGTCGTTTGAATAAACAACGTGATTGTAAAGAGTTGAAGAACTGTTGTGTCTCATTGCAGCAACGAACATAAGGATTCCGTTTCTTGTTTTAAGACCGTTACCTGCAGCACAGAATGATGCATACCAGTTAGATCTTTCCCCTGCGAAAATTTGGCTTGAAATGTCTTCTGGGGTACTCCATGTTTGTCCATTGTCCTGGCTTCTTGATACATATGTCTTGATACGTTCATGTGGTGTTGATGCTCCAAGTCCCTGTCCTCCGATGAACATACATAGAAGTTCGTTTTCAGTGTTTGTCTTAACGATACATGCATCACCAAATCCTTGTTGGTAACCAGTACCTTTTGCCATAGTGACAGGTTCTGACCATGTCTTTCCGTTGTCTGTACTTCTTCTTACAACAATATCAATATCCTGAGGAATATCAGAAGTGCTGTATTTTCTGTTATCTGTGATAGCTACAAGTGAACCGTCCCATGCAGTAGTAAGAACAGGAATTCTATATGCTACTGCTCCGTCAATCTCAGCTCTGAACAGATTTTTTCTTGCTAAAAGAATTTCGCGTGATGCTTCTCCGTCGTTTACAACTTCTTTACCGTCAACTTCAGTTGCTTTTATGCAAACTTTGTTTCCTTCTTTTGCATCTTCTTTTACATCAAATGTAATCCACAGGTAGTTTGTTCCCTGAGCAATATTTTTATTTATAGAGCAAGTTACATTATTTGATTCAGGAGTACAGCTGCCAAGTAGTGTAGCGTTTTCAACATTTCTTGAATCAAATACATTTTCTGTTGTTGAGTATATTTTGATAGATGTAATGTCGCTTAATGATGTTGTTCCGGTAAGGTCAAGCTGTATGTTTTTCAATAAATAATCTCCTTCACCGCTGATACTAAGATTCATTTCACCGGCAACTTCATTAGTATTTCCGCGGCCTGTATAATTTGAATCTGCTTTAACTGTAGCTGCATATATTTCTGTATCGCCTCCAACAGGTGCAAATCCGACAAGTGTTCCATCATGTCCGTTACCACTCAAGTCAGGAACAGTAAGACCGCTGATATTTTTAAAGTCGTAGGCAGCTATCAGGTTTTCTGTGTTTTCATCAACTGTTAATGTCATATCTGCTGCTACTTCATTTTGTTCAAGAGCTTTGTTCCAGAAACGAACATTTGCCAGCTTTCCGTTCATGAAGTTTTCTGTGCTTTTACTTGTTGCATTGAATCCGCATCCAAGATATACATCATTGTTGTTTACTACGCTCCATGAATTCATATCTGGGTTATTGGTTACATCAACACCTTTAACTCCGTCTTTATATAAGGTAACAGAATTGTTTGTACGATTAATAACCATGGCTATATGCATCCATGTACCGATTGTTCCTGTCCCTGAGTTAAATTTGGATAAGATATTACTGCTTCCTACTTTTGGGGTATTTACAGCATAATATTGTGAGCTGTTTCCTCCTCCCCACATTTCGTATCCTGTTGTTTGGCTTGTTTCTCCCATCAAACGGCGAGATACAAATCGCTGTCCGTTTTTGAACTCATTGACATTAACCCAGCATGTAATAGAGAAGCTTTCTGTTGTTTCAATATTGAAATCTTCGTGTGACAGGATTTTTACACATTGGTCTGTTCCGTTGAATTCAATAAAGTTGTCTGGTGCTTGAGCATAAGAAACACCACTTGTACTAAATAACATTGCTAAAGGCAATGCATAATTAAATAATTTCATAAAATGATATGGTTAAAAGTTTTATATATTCCCGTTGCAAATATAGTGTATTTTAATATAAATTATGTGTTTGTATTTGTTTTTTTCTAATATTTTGATGAAAAGATGTAGATTATTTCAGGTTGTATGGCTAAATATTTCTTTAATAAATAATATTTAGCTATGTATTTGGTTATAAAATAAAGCACAAATTCTGAGATTTGTCAAGAATTTGTGCTTATAGAAAGAAAAACATAAAAAAAGGTGTCAAGCAATATGCATGACACCTTAATGAAATATTGTGTTTGTGTGTTATTACATCATTCCACCCATACCACCCATTCCTGGGTTGCCCATTGGCATTTCAGGTTTGTCTTCTTTCTTTTCAACGATTACGCATTCAGTTGTAAGGAACATACCTGCGATAGAAGCTGCATTTTCAAGAGCGACTCTCGCAACCTTGGCTGGGTCAACAACTCCTGCTGCGTGCAGATTTTCGTATCTGTCAAGACGTGCGTTGTAACCGAAGTCGCCTTTACCTTCACGTACCTTCTGTACAACTACCGCCCCTTCCTTACCGGCATTTGTTACAATCTGACGAAGAGGTTCTTCGATGGCACGTTTGATAATCTCGATACCAGTCTGTTCATCATCATTGTCACCCTTAACTTTATCAAGAGCTTCGATAGCACGGATGTAAGCAACGCCACCACCAGGAACGATACCTTCTTCAATTGCAGCACGTGTAGCGCAAAGTGCATCATCAACACGGTCTTTCTTTTCTTTCATTTCTACTTCAGAAGCTGCACCGACATAAAGCACAGCAACACCGCCTGAAAGTTTAGCAAGACGTTCTTGAAGTTTTTCCTTATCGTAATCAGAAGTTGTAGTCTTGATTTGAGCTTTGATTTGGTTGCAACGTTCCTTGATAAGTTCTTTGTCACCGCCACCGTTTACGATAGTTGTGTTGTCCTTAGAGATTGTAACCTTTTCGGCTGTACCAAGCATTTCGATAGTAGCCTGTTCAAGTTTAAGACCTCTTTCTTCACTTATTACAACACCCTTAGTTAGAATTGCAATATCCTGAAGCATTTCTTTTCTTCTGTCACCAAATCCTGGAGCTTTGACAGCACAAATCTTCAAGTTAGAGCGCAGACGGTTTACAACAAGAGTTGTCAATGCTTCGCTATCAACATCTTCGGCAATAATCAACAAAGGACGACCGGTCTGTACGGCAGGTTCCAATATAGGAAGCATATCCTTCAGGTTAGAAATCTTCTTGTCGTAGATAAGAATGTATGGGTTTTCCATTACACATTCCATCTTTTCAGTATCTGTAACGAAGTAAGAAGAAAGGTAACCTCTGTCAAACTGCATACCTTCAACAACTCCGATAGTTGTGTCTGTGCCCTTAGCTTCTTCAATAGTGATTACACCATCTTTAGAAACCTTGCGCATAGCATCTGCAATCAGTTTACCGATTATAGGGTCATTGTTTGCAGAGATAGTTGCAACCTGTTCAATTTTGTCATAGTTGTCACCAACCATTTCAGCCTGTCCCTTAATTGATTCAACAACAGCAGCAACTGCCTTGTCGATACCACGTTTAAGATCCATAGGATTTGCACCGGCTGTAACGTTCTTCAAACCAACATTAACAATAGACTGTGCAAGAACTGTTGCAGTTGTTGTTCCGTCACCGGCATCGTCACCAGTCTTAGATGCAACAGATTTAACAAGCTGTGCACCAGTGTTCATGAATGAATCAGCCAATTCAACTTCCTTAGCAACTGTTACACCGTCTTTTGTAATATGTGGAGCACCGAATTTCTTTTCAATGATAACATTACGTCCTTTAGGACCAAGAGTTACCTTAACTGCGTTAGCCAATTCATCAACACCTTTTTTCAACTGGTCGCGTGCATCTATATTGAATAAAATATCTTTAGCCATAGTTGTCTGATTTTAAATTGTTGTTGTTTTTATATTATCCTAAAACTGCAAGAACGTCGCTTTGACGCATAATCAGGTATTTTTCTCCATCAAGTTCGATTTCAGTACCTGCATATTTACCATACAGAACTGTATCTCCTTTTTTCAATACCATTTCTTCATCTTTAGTTCCGTTGCCTGTAGCGATAACTTCACCTCTTAAAGGTTTTTCCTTTGCAGTATCAGGTATGATAATACCGCCGATTGTTTTTTCTTCTGCAGGTGCAGGGAGTATGATAACTCTGTCTGCCAATGGTTTTACGTTCATAGTTTCTTTTTATTTAATTGTTTATTATTCTTGTTTTTTACTTTGTCTTGTTATCGACGTAAATATAATAGCCAAAAGTGTGCCATTTACATTTTGGGCAGGTTTCTGGGGATTTGTATATGCCATATAGTCGGACTTTTTGTCATTATTGTCATATAAGTGTTATCTTTTGACATATTGTTATGCAGGAATATTTTTGACTTGTATTCTTTTATTATTGTATATGTAGCCGATATGAAACATTATATTATTTTTTTTGCGATGAACAGAAAATATATTCAAAGAATATGGTCAATAAATTGTTTTTGGCATTTTGGCTGATGTGTGTCGGCTGTGGTGCTTTAGGCGTTAATTTCTATACTAAAGTCAGCAAACCTGTTGTACATGCCCATCGTGGCGGGGCTGCCCTTTATCCAGAGAATTCATTGTGGGCTATGGTAAATGCTGCCGAAAAGGGGGTAAGAGTGCTTGAAATGGATTTGCAGATAACAAAAGACAGTGTAGTTGTTGTATCTCACGATCCTTATCTTTCTTCTGAAAAGGTTCTGACTCCAGACGGAAAACGTATTTCGGCAGATGAGGAAAAGAATTATGCCATTTATTCAATGGATTATGACAGTCTGAAAAAATATGATATAGGGAGTGTGCCAAGCAAGTTATATCCTGATAGAAAAAATCTGAAATGCTGCGTTCCGACATTGGAATCAGTATTGCTTTGTGTTGAGTCCATGACAAAGAGTCTTGGGATAAAACCTGTGTTCTATAATATAGAAATAAAGTCAGACCCTTCAAGGGATTCTGTTTATTCTCCCGACTATAAGACTTATGCAGATTTATGCATGAAAGTCATAAAGGAATCAGGCATTGGCAACAGATTCATTATTCAGTGCTTTGATACGAGGACATTGAATTATATACACAAGAAATATCCTTCTGTAACCTTGTCATATCTTGTAGAGGATAGTGTCGCAGGTTTTGATGAAATAATGTCACGTCTGGATTTTGTCCCAGAGTGGTATAGTCCGGAGAGCAAGCTTGTTGACAGACCAATGATGAAAAAGGCAAGGAATCTTAATATGAAAGTTGTCCCTTGGACAGTTGATGACAAAAAGGAGGCCGACAGATTAAAGCGTCTTGGAGTTGATGCTATAATAACAAATCGGCCTGACAGTATGCTGGTATGGGTTGATTGATTTTCCTTTTTTATTTCAACAATTTCAGAACAGAATCATAATCCGGTTCGTCGGACAGGTTTTTAACCAACTGTGTGTACTGAATCTTTCCGTTTTCATCAATCAGTATTACGGCTCTTGCCATAAGTCCGCGCATAGGACCTTCTGCAATTCTCAGCCCGTAATTCGTGAAGAAGTCTTCACTTCTGAACAATGAAAGCGGAATTACGTTTTCAATTCCTTCGGTTGTGCAGAATCTTTCCTGTGCAAAAGGAAGGTCCATTGACAGACAAAGAACAACTGTATTGTCCAGATTGGCAGCCGCCTCATTGAAAAACCTTACAGATACGGCGCAGGTTGGAGTATCCAAACTTGGGAAAACATTGAGTATGACTCTTTTTCCTTTAAATGATGAGAGATATACTTCGCTCATTCCTGCTTTTACTCCGCAGAAATCCGGAGCGGCAGTACCGATGGCAGGAAGAGTTCCTTCTATTTTTGTTTCCTGTCCTTTTACCATTATTATGCTTTGTTCCCTATTTCCGCTCTCATTCTGTCCGTTACATGATGCAGAGAGCAGCAGTGATGCAGATAACATACATGCAGGCATCAGTGTTCGTATTATTTTCTTCATAGCTTTTTTGTTTGCTAAGATATGTCCGGACATTAAATTGTGCAAGCCCTTGTTCTGTAAATTATTGATTTTATCGCTTATTTATGATTTGGAAACTAAAGGCTGCAGAAGAATGACACAAAGATTGGCACACTCATGTCTATCAGTATTCCGTGCAGAATGGCGATTGGAATTATGTCTTTTCCCGAATATCTTGTTATTGAAGGTAGCAGCACATCCATTGAATTGACTCCGGCAGCCGAAACAAGTCCGCTGCCTCCGAATAATTTTGTTATTACAGGTGCTCCGACAAGTGCCATCATTTCCCTGAAAATATTAGCGAGCAATGCTATTGTACCAAGTTCTGTTGCAAGCTGTATGCCGACTGTCGGCTCCTTGAACTGTGTTATAAGTATTGACGACAGAGAATAGTAGGCAAATCCGCTGCCGACAGCCATGCAGTCAAATACGCTCCATTTGGTAAGAACAAGACTGGCAAGTGCTGAAAATACAAGTGTTCCTATGACTGTTCCCAGCGGAACGCATAGTGCTGACAGTTTAAGGCTTGCAATCAGGCTTTTAAGGCTTTTGTTGCTTCCAATGCTTAGGCCTACCTGGAACATAAGGGCATACAATATAATCATTGATACAGAGTGTATATCAAAGTTTATATCTGCAGAGAAGCCTACAATGCATCCTAACGCAAAAAACAGAATTACAAGTATAGTTCCTTTCATTTGTTGCCTCCTTTCCTGAACAGTTTTATTATTAATGCAGTTGCAAGCAGACTTCCGCTTAAGCTCATCAGGGCTATAATGAATGCCTGTGAACCAAATTCTCCAAGGTTGTTTATTATCATTTTATTTGAGCCTACTGATATGCCAAGTATAAACAGCAGCGCAAATATGGTTATTGATATTGTCTTTTCAACATTTTTTAGTGCGCTTACATTCTTGAATATATACCCTGATATTATTCCAAGAAACATTATAGATAGTATTGTGTACATTGTTTTATCGTTTTGTTAAGTATAAAGAATTCCCTAGGAACATGATATTGCTCCTTACGTTTTACTCAGTTCTGATTTATTTGTCAGATAGAGTTAGAATAAAAGTTAAGGATTATTTAGACAAAACCGCTGAACCAGTGGATATGGACAATAAAATGTCTTGTCATGATGTTTTCCACCATGGCAGTTGTGTTTGTTTTGTATGTATTTATTGTCCCGTTCATAATCAGTTTTTTAATTTTTTGCAAAGGTACGGTATTTTATTTATAAAAACAAAATGTTTATGCAGTTTTTATGCTTTAATGTAATTGTGACTGTTGGCTGAGCAAGTAGTGAAGTGTTTTTGACAGGTATGGCAAAAGTTGTCATACACAGTTTTCAAGTATGCTTTTAAAAGTGTATATTTGCAGAAAACATAACATATTAGAATTTTATGGCTGACGATAAAAAGATTATTTTTTCAATGGTAGGGGTGAGCAAATCATTCCAGGCCAATAAGCAGGTGCTGAAGGATATTTACCTGTCATTCTTTTATGGAGCAAAGATAGGTATTATCGGTCTTAACGGTTCAGGAAAGTCAACCCTGCTCAAAATTATTGCCGGTTTGGACAAGTCTTTTCAGGGAGAAGTGGTCTTCTCTCCGGGCTATTCTGTAGGCTATCTGCCACAGGAACCTCAGCTTGACAACGAAAAGACAGTAAAGGAAGTTGTAATGGAAGGAGTGCAGCCTATAGTTGACGCACTTGCCGAATATGAAGAGATAAACAACAAGTTCGGTCTTCCCGAATATTATGAAGACCCTGACAAAATGGACGAACTGTTCAAGCGTCAGGCAGAGCTGCAGGATATAATTGATGCAACCGATGCATGGAATCTTGACAGCAAGCTTGAGAGAGCGATGGACGCTTTGCGCTGTCCGCCCGAGGACCAGAAGTGCCAGTTCCTCTCAGGTGGTGAACGCCGACGTGTAGCACTTTGCCGTCTGCTTTTGCAGAAACCTGACGTGCTTTTGCTTGACGAGCCTACCAACCACCTTGATGCCGAGTCAATTGACTGGCTGGAACAGCATCTTCAGCAGTATGAAGGAACAGTTATCTGTATCACTCACGACCGTTACTTCCTTGACCATGTGGCTGGATGGATTCTTGAACTTGACCGCGGCGAGGGTATTCCATGGAAGGGCAACTATTCTTCTTGGCTTGAACAGAAGACAAAACGCATGGAACTTGAGGAGAAAACAGCAAGCAAGCGCCGCAAGACTCTTGAACGCGAGCTTGAATGGGTGAGAATGGCACCTAAGGCAAGACAGGCAAAGGGAAAGGCACGTTTGAAATCATACGACAAACTGCTTAACGAAGACCAGAAGGAGAAGGAAGAAAAGCTTGAAATATTCATTCCTAACGGACCGCGTTTGGGTAACAAGGTTATAGAAGCCATAAATGTTAAGAAGGCGTTCGGCGACAAACTTCTGTTTGATAATCTGAATTTCATGCTTCCTCCTAACGGTATTGTTGGTGTCATCGGTCCTAACGGTGCCGGTAAGACAACTTTGTTCCGATTGATTATGGGATTGGAAACAGTTGATGCTGGTACTTTTGAGGTAGGTGAAACCGTAAAACTTGCATATGTTGACCAGCAGCACAAGGATATTGACCCTGAAAAGAGCGTATATCAGGTTGTATCAGGCGGCAATGAACTGATAAGAATGGGCGGCCGTGACGTTAATGTGCGTGCTTATCTTTCAAGATTTAATTTCACCGGTGCTGACCAGGAAAAGAAATGCGGTGTTCTTTCCGGTGGTGAGCGCAACCGTCTGCATCTTGCAATGGCATTGAAAGAAGAGGGTAACGTATTGTTGCTTGACGAGCCAACCAATGATATTGACGTAAATACTTTGCGTGCGCTTGAAGAAGGTCTTGAAGAATTTGCAGGATGTGCTGTAGTAATCAGCCACGACCGTTGGTTCCTTGACCGTATCTGTACTCATATCCTTGCATTTGAAGGTAACTCTGAGGTATTCTTCTTTGAGGGTACTTATTCTGAATACGAGGAAAACAAGATAAAGAGAATGGGATATGAAGAACCTAAACGTGTAAGATACCGCAAATTGATGGAAGATTAATGTTTGTAGGTTTAAGACAATAAGAATAATACTGAGCAGGGGAGTATGCAGTTAATGCATATTCCTCTGTTCTTTTTTATATTGAAGTTTTGGCTTGACTTTTACTTCTTGTTATGGATATAAAATTATATGGCATTTTCTTAGAACAAAGACTACGGTTTTAAAAACGAAACTTCTGGTTTTGGAAACGCAGACTTCGGTTTTAGAAAAGGATGTTTTGTTTATGGAAAAATGCCAGAGGTCGTTTTTTCGTAATTGTAAAATAAAGAAAGCGGAGTATTGCCGTATGCTGTTTTTACACCGGCAATCTCCGCCTTACATTGAATCAAGAATTGTTAGATTTATTGTAGTTATTATATCAGAATCCTATACCTATGTTTACGCTAACATTTGAACGGTGTTCCTTCTTGTCGGATGATGTAGCGCTGAAATAGTATGCTCCTCTTGCTCCGGCATACAATATCATATCGTTTTTGAGCGTATGTTCAATGCCGGCACCGAATTCAGGTCCAACATTCATTATTGCTCCCGACTGCTTCAGACGGTCAAATCTTCCGTAATTGTTTTCTGTTCTGTACATTTCTCCCGCAAGCTTGAAGTCGAATGTCGCTCCCATTTCAATATATGGAATTGTCTTTCCGTTTACATTAGAGAAACGGTATCTCAACATAAGAGGCACTACAAGCGAATGGCGGAAATATGTGAAGTCATAATCTTCTGTTATCGAGTTTTTTGTTGTGCTTTTTGTCTTTGTATAGAAATAGTATATTTCCGGACGGAAACTTATTCTTCTGTCAATAGGAATGTCAATAAATACTCCGGGCATTGCATAGGCTCTGTCAGGTATTTCAAATCTTGCTTCGTCATCAAAGTTGAAAAAAGAATATCCGGCATTGATTGCGACACCCCATTTTATTCCAGGGTAATTGTTCATCGAGCAGTTTGTGTATGATTCATAAAGTGACAGGAGCGAATTGTCTGTCATTTTCATTGGAAGTTTGTCAAGCTTGTCAATGACACTGCAGTTTGCAGCCGCTTTGCGGAGACTGTTTCTGAATTCCTCGCCGTTGTCTTCAATGACTTCATACTTGCCTGATTTTCTGTTTATTGTATAGTATTTTGTTCCGTTTCTGTCTTCGTACTTGTAAAGGCTTACTTCATTGTCCCTTATCAATTCCTTCAGGAATACTTCATGCTCGTTTCCGTACAGGTCAAGTATTGCCGAAATATATCTGTATCCCTGGTCTGTGCCGTAAACGGCAATATCTTTCGGGTAAATATAATGCCCCAGTCCGGCAGGTGCAAACTCAACATGCAGGCGTTCGTAAGAGTCTGCATAGTCAGGATTCAGTATCTTTATTTCATTGTATCTCTTTCCGTCTTTGGTAATGATATATCCTGTTTGCGAACTTTGCGCCATTCCCAAAACTGTACATAGAAAAACAAGTGCAGTCAGAAATATTCTCATAAAGTATTTGTTTAATGGTAATGTTGTTTTAATTCTGCAATATTGCTTCTTTCATATATATAAATGAAGAAAAGCGACAAATCTTGCATTGTTTATTCTACAAAATTAATCGCTTTTTTTATGTTCAGGACATTCTGTCCCTGTAGTCTTCGTATCCGAACTTCCTTACTGTTCTGTATCCTTCTTCTGGACTGTATATTCCGATTTCAGGATGTGACACGCCGTTGAACATCGTTGTTTTCACCATAGTGTAGTGGATCATGTCGCGGAAAACGATTCTGTCGCCGACTTTTGGTTCATGTTCCGGATTGTCAAACGACCAGTCTCCGTAAAAATCACCGGCAAGACAGCTGTTGCCTCCCATTCTCCAGCGTTTTTCTCCTTCTCCGGAATCGTGCATGCCTAGTATAGTCGGCTTGTAAGGCATCTCAAGACAGTCGGGCATGTGGCACGCAAACGATACGTTCATCATAATTGTATTCACTCCGCCGTTAGTGACAATGTCCTGTACCGTAGCAACAAGACATCCTGTGTCCCAAGTAAATGCGCTTCCCGGTTCAAGTATCAGACGCAGATGAGGGTATTTGTCGTTGAATCTGTTAAGGATTTCTATCAATTTGTCCTCATTATAGTCCTTGTGAGTCATAAGATGTCCGCCACCGAAGTTCAGCCATTTGATTTTTCCGAACAGGTGTCCGAATCTTTCTTCAACAGCGTTCAGCGTATTCTGCAGGTCATCCGGTCTTGATTCGCACAGTGCGTGGAAGTGGAGCCCTTCTATGCCTTCCGGAATGTCCTTCAGGTCTTCCGACAGAATACCGAGTCTTGAGCCTCTGCTGCACGGATTATACAGGTCAGTTTCTACTGTGCTGTATTCTGGATTTATTCGCAGTCCGCACGAAACTCCGTATTTGGTAGCCTTTTCGCGGTATCTATTGAACTGGTTCAATGAGTTGAATGTGATGTGGCTGCTGCATTTCAGGATTTCGTCAATCTCGTTTTCGTCATACACCGGCGCGTATGTATGTGTCTTGAATCCGAACTTGTCAAAAACAAGACGGGCTTCGGCAAGCGAACTTGCCGTAGCACCGTCTGAATGTTTCTTCAATTCCGGAAAAATGCTCCACATTGCGTTGGCTTTCAAGGCTACTATTATTTCTGCCTTTGTTGACTTTCTGACTTTGTCAATGACCTTCATGTTCAAATCCAGCAGTTCTGTGTCAAGAATGTATGCCGGTGAAGGCAGCTTTGTGAAGTCTCTTTGTGCCAGAATCAAATCTTTTTCTATCATACTTCCAGGTCGATATCGAATTTTTCAACCCAAGGAAGACCCTGTTCTCCAAGTTCTTTCAGGAATGGATCCGGATCAAACTGTTCAACATTGTAAACGCCTGCGCCTTTCCATAAGCCTTTAGCAAACATTGCTGCACCAAGTGCTGCAGGAACACCTGTAGTATAGCTGACTGCCTGTGTGCCTGTTTCCTTGTAAGCTGCTTCGTGGTCGCAGTTGTTGTATATATAATATGTATGTTCCTTACCGTCCTTTATACCTCTGATTCGGCAACCGATTGAAGTCATGCCGTGGTAGTTTGCGCCAAGTGACTTAGGATCTGGAAGAACTGCTTTAAGGAATTGGATAGGAACAATTTCCACACCGTTGTACATAATAGGATCTATTCTTGCCATACCTATGTTCTGGATAACGCGAAGGTGAGTCAGATATTCCTGTCCGAAAGTCATCCAGAAACGAGCACGCTTGATAGTCGGGATGTGCTTTACAAGAGATTCAAGCTCTTCGTGATAGATTACGTATGATTCGCGCTCTCCGATTTCAGGGTAAGTAAGTGGTTTGTGTATTTCGTGAGGTTCTGTAACCACCCATTTGCCGTTTTCGTAGTAACGTCCTTTCTGGGTAACCTCGCGGATGTTGATTTCCGGATTGAAGTTTGTTGCAAATGCCATACCGTGGTTTCCTGCGTTGCAGTCAACGATATCCAGGTAATGGATTTCATCAAAGTGATGTTTAGCTGCGTATGCAGTAAAGATTGCAGAAACACCCGGGTCGAAACCGCATCCAAGGATAGCAGTAAGTCCTTTTTCCTTGAATCTGTCATGGTATGCCCACTGCCAGCTGTATTCGAAGTGAGCTTCGTCCTTAGGTTCATAGTTGGCTGTATCAAGATAGTTTACGCCACATTCAAGACAGGCATCCATAATAGTAAGGTCCTGATAAGGCAAAGCCACATTGATAACAATGTCAGGGTTGAAAGAACGCATCAAAGCTGTTAGTTCTGCAACACTGTCTGCATCAACCTGGGCAGTCTTGATTCTGTCACCGCCAATAGATGCTGCAATTGCGTCACACTTTGATTTTGTGCGGCTTGCAAGCATGATATCAGTAAAAACAGGGTTCTTTGCGACTTTGTGCGCAACAACGGTACCAACACCTCCGGCACCAATAATTAATACTCTACACATTAGATTAGTAATATTATTAATTACAGAGTACAGAATGAGGACTCTGCGGACTCAATTCATTTGTTTTGATATTGCATGCTAAGGAACTGATATATAAGTTTCGAAGCAAGAAAATCAGGAGCTTTGTTTATATCGTTAGGACAAAGTTCCACAACATCCAATCCTATGACGTTATGTTCTGCAATGACTCTTTTCAGAAGATTCAGAACCTGTCTGTAGGACAGACCGTCCGGTTCGGGAGTTCCTGTAGAAGGCATTATTGCCGGGTCAAGAACATCAAGGTCAATTGTGATATACACATTCTTGCAAAGCTGTTTGCTTACTTTTTCTTCCCAACCGCTTTCTTCCTTTATCTTGTAGGCATAGAAAATTCTTTCCGGGTCGATGTTGTGTCCTTCTTCGGCTGGCCATGTGCTTCTGATACCTACCTGGGTTACGTTTGTCGCAACTTCCTTGGCGCGTGCCATTATGCATGCATGGTTGTGTGTTGAGCCTTCATATGTATCACGCATATCGGAATGGGCATCAAGCTGCAGAACAGAGAATTCTTCGTAATTCTTTGCAATGGCGCGTATTGCTCCTATGCTTACGGAGTGTTCTCCACCAATCATTACAGGGAATTTTCCATCTTTGATTATGGCATCCATTCTTCGTTCCACTTCGTCAGACATAGCCTCTGGAGTAGAATCTTCTGTTACAGGCGCAAGAGTGGCAATACCTTTTTTGTAAACTTCCGTTCCGGTTTCTATATCATAGAACTCCATATTGAACGAAGCGTCAAGCAATGCTTCCGGGCCTTTATCGGCACCTTTTATCCATGTACTTGTTCCATCGTAAGGTACAGGCAGGATTGCTATTTCTGCTGTACGGTAATCAGTGTATTTATCTTCAAAGTCTCCGTAGTTTCTCATTTTCTTCTTTTACTGAAAAGCTTTTGTAAATAATTGAACAAGCAAATATAATGTAATTTGGGTTCACGGCAAAACGAAAGTATTTAATAATAGTTTAGTATATAACAAACTATTGCAAAACTATGCATATTAATTGGCTGTACATGTTTGACTGGTGTTTTTTTACATCAGTTTTTTTATTAATTGAGCTGCTGTCTGTCATATTTGTTTTGAATTATTTTCAAACATCTTCCAACTTGATTATTTTTGTACAAATATTTGCCCCGATGAAAAAGAAAATAGATATAACCAGAAAGGAAGAGCAGCGCCGTCACAAGCGACTGACTTGTCTTGTCAGTGAAAGAGAAGATGAAATAATAAACAATTATCTCGAAAGGTTCAATATAAAGAACAAGTCAACTTGGATTAGGGAAACTATACTTCATTTTGTATATGACAGGACCGAGAGCAATTATCCCACTTTGTTTAATGACCATGAAATGCGCCGCTAATGGAAGAAATGTTCAATGACAGCTATTATATGAAGATGGCAATTGCGCAGGCAAAGCTTGCTGCAGATATGGATGAAGTGCCTGTTGGGGCAGTTGTTGTGTGTAACGGGAAGATAATAGCCAAGACACACAACATGACAGAGCAACTTAATGATATATCATGCCACGCAGAAATGCTTGCTATTACTGCTGCTGCAAACGAACTTGGAGGCAAATATCTCAAAGACTGCACAATGTATGTTACGGTAGAACCATGCACAATGTGTGCAGGTGCCATAGGCTGGGCACAATTGGGGCGTCTTGTTTACGGGGCAGACGACGAGAAACGCGGGTATTCACTGATTGCTCCCAAAGCACTGCATCCTAAAACTGTTGTTGTAAAAGGAGTGGAGGCTGAGGCTTGTGCAACACTTATCCGCGATTATTTTAAAGGTAAAAGATAATTTATTTTTTTGTATTGTCAGGAATTTCTTCAAAATCGACATATTCGCCTTCATCCTTGTCAAAAATCTTTTCGGCATATGCCTTACTGATTTTGTCTTCTTCGCTTGAGTCGTTTGAAGTATTATAATTGTTCCCTTGGTTGTTTGTATATGTGTATCTCTTGCTTCTGGTATTGCCTTTGCTCATTAATTTTCTAAGATAAGAAAATCCGATAACGGCAGCCAGTAACAGAACCATTACTATAGCCAGTAAAAAGAAAAACAGAATCTTTATAATAATCATAAATACTTAGTGTTGGTTTATCTTTAAAGATACAATATTTATGCCACTTTCTTTGATTTAGGATAAGTTAACAGCGACAATATTATATACCATCCTATTACTGCCGGCAAACCAGAACTCTGCAGAAATGACAGAAGAAGTATGCTGACAAGCAGGAACAGATATTTTATTTTGTTGTCTTTAAATGATAAATTCTTGAATTTCAATGAAAACATCGGAATCTCTGATATCAGAAGCCATGAAAATACAATTGCCAGCGCAACTATTATCAGAGGATTGATATTGTTTACAATCATATCGTTGTTTCCTGCAACGAGTGATGACCAGAAAAGTGCATTGGCAGGAGTTGGCAGTCCTATGAAAGACAAACTCTGTCTTTCATCAATGTTGAATTTTGCAAGTCTGAAAGCAGAACCTACTGCAATTATGAATGCAAGATATGGAATTATTCCGGCATATGATTCCAGCCATCCTGTATATTGCATTTCTTTCAATAATGAGAATACTATTATTGCCGGTGCAAAACCAAAGCTTATATCGTCTGCCAATGAGTCAAGTTCTTTGCCTATTGGTGATGAAACTTTCAGCATTCTTGCCGCCATACCGTCAAAGAAATCAAAAACGGCACTTAGAATAATGAAAACCAAAGCAAGATTGTATATGCCCTGGAAGGCATAAACACATGCTATGCAGCCGGAAAACAAGTTTGCTCCGGTTATTAAGTTGGGTATGGAGAATAATTTTATCTTTTGCATTTTTTATTTCAGTTTCGCAATGATTGTCTGGTTACCTGTAGTCTTTTGTCCCATTTCAACACAGACTTCTGTTCCAAGAGGCAGGTATACGTCAACTCTTGAACCGAATTTTATGAACCCCATATGTTCATCTATATAGCAATCTTCGCCTTCCTGTGCATAAGTTACGATTCTTCTTGCCATAGCTCCTGCAATCTGTCTTGCCATAACTTCAACACCTTCTGGCGTTTCTATAACGACCACTGACCTTTCATTGTCTGTACTTGCTTTAGGCAGCCATGCCTTCATGAATTTACCATTCTGGTGTCCCACTTTCTTTATTACTCCGTCAACCGGATACCAGTTGGCATGTACATTGACAACGCTCATGAATATAGATATCATAAGTCTTCTGTCATGAAAATATTCCCCTTCATCAACTTCCTCAATAACAACGATTCGTCCGTCTGCCGGTGCTACAACAATCTTTTCCGTAGGTTGTCCGAAGAAACGGATAGGGCACTGGAAAAAGTTTACCATAAGCGAATATACAACAATGCTTATTGCAAGTACAGCATAGAATAGCCATGGCCATGCAAAAAAGTAAAGCAATCCGTTAATGATAAGGAAAAACAGCGCAGAATATATTAATGTATGTGTGCCTTCGTGATGTAGTCTTATTTTTTTTAATTTCTTGATTCTGTTCATGAAACATCTGTTATAAGTGGAAATATGCTACAAAAATATGCTTTATTTAAATAATAACAAAATATATTGTTAAAAAACGATTATAAATGGAATTTATATACACTAGAAGGTATGAATATTCATTAATTCATTTATTATATTATTTATAATGTTGATAACTATTGTTGGGGGCATTGTCACTGATATTGATAATATTCGTATCTTTGGTCTTCAATTTTAAAGATTTAACCTATGAGTAACTTTGTCCATCTTCATGTACATACCGAGTATTCTTTGCTTGACGGACAATCCAAGATTTCAAAGCTTGTTGACAAGGCTATGAAGGACGGGATGAAAGGTATTGCCATCACTGATCATGGCAATATGTTCGGTATCAAGGAGTTCTATAATTATGTAAAGAAGAAGAATTCAAAGACAAACGACAATATAAAGGCACTTAAAAAGAAGATTGACGACCTTAGTTCCGGTAAGGAAGAATCAAGTGATCCCGAAAAGGAAATAGAAGGCTGCAAGCTACAGATAAAAGAATTGCAGGCATCACTGTTCAAGCCTATTATTGGATGCGAGATGTATGTTGCCCGAAGAGGACTTGCTCTAAAGGAAGGCAAGCAGGACAGTAGCGGTTATCATCTTGTTGTCCTTGCAAAAAACGAAAAGGGTTATCATAATCTTATAAAACTTGTATCAAAAGCCTGGACCGAAGGATTCTATAACCGTCCGAGAACGGATAGAACCGAACTTGAGAAGTATAAGGAAGGGCTGATTGTTGCTTCTGCATGTCTTGGTGGTGAAATTCCACGAAGGATTACTGCCGACCAGTTTGCCGAAGCGGAAGAGGCGATACAATGGTATAAGAAAACCTTCGGCGATGATTTTTACCTCGAACTTCAAAGGCACAAGGCTACTGTTGCCCGTGCAAACCACCAGGTTTATCCGGCACAGCAAAAGGTAAACGAATACCTGATAAAATATTCAAAGCAATATGGTATAAAGCTTATTTGTACAAATGACGTGCATTTTGTTGATGAAGAGAATGCCGAAGCCCATGACCGTCTGATATGTCTTTCAACCGGAAGGGATATTGATGACGAAAACAGAATGATTTATACCAAACAGGAGTGGATGAAGACAACAGAAGAGATGTCAAAAATCTTTTCGGATGTCCCCGAAGCAATGGAAACTACGTTGGAAATATGCAATAAGATTGAGTTCTACAGTATAGACCACGGGCCTATTCTTCCAAATTTCCCTAAACCGCCTCAATTTGAGAACGATGATGACTATTTGAGATACCTGACTCTTGAAGGAGCCAAGAAACGTTGGGGCGAAATGAATGAGGAACAGAAGGAAAGAGTCGAGTTTGAGCTTGCCACCATAAAGAACATGGGATTCCCCGGCTACTTCCTTATTGTTCAGGACTTCATACGTGCAGCAAGGGAAATGGGAGTGTCTGTCGGTCCAGGACGTGGTTCGGCAGCAGGTTCTGCCGTTGCATATTGTCTTGGAATTACACAGATTGACCCAATAGAATACGACCTTCTGTTTGAGCGTTTCTTGAATCCTGACCGAATCTCCTTGCCTGATATTGATATAGACTTTGATGATGACGGACGTGGAGAAGTGCTTCGTTGGGTAACAGAGAAGTACGGACACGAAAAAGTGGCACATATCATTACTTACGGCTCTATGGCTGCTAAGATGGCTGTGAAGGATGTGGCGCGTGTACAGAAACTTCCGCTTGCCGATTCCAACCGACTTGCAAAACTTATTCCGGATAAAATACCTGATGTCAAGAAGGTTAATCTTCAGGCTGCGATTGATTATGTTCCGGAACTGAAGATGGCAGAGTCTTCTCCCGACCCTGTATTGAGAGACACCATAAAGTATGCTAAAATGCTTGAAGGTAACGTACGCGGAACCGGTGTGCATGCCTGCGGTACAATCATCTGCCGTGACGATATAACTGACTGGGTTCCGGTCAGTACTGCCGATGACAAGGAAACTGGCGAAAAGGTTCTTGTGACACAGTACGAGGGTAGTGTCATTGAGGAAACGGGACTTATCAAAATGGACTTCCTTGGACTGAAGACACTTTCAATCATTAAGGAGGCAGTAGAGAACATAAAGACTGCGAGAGGCATTATAATAGATGTAGACAAAATAGACATAAAGGACGAAGCTACTTACAATCTGTACAGTGAGGGGCGCACGGTTGGTACTTTCCAGTTTGAATCTGCCGGAATGCAGAAATATCTTAGAGAGTTGAAACCTTCTACTTTTGAGGACCTCATTGCCATGAATGCCCTTTATCGTCCGGGTCCTATGTCATACATACCGCAGTTTATCAACCGTAAGCACGGCAAGGAGCCTATAACCTATGATATTCCAATTATGGAAAAGTATCTGAAGGATACTTACGGTATTACTGTTTATCAGGAACAGGTGATGCTTCTTTCCCGACTGCTTGCAAACTTTACCCGAGGCGAGTCTGACGGATTGCGAAAAGCCATGGGTAAAAAGCTGATTGACAAATTGAATTCGCTTAAACCGAAGTTTATAAACGGCGGACAGCAGAACGGTTATGACCCTAAGGTTCTTGAAAAGATTTGGGCGGACTGGGAAAGCTTTGCTTCGTATGCCTTCAACAAGTCGCATGCAACATGCTATTCCTGGGTAGCTTATCAGACAGCTTACCTGAAAGCCAACTATCCTGCCGAATATATGGCAGCGGTTATGAGCCGTAACATTTCAAAGATTGATGAACTTACAAAGCTGATGGACGAGTGCAAGGCTATGCAGATTCAGGTTCTTGAACCTGATATCAATGAAAGTAACATGAAGTTTACCGTTACTCCGGTAGGAGATATACGTTTTGGACTTGGTGCCATTAAGGGAGTAGGTGAGAACGCTGTTCTTTCAATCATTGAGGAAAGAAAGAAAAACGGAGTCTTTACGTCAATATTTGATTTTGCAAAACGTGTAAACTTCTCATTGTGTAACCGAAAGACAATTGAAAGTCTGGCTTATGCAGGAGCATTTGACAGTTTCGGCAATATAAAACGTGAGCAGTTCTTTGCAAAGAACATGAAAGGGGAAACATTCCTTGAATCGCTTACCCGTTTCGGCTCAGTCTATAAGGCAAGTAAAGTCCAGATGCAGAATTCACTTTTTGGCGGTGAAGAAGATGTAATGATGCCAAATCCTGAAATCCCTGAAGGTGAAAAGTGGAGCAGTCTTTACAGATTGAACAAGGAAAAGGAATATGTTGGAATATATATTTCCGCTCATCCTCTTGATGAATATGCCGTTGTCCTTAAAAACATATGTAATATGACTATGGCTGACTTTGCTTCCGGTGAGAATTTCAATGCTCCAAGGGATATAAGACTTGGTGGTATGGTTACTGGTATCCGTGAAGGAATGAGCAAGAGCAATAATCCTTATGGTATAGCAAAAGTCGAAGACTATTCAGGTGCAGCCGAGATACCTTTGTTTGGCAGGGACTGGGTTGATTATGGAAGATACTTCAAGCAGGATTTGTTCATAATGATTGAAGGCAAGATACAGGAAAAGAAATACCGCAATAACGAGTATGAGTTCAAGATTTCAAACATAAGTCTTTTGCCTGATATCAAGGATACAGTATTCCACCGAATGGAAATATCCATGCCTGTAGCAATGGTTAACAGTATGATTGCCACTGATTTGGAAGAGATGTTCTCCGAAAGTCCTGGAAATGTTGACGTGTTCTTTAAATTGTATGACGAAGGCAAGCCGCATCTTAAGGTAACCATGCGTTCAAAGAACATAAAAATAAGTCCTACCAAGAAACTGACAGATTATTTGGACAGTTATGAATATCTGAGTTATAAAATAAATTAGTATATTTGCGAACATGATTATTTAATAAACCATTAAAAAAAGAATTATTATGGCACTACAAATTACAGACAATAACTTTGATGAACTTTTGAACAGCGGCAAACCAGTTGTAGTTGATTTCTGGGCAACATGGTGTGGACCTTGCAAAATGATTGCACCATTTGTTGAAGAACTTGCTGAAGAATTCAAAGGTCAGGTAGAAATCGGTAAGTGTGATGTTGATGACAACAGCGATCTTCCTGGAAGATTTGGTATCAGAAACATCCCTACACTTCTTTTCTTCAAGAACGGCCAGTTGGTTGACAAGCATGTAGGTGCTGCGACTAAGGCTGCATTGAAAGAAAAAGTTGAAGCATTGTTAAAGTAAAAAACGATATAAAGTATGAGCAACGAAGAAGATTTCATGAACGAAGCTGAGGATGATGCAAGAACCGTAGAGTTCATACGCAATTATCTTCCACAGGATTTGCAGGAAAAATTCACTGACGAAGAACTGTATTATTTCATTGATGTCATTGCCGAGTATTATTCTCAGGACGGTATCCTTGACGGAGAAACAGATGATGAAGGATATATGGATATAGATCTTGAAGAAGTTGCTGAATATGTTGTAAAGAAGGCTAAAGAAGAGAAATTCGGTGATTATTCTGCCGAAGATGTTTATTTTGTTGTTGAGGGCGAACTTGAGTATGTTGAGAGCCTTGATGACGAAGAATAAGCTCTTGTTTCCTTGATAAATATAATTTTATTGGGAACAGTCTTTAATTACGGATAAAATAAATAGCGAGGACCTGAAACCGGAAAGCGTGTCAGGTCCTCGCTTGTTTTATCGGGTTGTATGTTTATAAGTCCGGTATAAGACTTTTATTTAAGTTCCATTTCTATTATACAGTCAATTTTCGGTTCAAGGTTGTCTGTATAGACAGTTGTACCTTCCTTGGTTCTTTTTAATCTGACTTTTTCCTTTGTGTCAAACGAAACGGCACTTTTTACTTTGTATTCCTTTGGAATCAGTATTTCTGACGGCAGTTCATCGGTAATTAGGTGCATGTACAGTTTGTTTCCCTTGCGGGTTGTAGTTCCCCATGCTGCCGATTGCAGTCCTCCGGCTTCGGCTCCGTAGATTGTTTCTCCGTAGGCTGATGTCCATTCTCCTATACCTTTAAGTCTTTCAAGTGCTGTCTGCGGCAATTCTCCATTGGGTTGTGGACCTATGTTCAGCAACAGGTTTGCTCCTTTGCCGCTTGCGCTTACAAGAAGCCGGACAAGCTCTTTTACTGATTTGTAGTTCTGGTCCTTTATTCTGTATCCCCACATTCCGTTCATGGTTTCACAGGTTTCAAGCGGAAGTTGTCCTATTTCCGAGCCGGCAGAGAAACCTGCTTTGTTTTCTCCAGGCAGGTCACGTTCAAACATCTGGAAATCTTCGCCTTCAAGCGGAGCCATGTGGTGATTGTTTCCTATAAGGCAGTTGGGTTGCAGACTGTGGATAAGTCTGTACTGTTCGTCAAGTTTCCAGTCAAAGTCTTTAGGCTGGTCCCACATTCCGTCAAACCATATTGCCCCTATCGGACCGTAGTTTGTAAGAAGTTCTGTAAGCTGGTTGTTCATGAAGTTGTAGTATGTTTTCCATTCCCCGTGGTTCTTGCGGCCTGTTCCTTTGCCTGTGTTTCCTATGGGATAATAGTCTTCGCGTGTCCAGTCAAGGTGAGAGTAGTACAGATGCAGTTTTATTCCCTGTTTCCGGCATTCTTCGGCAAGTTCGCCTACAATGTCTCTTTTAAACGGTGTTGCGTCAATAATGTCATAGTCGGAATATTCGGTATCAAACATGGAGAATCCGTCGTGATGACGTGAAGTGAAACAGATATATTTTGCCCCTGATTCCTTTATCGCCTTTACCCATTCGGCTGCATTGAATTTGGAAGGGTAGAAGCCTGATGCTGCTTTTGCATATTCATGGCAGTCAATGTTTTCGCTGTTCAAGAACCATTCGCCCTGTGCGAACATGCTGTATATTCCCCAATGCAGGAATATCCCGAATTTACTGTCGCTGAATTCCTTGCGTGCCTTCAGGTTTCCTTCTGTAGGCGTGTAACTTTCCTGTGCGCTTGCGCCTTGTAGTCCAAGTAATGTGCTGAGACAAAGTGCGAAAATACTTTTTGTTGATATTTTTCTCATACTGATTTTGGGTTTTATAAGTTTGTTTTGCTGTCTGGTATATTTAATACAGTATTGCAAATATACTTAATGTTTTGAAAATCAGTATCGTTTTTTAGTGCTAAATATAAGCAGGGTTTTTACTTAAAATATTGAATGTTTTGGTCGGAATCATTGAATGTTTTTGACTAAAACTTACAATGATTTTTGAACATAATTTTAATGTATTTCAACGTGAACTTTATTGTCAGCTTTTTTTATTTGGAATAGTGCGGAGTCAAGAGTCGTTTTTCTTTCATGTTGTGTTTTATTTAAAACAAAATATCCCGACAATTTCTTGCCGGGATATCTGTCCTTTTATTGTTTATTGGTCAGTTTCAATTAAACAAGTCTTCTTGAACCGTCACCGATAACAACATCGTAAATCTTTGGAGAGCGTCCGAACTTCTTTGCAAATCTTTCTTTTACTGTTGTAACGAATGTATCGTAAAGTTCGTTCTTTACAAGGTTGATTGTGCAACCTCCGAATCCGCCACCCATAACTCTTGAACCTGTTACGCCGCAGTCGAATGCTGTGTCGTTAAGGAAGTCAAGTTCATCGCAGCTTACTTCGTAAAGTTTGCTCATGCCCTGATGTGTTTCGTACATCTTCTGTCCTACGGTTTCGTAGTCACCCTTTTCAAGTGCATCGCAAACATCAAGCACTCTCTGGACTTCTTCAATAACATATTCAGCACGCATGAAGTCTTCTTCTGAAACATTAGCTTTCACTTCGTTCAGCATATCCATAGTGCAGTCGCGCAGGAATTCAACTTCAGGATGATTCTTCTTTATTTCTGCTACAACGTTTTCGCAGCTCTGGCGGCGTTTGTTGTATGCTGAAGATGCAAGCTCATGTTTTACGACAGAGTCAACAAGTACAAGTCTGTAACCTACAGGCTCGAATTTGAAGTACTGGTATTCAAGTGAACGGCAGTCAAGACGCATAAGATGTCCTTTCTTTCCGAATACAGAAGCGAACTGGTCCATTATACCGCAGTTTACTCCGCAGTAGTTATGTTCTGTAGCCTGACCTACTTTTGCAAGTTCAAACTTGTCAATCTTTCCTTCGCCGAACAATTCGTTCAACGCGAATGCATATGTTGATTCAAGAGCAGCAGAAGATGACATACCTGCGCCAAGAGGAACATCGCCTGCAAATGCAGTATCAAATCCTTTTACTTCTACTCCGCGCTTAATCATTTCACGGCAAACGCCGAAGATGTAGCGTGCCCAGCTTGCCTTTGGTGCGTCTTCTTCGTTAAGACCGAATTCAACGTAATCCTTAAGGTCAATTGAGTATGCTTTTACCTTGTCTGTACCGTTAGGTCTTATTTCGGCAATTATTCCTTTGTCAACTGCTCCGGGGAATACAAATCCGCCGTTGTAGTCTGTATGTTCACCAATAAGGTTAATTCTTCCCGGAGAAGCGAAAACATATCCTTCTGCTCCGTCAAAGTGTTTTTTGAAACGACTTCTTACGTGTTCTATATCCATAGTAGTTATATTTTATATGTTAATACAAAAGTAGTTGTTTATTTCTTTGAAACTCTTGAACCGATAAGTGCGTAGAACAGTATGTAAGCAGCACTGAATACAACAACCCAATAGCTTGTTATATAGTCAGTGATGTCTGCCACCCAACCCTGGATTGCAACCATTACTGCACAACCGAATACCATTGTCATGAATATACCGCTCGCAATAGCTGTATATTTGCCAAGTCCTTCTACTGCCATGTTGAAGATACCACCCCACATAACGCTTGTGCAAAGACCAACAAGCAGGAATGCAAATGTTCCTACAGGAACTTCTGCCCAAATAATGCTAAGGTTTGCCCAGTCAATACCAGGAACGCTTACCATTGTGTCGGCTGGAGCGTACATTCCAAACAATACAAGAATGATACTCAATGTTGATACAACTGTAATCATAGTGCGGCTAGAAATCTTTCCACCTATTGCACCTCCAATGAAACGGCCTACAAGCATCAGTAACCAGTAAACAGCGATGATAAGACCAACCATTGTTGTATCCATGCCTTTTCCAGGTACAGATTTCTTAATACTTTCAGTTGTATATTGTTTTTCTTTAATTTTATCTTCTATTTCTTTTATTTGTTTTTCAACTTCAGTTTTATCTTCAGTTTTTCCTTTAGATGTTATATTATAGAATGAATTTGCTGCTTGTGCTAAATCTATTTCATTTTTTTCATATTGTTCCATTACGACAAGTTTTTCTGAAATAGTTTCTTCTGTATCTGCTGTAAGATACTGCAACATGTATGTAGGAGTTCCTACTTCAACACACATGTAAAGGAAGATTGCAAGTACTCCAAGAACGAAATGACGGTATTTCAATGCGCCTTTGATAAGACTTACATCAACAGGAGCCTGTTCCGGTTCTTCAATTTTTGTGAAAAGCAATACAATGAATCCTACAACGAAGATACCCAATGCAATCATAAGTGCAGGAGTTGCGTCGGCAATGTGAGCTTTTGCAGCATCGCCAATCAGTGCTCCCATAAGGATATATACTGCAACTGCAGCACCACTGTTGAATACACCGCCAATCTGGATAAGCTGGTTACCTTTGTTTCCGCCACCTCCAAGAAGATTAAGCATAGGGTTTACGACAGTGTTAAGGATACACATTGTAAGACCTGAGATGAAAGCACCGATAAGGTAAACAAGGAATGCAGCTTCCTTTCCTACATGACCGCTCATCCACTGTACAAGGATACCGATAATACCGATAACCAAACCGATAAGAGCTGTTTTCTTATAACCGTATTTTGCAATCAACATACCTGCTGGGATACCCATTACAAGATAAGCTATAAAGTTACCGTAGTTTCCGATTTGTGCCAATACGTTGCTTGCTCCGAAGTCATTCTTTACAATAACCGCCATTGGCGAGCAAAGGTTTGTTACGAAAGCTATCATTGCAAAAAGTGCGATCATGATAATGATAGCTCCCCATTGTTTTGTTTGGTTTGCCATAATGTTTATGAAAAATAAAATAGATTAATAAATTAGTTATTTGTTATTTTTTTTAGTCTTGTTCAATACCGAATTTGTAAACTGTTGTCTGTCGGTATGTTTCCCTAGGTTTCAGTACACATGAAGGGAAATGTCCCTTGTTCGGTGTATCAGGGAAGTGTTGTGCCTCAAAGCATATTGCGCTGCGTGCAGGGAATGTTGCTCCGTGTGCCCCCTCAAAACCTCCAAGCCAGTTGCCTGTGTAAAGTTGTACGCCCGGTTCGGTTGTATATACTTCCATGTTTCTT
This sequence comes from uncultured Bacteroidaceae bacterium, assembly GCA_944320965.1. GTDB lineage: Bacteria > Bacteroidota > Bacteroidia > Bacteroidales > Bacteroidaceae > Avibacteroides. The sequence goes on along the minus strand of CALUJO010000002.1, from coordinate 75,215 downwards.
CCGCTTATCGGTTCAATGCATTTAGCTGCGAATGTAAGTTCGCCGGCTTCGCGCTTGTTCAAAACATAGCAGTGGTCATAGCCTGCGCCGAATACAAGCTGTTCGTATTTTTCGTCAATTCTTTCGCCTACTGTATGTGGAGTGCGGAAATCCATAGGAGTTCCTTCAACTTTCATTATTTCGCCTGTAGGTATGGAAACATTGTCCATTGGAGTAAAGAAGTCTGCATTTATGGTTACGATATTGTTGCAGACGGTTGGAGTCGGATTGGCAATTCCTGCCAGATTGAAGAATGCGTGGTTTGTAAGATTTACAATTGTGGTCTTGTCTGTGACTGCTTCGTATTCAATGACGAATTCGTTGTCGTCAGTCAGTCTGTATGTCATTGTAACTTTAAGCTCTCCTGGGAATCCTTCGTCACCGTCAGGTGATGTGTGTTTAAGAACAAGAGTCTTTTCATCAGTCTGTTCAGCCTCCCAAACGGCTCTGTGGAAACCTTGAGGTCCGCCATGCAATGAATTAGGACCATTGTTGATAGCAAGACTGTATTCTTTTCCGTCAAGCTGGAATTTTCCTTTTGCTATTCTGTTTCCATATCTGCCTATTGTTGAGCCAAGGAACGGTTCAGGACTGTTAATTACATTTTCAATTGAATCGTGTCCGAGAACTACATTTGCAAATTTGCCTTCTTTGTCCGGCATCATTATTGCCGGAACTATTGCACCGAAGTTTGTTACGCAGATTTCTGCTCCTATCTTGTTTCTAAGAACAAAAAGATCTGTCTTTTTGCCGTTTACTTCCTTTTGGAATTTTTCGCGTTTAAGTTTTGCTTTGTTTTCTGAAAGGAATCCTATTTTTTCCATAAATATTTTAGTTTCTTAGATTAATACCAAATGAGTTTTTTAACTATGCAAAATAAACTATATTCTTTTAGAAAAACAAATTATTTTAATTATACTTGGCAATAAACAAATATATTAATAAATTATAATAAAAACATTCCCCTGTATTGTAAAATGTTTTATTGTGTGTGCTTTGTTTGTGTGTTTTGTTTGTTAAACTTTGGTGGTAAAAATATTTTATTTGGACTTTTGACATGAAAATGTTTTGCTCTGTTCTTTGGGGTTTTTATATAATATCATGTTTTTGTATTACCTTAGCGTAAAATATATATTTTATGGAGAACAGATATAGCAGACAAATTATATTGAATGAAATAGGTGCTGATGGGCAATTGAAAATAAAGAATGCCAAAGTTCTTGTTGTAGGTGTTGGAGGTCTTGGTTCGGCAAGTTCTGTCTATCTTGCCGGAGCAGGGGTTGGCACTATAGGACTTGTGGATTTTGACAGAGTATCTGTTTCAAATCTTCAGAGACAGGTACTTTATACTGAAAAAGAAGTAGGCCTTGCCAAGACAGAATGTGCTGCAAGACGCCTGAAGGAAATGAACAGTGAGATAGAAATAGCTACATATGATACGCCTCTGACAAAAGATAATGCTGAAGAAATAATACGTAATTATGATATTGTTGTTGATGGTTGTGACAATATGTCTACAAGGCTGGCTGTAAATGAAGTATGCTTTAAATATGGAATACCATATATATATGGTGCAATATCTGAATTTGGAGGACAGGTTTCGGTATTGTGCTGTAACGGCGGAAAGAGCCTTATGGATTTGTTTGAGGTTCTTCCTGCGTATGACAGAAATGAAAATAACGGGGTGATGGGTACAACTCCCGGAATAGTCGGTGCAGTACAGGCAAATCAGGCAATACAGCTAATATGCAAATTCGGTGAACCTTTGATAGACAGGTTATGGATTGCTGATTTCCTTTCGATGAATACATTTACAGTATCAATCTGATAAGACTTGGAAATATGAAACTTGTAGTTTTGACCCTACCTGATATCATAAATAACGAAGCTGATGCAATTAACAGAATGTTTGCATCCGGACTTGATATACTTCATCTCCGAAAACCGGATTCTACGGCTGAGGATATTTCGGAACTTATAGAAAATATAGATTCACGCTATCATGAAAGAATAACGCTTCATGATCATTTTGAACTTTGTGATAGGTATCAAATAGGAGGTCTGCACTTGAACAGACGAAATCCTGAAGTCCCATCTGGATTTAAAGGAAGAGTATCTGCTTCATGTCATTCGTTCGAAGAAGTGAAAAGCAGGAAAGGGCAGTGTAATTATGTATTTCTCAGTCCTATATTCAACAGTATTTCAAAAGAAGGCTATAGTTCGAACTTTACTTTAATGGATTTGGGACAGGCTTCGGCAAACGGTATTATTGATGAATCAGTCTATGCATTGGGAGGTATCGGGCTTGATGAGGTGAAGATACTTAAAAAATACCCGTTTGGAGGTGCAGCCGTTCTTGGTTGGTTATGGGGCGATTTTAAAAACTCATGGAACATTGATGCCGTTGTGTCGCGTTTTAAATTGCTTGAAAGAGAATGCTCTGATGAATTAATAGATTGAAAATAGCTTATATATTGGTAAATATGGACTATCTTTGCCGTTACATAGATTAAGTAATGAAATTTAGATATCTTTTTATACTTGTAATTGTTGTTTTGGTGCAGGCATGTTCTCCAGCAAAGTTTATACCGGAAGGTGAGTTTTTGCTGGACGAGATAACCATAACTTCTGACAATAGGGATGTAAAAGGGCAAAGTATGAAGTCTTATCTTAGACAACAGCCTAATTCCAAATGGTTCAGTCTGGTCAAAATCCCTTTATATACTTATTGCCTTTCTGGTAAGGATTCCACAAAGCGTTTTAATCGTTTCTTGAAGAGGGTAGGCGAAGCTCCTGTTATATATGACGAGGCTGAGGCTGAACGTTCAAGAGAAGAAATTGAAAAGGCTGTCAGAAATTTGGGGTATATCAGAGGAGATGTTGAAATGTCTGTTTCAAAGCATAAAACGAAATTGAAGCTTGAGTACAAGATAAAGTCGGACCGTCCGTACAGAATAAATTCTATCAGTCTTAATTCGTCTGATGAAAGGATAAAGTGTATTATTGACGGTGATTCAGCAAATACAGTACTTAAAGTAGGAAAGAACTTTGATATAAACATGCTTGAAAATGAAAGGAGCAGGATAACAGGACTGCTTAACAATTCTGGCTATTATAAGTTCAATAAGGATATGGTCACTTTTACGGCAGATACAGTATTGAACACTTTTGCTGTTGATGTTACCTGCAATATAATGGGCTTTCCTTCAGATAATGGCAAATTGACCGAGAAGCATCCTGTATATAATATTGGTGATATATTCTTTTTTTCGGAAGTGAATGCACATGCCAATTCAGCAAAGGCTTTTGAAGGGTTTCAGGCAAGTCAATATGATGGGTACAATTTTATATATAAGGATAAACTGTTTCTTAAACCCAAAGTATTGATGGATAATATATATATGTGGAAAGGGGATGTTTACAGTGAGTCGAATGTTCAGAAAACATATCAGGCGCTTGGGCGACTTCCGGCTTTAAAATATACCAATATATATTTCAGGGAAAGGGAAAATGAGGATTCTCTTACAATTGATTGTTTTGTTCTTTTGAATAAAAACAAGATAAAAACAATGTCAATTGAACTTGAGGGAACAAACTCGGCCGGAGACCTTGGAGCTGCTGCGTCTGCATCGTTCCAGCATTGTAATATTTTCAAGGGTTCTGAATCGCTGACCTTGAAGGTAAGGGGAGCGTATGAGGCTATTTCCGGATTGGGCGATGGTTTTCTTCATGATAATTATACCGAGTATGGTGCAGAAGCCAGTCTTAATTTTCCTCGTTTCCTTATGCCTTTCCTTTCATCGGATTTCAAGAAAAACATAAGAGCTTCTTCGGAAGTTTCGCTTATGTACAGCAGTCAGATAAGACCTGAGTTTGAAAGAACATTGGCATCAGTATCCTGGAGGTACAGATGGAGCTCGGGACGGCGCTTTCAGCACAGGGTTGATATGATAGACATTAACTATGTTTATGTACCGTGGATATCCAATTCGTTTAAAGAGCAGTTGGAGAACGAGACGAGTTCTGTCTTGAAATACAGTTATGAAAATCTTTTTATCGTTAGAGCTGCGTATAACTTTAACTTTAACAGTCATGGATTTAATACCGGCTTTACAAATAATGTGAGAAATGATTCTTACAATATAAGAGTCGGCCTTGAGAGTGCCGGAAATCTGTTCTACGGTATTTCAAATATGTTCAATCTTCAGCAGGTTGACGGTAAATATTCCATATTCAGGATTCCTTATGCCCAGTATATAAAAGGAGACTTTGATTATGTTAAGAACATCAGTTTTGACGACCGTAATTCGCTTGTGCTCCATGCCGGCCTTGGTATTGCCTATCCTTATGGTAATTCTGAGATTCTTCCATTTGAAAAAAGATATTTTTCCGGAGGAGCAAACAGTGTGAGAGGATGGTCTGTCAGGTCATTGGGACCAGGAAGTTTCCGTTCAAAGGGGCAGGATATAGACTTTATGCTTCAGTCTGGTGACTTGAAACTTGATTTCAATATAGAGTACAGGACAAGACTGTTCTGGAAAATACATGCCGCTGCTTATATAGATGCAGGAAATATCTGGACAATACGTGATTATGTTGACCAGCCAGGCGGACAGTTCCGTTTCAATCGTTTCTACAAGGAAATTGCGGTATCTTATGGTCTTGGTTTGCGTCTTGATTTCAATTTCTTTGTTTTGCGTTTCGATTCTGGAATGAAGGCTATAAATCCGGACAAGAAAGGCAAGGAGAAATTTCCAATCATATCGCCTGATTTTAACAGGGATTTCGCATTCCATTTTGCCGTTGGTTATCCGTTCTAAAGATTTGAGCGGGTGTTCAAAAATTAGACTAAAAACATAATTATATATTTATAATTTTGTAATTTTGCAAACTCTGAATTGAAAACAGTAATATTATCAATAGATATGGCAAAAGAATTAAAAGAATTGACCAAACGCAGCGAAAACTATTCACAATGGTACAATGACCTTGTGGTGAAAGCTGATTTGGCTGAACAATCTCCGGTCAGAGGTTGTATGGTAATCAAACCTTACGGTTATGCAATTTGGGAAAAGATGCAGAGTATCCTTGACAAGAAATTCAAGGAAACAGGACACGTTAATGCTTATTTCCCGCTGCTTATACCAAAATCATATTTGAGCCGTGAAGCTGAACACGTTGAAGGATTTGCCAAGGAATGTGCAATCGTTACACATTACCGTTTGAAAAATGCCGAAGACGGAAGCGGAGTTGTTGTTGATCCGGAAGCAAAACTTGAAGAAGAACTTATCATACGTCCTACTTCTGAAACTATTATATGGAGTACTTACAAGAATTGGATACAGTCATACCGTGACCTTCCTATCCTTTGTAACCAGTGGGCAAATGTTATGAGATGGGAAATGCGTACACGTCTGTTCCTTCGTACAGCAGAATTCTTGTGGCAGGAAGGACATACAGCACACGCTACAAGAGAAGAAGCTGAGGCTGAAGCACAGAGAATGCTTGAAGTATATGCTGATTTTGCTGAAAAATACATGGCTATGCCAGTTATCAAGGGAGTAAAATCAGCTAATGAAAGATTTGCCGGTGCTCTTGACACTTACACAATAGAAGCACTTATGCAGGATGGAAAAGCATTGCAATCAGGTACTTCACACTTCCTTGGACAGAACTTTGCTAAGGCATTCAATGTACAGTTTGTTGATCAGAACAATAAACTTGATTATGTTTGGGCTACTTCATGGGGTGTTTCTACTCGTTTGATGGGTGCTCTTATAATGTCTCATTCTGATGACAACGGTCTTGTTCTTCCTCCGCACCTTGCTCCAATACAGGTTGTAATTATTCCTATCTATAAGAATCAGGAACAGCTTGATGCAATAAACGCAAAAGCTGAAAGCATTGCAGAAAATCTTAGAAAGCTTGGCGTATCAGTTAAGTATGACAATGCAGACAACAAGCGCCCTGGTTTCAAATTCGCAGACTATGAATTGAAAGGTGTTCCTGTAAGACTTGTTATCGGTGCCCGTGATATGGAGAACGGTACAGTTGAAGTTATGAGACGTGATACACTGAACAAGGATGTTCGTCCTTTGGAAAATATTGAAACTTATGTTGTTGAACTTCTTGAAGACATACAGAACAATATTTACAACAAGGCATTGAAATACAGAGAAGAGCATACTATTACAGTAGATACTTACGACGAATTCAAGGAAAAGATTGAAGAAGGCGGATTTATCCTTGCACACTGGGACGGAACTCCGGAAACAGAAGAACGTATCAAGGAAGAAACTAAGGCTACTATCCGTTGTATTCCTTTTGATGGAGATACTACTCCGGGTAAGTGTATGGTAACAGGAAAACCTTCAGCAAGAAGAGTTCTGTTTGCAAGAGCTTATTAATTTGAATTGATATACCATATTGACAGCGACAGCCAAAGGAAATTTATCCTTCCGGCTGTCGCTGTTGTTTTTCTATGGTTTGGGCATTTTATGACAGTATAATGACATGTCGGTCGGGCATAGCAAATCATGTTTGGGCAAATACAGGGAATATTGGTATAAACATCTGTAATTGATATACAAAAACGTCGTAAAGTTAAAATAACTTTGCATCGTACAATCAACTTAAAAACAGAACAGAGTATGAATATCAGAATGTTATTTATATTATTGACGGCTGCTATTTTATTCGGTATATCAGCGGGATGTACCAAAGATGAACCGGTTACGGGTAATTACAAAACAGAGAATACCGGACAGACGGAGGACTCAAAGAGTGAAACTTCGGAAAATACAGATGAAAACGGACAAAACCAGAATAATGAGATGAAGAATATAGAAATTAAAATCCGGAACGGCAGATCATTTGTTGCCGAACTTCAGGACAATTCTTCGGCAAGGGCACTTGCCGAACTATTGGAACAGGGTGATATTGTTGTAAACATGAATGACTATGCTAATATGGAGAAAGTCGGACAGCTTGGTGTAAGTTTGCCAAGAAATGATGAATATATAACAACTTCACCCGGCGACCTGATATTATATCAAGGAAACCAGTTTGTTATATATTATGATACAAACAGGTGGTCACTTACAAGACTCGGAAGGATTCTTGATGTAACACAGGAAGATCTGAAACAGGCTCTCGGTACAGGAAGCGTGACTGTGACACTTTCAATAAAGCGCGAAACAAGTTCTATCAGATAATTCAGACAAAAAATATTTTTATTGAAAAATGACTTTAGCAGATTTTATTGAATATGTAAAGACCGGTCAGGCATTATCCTCAGATGAAATACATGTACTGATGAACGAGATGAGCAATGAAGCAAGACGTATAACATTCAAATTGAACTCGGAATATCATACGCCTGACGAAGTCCGCAAGTTCCTGTCAGAGATTATGGGATATACTGTCCCTGAAACATTGCGCGTATTTCCTCCATTCTATACCGATTTCGGGAAGAATATCCATGTAGGGGAAAATGTCTTTATCAACGCATGTTGCCATTTTCAGGACCATGGCGGAGTAACTTTGGGCGACGGATGCCAGATAGGCCATAATGTTGTTTTTGCAACTCTCAATCATGGTCAGAAACCTGAGGACAGGGCAAATACGTACCCTGCGCCGATTGTAATAGGCAAAAATGTATGGATAGGCTCGAATGCCACTATTCTTGCCGGTGTCACTATCGGTGACAATGCAATTGTTGCAGCCGGAGCGGTAGTCACAAAGGATGTAAAGGCAAATACCATAGTAGGTGGTGTACCGGCCAAGTATATTAAAGATATACAGCTTTAGTATAGTGGAAATATGCCTTTGAAAATCTGTATGGAATTTCTGAAAATTCAGAGTCTGTTAAGATGAAAAATGTCCGCAGATATTTGGCCGAAAACATTAAAGGTATTTATAAAAAACTCCCAGCCTTTTTGCCATAAACATTTAATGTTTTCAGGTAAAAGGCCGGGAGTTTTTTTGCATTGAAATTCTGTGTATTTTAAATTCGGCAAAACATTTATTGTCTGATAATGTTCAGAATTCTGAATATTTCTCAACTTAAAAAATACATGACTCCAACATTTAACATAAAACTATACAGCAATTTATATTTTTCTATAATTTTGTTGTGATAAAATCCTATAGACAAGACAAAAATCAAATATTATGTTAAGAAAAGTAAGAATAGTTCTTGCTGCATTGTTCTTTATCGGAATAACTCTGTTGTTCCTTGATTTCACCGGAACATTGCATGTCTGGTTGGGCTGGATGGCCAAGATACAGTTTTTGCCTGCGCTTCTTGCCGTAAATGCAGGCGTTGTTGCTGTAGAAATTCTGATAACACTGATTTTCGGACGTGTGTATTGTTCTGTAATTTGCCCATTGGGTGTAATGCAGGATATTATGGCATGGTTCGGAAAGAAGAGTAAAAAGAACAGATATTCCTATTCGCACGAAAAGAAAGTGCTGAGATACGGCATATTTGTACTTTTTGTTGTTGCATTGGTTGCCGGAATAGGTTCGTTTGTTGCATTGCTTGCCCCATACAGCTCGTATGGCCGTATAGCACAGAATCTTTTTGCCCCGATATATCAGGCTGGCAACAATCTTTTTGCCTGGTTTGCCGAACGTGCTGACAGCTATTCGTTTTACTCCACAGAAGTTTGGATCAGAAGCATTCCGACATTTGTGATTGCCGTAGTGGTGTTTGTACTTCTTTTTGTTCTTGCATGGAGAAGCGGTCGTACCTATTGCAACACAATATGTCCGGTTGGTACTGTTCTCGGGTTCATATCAAGATTTTCATGGCTGAAACCTGTTATTGATACCGATAAATGTGTCAACTGCAAGAAATGCGAACGCAACTGCAAGGCAGCATGTATTGACATCAGCAATCATACGATAGACTATGGCAGATGTGTCGCATGTATGGACTGTATAGACAAATGTCACAAGGGAGCGATAAAATATATGCATATGCCGAAGTCTTCCCGAACAGGTTCCAAGGAAAAAATCTGAATAAGGAAAATAATTCCAAAGGTGCAGAAAAGCCAGATGTCTCACGCCGTTCCTTCCTTTCCGTAACGGCACTTGCTGCGACAGCAGCCACATTGAAGGCTCAGGAAATGAAGGTTGACGGAGGACTTGCTGTGATTGAGGACAAGAAACTCCCTGACCGTAAGACTCCTATTGTTCCTCCCGGAGCATTGAGTGCCCGAAACTTTGCCCAGCATTGTACGGCATGCCAGTTGTGCGTGTCTGTTTGTCCTAATGGTGTACTTCGTCCGTCAACAGATATTATGAAGCTTATGCAGCCGGAAATGGGTTATGACCGTGGCTATTGCCGTCCCGAATGTAACAAGTGTTCGGAGGTTTGCCCAGCAGGAGCCATACGTCCGATAACTGTTGCCGACAAGTCTTCTACACAGATAGGTCATGCGGTATGGGTTAAGGAAAACTGTGTTCCGCTTACAGACGGTGTGGAATGCGGAAACTGTGCCCGTCACTGTCCGAGCGGTGCAATTACCATGATTCCTTCCGACCCGAACAATCCGGCATCTCCAAAGATACCGGCTGTTAATGAAGAAAGATGCATTGGGTGTGGAGCATGCGAATATCTTTGCCCTGCACGTCCTTTCAGCGCGATATATGTTGAAGGACACAAGATGCACCGTACTATTTAAAAACAATTCTTGAAAAACAGTATTATGGACAACAACAGAAACAATAAAGATATTTCCCGTCGCAAATTCCTGAAACTTATGGGTGCGGCAGGAATTACCGCAACAGGCCTTGCGGCATGTGCAGGTAAAGAAACAGCAAAAGAAGTGTCTGCTTCAAGAGAAATACCAAAAGACAAAATGACTTACCGTATAAATCCTACAAGCGGTGACAAGGTTTCCATTCTGGGCTACGGCTGTATGAGATGGCCTACTTTGCCTGAGCCGGAAGCAAACGGTAATGTCATTGACCAGGAAGCAGTCAACGAGCTTGTAGATTATGCGATTGAGCATGGAGTAAACTATTTTGATACAGCGCCTGTTTATGTTCAGGGCTGGTCGGAAAGAGCAACCGGAATAGCATTGAAGAGACATCCGCGCGATAAGTTTTTCGTGGCTACAAAACTGTCTAATTTCTCAAACTATACGAGGGAAAATTCCCTTGCAATGTATCATAAGTCGTTCAAGGAACTTCAGGTTTACTATATAGACTATTATCTGCTTCACTCTGTAGGGGGTGGTGACGGTATGGGACTGCTGATGGACCGTTTCTTCAATAACGGGATGATAGACTTCCTGCTCAAGGAACGTGAAGCTGGACGTATCCGTAATCTTGGATTCTCATATCATGGTGATATCAAGGTTTTTGACTATCTTCTTTCACGTCATGATGAATTCAAATGGGACTTTGTCCAGATACAGATGAATTATCTGGACTGGAAACATGCAAAGGAAATAAATGACAGGAACACCAATGCCGAATATCTTTATCAGGAACTTGCCAAGCGCAATATTCCTGCAATAATAATGGAGCCTCTTTTGGGCGGACGACTGTCAAAAGTTCACGACCATATTGTTTCACGTCTGAAACAGCGCGAGCCTGAACGCAGTGTGGCTTCATGGGCTTTCCGTTTTGCAGGCACTTATCCTGATGTGCTTACAGTGTTGAGCGGTATGACATATATGGAACATCTTCAGGACAATCTGCACACATATTGTCCGCTTGACCCTCTGAACGAAGATGAGATACAGTATCTTTTTGATACTGCCGACCTGATGATGCAGTATCCTACGATTCCGTGCAATGACTGTAAATACTGTATGCCTTGTCCGTATGGTATAGATATTCCTGCAATACTTGTTCATTACAACAAATGTGTGAACGAAGGCAATGTGCCGGAGGACAGACAGGCAGAGAATTACCGTAAGGCACGTCAGGCATTCCTTGTCGGATATGACCGTAGTGTTCCGCGCTTGCGTCAGGCAGATCACTGTATAGGTTGCAACCAGTGCTCACCACACTGTCCGCAGAATATAAATATACCTCATGAGCTTCACCGTATAAACGGATTTGTTGAGAAACTGAAGCAGGGAACATTATGAGAAAAGATTTGTTGGAACTTCTGCATACAGGCGACAATACGCTTGTAATTGAGAATGGTGATGTGCATACCTTTACAGGACGCGGGGTTGCCGACCTTTACAATATATTGAAAACAGACAGCATGCTGCTTAAAGGTGCTACAGTTGTTGATAAGGTGGTTGGCAAAGGCGCTGCGGCAATCATGATTCTTGGCGGAATAAAAAGTCTTTATGCTGAGGTGATAAGTGAAGCAGCACTCAGTCTGTTCTCCGGAAAGGATATAGATGTGGAGTACGGCAGCAGGGTAGAGCAGATATGGAACCGCTCACATACCGGACGGTGTCCTGTTGAGACCTTATGCCTTGATGCTTTGACGGCAGAAGATTGTCTGCCATTTATAACAGAATTTATAACTTCTAAAAAATAACAAGATAAAAAAATGAATACAACTGCAGTTAAACTTTATTCTCTCGGTTACGGAGAGGTCAGAACATACCTTTTGGCTATTCTTTTTGTTGTTGGCAATATAGTATTGCCCCAATTGTGTCATCTTGTACATCTTGGCGGTCCTACATTGTTGCCTATATATTTCTTTACTCTGATAGGTGCATATAAGTACGGATGGCGTGCGGGATTGCTTACCGCAATACTTTCGCCTGTATTGAATTCGGTTATGTTTGGTATGCCTGCTCTTGCAGTTCTGCCGGCAATATTGCTTAAATCTGTTTTATTGGCTACATTTGCAGGACTTGCTGCTGCACGTTTCAGAAAAGTATCAGTTTGGCTTATGCTGGCAGTGGTTTTGTCATATCAGATTGTTGGAACCCTTGGCGAATGGATTATAAGCGGCAGTTTTGTTCTTGCAACACAGGATTTCAGAATTGGAATACCGGGCATGCTGTTGCAGGTCTTTGGAGGATATTTGATTATAAAATACTTAATAAGAAAGTAATATGTTTGGAATAGGAACTCAGGAAATACTTTTAATTCTTCTTGTAATTCTAATATTTTTCGGAGGAAAAAAGATTCCAGAACTGATGAAAGGGCTGGGAAAAGGTGTGCGCAGCTTTAAGGAAGGAATGAAAGAAGCTGACATAGATATGAACAGCAAGGATGAAAAAGAGGAAAAGAAAGAAGAAGTGAAAAAGGACTGATATGGCTGAAGAGGATACCGCCAACAACGGTAATATGACTTTTTGGGAACATCTTGACATCTTGAGGGCATCTGTTATAAAGATTGTCTTCATGGTTGTTATATGTGCTGTTGCGGCATTCTTTTTCAAGGATGAACTGTTCTCGGTAGTACTTGCACCAAAAGACAGTGATTTCATTATCTATCGTCTTTTTGACAGTTTGAATACTGTATATTCATCCGGAAAGGCTGATGACTTTTCGGTACAGCTTATAAATACCGGTCTTGCCGAGCAGTTCCTTATTCATATGAAAGTGGCAATGTATGCCGGTTTGCTTGTCGCTTCTCCATATGTCATATATGTTCTGTTCAGTTTCATATCTCCTGCACTTTATGAGAACGAACGTAAATATTCGTCACGCATCATTGTTTCCGGTTATATTATGTTTGTCTTGGGGGTATTGATAAGCTATTTCCTTATTTTTCCCCTTACGTTCAGATTTCTCGGAACATATCAGGTCAGCAGCGATGTTGCAAATATGATTACTCTGCAATCATATATTGATACGCTTACAATGATGACTTTGCTCATGGGGATTCTTTTTGAATTGCCTGTACTATGCTGGCTTCTTGGCAAACTTGGTATTCTTTCTGCTGCCTTCATGAGCCGCTTCCGCCGACATGCTATAGTTGTCATACTTATAATTGCCGCAATAATCACCCCAACATCCGATATCTTTACTTTGTTGCTGGTTGCCATGCCTGTATGGTTTCTTTATGAAATCAGTATTTTTGTCGTTGCTGCAACAAACAAAAAGAAGCAATAATAATTATTGGAGTTAACTTTTACAGCCTTTGGAGTAAAGGCCTATTGGGAAAATTAAAGTTGATTTTCATGCTTTTATACTACAAATTAGTCATTCCTTAAATATATATTGTAGTACATATCAGAGATTTGACATTATCAACATTGATAAATGGAAATAGAAATATTATAAGTTGATAATAACAAATTGAATAGTTGAAATATTCCACAAAAGTTTTAGTTGAGCTTAGTTTTGGCACATCTGGCAGATAATTTTGTATTGTCAATGTGAAACAGTTGTTTTATGTCCGTTCTTGTTAAATGTCGGAATAACGGATATATTGAATTATTTTGTTTTGATGAAATATTTGCTGTTTCAAGAATTTATGTTGGAAAGGAAAGTGTATATCTGTTTTCAAAAACTATTCTGGAGAAATAATTGAAGAAAGATTGGTAAGACGTTTTACTCAGTCATATTATAATAATATCGGGTAGAATTGTTGTTTTTAATATACGAGATATTTCAGAGATTGCTTGCGAATGGATATTTGTGCCTCACTTCTACTTATTAATAACATCTTTCATTTGGGCATAATGAGAGAATAAAAATTTTATATTATGATTTTCAAAATTACTATTAAAGAAACGATGAGAAACAACTACTCTAAGGCAGAAGTTGGAATGTATGTTGAAATCAGTTCAAAACAATTGTCAGGGGTAGAGAGGAATTATATTAACCATTTTAAATTTAATGATAATAATGACATTAAAGTGATACGTGATGCCTTCATGCAGAAATACGGAGTGGATTTGTATCAGGAAGGATTATTGTCTTATCCTGGGGATAAATATTTAAAATGTGAACCTCTTTAAAATATAAGGTTTTTATTGTTTTATGAATAATTTATTTAAGAAACTATTTATCCGTTTTCGCTTGCAAAAAGAGATTGTGCATCATAATGATTTAGGAGTAAAGGTAATTGGAATAGGAGGTTGTGGCGGAAATATTGTTGGTTATCTTTATTCCAAATATGGCGATAATGTTGATTGCATTTATTGTGATAGAGATGCAGAGGCTATTGATAATTCTTTATTGCCGGTGAAGATACTGATAAATGAGAATGTTGAAGACAGCAGTGATGATATCCGTTCAATATTTTCTCAAAAGACTAATGTGGTATTCATTGTGGTTGGAATAGGAGGAAGAACAGGAGCAACTGTAGTGCGGTTTATCGTTAAAATTTGTCGGGAGCTTGGTATCCCGACAGTTTTGATAGCCGTTACTCCTTTCAGTTTTGAAGGAGCACGTAAGGAGATTAATGCTTTTGAAATCATTAAAGAGATGTCAAGTGAGGTAGATTTTGAAATGATTTATAGCAATAATTATCTGTTTTCTAAATATGGAAAATCAAGTATTACTGGGGCTTTTGATATGTGTTCAGAGAGTATTTGTAAGATGGTTATGAATATTTCAAAATTATATTATGAATGATATATAAATACTTGTTGTAGTATTCCATATTATTTAATTGGACATTAATAGCAATATAATAGGCAAAACAAAAACAGTCAATACAGGGATAGTTGCTTTTAGAAATATCAAAAAATTACGGAGTAGAGTAGTCTATACCTTTCCTATCCATTGTTTGTTCCGTTGTGGAGTGTAAATTACAATTTTTGAAATAAAACAATGTTAATCCTAATTAAACAGAAAGTATGAAAAACATAGAATCTTCTATTATAAAGAGTTCCGAGGTGGTGGGGGAGAATATGGGAATAGAATCCTTTAATGAAAATGAAGGAAATGATAATATTAAAATCCCAATTCAGGAAAGTATTATTGAGGCGTATAATCCGAGAAAAGGTTTGGAAGAGTATAATTTTCCAACTATTGACCTTTTACAGACATATGAAGATGATGAACCGTCAATAAGTATGGAGGAATTTAATGACAAGAGGAATAGTATTATCTGGGTTTTTGGCCTTTTGGGTATTAAAGTATGCAGTATAAACGCAACAGTAGGGCCAACTGTTACACTTTATGAGATAACTCCTGCGCCTGGTGTTCGTATATCAAAAATAAAAGGACTTGAAGATGATATTGCATTAAACCTGAAGATTCCTGGGGTACGGATTATTACCCCAATACCTGGTAAGGGTACTATAGGCATTGAAGTTCCAAACATTGAACCTAAGATTGTGTCAATGAAGTCAATCGTCGCTTCAAAAGAATTTCAGGAATCAACTTATGAACTTCCTGTGGCGTTTGGAAAAACAATCTCAAACGAAGTCTTTATTGTAGATCTTGCCAATTTGCCTCATTTACTTGTTGCCGGTGCAACTGGGCAGGGAAAAACTGTGTGTTTAAATGCAATCATTACTTCTCTTATATACAAGAAACATCCAGCAGAGTTGAAGTTTGTAATAATTGCTCCTAATAAGGTTGAATTCAATGTATATTCAAAAATTGAAAAATATTTTCTTGCCAAACTGTCTGATACCGAAGATGCTATTATTACAGACCAGACAAAGGCGATACAGACCCTCAACTCTCTTTGCATGGAAATGAATTCACGATATGCCCTCTTGAAAGCTGCACATTTAAGAAGCATAAAGGAATACAACCAGAAATTCATTTCAGGACAGCTTAATCCCGAAAATGGATATAAGTATATGCCTTACATCGTAACTGTGATTGATGAGTTCGGTGACTTTATTATGGCTGCAAGTAAGGATATGGAACTTCCTATTTCACATCTTGCACAGATGGGGCACGCTGTTGGTATACATTTGATAATAGCTACCAAACGTCCGACGGCACATATCATTACAAGGACAATAAAGGCAAATTTTCATTCACGTATTGCATTCCGTGTTTCTTCTTTGATTGACTCAAGAACTATTATTGACCGTCCAGGGGCAAACCAACTTATCGGAAAAGGGGATATGCTGTTTCTGCAAGATGGTACTCTGGTGCGTTTACAATGTGCATTTGTAGATTTTCCAGAATTAGAAAAAATCACCCAATACATAGCAAAGCAACAGGGCTATGCAACCGCATTATGTCTGCCTGAGATATCTTAGAAAATATTAATTATATGATAAGCAATAGAGATGTATAATAAAATAAGATTATGGAAACCATTGATAATCATTTGAACCTTAAACAAACAATGAAACGGTCTAAGCAGTAACGAGAGTCGTTTTGATTGACTTTTCTTTGTCTGATAATATAGAATCGTAATAGTTGAATTAAAATCTATCAGAACCATGATATTTTGATAGGACTAATTATCATGGCTTTGATAGATTTTGTATCTTATTAAAAGATAAATATGTAATTCTCTGTTTTTAATATTATTACTATTTAATGATGTAATGATCATTCAATATTTTTTTGAATTTTTCTCTGCCGTATGCGCCTCCATTCCTGTTCCACCATGCGCATGATGGATGCGATACTTTGTGAATACTGCACGATTTAGGAATGTCATTATCGATATACTTTGTAAAGGCATTGTAAGCTTTGGCACTTGCAAATACGATAACTTCAGGTTCTAATTTTGAAATTATTTCCTTGAGAGCCACACCTGCAACATCGTAATCAATTTTTTCTGGTTCTATGTTCTTATAAGAACCTTTACCTGTATTTAGTGCAGGACGAAGAAAATAGTTGTAAAATGCAATTTCATGTCCAATATCCTGATGTGTAATATGATTATCAGTTAAAACTTCACCAATAATTTTAGACATATTTCCTTTTCCAAAATTATTTATTTTCCAATTACTAAAATAGTCCTTTATTGTCTCTGGAATAAGAGCAACGTTTTTGCCTGTGTACCATTTATTTGCGTCTTTGAAAACACTTTCTTCTTCAGGAACTTCAGGTAAATAATTACTTTCTGCAATAATCAGGAGTTTTTTATGTTTGCCTTTACAGTCATAATAACTTTCTCCCACAGCTGGTATTAATTCAGGGAAACGCTCAAAAATTCCTTCTGGGACGATGTCTTTTCCTATTCCATAATAATATTCAGCATCATTTTTATTCATGACTTTTATATGTGAATTAAATTAAAACGTAGATGTCTGTCTATTTAGTTATATTGCTATAAACTATCTTTCATCTTTGCTGGTTATAAAAAACAATAGGATTTAATAGTTAAATTTATGTTTTCAAATATAAGCATTTATATGGAATGGCTTCCTTTGGTTTTAGATTATTTATCGCTGTATGGTATGTTCTTTATTAATTTATTCTATATTTTTAATAAAATATTGTAGTTGTGTTTCTATTCAGACAATTTTTTGCTAAGTACAAGACTTTTGACATTGTATCTTTTGTTGCTCAAAACTAACAGTTGTTTCAGAAAAGTCTGTTTAGAATCATAAGAACATATGGATTGGGCGAAGCATAGCAACCATCGACATTATTGGCTGCTATGCTGTATTTATGTTCCAGCCACTCTTTTAGCCATTTAGAAACAGCACCGCTGCGGCTGACTCCTGCACTGCAATGTACTATCCAGATATTGGCTTTTTTATTAGTCTCTACAAAATCTGCAATCTGGTGTGCCATGTTTTCATTGAACAATACGAATTGGCTGCATTTAGATATTTTTTCCCATTCTTCAGGAGAGGCAATGTCATCAAAATCAAGGTTAAGAACATTTTTATGCTGTTTCCTGAACCAGTGCGAAGAAGGTCCGTTTGCGAAAATCTTATCTTCCAACTCGTCATCAAAAGAATTGCCTATTGATATGATTGCTAAATCTGTCCACTGTTCTATATTACAATCATATAAGTCGTTGTCCTGCATTGTCCGTTTGAAATCAGCGGCAGATAATGTGTGTATCTCAACCATTGTGACTAACTTTTTTAAGTTTAATAATAAGTGTATATATGAAATATTAAAGCGTTTTACGGGATAATTATCCTCTTGATGCAATTGTCTCGGCATGCATTCTAACCTCATCCCTTACATGTTTGGGAGACATAACTTCAACACCGTATCCATGTGAAAGGAGTTCCTGTATGAAGTCGTATGTCGGTGACAGGTAATAACTGAATATTGAGTATTCATCTGTATTTTTTATTTCTTTTTGAGAATGATGAAGAGGTAATGTTCTGAAGAACTTTACCTGCGTGCCATATACTTTCAGTTCTATATATTCAGGAGGACAGTTATCTTGTGATATTATTCCGAACGAATTATAGAAATAATCTTCCGGACTGAAATTCTCCGGGTATAAGAATGTTTTCTCTGTTTGCCATAGTTCCAGAATTCTGTCCAATGCATATATTCTTAAAACTCCTTTATTTGTATTCCTAGCCAGCAGATACCATCGTTGCCTAAAGATTTTGACAAGATATGGTTCCACTTCTACCGAAAACTCATCTTGCTGCCAGAAACTTTTATATCGGAGCATAATAGTTCTGCTATCTCGCATTGATTCTATGAGAGGTGTCAAGAACTTTTGTCCTGAAGGTATTTCCTCAAACATAATTCTGCGTTTCAAATGATAGGCTTCGTTTATTAGATTATTCACTGAAAATGTGTTAAGCAGCCATGTCCTGAGTCCGCCTTTTTTTATATCATCGGCATTCTCTATATAATATTTGTAGCCTGTGTGTTTGTTGCAGACAATGTTAATGTCGAACATGTCTTCTACTGCTTTTCGGTAATTATGGAATGTCTTTAGCGGTAAATCAACTCCTTCACTTATACTACTTTTAAGCCACCTTTTGTTTATTTCCTTAAATGTGATGCCTTGAGCTTGATATATAGTGTCCACCAACCATATATATTTATTGAATAAGTCTTTTGCCATGATTCTTGTTTTGGACAAAAATCAGAATAATATATGCCCAATTGCTGCATAGGTTGCAAGTATTTCAAATCTTGATGTTGTGGCAGCAAATAAAAAGAAACAATAATAAATATTTTGCTTAACTTTGCACAGCCTTTGCATAAGAGGTTTAATTAAAGGGAAAAGCATGAGTAATCAATATGAAGAGAGATTGGGTACAGACCGTATGCTGCCACTGATATTCAGGATGGCATTGCCTGCTGTTGCTGCTCAGTTTGTCAATCTGCTTTATAATATAGTTGACCGCATTTATATCGGACATATCCCTGGAATCGGTACTGAGGCGCTTGCCGGAGTTGGGGTTACAACTTCCATTGTCATATTGATTTCGGCATTTTCTTCTATTGTCGGTGCCGGAGGTGCGCCGCTTGCAGCAATGGCGCTCGGGCATGGCGACCGTGAAAGGGCAGGACGAATACTTGGAAACGGATTTGTTCTGCTTGTAATATTTACTGCCGTAACTTCTCTTCTGACCTGGATATTCATGGAACCGGTACTGCTTATGACAGGTGCATCCGAAAAGACATTGCCCTATGCAGTAGATTATCTTTCGGTTTATATACTTGGTACTCTTTTCGTTGAGTTATCCACCGGACTGAATACATTCATCAATTCGCAGGGACGTCCTGCCATTGCAATGCTGTCTGTTGTGATTGGTGCAGTAATGAATATAGTTCTTGACCCTATTTTCATTTTTGTTTTTGACATGGGGGTAAAGGGTGCCGCACTTGCAACTGTAATTTCCCAGGCTGTAAGCGCATTTTGGGTTGTACGTTTCCTTACTTCGCAAAAGGCATCGCTGAGGCTGGAAAAGAGGTATATGAAGCTGTCAAAGCAGATAGTGATGACTATTATAGGACTTGGAGTATCGCCTTTTATAATGGCAAGTACCGAAAGCCTTATCGGATTTGTTCTGAACGGCAGCCTTAAACATTTTGGCGATATACATGTCAGTGCCCTTGCCATACTGCAGAGTGCGTTGCAGTTTGCAAGTGTTCCGCTTACGGGATTTGCGCAGGGCTTTATTCCTATTGTAAGTTATAATTATGGCCATGGAGATACAGAACGTGTCAAGTCGTGCTTCAGATATGTTGTGACAATAATGTTTTCGTTCAATTTCGTACTGATGCTTCTTATGATTCTTTTCCCGTCATTGGTTGCATCAGTATTCTCAAGCAATGAACTGCTGATAGAAACCGTTTCTGACGTCCTGCCGGTTTTCCTTGCCGGAATGACAATTTTCGGTCTGCAGCGTGCATGCCAGAATATGTTTGTAGCGTTGGGTCAGGCAAAAATATCAATATTTATTGCCCTTTTGCGTAAAGTCATACTTCTTGTGCCACTTGCACTTATACTTCCACGCTTTACAGGAGTCATGGGAATCTATGCAGCCGAGGCAATATCAGATGCCACTGCCGCAATAATTTGTACGGTCATATTCTTTGTTTCATTCCCCAAAATACTTGGAAAGATAAAAGGAAATGTTTAGAACTTTAAATATCGGCTATTGTTCTTTCTTGCCGAATTTGCTGTTCCACCATTTTACAACGTATTCGTTCCACCATTTCATTACGTATGGAGTCAGAATACCGGCAATAATACATGGTATAACTATGCTGACAAGTATGAATTCCAGAGTTTCGTTCATAGTAATGTCTTTTTGATTATAGTTTTGCTGCTCTTTATCTGTCCGTTTCAGACGGTTGTGCAGACTGATTCCGTCATATTGCAAAAGTAGCTTTATTTTCTGTATTTCAAAATGTTATGCTGTTATATTTCTTGTACTGCAATATATATTCTTAAACTGAGGGCTGCGTTCTTGCAACCGGAGGCTTCATTTTTATAACCGAAGTTTTCGTTTACAGAATATACCCATTGAAACTAATATTTGTATCGGAACCTTTTGGAGTTTGTGTTACAGAACATTTGTTCTGCTATCATAAATTATAGCAGTTGTAAAACAATAATGCAGTCCCATACTGTCAGGAATCAGGGACTGCATTAAAGCAACAATTAAAAATCCATCAATGGAGATTATGAAAAAATATTCTTATGAGTTATTTGCCTTTATTCCGTATTTCTGTTTTGCCATTGCCTCTATTATTTCGCAGCATCCTGATATTCCGATTTCCGAACTGCACAGGCATAAATCATATCGTGAAGCATCACGCCAGTCATTTCCCGTATAGGTTTTATAGTGCAATGCACGCGAGTTGTCTGTACTCTTGATTTTCTGAATAGCAGAATCTTCAGTTTCACCATATTCTTCACATGCCTTCTTTAGTTTGAATTCTAAATCGGCATGGATAAATACCCTAAGAACATTGGGGAAGTCGCGCAGTACATAATCGGCGCATCTTCCGACAATAACGCACGGTCCCTGATTTGCCAGCTTTCTTATCATTCTGCTTTGTGCGACGAACAGATGGTCATCTGCCGAAAGACTTTTTTCGATAGGTACGGAAAAATCCTGCAGAATCATTTCGTAAAGTAACGGATTTGATATGTTCTGTTCGTGTTTCTGTGCGAAGTCGCGCGAAATATGTTCGTCCATTGGTATGTTTTCAATGAATTCACGGTCGTAAAATGGTATATTAAGTTTCTGCGCAACTTTCATACCTATTTCGTGACCTCCACTTCCATATTCTCTGGCAATTGTTATGATTAAACCGGAGTTAGTATTTGTTTCTATATGTGTTTCCTGTTTTGTACTGAATGTTCCGTTAATGAGCCATTTATCAATAAAGGCAAGATGGCGGTTGAATATCCTTGCAACAAAACCCACAAGCAGCGCTGCAACAACAGTTCCTTCGCGTACACCAAGTATTGAGCCGAACATTATCAGAGATGCTATGCATGCGAGAACCATCAGACTGGTGTCAAAGAAAATCTTTACTATGCCGAATTCCTTTCGGGTGGTTTGTGACAGCGAACGTACAAAGGCTTCGCCGGACAACATCACAACATTGGCAATTACTTCCATGCTGACTCCAAGTCCGAGTATTATGCATCCTATTATCAGGAGTGAAAATTTATGGAAATAATTGTGTGGTTCTATCCATGACAGCATGAACATTGAAGCATCTATGAATATTCCGAAAACTACTGATACGGGCAACTGAAGCCATTCGCGTTTGTTGAAATCCTTTTTCTGCATGATAATCTGTCCGGCTATAAGGAACAGATTGAGGATGAATGTCAATGTTCCGAGTGAAATGGGAAATTTCATGCTGAAAGTGTATGGAAGGCTTGATATAGGAGATGAGCCAAGGTCGCCTTTTATTATCAGGCAAATTCCGAACGAGTTTACAAAAAGTCCGACAATAAAGAACAAATATCTTCTTAAAACTTCCATCAAACTGCTTTTATTCTTCATTTTGTTTTTGTTTGCAAAATTAGAAGTTATGAGGTATATGATGCTTGTCGGAACAGACCAAACAAACTTGTCTGAGAGAGTCATTTTTAGTATCTTTGCTGTATGAAACAGATAGAATTGCAATCAGAAAGGCCTTTGTATTTTGCCCAATATTCAAGTGTTGTGAAAAAAGAGCTGTATGAGAGGAAATACAAGGTCATAAAGGTTTTGTCCGGTAAGGCTGTAATCTCAAATTCTACAGAGCGGATAGTGATTGGCAGAGACAGGTATGCTTTTGTCGGTCCTGGTTGCTTTTCGAAGATTGAGATGGTCCCTGCCGCCAATGCGCCGTTTTCAATTGTATGTCTTAACTTTGATGACAGAATAATAAATGATTATGCAAAACATAACTCTGTACAGTCATGCAAGGAGCCTGTTTCATACAATTTGCGTATGCTTGATAACTCAGAATGGATTGATGCCCTGTTCGGTTCTTTGTCATTGTATATTGCAGGCGGTGAGCTGCCGGATGATTTTCTCGTAAAGGTAAAGCTGATATAATGCCTGCATATCATAAACAGAAAGTATCCTGAGGTTATGTCTGGTATGCTTGGAAGAGGGAAGTTGCGTAAAATCAGTCTGCAGACTTTTATGAATGATAATTATATGTATAATGCTCCTCTTGTGCGTTTTGCCGAACTTTCGGGAAGGAGTCTTTCATCATTCAGAAGGGATTTTATGGAGACATTCAAAACAACTCCAAACAGATGGATTATGGAGAAACGTCTTTCGGTTGCCTATGATATGCTGAAAAACGGAGGCAAGCGGTCTTCGGAGATATATTGGGAGGTGGGGTTTGAGACACTTGCCCATTTTTCGAGAAAGTTCAAGGAAAGATATGGAGTTCCTCCTACAAGAATAGACGATATCAGGTATTGAAAAGCAGAAATGCCGGCAGATATGATTATCCTGCCGGCATTTCTGCTCTATTGTGTAAGTTCAATCAATATGTATGTTCACCGCTTTTCATCTCATTGCTGGTAATCTTTTTGCGGTCGATTGCCCGCCATGCGTAGAATATGTAGGCAAGAACAAACGGAATAAGTATTGTCACATATGCCATAGTCTTCAGTGTAAACAGGCTTGAACTGCTGTTGAATATGGTGAGCGAGCTCTGCAAGTCGGCAGTAGAAGGGTAGTAGGCTGTATTATTGTAGCCAGCACACATCATAAGTCCCATAACTGCAAGGACTGTTCCGGCTCCTGTCAGCCATATGCCTTTGCGGAAACCTTTGCTAAGCAGTGTAAGCGCTATTCCTGCAAGTACAAGTACTACGCCCAAAAGGAATATTACTGTAACGACAGGCATAGCAAGGAAGTTGTGCAGATATTTGTATGGTTCAATGTATATTTCGCCTGATGCAGGATTTACTGCATATCCGTCTTTCAGAAGAAGATATACGACAAACGCTACAAAAAGGACTACAAATATTGCAGAGTTCCAAAGCATTGTGCGGCGGGAAGTGTTTCTGACTCTTTTGTCATCAATATTGTTTATGAAATACATTGCGCCCAAAATCTGCGCAAGTATGGCAACAGCGCCTCCTAGAACCCAGTTCCAGATGTTTCCGAGCGCTTCAAGTCCGTGCCATGGGCTTGCCCATGTGCTGATTACCGGCATCATTGTTTCGGTCATGTTGTCTTTCATGACAATAAATTCCGAACCGGTGAAGAATGTTGCCACCGCTGTACCAACAAGGAAGGGGGCAAGTTTTCCGTTAAGCATTAGGAAGAAACGGTAAGTGCTTTTGCCAAGCAGGTTGCCGTTCTTTGATTGGAATTCGTAACTTACTGCCTGCAGGACGAATGTGAACAGTATTATCATCCAAAGCCAGTATGCTCCGCCGAAGCTTGTGCTGTAGAACAGAGGGAAGGATGCGAAGAATGCCCCTCCGAATGTAACGAGTGTGGTGAACGTAAATTCCCACTTGCGTCCTGTAGAGTTTACCATCATTTTACGTTCTTCCTCGCTTTTTGCAAAGAAGAGCAGTACGTTGCCGCCTTGTACAAACATCAGGAATACAAGAAGCCCTGCCAATAGTGATATGACAAACCACCAGTACTGCTGCAGGAATATATATGTGCTGTCCATATGATTCTTTATTTTTTAGTTGTTCGTATTTTATTGTTCTGAAGATTCGGGACCTTTCCTTATTTCCTTGCACATTATTGTTGCCCCTGCTGCGAGCATTACGGTAAATATTACAAGGAAGATGAAGAATGTGGTTCTGACAGATGAGGTTTCTATGCCTGATATTGCAGCGCTCACAGGAAGCATGTCCTGGATTGTCCAAGGCTGGCGTCCAACTTCCGCAACAATCCATCCTGCCTGTCCGGCTATGTATCCCAATGGTATAAGTGCAAGCGAAGCGATGTGAAGCCATTTCATGCGGGTTATATCTTTTTTCCACATCAGGAAGATGACAGCAATGAAATATACAATGAACAGTCCGCCCAGCATGACCATTATTCTGAACGCATAGAAGTTGAGCGGAACGTTAGGCACAAGTTCGCTTTTGTCCTTTATGTAGCCGTAACCGAAGTATGGCATGTTTTCTTCAAGTGTTTTCCTGTGCATTTCTGCGCTTGCGCTATCTTTTTCTTTTACGGCTTTACGGTAGTCGGCAAGTGCTGTAATCGCAATTTTGCCTCTTTGTATTTTCTCATCTGCCGATAGTGCTGTAGTTCCGTCAGGCAATGTATAGCCTCCTTTCATAAGATTGTTTATTCCAGGTACATAACCGTCGGCTTCTCTTGTAGCAAGGAATGACAGCATCTTAGGCAAGTCTATCTTGAAAATGAAAGGCTCCTTGCCATCATCGTATGATTCTTTCTGAGGGTTGAGCATTCCAACAGCTGTAAGTCCTACTCCGTTACCGCCTTCATACAGCCCTTCTACTGCTGCAAGCTTCATAGGCTGGTGTTTTGCAATGTCATAGCCTGAAGTGTCTCCTGTAAATGCGGCAATGAGCGAAGCTGCAAGGCCGAATCCTGCCGCTACCTTCATGCTTCGCAGCGCAAACTGCATCTCGCGTTTCTTGAGAAGGAAATAACAGCTTACTCCTGCAACAAACAGTGCTCCGAGCACCCATCCGCTCATAACGGTGTGGAAGAACTTGACTACTGCTGTAGGAGATGTTGCCACTGCAAGAAAATCTGTCATTTCGTTGCGCATTGTGTCGGGGTTGAATGTCATGCCCACAGGGTGTTGCATCCATGCGTTTGCAACAAGAATCCACCATGCTGATATTGTTGCTCCAAGACCTGTCAGCCATGTTGAGGCAAGATGGAAGCCTTTGCTGACTTTTCCCCATCCGAAAAACATTACGGCAATGAATGTTGCCTCCATGAAAAAGGCAAGTATGCCTTCAATTGCAAGCGGGGCACCGAATATGTCTCCGACCAGCCAGGAATAGTTGCTCCAGTTTGTTCCGAACTGGAATTCAAGTATTATTCCGGTTGCGACTCCTATTGCAAAATTTATACCGAACAGTTTCATCCAGAACCTGGCGGTGTGTTTCCATTTCTCGTCACCGGTTTTGTAGTAAACTGTTTCCATAATTCCCATAATCATTGCCAGCCCGAGTGTGAGCGGTACAAAGATCCAATGGTACATTGCAGTCATTGCAAACTGCGCTCTCGACCAGTCAATGAGAGCTGTAGGAATACTTTCAATCATAAATATTAAATTTTGGTTTGTTTGTTATTACTGTATGGCTGTATTGTATCATTCAATTGTACTGGAACTCTTTCAAGAAATTCGTTTGCGACATATTCGCTTTTGTCAATTCCCTGATTGCGGCTTTCGTTTTTAATGGTATCTGGAAAGAAAAACAGCTTTAATATGGCAAACATCACAAACAGTTTTATTCCAATTATAGCCCACAAAACTTTGCCAAGTCTCATTTGTCGGAAGCCTTCTATATAGAACTGTATTATTTTCTTTATCATTATTCTCAGAATGTGTTTATTGTCATGCCACAAATATAGTTTCTTTTGATATATGTATAGAGGATTACGGTTTATTTTTATTCTTGAAGATTGAAATAGTGAGTATAATATCAATTCGGGTAATGATAAAAGTATAAGAAAAAAGAGACGGAACTAAAAGTTTAGTTCCGTCTCTTTATGTTGTCTGCAAAATACCTAATTCGGTATATAAATATATTTTTGCTTTAATTATTATTTTGTTCCTTCAAATTGAACTTTAACGTTCATTCCTTCCATTACATTTATAGATAGATTAGTAGTAAGATTTTTGTTTTCAAATTTACCAGATTCAGCTGTTACAACAATAGACATTGGGGAACCAGTATTGAAGATATCAAGACTAAGTGTTTCTTCTGCAGTGAAAGTATAAGGTTCTGTTTCACCATTTAATGCAACATTTGAGAGTTTTATATCACCAAGGCTGATTTCTACTCCTGAAGTTGGGTCAGTAATAGAAAAATTCTTAAGTATTAGGTTGATTGTATTATCATTTACTTTCTCTACAGAAATAGTATTGTCGCTTTCAATAGGTGCAATATCGTTTATTGTAACAGATAGTTTACCAGTATAATCTCCTGCAACAGCTTCTGCCGGTGTTGTAGTAGTAGGTGTAGTTGATGGTTCTTCGTCCTTTGAACAAGATAGGAATGTTAGTGACAAAATAGATACTGTCAAAAATAAAAATAACTTTTTCATAATTTCTTAATGTTTTTATTAGTTAATATTCTATTATATGTTCTTTTTTAAAAAGCGTAAGCAAAGCCAAGGTTTGCATATATAGGGAACATTTTGAAAGATATTGTGTCAAAGTCTTTCGGAAATGCCGAGTTCATTCCCCATTGCAGGTCAGCAAATATGTTCAAATGTGAGAATGCTCTCCATTCAATACCATATTGCAATCCCCAGTTGTTTCTTACAAGCTCTTCAGAGAAATCGTATGATGCCGGATTGTTTGCATCTATAATTACTTTCGGACCTGTAGGACTTCCTTCACGAAGGTAGCCGTCATAAACGCTTCCAGAGAAGTCTCCGCTTAGCAAATAAGAAAAGTAAGGACCAATTCTCATTTTCCATCTTGGTGTAAGCTTGAAGGTTACAAGGATAGGAAGTGATATGTATGAGTTCTTAACATTTGTCTTTACATTACCTGTCCAATATCCTTTTACGGTTACTCCCGGTCCGTTTTGGATTTCCATTTTGTATCCTTTTACCAAAGCATCGGTTGCCATGGTCTTGTTTTCAAGTCTCAGGCCTACATGTATCCCCAACCATTTATTGATATCTTTTTCTATTGTACCTTCAAGTGCAATACCTATAAGCGGACGATAACTGTTGATTTCTCTTATTTCAGAAGGGAGTGGAACAGGAGAAACTCCTCCTAAACCGTAAGAAGCACGTACAGAATAATGAAGTCCGTTCAATGCAGATTTTATAATTCCTAAATTTCTTTCTTTTTGTGCAAAAGCATTTGCAGAAATTAGAAGTATTCCCAGTATCAGGATGAGTCTTATATTCTTTGTCATAGCCATTATTCTTCACAAATTAGTTTAACATTGTCTATATACAGTTCGCTTCCAACAGCTCCCTGGAAATTGGCTCCATAAATACTTGACGTAAATACCAATGCAAGGTTGTATTCATAATTAGCAAGCTTTTCCATGTCAATGCCGTTTCCTTCTTCCGTAAAATCAATAGAGAATGTGTTCCATTCACCATTATATATCTGTTCTCTTGTTGATGTCTGGTAGTATCCTTCCTCTTTTCTAGCTCTGCCAACTATATTGCTTGCATTTAGAATATTGTTTCCATATAGCATTACGCTTTTCTTTACACCATCAACAATTTCACTGTTTTCGTACATGACAACATATATATCAGGTGCGTCAGTCATTGACTCTATAGGCTGGTTGTTTTGATCAGTCATCTGTTCGCCTGGTATATACATATAGTATCCTGTGAGTTTTACCGGTTTCTTATTAAATGGAATGCCGAATCTTGTTGCTGCAAGTGGAGCTGTTACTGCATTTTTGGAATCGAAACTGCCGAAAAACAGATTTCCTGCAGCGATAGGCATTTTTAAAGCAGAACCGAACATACCTGTACTTACAGTCTTTAAAACAACGGCATTTCCGTTAACACCTCTGTCATATTTTTGTGTAGGATAGTTACTTCCTCCAGACATTGAGTATCCGGGATTACCTGTAGCCCATATGTAATATTTTTGAGGTGAGTTTTCTTTTACCTCATAATAGCTTATATACTTTCCGTTTCCAAGCATTTCATAATGCTCAAAATTAAAGTCGGTAAAAATACTTGGGTTATCAAATGATAAAGTATAATATCTTTCCCATTTACCGTCCTCGGATGTTACTTTATACTTTTGTGGTTTTGTAAAATCCAAAGGAAGTCTGTTACCGTCCTTGCCAGTTTCGATATGTGTAATCCTTGCCCCCGGACTTAAACGGAAGATAGGTGCTATATTTGTTATTTCTGCCTGAGGATTTTTTATCACGCTAATGTTGAGACCAGCATCGTCTGATGGTATTTCAATTACAGAGTCATTATTGAACAACAGAACGTGATTATTGTTTTTGTCAAATATTACCGCTTCAATATCAGCTTCCATGTTTAGCGGTTCATCCTGTATGCATGATGTCAACGGAAGTACGACAATCATCATACACAATAGTTTGCTGATTTTCATGTCTTAAATTTCTTAGTTTTTAATTTTCATTGCAAAGGTACGTTTTTTTCTTCAAATAGATTTACATCTGGTAATCTTTTTTGTATAAATAACCTTTGTGTATATGATATGTACATTGTATTGTGTAATAAAAACGTAATATCAATGAAACATCAATATAATATGACGCGAATATTTTTGCACCATAAAATGTAGAATAAAAAGACAAAGAAAAAGAATGGAAACAATTTATTTAGGATTTGTAATCTTCCTGTTTATGCTTGCCATTTTCGATCTTATGGTCGGGGTAAGTAATGATGCTGTGAACTTCCTGAATTCGGCAGTAGGTTCAAAGGCTGCATCTTTTAAAACAGTTATAATCATTGCGGCTGTCGGTGTTTTTCTTGGAGCGGCAATGAGCAACGGTATGATGGAAATAGCGCGTCATGGTATCGTCTTGCCAGAAAATTATTACTTTAATGAAATAATGTGCATCTTCCTTGCCGTAATGGTTACGGATGTGATATTGCTTGATATTTTCAATTCATTGGGCATGCCGACATCAACAACCGTATCAATGGTGTTTGAATTGCTTGGTGCTGCATTTGCAATAGCATTGATAAAGATTTCTGGAGACGAGACTGGAGCTCTTGGAATGAGCGATCTTCTTAATACCGATAAGGCTCTTTCTGTTATAATTGCAATATTTGTTTCTGTAGCAATAGCATTTGTATTCGGAACATTGGTTCAATACCTTACAAGACTCCTGTTTTCTTTTAACTATAAGAAGAATCTGACTTGGAAAATCGGTTGGTTCGGCGGTCTTGCAGCAACAGCCATTATTTATTTCATGCTTATTAAAGGTGTTAAAGACCTAACTTTCATGACTCCGGAAAACAAACAATGGGTTGCAGACAATACATTAATGATTGTCGGAATATGCTTTGTTGTATTCTCTGTAATCATGCAGATACTTCACTTCATGAAGGTAAATGTATTCAAGGTTATAGTTATGCTTGGTACATTCTCACTGGCTATGGCATTTGCCGGAAATGACCTTGTTAACTTTATTGGTGTTCCTTTGGCCGGTTATGATTCATATATTACCTACCTTGCAGAAGGTAACGGAGATCCTGGTTCACTTTTGATGGATTCATTGAACGGTCCTGCAAAAACACCTACTATATTCCTTATTATTGCAGGTGCGATTATGGTTTTTGCCCTTGCAACTTCTAAGAAAGCGAAGAATGTTATCAAGACATCTGTTGACTTGTCAAAGCAGGATGGCGGCGATGAAATGTTCGGCTCTTCCAAAGTAGCAAGAAGTCTTGTAAGAAATACAACTTCTGCCGTTAACAATATATTGAAGATTGTTCCTCAGCCGGTAAAGGATTGGGCAAACAAACGATTGAACAACGAAGAGATTATTCTGGAAAACGGAGCTGCATTTGACCTGGTACGTGCATCTGTAAATCTGGTTCTTGCCGGTCTTCTTATCGCATTGGGTACATCTCTTAAACTGCCTCTTTCAACTACTTATGTAACTTTTATGGTTGCAATGGGTACTTCATTGGCTGACAAGGCTTGGGGACGTGAAAGTGCTGTATTCAGAATAACAGGTGTTATATCTGTGATTGGCGGATGGTTCCTTACTGCCGGTGCAGCATTTATATTTACTGCAATAATTGCAATTATAATGTACTTTGGAGGTATTGTGGTTTGTGTGCTGATGGTTGCTTTGGCAATATTTGTACTTTTAAGAAGCCATGTATTGTTCAAAAAGAAAGGAAATAAAGAAGTTGAGGATGAAATATTCTCAAAAATAATTGCTACAGAAGACAAGAATGAAGTTTGGGCATTGCTGAAACAGCATGTAACAGCATCCGAATTAAAGAATCTTGAGTTTGCTTCACAGACATATACTTTGATAACTGACGGATTTATCAAGGAAGAACTGAAAAGTCTGAGAAGAGCAGACATCGCTATCCGTGAGGAAAAGAAAATGCTCAAGAAGACAAGAAGAAAAGAAATCATAGCATTGCGTAAGACAACCAACGATATTGCAATTGAAAAGAGTACATGGATGCATTTGAGCATGAACAGCTGTCAGCAGCTTATGTACTGTCTGAGACGTATATGCGAACCTTGCGAAGAACATGTTGACAACAATTTCACCCAGTTGTCTCAGGAATGTGTTAAAGAATTCCTTCCTTTACGTGATAACGTTATATATATGTTAGGCAGAACAAGTGAGATTATACAGACTAAGGAATATGGAAGCATTTCGGAATTGAGAAATGACTGTAGTCGTCTGAAAGAATCTTTCTCTAATCTTAGAAAGAAACAGATAGAAAGGCTTCACAATGACAGCTGCAATATCTCGGTTTCTTATGTTTATCTGAACATGATTCAGGAATCCGAGGAAATTATCAGTCAGTTGAGACATTTGCTTCGTGCGGTTGATAAGTTCAACAAGGAAAATTAAAATGATATAAATGTCATACAATAGCCCACTTCGGTGGGCTTTTTTTGTAATAAGTGTTATCTTTGCCAATAAAACATTCAATATATGAACGATTACCGCATATTAGTAGTAGATGACGAAGAGGATTTGTGTGAAATCCTCAAGTTCAATTTGGAAAACGAAAATTATATTGTAGATGTGGCATATTCGGCAGAGGATGCTTTAAAATTGGATTTGACAAAGTATGATCTTTTGCTACTTGATGTTATGATGGGTGAAATATCCGGTTTCAAGATGGCTAATATCCTCAAGAAGGACAAGAGTACAGAAAATATACCTATTATATTCGTTACGGCAAAGGATACCGAAAATGATATTTGTACGGGACTTAATATTGGTGCCGACGATTACATTTCCAAACCTTATTCCATAAAGGAGGTATTGCTTAGAGTGAAGGCAGTGCTTAGACGTGCAACTCCAAAAGAAAGTCTTTCACAAAACAGTGACTTGAAGTACAGGTCTTTAATAGTTCATACGGACAAGAAACAGATTGAAATTGACGGAGAGCTTGTTGCACTGACCAAAAAGGAATTTGAGATTCTTCTGCTTTTGCTGCAGAACAGGGGAAAGGTATTTTCACGTGAAGAACTGCTTGAAAAGATATGGAATGACGAAGTTTACGTTCTTGACAGAACAGTTGACGTAAATATTACACGTCTGCGCAAGAAGATTGGCGAGTATGGCAAGTGCATATCTACAAGAATGGGCTATGGCTATTATTTCAATGACAAGGAATAATTGATAGATATGGTATGAAATCCCTGAAGTTCAGTACAAGACTTTTCCTTTCAGTCCTTATTCTGTTTCTTACCTTTGTTTCCGGTTTTATTATATTTCAGTACAATAGGGAAAAGACATACAGGATAGAATTGCTTGATACCATGCTCCAGTCCATAAATCTGCGTTTGGATGAGTATCTTGAAGACAAGGAGTTTTCCGATTCGGTCGTTAACCGTTTTTTGGACATTCTTTGGTCCGAGAAGTTTTTGCCAAAGATGGAAAAGCCGCGAATAACCATAATAGACCGGACCGGTGATGTAATTTATGACAGTTCCGGAAAGCAATTGATAAACAATCATCTGAACCGGCATGAAGTTATGGAGGCAATCCTGAAAGGTAACGGTTATACAATTTCACGACGTTCCGAGACAGATAAGCAGGAGTACTTCTATTCTGCAAATTATTTTGATGACGAAGGATATGTCATACGTTCTTCTCTTCCTTATGATGTAAATCTTCTTAATGTCCTCAGTGCAGATTCAAGGTATTTATGGGCAATAGCAATATTGTCCTTGATACTTATTTTTGTATTTTACAAGTACACAAACAAGATAGGAAAAACAATTACCCAGCTCTATAATTTTGCCCGAAAGGCAGAAAAGAATGAGAATATAGAGGATATAAAACTTGATTTTCCGAATAATGAACTTGGGGAAATTTCAAATCATATAGTCGAGCTTTATGCGCAGGTTAAAAAGAGCGAAGAAGACAAGATAAGACTGAAAAGGCAACTTACACAGAATATTTCGCACGAGCTCAAGACACCTGTAAGCAGTATTATGGGTTATCTTGAAACCATAGTATCCAATCCTGATATGGCAGAAGCAACCAGACAGCAGTTTATAGGCAGGTGCTATAATCAGGCAACTCGTCTTAGCAGTCTGCTGAATGATATTTCTTCGTTGAACAGGATGGACGAGGCAACAGAACAGTTTGAATTAGAGCGTGTAAATCTGCTTCGTCTGTTGGAGACAATACAAAGTGAATGTGCCCTTCAGCTAAGCGATAAGGGGATGGCTGTGTATAATCTTGTCAGTCCGCAGGTAAATATCGAGGGAAACTATTCTCTTCTTTATTCAATATTCAGAAACCTTACAGACAATGCAATTGCTTATGCCGGTCCGAATTCGGCGATAACAGTAAAGTGTGTCACTATGACCGATGAAATGTACACAATCAGTTTTGCCGACAACGGGGTAGGGGTTGAGGAAAAGCACCTGCCTCATCTTTTCGAGAGGTTTTACAGAGTTGACAAGGGGCGTTCAAGAAAACTTGGCGGAACCGGTCTAGGACTGGCAATTGTCAAGAATGCCGTTATTTTGCATAACGGCAGTATAACGGCGCGCAAGTCGGCTTCAGGAGGATTGGAATTTATATTTACGTTGCCACGTTTTACAGGTGATGTCGAATCATAGTATTGTCATTTTATAAAAGTGGCGGAACAGCATATTTAAAATGTGTATCATTTTGGGATATTAAAAGATTTCAAGTATATTTGTTCAAACAATCTAATATTATAGAACTATGTATAAAATTCAGGCAAACAAATCAGGAACAAGACATATAGACATTTCTGATGAACATCTGGCTACAATAAAGGAATATTCTTTGTTTCAGGATCTGACAGACAGTCATGGTATTATAGACGAACCTGTCCTTGACAAACTGAAACTCAATGTCCGTTCACTTCTTGTATCTGAAGATATAAACAGCAAGGCACTTCTTGATTTGTGCATAGACGTTATATATCATAAGGATATGAAGGCTTTTGGACTTAAACAGTTGATAGACCTTTATAATGAAAAGGCTCCTGCTTTGCAAACACCGGAAGTTCAGGAATAATATATGGATATATTATTGATAATATTTGCTTTTCTGTGCATACTGATAGGGCTGGCAGGTTCTGTTCTTCCGGCCCTACCCGGTCCGCCATTGTCGTATGTTGGCATGCTTTTGCTGCATTTTACCGA
Organism: uncultured Bacteroidaceae bacterium; assembly: GCA_944320965.1. Lineage (GTDB taxonomy): Bacteria > Bacteroidota > Bacteroidia > Bacteroidales > Bacteroidaceae > Avibacteroides. Next base: position 40,919 of record CALUJO010000002.1, on the reverse strand, counting down.
TAAAGTGCAGTTCTCTGTAACGCAACTTGTGGTGTGGGCAGTACTTGTTATTATAATTCAGATATTAGACTTTGTTATACCTTCAATAGGAACAAAGAAGTTCGGCGGAAGCAGTTACGGTGTATGGGGGTGCAATATTGGTGTTATTGTCGGACTTTTTGCCGGACCTCTGGGTATAATTCTTGGTCCTTTTTTAGGTGCAGTCATAGGTGAGTTTATAAAGACAAATGATTTTAATCTGTCTTTGAAAGCAGGTTTCGGAGCTTTTCTGGGATTTATTTCCGGAACAATCATCAAGATTGCAATAGTTGTATATTTTCTGTTTGCAGCAATTTTTGCATTGGTGTAACGAATAAAGCATTATTCTGTCATGAAATATGGTATATATATGCTGCATCTTCTTTGGGCTTGTTTGTCAGGTTGCGGTCAGCCTGTAGAACATAAAGAGGTTACAGTACCCGAACCGCCTCCCGAAATAGTAATATATGATGAACCTCTTGTCCTGGACGTTACTTTACCGGAGATGCGTCTGACCAAGAATTTCAAATATGACAAGTACACTCTTGCCGATAAATATGAATACAACAAGAAAGAACGTTCTTTCAAGTGGAACAGAATAAAGCAGTATCTGCTGTATATAGAGAACATGCAGAAAACTGACAGACAATGGGTTGTAATACAGAATTATAAGAACAAGAACCAGGAAGCGCCTGCTGTGTTCAACTTTAAAAGGAATGAGTACGATTTGGTATGTGATACCCTGATGGTAGAAAAGTTCCAGTCTGCTCCTCTTTATTTCCCTGACGATACTTTAAATGCCATAATTTATGCTCGCGACGGTAATATTGCCGAGTTTAAGGATTCTGTCGGTACTTTCCTTAGGATAAGGCCTGTCGGAAAAGAAGAAGACTGGTTTATTCCGAGCAGATATGTACACTTTTTGAAGCCAGGCATAAAATTCCGTTATGCCGTATTTATAGACCGTGGAGACCAGAATATTGCCACTTTGAAGCATATTTCGCGTGCGCATTGGGACATATTGAGCATGAATCCTGCCACTACAGGTCAGTATTTGCCGCCTCATGCAAAGGAAACCCCTCTTGGGGTGTTTATTATACAGGAAAAGAAAGAAAAAATGTATTTCTGGAAGGACGGAACAAGAGAGATTGGCGGATTTGCTCCTTTTGCAAGCCGTTTCACATGTGGTGCATATATTCATGGGGTACCTGTAAATCTTCCGGCAAAGGACCCTATAGAATACAGCTGGTCACTTGGTACAATACCGCGTTCGCATATGTGTGTAAGAAATGCAACATCCCATGCACAGTTTGTCTATAAAACAATGCCCGTTTGGGAAACTCTTGTTATTGTTCTTGAATAATATAATCTTTTAACTTTCTATTAATAAGTGATATATACAATATTCCGTATCTTTGCGGCTGATTTATAAAAAGGGAAATGAAAAAAGCATTACTGTTTCTGTTACTTATATTCTTTTCCGGAATGAATATGTTCCTTTGCAGCAGTTCGGATATGGAAAAAGAGAACCCGGATATGTCCGGGAACAGGAAAGTCATGCACTATATTGAATTGTACAGTTCGCTTGGCCTTGAAGGAAAACTTGACAGAAGCATATTCCTGCAGGCTGTTTCGGGATATGAAAAGATAGGCAGGCAAAGGAATGAAATGCTGACTATAATAGATTTTTCGCAACCGTCATCCAATGAACGCATGTTTGTCATTGACATGAAGAACAGGAAACTTGTATGTTCTTCGGTTGTATCTCACGGGCGAAACAGCGGAACTGTCTATGCAAGAGAGTTCTCCAACAAATACGGGTCCTATATGAGTTCGCTCGGTTTTTATCTTACCGATAACGTGTATAACGGGAAAAACGGATATTCGCTTGCACTCGATGGACTTGAAAAAGGTTTCAATGACAATGCAAGACAAAGGGCTATAGTGGTCCATGGAGCAGACTATTGTAATCCTCAGGTTGCCAGAAATGGAGGAATGCTTGGCCGTAGTCTTGGTTGCCCTGCAATACCACAGGAAATGACAAAAAAGATAATAGACACTATAAAGGGAGGCAGCGTAATGTTCATTTATGCCGACAGTGAATATTATCTTTCAAAGAGTAAGTTTATTGACAAATCGCTGTTGTCTGCCCGACTGTGATAACCGTCATGATAATTGTTCCGGTTATTTGCGGCTGCAGGCAAGGTTTAATAAAACATATATCCGATGCATAAGATACTTGTGATAGAAGATGAACAGCGTGTAGCGCAGCTTATAAAAACAGGACTTTGCGAACTAGGTTTTGATGCAGCCGTTGCCTATGACGGTGATATGGGGTTGAGGCTTTTCAAGTCGGGAGGTTTCAGTCTTGTCGTTTCGGATGTGATATTGCCCGGAATGAATGGGTTTGAACTTTGCCGTGAGATAAGGAAACTTAATCCAGATGTTCCTGTTTTGATGCTTACGGCTCTTGGGTCCACTGATGACAAGCTGGACGGCTTTGATGCCGGTGCGGACGACTATATGGTCAAACCGTTTGATTTCAGGGAACTTGCAGCAAGGATAAACATTCTGTTGAAGAGAAGAACAATATCAGGCGGGCAGGTTGAGGTCTCTTCAGAGGTAAGATATGCCGACCTGTTGATAGACAAAAAGACAAGCAAGGTTTCAAGGGGCGGAACCGATATCAAACTGTCGCCAAAAGAATATAAGCTCCTTCTTTATATGGCCGAAAATGCCGACCGTATCATTACCCGTGATGAAATATCCGAAAAGGTTTGGGATACACATTTTGACACAGGCACAAATTTCATAGATGTATATATAAATTATCTCCGCAAGAAGGTTGACAGGGATTTTGATGTAAAGCTGATACATACCCGTACCGGAATGGGATTCATATTCACGGACAAGCCATGAAAATAAAACTGCGTCTGACACTTGAATACAGTATGCTGACTGCATTGCTCATGCTGGCAACCATGTTTGTCATATACGCCCACAGCGAAAAAAGCCGGAAGAGCACGTTCATTCAGGAACTTCAGCGTGAGGCAATTACAAAGGCACAGCTTTTCCTGAACGGGGATTCAACTCCCGAGACAATGCACCGTATCTATGACAATAACCGCCAGTTCATTGACGAGGTACAGGTTGCCGTTTATGAGAAACCATTTACCCTCATTTATCACGATGCCGGAAATATTGACTTGCTGAAAGAGGACACTTTGATGTTCCGTAATATGGCAGAAGCAGGCGGTGTAATGAATCTTAATGTGGGGGAGTACGAGGCTGTCATAATGGACTACAGCTTTGAGGGCAAGGACTATGTGCTGACAGCAGTTGCGTATGACGGTAACGGGCGTGAGAACATTGCAGCCTTGAAAAGATTGCTGATAGCGGTTTCGGTTATATGTTTTACCATAATTGTCATATCAGGTTTCCTGTTTGCCTATGTTGCGCTTAAACCTATAAACAGACTGCTTGAAGAAGCCGAACAGATAACGGCAAGCAGTATGGACAAACGCCTTCCGCTAAACTCAAATCACGATGAGATTTATGAGCTTTCGGTCACTTTCAATTCGCTTTTCGACCGCCTTGAAAAGGCATTCAATTCGCAGAAAATGTTTGTAAGCAACGCTTCCCATGAGTTGAGAACGCCTGTTGCAGCTATGAAGGCCGAGATGGAGATACTGCTTATGAAGGACAGAACGACCGAAGAATACAGGCATGCCATAGAAAATATGCTGAATGATGCCCAAAGGCTTACGCAGCTTATTGACGGACTTCTGAAACTTGCAAAAGCCGACTATAACGCCGAGAGCATAAAGTTTGAGGAACTTCGTGTTGACGAGTTGCTTATCGATTCGGTGCAGCACGTAAGAAAACTGCATCCTGACTATAAGGTTGATGTTATTTTTCAGGAAGATATTGAAGATGACAGCTTTGTTACAGTGCGTGCAAACGGTTATCTGCTGACAAATGCCTTTGTCAATCTGATAGAGAACAACTGCAAGTATTCGGAAAACAAGACATCGGTTGTTCACATTTCATATTGGGATTCAATGACCATACTCAGGTTCAGTGACAACGGACTTGGTATGTCCGAAGAGGATGCCCGCAATATTTTCCAGCCTTTCCGACGTGGCGAGAACAAAGGTTATGCCCATGGATACGGTATAGGTATGGCGCTTGTCAAGAAGATAGTGGATTTGCACGGTGGAAGGATTGAGGTTCATTCATCAGTGGGTGAGGGAACTACATTCATTGTAAATCTTCCGCATATTGTTTCCTGACATATTTTGATTTTGTCTTAAATCCCGGAATGCCGGTATTTGAATATTTTCTATAACCGAAGCTTTCGTTTTCAAAACTGAAGGCTTTGTTCCTGCAATCGTAAATTCCGGTTACAGAATACATACATTGTTTTTTGAAATCCCTTTCACTGGCTCGGTCTGTTTTTCTAATGAAATTCTAATAATCATCTAATTCTGCTCTAACGGCTTTTGCGGCCGCTGCTCCCTACCTTTGCAGCCGTAAAAGGAAACCTGATTTGTAAACCGTTAAAAAACAGGATTATGTTGAAGAAGAAGAAAGCAAAGAAAGATTTGTTCAATGCCGAAAAGGTTTTTGTTTCGGCAACACAGCCGTTGGAATGCATTTACTCTTATTTTGAAACGAACGGCAACGGACTTACTTTGTCGGAAGTGGAAGAAAGAAGGGAAAAGTATGGAGTCAATGAAGTTGTCCATGAAAAGCGGAAACGTCCTATAGTCATTTTCATGAAGACTTTTATCAATCCTTTTATCGGAGTCCTTACCGCTCTTGCGGTCATATCGCTTGTTATAGACGTAATAATGGCCGCGCCTGATGAAAGGGAGTGGACAGGTGTCATCATAATAGCCACAATGGTTATGATAAGTGCCATTCTGCGTTTTGTTCAAGAGCTGAAATCAAGCGAAGCGACAAATGCGCTGCTGCAAATGGTTACAAATACATGCAGTACCAAAAGGGCAGGCGAAGAGATTATGGAGATTGATATAAAGGAACTTGTTCCTGGCGATATTGTGCATCTTGCAGCCGGCGACATGATACCTGCTGATATAAGAATCATTGAATCAAAGGATTTGTTTGTAAGCCAGTCTTCACTTTCGGGAGAATCGGAACCGATAGAGAAGTTTGCTGTACTTAAAGATGTGAAGAATAATGATAACAACATTCTGGAACTTAACGACATATGCTTTATGGGCTCAACCGTAATAAGCGGTTCGGCAAAAGGTATTGTATTCAATACAGGAGCAGACACTTACCTTGGAACAATTGCCAAGAGCATTTCGGGCGAACGTGCAACCACATCCTTTGATCGTGGAATAGGAAAGGTAAGTTTCCTTCTTATACGTTTCATGCTCGTAATGGTTCCGTTTGTTTTCCTTATTAACGGATTGACCAAGGGTGACTGGTTTGATGCCTTTATCTTTGCAATTTCTGTTGCCGTGGGTCTTACTCCGGAGATGTTGCCTATGATTGTGACAGCCAACCTTTCTAAAGGTGCGGTTACGATGTCAAAGAAGAAATGTATTGTCAAGAACCTGAATTCAATACAGAATTTCGGTGCAATGAATATTCTGTGTACTGACAAGACAGGAACGCTGACTTGCGACAATATAGTGCTTGAGAAGTATATAAATGCCGACGGTTCAGAGGATAATATGAAACGTATTCTACGACATGCCTATTATAACAGCTATTTCCAGACCGGACTGAAGAACCTGATGGACAAGGCTATACTTTCGCATGTTAGGGATCTTCAGCTTGAACACCTGAAGGACGAGTACAATAAGATTGATGAGATACCGTTTGATTTCAACCGTCGCCGTATGTCTGTAGTAATTGAAGACAGAACAGGCAAGCGACAGATAATAACAAAAGGGGCTGTTGAGGAAATGCTTTCAATCTGTTCGCATGTTGAGTTTGACGGGAAGGTTCAGATTTTCGGCGAAGAGCTGAAGAAGAAATCGCGCGAGATAAGCGAAAGTCTTAACCGTGACGGAATGCGTGTGCTTGCCGTAGCCCAGAAGAGTTTTATAGAGAAAGACCATAGTTTTGCCGTAGAAGATGAACAGGATATGGTTCTGATAGGATTCCTTGCATTTCTTGATCCGCCGAAACCTTCGGCTGTCGAGGCAATAAGGAAGCTGCACGAGAATGGGGTTGACGTTAAAATCCTTTCGGGTGATAATGATATGATTGTTCGTACTATAGGCCGTCAGGTTGGTATTGACACTCGTTATTCTATGACTGGAGCTGAAATAGAGAACATTGAAGATGATGATTTGAAACCTATGTTGCTGAAATATACCATATTCTCCAAACTGACTCCGTTGCAGAAGACAAGAATAATAAGACTTTTGCAGGAACAGGGAAATACCGTAGGGTTCCTTGGTGACGGAATAAATGACGCGCCGGCATTGAGGCAGTCGGACGTAGGTATCTCAGTTGATACAGCCGTTGACATTGCAAAGGAAAGCGCAGATATAATACTTTTGGAAAAGGATTTGCTTGTTCTTGAATCAGGAGTCATCGAAGGCCGTAAGATATTCGGCAATATGACAAAATATATAAAGATGACTGCAAGTTCAAACTTCGGAAATATGTTCAGTGTTATGGCTGCAAGTGCGTTTTTGCCTTTCCTGCCTATGCTGCCGATACATCTGTTGATTCAGAATCTTTTGTATGACATATCTCAGACAACCATTCCGTTTGATTCTATGGACCCTGAATATCTGAAGAAGCCACGTAAATGGGATGCATCAGACCTCGGCAGGTTTATGATATATATAGGTCCTATAAGTTCGGTGTTTGATATTGCAACTTATCTGTTGATGTGGTATGTTTTCGGATGCAATTCGCCTGAACATCAGACTTTGTTCCAGTCTGCATGGTTTGTAGAAGGACTGTTGTCGCAGACTCTTATTGTACATATGATAAGAACACGCAAGATTCCGTTTATACAGAGCCGTGCTACATGGCCGGTGCTTTTGCTTACTTCGGCAATAATAGTGCTTGGTATAAGCTTGCCGTTTACTGGTTTTGGAAGTTCCATAGGGCTGATGCCACTTCCTATGAGCTATTTCCCATGGCTTGTCGGTATCTTGCTTACATATTGCATTGTAACCCAGCTGATAAAGAACTGGTATATAAAGAAATTCAACAGATGGTTGTAGAACTGGAATAATACTAAATTGACAATGAAATTGAAATATATTATGGGGACTGCAGGCTTTGTCCTGACACGTACTGTCTGTCTTGCTCAGAACTATGGCATCAGCTATACAACAGAGTTCCAGACAAATATGGAAGGACAAAGCAACTGGGTGAATCTTTTGAGGACGGATTTTGAATATAGCATTGCCGGAGGTTGGGGAGTTGAGGCTGCTACAATACATATTTACAAGCCGGTTAAGGAGAGGATTGCGGATGATTTGCAGGTGTTCTCGAATATTGAGGAAGATAATCTTCCGGTAAGTTTTGCAGTTTTTGGATTGAAATATGAAAATCCGCTGTTCACACTCTTTGCTGGAATAAGGAATATGAATGAGGATTATTTTGTATCGCCTGTCACATCATTGTTTACCAACAGCTCATGCGGTATATATCCTACAATATCTTCCGATCCGGATATACCTAATTATCCAATGTCTTCGCTCTGTCTGCATATGCGTGCCGGCAATGAACGGCTTAATCTGACAGCATCCGTATATAACGGCATGTCGGGGAGGGGAGTGAAACGTGGAGGTGTGTTCAATGTAAATCCTGTACGTGACGGGGTATTTGGTATAATGTCTTTAAACAGTGACTCGAAATATGGCAATTATGTTTTGGGCAGTACTCTTCATTACGGCATGTGTAATACAGCTGAGAAGGGAAACGAAACAGAGATCAGGGAAAAAGCGGAAAAAAGAGTAAGGGAGTATGCAGTATGGACATCGGCAGAAATACCTCTTATTAATAGAAAACGCAAGGAGATAAACCTGATGGTGCAGTATTCGGTAAATCCGATGACGGTGGACGGTTGCAGACAGTATGCCGGTTGGGGCTTGGACATTAAGAATTTTATAGGAATTCAAAGGGATAATGAATTCGGAATCTTTGCCAATTATGCAGAGTATGCATGTTGCCGTGAGTTTGCATCCGAAATTACCTGGAAAATTCAGTTGAACAGGTATTTGTATGTCCAGCCAGCCTATCATCATATAATCAGTGATGGCAACCGTTATAATGTATTGGTTATGAGATTTGGCTTGTCTTGGGGCTGATGTGGTTTCTGTATTTTTTGTTGTTATGTCATTCACAGAAAACAAATATATTATAAGTTAGAAAAGACAGCGGCAAAGTAACTTAAAGTACTTTGCCGCTGTCTTTTGTTTTATATTCTGTATTTATCAGATTATTTCTGCCTTCTTCAGTTCTTCTTCCATCTGCTGCTGAACCTTGTGTGCCTCTTCTCCTGCAACTTTTGCAAAGTTTTCAGTCTTGTCGGCATAGATGATTGCGCGGGATGAGTTTACTATTAGTCCACAGTTCTTGTTCATTCCGTACTGGCAAACGTCGGCAAGTGAGCCGCCTTGCGCACCGATTCCGGGAACGAGCAGGAAGTGATCCGGAACAATCTTTCTTATGTCAGTGAACATTTTTCCCTGTGTTGCACCTACAACATACATCATATTGTTGTCGTCTGCCCATTTTTTTGATGTTCTCAATACTTTTTCGAACAGTCTTTCACCGTGTTCGTCAACTGTAAGCTGGAAATCGTGAGAACCTTTGTTTGATGTCAGTGCAAGAAGTATAACCCATTTTCCTTCGTATGAAAGGAATGGAGTTACGCTGTCTTCGCCCATATATGGAGCAACTGTAACAGAATCAATGTCAAGTTCTTCAAAGAATGTGCGTGCATACATGGCAGAAGTGTTTCCGATGTCACCTCTTTTTGCGTCAGCAATGATGAACTGGTCAGGATAGTTCTCGCGTATGTAGTTAACAGTCTTTTCAAAAGCAATCCATCCTTTTACTCCCATGCTTTCATAGAAAGCAAGGTTGGGCTTGTATGCGATACAGTATGGTGCTGTAGCATCTATGATTTCCTTGTTGAATGCAAAGATAGGATCTTCTTCATTCAAAAGGTGTTCAGGTATTTTCTTGATATCTGTATCCAATCCAACACAAAGAAAAGTCTTTTTTCTTTTAATGTTTTCTGTAAGTTGCTGTTTGTTCATAGGTCTAATTGTTATTGTTATAGTTCACTTTCTTTCAGTCTTTCAGCATTTTCAGCTACAATCAGGTGGTCAATGCAATCCTGAATGTCGCCATCCATAAAAGCTGCAAGATTATATATTGTATAGTTTATGCGATGGTCTGTTATACGTCCCTGCGGATAATTGTAGGTACGTATCTTTGCTGAGCGGTCACCTGTTGAAACCATTGTCTTGCGCTTTGAAGCGATGTCGTCAATATATTTCTGATGTTCCTTGTCATATATGAAAGTACGAAGACGTGACAAGGCACGTTCCTTGTTCTTTGGCTGGTCACGTGTCTCGGTACATTCGATAAGGATTTCTTCAACAACGCCGGTATTAGGATTTTTCCAGTTGTAGCGCAGGCGGACACCGGATTCAACCTTGTTGACGTTCTGACCGCCGGCACCTCCGCTTCGGAAAGTATCCCACTTGATTTCGCCTTCGTTTATTTCAACATCAAACGGTTCTGCTTCTGGAAGTACGGCAACAGATGCGGCAGATGTGTGTACACGTCCCTGAGTTTCGGTTGCAGGCACACGCTGGACACGGTGTACTCCTGATTCATATTTAAGTGTTCCGTAAACCTTTTCGCCTGTAACGGAGCAGATGATTTCCTTGTATCCACCGGCTGCACCTTCGGTATAGCTTGAAACTTCAAGACGCCATCCCTTTGTTTCGCAGTATTTTGTGTACATGCGGAACAAATCTCCTGCAAAGATTGCGGCTTCGTCACCCCCCGTTCCGCCACGTATTTCGAGTATTGCGTTGCGGTCGTCCTGCGGGTCGGCAGGAACAAGCAGAAGTTTTATCTCTTCTTCCAGTTCGGGAATACGGACTTCGCACGCTGCTGCTTCCTCACGGGCCATCTCTTTCATCTCAGGGTCATTCTCGCCCATCATCATCTTGGCTTCTTCAAGTCCGTTGAGGCATTGGATATATTCCTTGCGGGCCTTCATTATTTCGCTCAGGTCCTTGTATTCCTTTGTAAGTTTTACGTATCTTTTCTGGTCTGAAATCACGTTCGGGTCAGTTATCAGCGTAGAAACTTCCTCAAAGCGTGAAACCAGTCCTTCAAGTTTCTCAAGTAGTGTGTTGTTATCTGCCATCTATTAATAATTATTTTACCATAACTTGCCGTTGGCAATCAATGTAAAAACTATTGCGATAATAAATAATGGGATAATGTATATAATATGTTGTTAATATATGAACTCCCCGAATTCGCTTCTTATAATAAGTTCTGTCTTGTCACATTCTTCAACTCGTCCTATAATCTGAGCATCGATGTTGAAAGACTTGCTTATTTCAATTATATCCTGTGCGTGTTCCGGTGAAAGATATACTTCAAGACGGTGTCCCATGTTGAATACCTTATACATTTCAGCCCAGTCTGTTCCGCTCTGTTCCTGGATAGTCTTGAACAATGGAGGAACAGGGAAGAGGTTATCCTTTACAACCCTTACGTTTTCAACAAAGTGAAGAACCTTTGTCTGTGCGCCGCCTGAGCAGTGAACCATACCATGGATATCGGCTCTGTGCATATCAAGAATCTTTTTTACAACCGGAGCATATGTACGTGTCGGAGAAAGTACAAGCTTTCCGGCATCAATAGGTGAGCCTTCAACGCTGTCTGTAAGTTTCAGTTTTCCGGAATATACAAGTTCGTCAGGTACTGCCTTGTCGTAGCTTTCAGGATATTTCTCTGCAAGATATTTTGCAAATACATCGTGGCGTGCGCTTGTAAGACCGTTGCTTCCCATACCGCCGTTGTATTCCTTTTCGTAAGTAGCCTGTCCGTAAGAGGCAAGTCCAACGATAACGTCACCCGGACGTATGTTTGCATTGTTTATTACGTCACTTCTTTTCATGCGGCAAGTTACGGTACTGTCAACTATGATTGTGCGGACAAGGTCGCCAACATCGGCAGTTTCGCCGCCTGTTGCATAAACGCCTATTCCCATTTCGCGCAATTCGGCAAGCAGTTCGTCTGTTCCGTTTATTATGGCTGAAATGACTTCGCCCGGAATAAGCAGTTTGTTTCGGCCGATTGTTGATGAAACAAGTATATTGTCAACCGCTCCTACGCAGATAAGGTCGTCAATGTTCATTATAAGTGCGTCCTGTGCAATTCCTTTCCATACAGAAGTATCGCCAGTCTCTTTCCAGTAGAGATATGCAAGTGACGATTTGGTACCTGCACCGTCGGCATGCATAATGTTGCAGTATTCAGGGTCACCTCCAAGAATATCAGGAATTATCTTGCAGAAAGCTTTTGGATACAAACCTTTGTCAATGTTCTTAATTGCGTTATGTACATCTTCCTTTGATGCCGATACGCCTCTTTGCATATATCTCTGATTGCTCATATTTGTGAATTTTTATTTTTTGCAAAAGTAGTCATTTTTTATATTACTGCCTAAAGTATGGGCGGTAGTTTTGATTTCGTTTTGGAATTAAATCATGTGAATTGCAGAATATATCAGAAATATTAATTAAGTGGTCTGTTGCTTTTGTTCAATTTGGGTAAAATATAGAAAAAAGGTTTGCCTGTTGTCATACTATAAAAATATATTTGTATCTTAGCTTTGTTTTATTTGAACGGACCTTTTTGGAGGTATAAAATCATGTAGAATTTATAAAAACAGGTAGAAGCAATATGAATATGAAGTTTAGACTGATTGTAATGAATTTCCTGCAATTTGCTGTGTGGGGAGCATATCTTACATCAATGGGCCGTTACCTTGGCGGCATAGGTATGGGAGAGAATATAGGTTTGTTTTATGCAATGCAGGGAATTGTCTCACTGTTCATGCCGGCAATCATGGGAATCATTGCCGACAAGTGGATTCCTGCCCAAAGGCTTTTGGGATTCAGTCATTTGCTTGCCGGACTGTTTATGATAGGTGCTTCAGTTTATGGCGTGGTATCAGAAGGAAATACTGAATTTTCTGTTCTTTATACTTTGTATTCATTAAGTGTCGCTTTCTATATGCCTACTTTGGGATTGTCAAATTCGGTTGCATACACTGCACTTGACAAGGCAAAACTTGATGCGGTCAAGGCTTTCCCTCCGATAAGAATTTTCGGAACAATAGGTTTTATCTGTTCAATGATATTTGTGGACCTTACAGGATATCAGAGTACAAGCGTCCAGTTTGCAGTATCCGGTATAATCGGAATCCTGTTGTTCCTGTATAGCTTTACACTTCCTTCATGTCCTGTATCAGGCTCAAGCAAGAATACAGATATTGTTGAGGCTCTCGGGCTGAAGGCTTTTGCGCTTTTCAAGCAGAAGAAAATGGCATTGTTCTTCATATTCTCAATGCTTCTGGGCGCATCGCTCCAGATAACAAACGGTTATGCAAATCCTTTCCTTGATAGTTTCAAGAATATACCTGCGTATGCCGATACGTTTGGTGTGCAGCATTCAAATATTCTTATTTCGATATCGCAGGTATCCGAAACATTGTGTATTCTTCTGATACCTTTCTTCCTGCGCCGTTTCGGCATAAAGATTGTGATGCTTATTTCAATGTTTGCGTGGGTTCTGCGCTTCGGCCTTTTCGGAGTGGGAAATCCAGGCGACGGAGTGTGGATGTTCCTGCTTTCAATGATTGTATATGGAGTGGCGTTCGACTTTTTCAATATATCAGGTTCTCTGTTTGTTGACAGCGAAACCGACAAGTCAATCCGTTCAAGCGCGCAGGGACTTTTCATTATCATGACAAACGGTATTGGAACTACAATTGGAATTTTGGCTGCACAGGCTGTGGTGAACAGTTATAATATTGATTTGGAAGGTAAGATTCCTCAAACAGAAGAATGGTCAACCGTATGGTTTATATTTGCCGGTTATGCTCTTGTCGTAGCTTTGTTATTTGCCGTTCTTTTCAAGTATAAGCACGACCCGGAGAAGATAAAGCAACATATGAGATAGAATATGGACAGTAAAGTACAGATAGGTGTTATAAGTGTGGCAGGTACCCCAAACAACAACAGGATTTTTGCGATGATAATGGGGGAGAAGGATGGAGGACGATATTTTCCTATCATAGTGAATGAAGCCGAAGCACAGTCGGTTGTGGTGCAGATACAGAAGATAAGTGTTCCGCGTCCTACGGTGCATGATGCCTTTGCAGATTTTATAAAACAGTCGGGCCGGGCATTGGAAGAGGTTTTCATTTACAATGTGCTGAACGGAGTCTTTTATGCACATCTGATATTCAATGACGGACTTGTAACCGAGGCTAAGGCTGCCGATGCGGTAGCCCTCTCACTCAGATTTTCGTGTCCTATTTATACGCTTGAAAGTATAATTGAGTCCGAAAACATTGTGCCGGACATTGAGCTTGCCATTAAGCGGAGTTCCGCAAAGGAAATTGAAACATTGAACAAAAAACTTGAAGAGGCCATAAAGGCTGAAGACTATGAACGTGCTGCCAAGCTGCGTGATGCGATAAAGGAAATAAAGGGCAGAAACGAAAACAACAACGGATAAGTTATGCATATATTTTATACACCGGACATAGCCATTAATTGCGAGTTGCCCGAAGAAGAGGCAAAACATTGCATAAAGGTGCTCAGACTTTCAAGCGGAGATGAAGTTCTGCTTACCGATGGCAAGGGCAGTTTCTATCGCGCTGCTATTGATGTGATAACAGGAAAGCGATGCACCGTATCAATATTGGAGAAGATTGAGTGGAAGAAGCCTTGGGGCAATTATATAAACATTGCCGTTGCTCCGACAAAGAACATGGACCGTATAGAATGGTTTGCCGAAAAGGCTACGGAAATAGGAATAGACGAGTTCTCATTTATAAACTGTGCCCATTCCGAAAGGCGGGTAATCAAGGTGGACCGTGTAGAGAGAATAGTTGTATCAGCTGTGAAGCAGTCGCAAAAAGCTGTTGTTCCTGTAATAAATGAGATGACCGATTTCAAGGACTTCATAAAACGTCCGTTTGACGGTCGCAAGTTCATTGCGCACTGCTATGACGAAGACAAGAAACTTTTGAGGGATATAATAAAGCCGGGAGAAAATGTTCTTGTACTTATCGGCCCGGAAGGCGATTTCAGTGAAGAAGAAGTTGCTATGGCTATTGCTGCAGGTTTTGAACCTATAAGCCTCGGCAATTCAAGATTGAGGACCGAAACTGCCGCACTTGTTGCATGCAATACGGCAAACCTGCTAAACATAATCTGAGAAGGGAGAACTTCTTATTAAAAAACTTCCTGCCTTTTGGTCAGAAACATTAAACGTTTTTACCAAAAAGGCAGGAAGTTTTTTATGTAAACATTCTATATTTTTGCAGGAATATGTGCGCTTGTTTTTTGCACAAATGTATTTTATGGGCATAAAAAACCGATCACTTTGAATCGGCGGTCGGTATTTTATTTGTGTCGGTTTTGCAGCTTTAAACACAACTTATAATGTCTGTATTTCTTTATTAAGTATGCTGCAATTTTTGTTTCTCCTTTTCAATTTTTCTGTTTATGATACATTCAATGATACTGAGTGTAGAGATAATTACAAACAACAGGTTTATTGTATTTACTCCGTCCTCAACCATTGAGTATCCCATACATACAAGAAGAATTGCATAAGGAATAATCATCAGAATAGGCTGTTTTGCTCTGACTATACCATAGAAGATGCTCATTACGATGTAAGCTCCTACAAGAAAAGCAGCAAGGCTTCCTATCACTTTCCAGAAAACGTTTTCAGCGGTGATTGTTCCATAGATAAATAATGACAGCCATAGCAGATACAGTACGCCGTCAAGTATTCTGTGTATAGTTTTCATGTTTCTCAGTTTAAAGTTAAACAATAAGGGGGCATGATGCCCCCTTTATATTAATATTTACTTCAAATCTTTAAGTTCCCATCCAAGAGCACTAGCACCTAGTACGGCGGCATCAGCATCTTTAAGTTCAGACAACAGTATCTTTGTCTTTCCTTTGTAGATATTCAGAATGTTTTCATCAAGTGCTTTTTGCAATGGTTTCAACAGATATTCACCGGATTTTGCAAGACCTCCGAAAAGAACAATTGCTTCAGGACTTGAGAATGCGATGGCATCTGCTAGAGATTCTCCAAGGATTGTTCCTGTGAATTCGAAAATTTCATTTGCAAGTTTGTCTCCCTTTACAGCTGCATCATATACGTCTTTTGAAGCGATTTCTTCAACAGGAATCTGACGTAGCAAACTTGGTTCAGTTCTTTCTGCAAGGAATTCTCTTGCTGTACGTGCAACACCTGTAGCAGAGCAGTAAGTTTCAAGGCATCCTTTTCTTCCGCAACCGCAAGGACGACCGCCGCGGCGAATGATTGTATGACCAAGTTCTCCGGCAAATCCGTCATGACCGTAAACCAACTGTCCGTTAATCACGATACCGCTTCCGACACCTGTTCCAAGAGTTATCATAATGAAATCTTTCAATCCTCTTGCTGCACCATATGTCATTTCACCGATGGCTGCTGCATTTGCATCGTTTGTCAAAGCTGTAGGAATACCGATTCTTTCTTCAAACATATCAGCAAGATGAATTACTCCTTTCCAAGGAAGGTTTGGAGCAAATTCGATTGTTCCGTTGTAATAGTTTCCGTTAGGAGCACCGATACCGATACCTTTTATTTTTTCAATTCCCCCTACAGATTCAATCAGCGGCAAAAGATTCTTGCAAACATCGTCAACATAAATATTAACGTCATCGTATGATTGAGTCTTTACTGAAGAACTGCAAAGGACAGTTCCTCTTGCATCTACTATACCGAATACGGTATTTGTTCCACCTATGTCGATACCTACAACATATGGCTTTTCCATATTTGTGTTCATGATACTTATATTAAGTTTAATAAATATTGCTCATTCTTTAAATTTGTTACAAATTAATGAAACAAGATTGATATTGCAAAATGTTTTTCAATCTTTCTTGTGTTAAATATCAATATTAGTTTGATTTTTTTATACAGATACACTTTTATAGGGTGAGTTGGAATGTTCTGTTATCATTACAAGCATTTATTGATATTTATGTATGTTGTTGCTTTAAGGGCTTATTCATTTAGTTTTAGGCCTTTTTCGCTTATTGTTATCAGATGATTTTTGTATAGATGTCCGATAGCTTTTTTGAAAACTTTTTTACTTACTCCGAAAGTAGAATAAATGTCTTCGGCACTGCTTTTGTCATTAAATTCGGAAAAGCCGTTGTTTGCCTTTAGATAATCAAGGATGTTTTTTGAAAAATCTTCTGCAAATTCGAATCCCGGTTTTTGAAGCATCAAATCAATTTTTCCGTCACTTCTTACCTGTTTTATGTAGGCCTTTGTACGGTCTCCTGTTTTTAGTGACCTGAATGTCTCGTTCTGGTAGATTAGCCCCTGATATTTGTTGTCTACAATAGCCTTTATACCAAGGTCGGTCTTTTGCCATATCATTATGTCAACTTCGTCGCCTGATTGGTATTCCGGTTTTTCATCCGATATGAATTTGTCTATTTTTGCTGAAGCTACGATTCTGTATGTTTCTTTGTCGATATAAATGTATACAAGGTATTTTTTACCCTTTTCCATTTTTATCTTTTGTTCCCTGAAAGGTACAAACAGATCTTTGAGGACTCCCCATGAAAGGAATGCTCCGTATTTGTTGGTCCATGCAACTTCAAGATAGGCAAAATCCCCGACTTGTGCTGCGGCTTTTTCGGTAGTTGCTATGAGCCTTTCGGAATTATCCAAATATACGAATGCTTTTACAACGTCGCCCGGCTTGTGATTCTCCGGAACATATTTAGTAGGCATAAGTATTTCGCCAGCTTCGCCGCCGTCAAGGTAAACACCAAAGTCAACTTCTTTAATGATTTCCAGGTTATTGTATTTTCCTAATTCTATTCCCATATTCTTATATAATATATTGGCAAATATAAATTTTTTATATGATATAGTATTATTTATATGATTATAAAAAGAGAACCGAAGACTCAGTATCTCCGGTTCTTCTTTCTTTATTGCTTTGTATTATTATTTATTGTCAGCTTTCTTTCTCTTTTCTTTCTTTGCCAATACAATAAGGTTGAACATGAATTCGGACATCCATGCTTCGGAAAAGCCAAGACTTTCTGTCTGCTTTTTAAGATTGAAGATGGCAGCCATCATTTCCGGTTTGCTCCATGTTGCTTTTGTCATGATGTCATGGATAGTCTGTTCTGTAACGCTGCGTAATGTTCCTTTCATGAAAGATGGAATTTGCATTTTCCATTTCATAAGTGTTGTAACAACAGTAAGCAGATTATTCAGGTATTCCTGGAATTTTATACTGTATGACTGGATTGCCATCTGGTTTTTGCAGTTCTTTTTTAGAGAAGCATCCAGTTCATCGAAGAATATGTCAGATATTCCGTATTCGGCCTGCATGATTTTTCTGGCTCTTGCTCTTTCTGCTATACCAAGTTTATTGTTTACTGTCTGAATTTTAAGCATTCTCTTGAACATTGCCAGCTCAGGAACCATCTTGATATTGGTTATTCCAAGGTTTGCTGCCATTGCTGCCTGAAGATATATACGGATAAATGACATAAAGTCTTCTACACCTTTTTTTACCGGCATATCTTCCTGAGTTGCTTCTTTCTTTTTGAATATTTTAGAAAATAATCCCATGTTTATAAGTTAGTTGGTTTAGTTTAATCTTTGCAAAATTAAAAATAAAAAGTGGTATGATAAAATATTATGATGCTATTGTCCTAAAATATTGGTAAATAAAAAAAGAGTTGTCTTTAAAAGGCAACTCTTTTTAGCGGTTATTCTGTTATATATTATTTTACTACGATAACTGCAACTCTGTTCCAATCGTTGTTGTCATAAACCTGCTGTTCAGAACCGTAAGCATATGTCTTGATTCTATCTGCAGATATACCATAGTTTTCAGTAAGAATCTTGACAATGTTTTCTGCACGTCTTTCAGTCAGCACTTTATTTCTCTTGGCACTACCAGTCTGTGCATCTGCATAAGCAAAGATTTCTACATTTGTTTTAGGATTTTCTTTCAACAATTGTGCAACATTGTATATTGTAACAAGCTGCTCTTTGCTGACATCAGTCTTTCCAATCTGGTATGTAACCACAACCTGGTTAGCTTTAACATTGCCCAATTGGTCTTCAAGTTCACCGATTCTGTTGTTGAGTGCAAGATTTTCATTTTTTGAATCTCTCAAATCTGATTCAAGCTGGTTAATCTTCTTATCCTTGTTATCGATTTCTCCTCTTTGTCTGTTGATTTCATCGTTAAGAGAAGCTACAAGTCCCGGCTCTACAACTTCAGCAAGTTCAAATCCTCTCTTCTTGAATTTATATGTAACACCAACCATTGCATTTACATATCCGTTGAATTTTCTTCCTGAGTAGTTAAAAGTTCCATCAATTAGATTTGCATTGGCTTCAAGGTTTATGTCTACTAATTCACTTGCATGGAATGCTGCTTGAATACCTAATCTGGTATTTACAAAGTTCTTTGTTCCTTCAACGAATTCATTGGATTTCATACCGAAATCGGAAACTCCATTTTCATATCCAAGATGTCTTGTATATCCGACACCCATAATACCATAAATATCCGCAACTCTGTCAAATTTATATTTACCAAATAAATTAGAAAGGTTTACCATTAAGTCGAAATTGGTATTAATATATTTGGCTTTTAATGATTTGTCTATCTTGCTGTCTGGAAAATAATTTTTCATATAGAATCCTCCCAAATCAACCCTGGCTCCAAATATCGGGGTGAAATGTTTACCAAAAGACAGACCTATATAAGGACTCGTAACGTCTTTAAGTCCTGAGTTAAACAACCAATCAGAGGCCATATTCATGTTGGCACCAACTTTAGGCAATTCTAGAAACCAATTGTCTTTTGCAGAAGTGTTCTTTACTGCATATTCTTGCGCAGATATGTTTCCGGCAAAAATTAAACTGACAATTATTAATGATAAAAATTTTTTCATACTTGTGTCTTTAATTTGTCTTTTGAAAATCATTACAAAAGTAGTATTTTTTTGTAAAGTAATGAAAATAATTTGATTATTTAAAATTATTGGTATAGAAATTATAAGTATTTAATGTAGAATTAACTAGAGATTTTGTTTGTTGGCCATTAAAGCTTCCATATTTGCATACGGGATCTTCGTAATATTCTTTTTTGTTTTTTAGAAGAAGATACTTTACAACTGTATCCCAATTGGAATCATTTTCATTGTGTTTTCTTGCAAGTGCCATTGCATCGTAGATATGTCCAAGTCCTGAATTGTAGGCGCCTAAAACAAATTTTGTCTGTTCGGCTTTATCTGTAATTTTGGAAAATGATTTCTGCAAAGATTTTATGTAGACAATACAGGTTTTCAGATTGTCTTCCGGGATAAAGAGATTCTCTTTAGGTATACCTGCCGCTTTTGCAGTAACACTCATCATTTGCATTAGTCCTATTGCTCCGGAAGCTGAAATTTGTTCCGGATCGAAGTTTGATTCTGTATATGATAGGGCGGCGAGTAATTTCCAATCCCAATTTATCATTTTGGCATATCGCTTGAACAGTTCATCATAGTTCGAAATGATATTCTGTTCTTTATTTATGTATCTGAAATTTCTTTTTCCTTTTGTTGCAAGATATGAATAATTGTGCATTATTCTTGTTTTATTTCTTTTCCTGTTGTTGTACCAATGGTTTATGGTATCGGCAAGTTCTTGGTTTTTGGTGCACCATGACAGCCTGTAGGGTAATGATATGTCTTTTGCATTTCCTATTTCCGGGTATTCATATTTCATCATATTGGAAATGTTCCGGTAGCAAGCAATAAAAGGAATTTTTCTTTCTGATAGATTACTGAATAATGATTCTATGTGGTCTGAGTCTGAAACACAGATATTTATGTCATATCCTGTTTCTTCGGCAAAAAGTTTTACTCTGTATGCTTCTTGGCTTGAGGAAGTGTATACTGTTAGGCTGTCTGTATTATTGAAACATTCGTTTTCTGGTGTTCCGTTTGATATTATTGAAATAGGACTGTACAAAGTGTCTCCGCAGGCGTAGTATTCGTTTTTAGGCAATATGTTATATGCTGCAAGCTGACATATATCATTATCCATATAATAGTATATGGAATCAATACTTGTTGTATATATTATCTTATGGTTTAATTTATATTTTTCTGTGAATTCTTCTATCAGTTCATAATGATAGCCGTAATCCTGGTTATTGAATATGTAGTGAGAATAAGGTATATCAAGTGTGACTATATTAATGGTATCGTCTTGCATGTCTTTTATACTCTCATCATGTTTTTTTTTGTCTGAACATGATGAGAGTATAAATAAGATTATATATGTAAAAAACAATACCGCTTTCTTCATGTAATAAATTTAAAGCAGACTGCATTTTAAATTTCTTTCGATATACATCCTTAGAATGTCTACTGCAACCTGATTGCTACCTCCTTCTGGAACAACAAGATCTGCATATCTTTTTGTCGGTTCAATAAACTGCAGGTGCATTGGTTTTAATACTCTTGTATATCTTTCCATAACAGCTTCTGCTGTTCTTCCGCGTTCAATAACATCTCTCTGTATAACTCTTATAAGCCTTTCGTCAGAGTCTGCATCAACAAAGACTTTTAAATCCATAAGGTTTCTAAGGTTCGGGTCGCAAAGAGCAAGTATTCCTTCTATGATTATAACATCTTTAGGCTCGATGTGTATTGTTTCAGGCTGTCTTGTGCATGTCAGATATGAGTATATAGGTTGTTCTATCGGTTTTCCTTCCTTGAGCATTTCAATATGTCTGGAAAGCAGTTCCCAGTCAAAGGCATTCGGATGGTCAAAATTTATGTTCTGTCTTTCTTCTACCGGGACATTACTGCTGTCCTTGTAATAAGAATCCTGTGGAAGAACCACTACTTCGCCTGCCGGCAATGCTTCTACTAATTTTCTGACAACAGTTGTTTTACCGGAGCCTGTACCTCCTGCAATTCCTATTATTAGCATAGATGTTATAATATTTAAAAGAAAAAAGTTATTTTTGCAGCTAATATAGCTACTATTATTAAATACAAAGTTATATAATTAATATTGGAAAGACAAATAATATGGTTAAACACGTGGTATTATTTAAACTAAAAGAAACGCTGTCTGTCTCAGAAAAAAGTGAAATAATAGCTTCTTTTAAAGATGCTATTGAGCGTTTGCCTTCAAAAATTGATTTTATAAGACATATCGAAGTTGGTGGAAACATAAATCCTTCCGAATCTTTTGATATTGCATTGTACAGTGAATTTGACAATTTGGAAGATGTTTCGTGTTATGCTGTAAATCCGGATCATGTTGCAGCAGCCGGAATAATAAAGCCTTATATTGCATCTCGCACTTGTGTTGATTATGAATACTAATTACGTAAATGTTATATTGAAATGAAGAAAATTTATTATTTGTTAATAGCTGCATTCCTTGTTATTGGACAGGCTGTGTCTGCACAGATTCAGGAACCGTTCAAGTGGAAGCATGAACTGAAAAAGGTTTCGGACACTGAAGTTGAAATCGTTTTCAGCGCTACAATCGATGCTGGATGGCATTTGTATTCAACTGATTTGCCTGAGGGCGGTCCTGTATCAACAACTTTCAATGTTGATGAAATAAAAGGGATGGAACTTGTTGGCAAACTGACTCCAGTTGGTAAGCTTATAACTCAGTATGAAGAAACATTCGGGATGGACCTTAGCTTTTTTGAAAAGAAAGGCCAGTTTGTTCAGAAATTGAAAATTACAGCTCCTGAATATAAGATAGCCGGCTATCTTGAATTTATGGGATGCAATGATGAAAACTGTCTTCCTCCTGCACCTATAGATTTTGAATATAGCGGAAAATCAAATGTAAAGGCAGCTGCAACAGCTAGCAAGTCTGAAGAAACAGTTGAAAAGATTCCTTTGACTCCGGCAACTGTTGTTACTGACAGTGTTTCAGATACTGACAGCGAAAACGCTCAAAACAGCTACTGGACTCCTGTAATCGATAAGCTTGAAGCATATAATTCGGGCGCTGAATCAGAATCTGATATGTCATGGATATATATATTCCTTGCCGGTTTCGGTGGTGGTCTTATAGCTTTGTTTACTCCATGTGTATGGCCCATCATACCAATGACTGTAAGTTTCTTCCTTAAAAGAACACAGGATAGAAAGAAGGGTATTAAAGATGCTTTCATCTATGGAGCTTCAATTGTAGTCATTTATGTTGCCCTTGGTCTGATTATAACTTCAATATTCGGTGCAAGTGCGCTTAATGCACTTTCAACAAATGCGATATTCAACATATTCTTCTTCCTGCTTCTTGTTGTATTTGCAGCATCATTCTTCGGTGCTTTCGAAATAACACTTCCTTCATCATGGAGCAACAAGGTGGATAGCAAGGCAGAAAGTACAACAGGTCTGTTGAGTATCTTCCTTATGGCATTTACCCTTACATTGGTTTCTTTCTCATGTACAGGTCCTATTATCGGTTTCCTTCTTGTTGAAGTTTCTACAACAGGCAATATCGTAGCTCCTGCAATCGGAATGTTGGGATTTGCAATTGCATTGGCTTTGCCTTTCACATTGTTTGCAATGTTTCCGTCATGGCTTAAGTCAATGCCTAAGTCTGGTGGATGGATGAACAATATCAAGGTAGTTCTTGGTTTCATTGAGCTTGCTCTTTCATTGAAGTTCCTTTCTGTTGCAGACCTTGCTTACGGATGGAGACTTCTTGACCGTGAAACATTCCTTGCATTGTGGATTGCAATATTCTTCCTTCTCGGATTGTATTTGTTGGGTAAAATCAAATTCCCGCACGATGATGACAATGACAAGGTTGGTGTTACACGCTTCTTCCTTGCAACAATATCAATTGCATTCTCAATCTATATGATACCTGGATTGTGGGGAGCACCTTTGAAGGCTGTATCAGCATTCGCACCTCCAATGAACACTCAGGATTTCAATCTTTACGAAAATGAAGTTGAGGCAGAATATACAGATTATGAAGAAGGTATGGCTGCTGCAAAACGTCTTGGAAAACCAGTTATGGTTGACTTCACAGGATTCGGATGTGTAAACTGCCGTGAAATGGAACTTGCAGTATGGACAGACGAAAAGGTGAGAAGCATCATGAACGACGAATATGTGCTGATTTCACTTTATGTTGATGACAAGACTCCTCTTCCACAGCGTGAAGAAGTTATGGAAAACGGTCAGAAACGTATTTTGAGAACTGTCGGTGACAAGTGGAGTTATCTGCAGAGATACAAGTTCGGAGCAAATGCACAGCCGTTCTATGTACTTCTTGACAATGAAGGAAATCCTGTAAACGGTTCTTATTCACACGACAAGGATATTGCAAAATATGTAAACTTTCTTGAAACAGGTTTGAAGAACTATAAGGAAAGAAAGTAAATTCCTCTAGAACATATTTTACGGGAGTGTGTATTTTACAATACGCACTCCCTTTTTTATGCCTCATATTTGTATATATCACCGATTTTAGCGAATATTGTATATTTATAGGAAATTAGTGTTTTTAATGCATAAAATACGGATTATAGAAACTTAATTTAATTAATACATAGAATATGCGAAAGAATACATTATTGTTTTCAATTTTGTTTGCAGCCTCGTTTTCCCAGGCTTTTGCCGATGAGGGAATGTGGATGCTGACAGACGTTAAGGAGCAGAATGCTGCTGCAATGTACGAACTAGGACTTGATATAGGCATTGACGAGGTTTATTGCCCCGACAATATCAGTCTGAAAGATGCGGTTGTGCAGTTTGGCGGTGGATGTACCGGTGAGGTTATTTCATCAGAAGGGCTCGTACTTACAAACCACCATTGCGGTTATGGTGCCATACAACAGCACAGTTCTGTTGAACATGACTATCTGACTGACGGATTCTGGGCAATGAACCGCAGCGAAGAGCTTCCTTGCGAAGGATTGTCAGTAACCTATATTGACAGAATTCTTGATGTAACTTCATATGTCCAGGAACAGTTGAAGAAAGATGATGACCCTGACGGACTGAACTATATATCTCCAAAATATCTTGAGATGGTTGCCGAACGTTTTGCAAAGGATGAAAATATTGAAATGACTCCATTTACAAAACTTGAACTTAAGGCATTTTACGGTGCAAACAAGTATTATCTGTTTGTAAAGACCGTTTATAAGGATATACGTATGGTAGGTGCACCTCCTTCATCAATAGGAAAATTTGGTGCGGATACCGACAACTGGGAATGGCCAAGGCATTGCGGTGACTTCTCCATCTTCCGTATTTATGCTGCGCCAGACGGAAAACCGGCAGAATATAGCGAGAATAATGTTCCTTTGAAGGTTAAAAAGCATATTCCAATAAATATAGGCGGAATAGAGGAGGGTGACTTTACTTTTGTAATGGGATTCCCTGGCCGTAACTGGCGCTATATGATTAGCGATGAGGTTGAAGAACGTATGAAAATCACAAACTTCCTTCGTGATACAGTACGCGGCGTACGTCTTGAAGCATGGAACGAAGAAATGCTGAAGGATAAGAAAGTCAAGATCCAGTATGCAAGCAAATACGCGTCTACTGCAAACTACTGGAAGAATGCAATTGGTATGAACGAATGGCTGAAGCGTCTTGATGTCATTTCTGCCAAGGAAGAACAGCAGAAGCAGCTTCTTGCCTACGGTGAAGAAACAGGTAATGATGCTTACCGACAGGCTTATGAAACCATAAAGGAGATTGTTGCACGCCGTCATGATGCAAAGTTCAATCAGGAAACAATTCTTGAGGCTTTGATTATGGGTACTGAGTTCTGTAACGTACCAAATACCGGAAATCTTCTAAAGGCGCTTGAGGAAAAAGACAAGGCTGTTGTTGAAAAAGAAGTTTCATTGCTTCGCGACAAGGCTGCCAAGCATTTCAATAAGGATTATGACGCACGCATTGACCGAAAGGTTTCAAAACTGATGCTTGCCGTTTATGCAAATCTTATTCCAGCCGAGCAGCGTATTTCTATTTTCAGCCTGATTGACAAGAAATACAAAGGCGATGTCGCAGCTTTTGTTGATGACTGTTTTGAAAAATCAATCTTCCGTTCTGCTGAGGCTTTCAATGAATTCCTTGACAAGCCAAGGGCTTCTGTCCTGAAGAAAGACTTGATGGTCCAGTATTCCCAGTCGGTAAGGGAGGCATATGTCAAGGCCGCAAAAGACCTGAAAGCGGATGATACCGAATATGCAAAGGCTCATAAGACATGGGTTGCCGGTATGCTTGAACTGAAAAAGAAGAACGGTCAGGCAGTATATCCTGATGCAAATCTGACATTGCGCCTTACTTACGGAAAAGTTTCGTCATACATTCCTCGCGACGGTGCAAAATATCTGTATTACACAACCCTTGACGGAGTGATGGAGAAAGAAGATCCTGAAAACCCAGAATTTGTTGTTCCTGCAAAACTCAAAGAGCTTTATGAGAACAAGGACTTTGGACCTTACGCAATGAAGGACGGCCGTATGCCGGTTTGCTTTGCTACAGGAGTAGACACTACCGGCGGTAACTCAGGTTCTCCGGTATTCAATTCAAAAGGTGAGCTTGTAGGTTGCGGCTTTGATCGTAATCTTGAAGGACTGACAGGCGATATTGCCTACAATCCTTCTTTGCAGCGAGCAGCTGTTGTTGATATACGTTACGTATTGTTTGTTATTGACAAGTTTGCTGGAGCAAAGCATTTGATTGATGAAATGACTATTGTGAGTAAATGATATTTAGATATAAAAAACTGACAAGAAGTGTCTTTTGATAATCTTTTTTGTATATTTGCATAAATTAAAGAGATTTGCCTATGTAATATATTTTATTTAATACATATACTATAATTGGGAAAAGCATTTAGCATTATTCTTTCTACCTAAAAGTTTGGCGACTAATAGTTCCGATATGAATATATGTTGAAATGCTCGCGTTTATAGCGCGGGCTTTTGTTATTCTATCGGAACAGGTTACGCCAAACACCTTAGGTGAAGAATATTCAAAAGTACCGTGCTTTTTTTGTGTATGTTTATATAATAAAGGTACTATAAATCTTTATTAATCTTTAATTAGAATTTAAGAGTATGAAGAAAAAAGTAATATTATTTTTATTAATCTATTGTTTTGTGTCTTATTTTTCACAGGTAAAAGCTCAAAGTAGTATAATACCTACTACAGCAATAAGCAATATGCCTAAAGTAACGATACAAGATATG
Organism: uncultured Bacteroidaceae bacterium; assembly: GCA_944320965.1. Taxonomy (GTDB): domain Bacteria; phylum Bacteroidota; class Bacteroidia; order Bacteroidales; family Bacteroidaceae; genus Avibacteroides. The sequence continues at coordinate 14,317 of CALUJO010000002.1, read as the reverse complement.
AATCTCAGTAGAAATGATTATACAATAATAAAATCTATATCTGTATCAGCTTCTGTCCGCTCCGATAATAAACGGAATAAAAGGACAATTTATGAAGAGAATAATGAATTCAAGCTTGTTTATGATATTGTAAAAGAAAATGGTAAAAGGTTTTTGGAATATGAAAGTTGTGAAGGCATTATACGGCTTGGATATATTGGAGGAACAGATATTTATAATTCAGAATCAAATTACATTCCTGCAGAAGAAATAGTCAGACGCTTAGCTTTATATAGACTGATTTCTTTGGCTAAAGAATATGGAGCTGATGCTTTGTTTGAACCTACTATAATTACAGTTGCTACTTCTGAAAATAAGACATTAATTTATAAAACAGAAGCTACTGCGAAACTTATAAAAATAATAAATAACTAAGATTATGAAAAAGATTATAATATTATTAATTCCCTTGTTGTTATTTATATCATGTGGAACAACAAAAGTACAAAGACCTCAAATACATTCGTTTACTATACCATTGTCCTTGTCTAAACTCCCACAATCAAATATTTATATAAATTTAGATTATGGAATTAGATTAAATGTTTTAGATAAAAGAGTTGACAACAACATACTTAATAAGTATGAAGTAAATTTAGAAATACCAAAGCCCAATACAAGCTCTTATCCTGAGGTTAAATCATTTGTTTCTGAAAGTATTAAGGACTATATGAAAACTATGGGATTTGCTTTGGATTATGATATTAATACTGATTATATGTTACAGGTTGAGATTACCCAATTTCAGTTGAGCTATTTGTCTGGAATGGGCTGGATGGGGACTGTTTGTTTTGATATTCAGATTTTTGATGAAAATAGAAATCAAGTTTATCCGAGGACGAATATAACTGGCAGACATTCGGTTATGTCAAATTGTGATGATTACACAGCTGCTGCAAAAACTATGAATACCGCATTTTCTAATGCTTTAGAGAATATTGATTGGAATAGAATTGCGTATTTTCTGAAAAGATCAGACTTGGCATCTAATGAAAAGAACAAACAGGTTACAGGAGAAGGAAATACAGCTTTAGAACATACTATTATAAGATGGTTTTTTGATTCTACCCCAAAAGGAGCTGATGTTTATTGGAGGGTTATATCATCAACACCAGACGTTAAGAATACCAATCAACTTTATTTAGGTTCGACCCCTTATGAGAGTACTGAAGCTTTTGATATAAAAGGATTGACTTTTAATAATTCAGGGGATGTACAAATAGAAATTTCATGTGAGAAAATTGGTTACATAACTCAGAAGAAACGTTTTAATTTAAGGCAGGCAATTGAACAAAAGGAAATATCTTCTAAATTTAATTTGGTTGAAGAATAATTTTGTTTATAATAATAAAGCAGGATGGAGTCAAAACTCTATTCTGCTTCTTGTTGATGATATTATTATAGAAAAGGTGTTTATAATCTATTCAGCAATGATTGTGAGCGACATTGGAATGTAATTCACCATGTTGGTTTAATGCCCCCGCTTTTTTACTTTTTGTTAATCTTTACGCAATGAGTGAAAATTAAATGTTCTCTAGCTTTTATTTCAACAGGAGACTATTTATGCTATCTTTATGTGTGATGAAAGTTCTGAATAATATATTCTATAATTTTTTAGGATAGTTCGGACTATAGAGCATTGTCTTTTCTCTTGTCACAAGTTTGCCGTCTTTAACGAAATCTTCGCCTCTTTCGCTCAGGTGCTCAATCATGGCATTGCGCATTTCTTCTGCCTGTTTTCTGTATTTTCTGTCGTTGATACAGTTGTGAAGTTCGTGAGGATCTTTCACGAGGTCAAACAGCTGTTCGCTTCCGTTGTAAAGATTCCATACGTATTTTATTTTTCCGTCGGTAAGTGCGCACCAGTAATTGTTATTATCATAGCATGTTGCATGTTCAAGGTCAATATATTTGCGCCATCCTTCACTGTTTCCTTCTGCAAGTTGTCTTACTGATTTTCCGTCCATGTCTTCCAGAATTTCAACATTGGCAGCGTCAAGGAATGTTGGCAGTATGTCTCTCAGTTCAACAGGCTGCTCTATGTTTTTCTTTTCGGCTTCCTTATATGATTCAGGCCATTTGACAAGGAATGGTATATGTGCCGAGCCTTCATACGGATATGTTTTGCGCCAGTGGTAGTGGTCGCCCATCATATCGCCGTGGTCGGATGTGAAAACAATAATTGAGTTTTCATAAATTCCTTTGTCTTTAAGTGCTTTTATTATTTTGCCTATTTCCTCGTCAATAAATGTAATATTGGCATAGTAATGCTTCTTTGAATTTTTGGCATAATCTTCTCCCATGTTGCCGAAAGCAATTTCCTTGCTTGTCTTTTCGGGGTCAAGCTGCTTGGCAAATCTTTCGCACCATTCACCTGTTGCAGGAGCTTCAATTTCAATATCCTTGTACATGTCATAGAATCTCTTTGGCGGGTCATAAGGACTGTGCGGTCTAGCAAACGATACTTTAAGGAATAGTGGTTTGTCGATAGAGTAGTTCTCTATAAGCTGGCAAGCCACTTCTCCTGTCCAGTGTGTCGGATGCAGTTCCTCAGGCAGTTTGTATTCTGCTGCACTGTTGTCGTTCCATCCTATTCCTGTCAGGTCAGGATTTATTCCGGGCGCTTTTATGTTCAGCCATTGTCTGTAGTCGCTTGTGAAGTTAGGGTCTTCAATTCTTCCGCTTTCGTCAAGCAGTGTCCCGTGGAATCCGTGTTTAGAGCGTTGTGGAAACCAGTGCATTTTTCCTATACCGAATGTATAATATCCTGCGTCATTGAGCATTTGCGGCATTTCATATTTGTATTTTTCGGCAACGACTCCATATCCCAGCATTCCGTGATGCCATGGTGACAAGCCTGTAAGCAGTCCTGCTCTTGCCGGTGTACTGCTTGGACAGGAAGAGTAGGCATTCATGAATATGCTGCCGTCTTCTGCCAGTCTGTCAATGTTGGGGGTTATTACTTCGGTATTTCCCATACATCCCAGTGCGTCTCCTCTGTGCTGGTCGGTTACTATAAGTATAATGTTCGGAAGATTAGGCTTTTGCGCAAAAGCAATTCCGCTTGCCGATAATAGAATAAATGAAGCAAGACAGCTTTTTTCCATGATATCAGTAGGTTTAAAACAAAAGCCCGCCGGAATGACGGGCTTTTATATTGTAATACAGAAATGATTTTATTATTCAAGATAGGTATATCCGTAAAGACCTGAACGGTAGTTTGAAAGGAATTCGCGTCCTTCTTCAGGAGATATGATACCCTGTTTAACGGATGTCATAACCCATACTTCTACGCTTCTTGCCATACGTTTCGGGTTAAACTGTACATATTCAAGAACGTCTGCAACAGATTCGCCTTCGATGATTTTGTCAACAAAGTATTTGTCATTGCTGATTTTGATATGTACAGCATTTGTGTCACCGAACAGATTGTGAAGGTCGCCCAGGATTTCCTGATATGCACCTACAAGGAATACTCCGAAATAATAAGGTTCGTTTTCCTTCAGTTCGTGAACTGGAAGGTTGTATGAGAAGTTTCTTGTAGATATGAAGTTGTCAATTTTACCGTCCGAGTCGCATGTTATATCCTGTATGGTAGCAGACTTGGTCGGCTGTTCGTTAAGTCGGCTAAGCGGCATGATAGGGAATATCTGGTCTATAGCCCATGCATCCGGTAATGACTGGAACAGTGAGAAGTTGCAGAAATACTTGTCCGGAAGTATTTTTGAAATCTTCTTCAGCTCGTCAGGAGCATGCTTAATGTTTTCTGCCATTTTATAGACTTCGCGTGCAATTGACCAGAAGAATTTTTCAACCTGTGCTCTTGTCTTCAGGTCAATCAGACCAAGGTTGAACAGTCCCAATGCGTCTTCACGGCACTGAACAGCATCGTGCCATGTTTCGATAAGGCGAGGCTGGTTGATGTTTCTCCACAGGTCATACAGTTCCTTTACTAGTTCATGAGCGTTCTCGTCAATCTCTTCGTCATCCTTGCACTCCGGAAGGCTTGTGCTTGCAAGCGCTTCGAATACAAGAACAGAGTGGTGTGCTGCAAGTGAGCGGCCTGATTCTGTTATGATGTTTGGATGAGGCAGTCCGTTCTTGTCGGAAGCATCTGTAATCAGTGAAACGGCATCGTTAACATATTCCTGGATTGAATAGTTCATGCTGTTACCTGAAAGCGAAGAACGTGTACCGTCATAGTCAACACCAAGACCTCCGCCTATGTCAACAAAGTTGATGGAGTAGCCCATCTTGCGGAGCTGTACGTAGAACTGTGATGCTTCTTTCAGCGCAGTCTTTATGCGACGTATGTTTGTCACCTGGCTTCCTATGTGGAAGTGGATAAGTTTCAGGCAGTCTTCAAGATTGTTATCCTGAAGTATTGAAAGTGCTTCAAGAAGTTCGGTTGAGTTAAGACCGAATTTGCTGACATCACCTCCTGACTCTTCCCATTTTCCGCTACCGGAACTTGCCAGTTTGATACGGATACCTATGTTTGGCTTTACGTTAAGTCGTTTGGCAATTGTTGCGATGGTTCTAAGCTCAAGCAGCTTTTCAACTACAATGTATATGTGTCTTCCCATCTTCTGTGCAAGAAGGGCAAGCTCAATGTAATTTTCGTCCTTGTAGCCGTTGCATATAATCATTGAATCGTCGTTGTTTGTGATTGAAAGAACGGCGTGCAGCTCTGGTTTTGAGCCGGCTTCAAGTCCGATATTGTATTTTGTTCCGTGGCTTACGATTTCTTCAACCACAGGACGCATCTGGTTTACCTTGATAGGGTAGATGATATAGTTCTTTGCCTTGTAGCCGTATTCGTTTGCGGCAATTTCAAAGCAGTTTGAAATTTTTTCAATTCTGTTGTCCAGAATGTCCGGAAAACGCAGCAGTACTGGGGCCGTTATGTCCCTTACCTGCAATTCATCCATAACTTCTTTAAGGTCTATAGATGGTCCGTTTGCTTTTGGGCGTACAACCACATGACCTTTTTCATTAATAGAAAAGTAACTCAAGCCCCAACCGTTTATGTTATACAGTTCGGCAGAATCTTCAATTTTCCATTTTCTCATTTCCTAATCAATCTTGTCTTTATGTCCCGTGTTTTTTAGGGACGGTTGTTAGTACTATTCGTTAATTTGTTTGCTATTACTGGATTTTAAACCTGTCTGCAAAATTAGTTATAAATATTGATGTAATCCCTATTTGGAATAAATAATTTGGGCGATGAATGTTGTTATTGTGTTTTTGTTTGTTGTACGTCAGCCTAGGTATTTCCGGCTGTTGTTATTTCAGTATTGCAGATTGTGCTTGATAAAGCCTTAATTTATTGATTTTCAGATATAAAAGTGTGCTGGTAAAAACCATGAGCCTTTTGACCCAAAATATTTAATGTTTTAGGTAAAAAGGTTTGGGGTTTTAAGTAGAATCTTTAAATGTTTTTGCAAATTAAATTGCGTGTACTTTTATGTGGATTGTTTTGTGTTTGTTTTCGTAGCATATATAAAAAAGAATAGGATGCCTTCACAGACATCCTATCCGAAGAGGGAATTTATTGTTTATCTTAGGTCAATTGCAAAATATACTTTTCTTCCTGATGGGTAAACACCTGTTATGAATACAACCTTGTCGTCTGATGCGCTTGCAGCCTTTACAACTTCTTCAAGGTCTTTTTCACTGCTTATCAGTTTGTTGTTTGCCTTTAGGATGATGAATCCTTCCTGGATACCTGCATCTCTCAATCGGCCGTTTGAAAGTTCCTTAACTTCAAGACCGTTTTCAAGTTTCAGTCTGGATTTTGTATCCTTGTCAATCTTTTCAAACTTGGCTCCCAGCAGATTTGAGGTCTTTGTATCTCCAACTCCGCTTACTTCCTTGTTCTTCTTCAAGGTTACTTCAATTGTCTTTTCCTTACCGTCACGTATAACTTTTACGTTGATTACGCTTCCCGGCTTGCTCATTGCAATTGTTTCCTGAAGTTCGCCCATTGAATTGATTTTCTTGTCGTTGATTCCGATGATGACATCGTTTTCCTTAATGCCGGCATCTTTAGCAGAACCGCCGTCCATGACTTTTGATACAAATACACCATAGTTTACTCCAAGATTCTTTTCCTTTGAAAGTTCAGCATTGTTGTCACCGCCCATGATACCAAGCTGTGCACGCTGTACTGCACCAAATTTCTTAAGGTCAAGTACCACTGCCTTTACAAGGTTGGTTGGGATTGCAAAGCCATATCCTGAATAAACACCTGTTGGTGAATATATTGCTGCATTGATACCTACAAGCTCGCCTTTTGTATTGACAAGTGCACCACCACTGTTTCCTCTGTTAATGGCTGCATCAGTCTGTATGAATGATTCAATGCTTCCGTTTGTGCCACCGTAGATATTCAGATTTCTGGCTTTTGCACTGACGATACCTGCTGTTACTGTAGAAGACAGGTTGAAAGGGTTACCTACTGCAAGAACCCATTCTCCGACTTTTATGTCATCTGAGTTGCTCAAAGTAAGATAAGGCAATTCTTCTGCTTCAATTTTAAGCAATGCAATGTCTGTTGTAGGGTCAGTTCCTACAAGACGGGCAGTGTATTCGCGCTTGTCGTTCAGGGTTACATCAATTTCGTCCGCACCTTCAATTACGTGATTGTTGGTAACAATGTATCCGTCTGATGAAATAATGACTCCTGAACCCATGCCGACTCTTGGCTCTGTTTCAACTTTTCTTTGTCTGCCTGTTCCGTCTCCGAAGAAGAAGTCGAATATATCCGGCATCTGCTGTACGTATCTTGTCTTGGAGTGTTCTACAGATTTGATATGTACAACTGCATGTACACTTGTTTCTGCGGCATATGTCAAGTCAACACGTTCCTGTTGCTGGCTGCTGTTGCTTACTAATGTTGCATTGTTTCCCACCTGGAATTCATTGTTGAATTCTCTGGTCAGGCTTCTTTCTTCCTGTACTTTTGTGTTGTTGTTTGTAATTTTATAGGCTGTCACACCTCCGGCTATGGCAGCAACCGCAATGATTGCCAAAAAACCAAAAACCTTAACAAAATTCTTTTTCATGATAATTTGCTGTATATGTTAATTCTTCTTGTTTGTTTAACTTCTGAGCATTAAATTAGTTGATAAATAAATACGTTGTATGATTAAAGTTGTTATTTTGATTGTTTTTAGCATTTGTCTTTTATGCTTAACGGCGGTTAACCTTGGGGAATAAATATTTTACAATAATTTATTTTGCAATTCTTAACTCCTTTGTTGTGAGCAGTTAACGGAGTGTAGTAGCAGTATTAATGATTACAATATAAAAGGCGGAAGTTGTCCGTTTCCTTTTGTTGTGTCTTTGTGGATGTTGGCTATTTAGGTTAGTTGAATAGTATATAAATAAAAAAGCTCCCATGCGGGAGCTTCTATTATTATTGTTTATCGCCCATACTGATGTGCATTACTTCAAGAACGTTTTCCTGTTTTATTAGCTGCACATATTGAGGCATCAGATTGTTTCTGACAGATGTTGTTGTTGTACCGCTGCTTGACTCTTCGGTCTTTACCGTTACCGGTACGATAATGACTTCTTCAATGTCACTGCTGTTTATTACACCGTTGTTGTCTGATTTCTTCTTTGCAATAGCATCAACTATAATTTGTGATATATTGTTGAATGTATATGTATTTGAAGTTTGGTCAAGTGATGCCAGATAGCTTGTTTTGTTGTCAGGCAATCTGTTTTCCCTGAAGAACTGATATACATCTTTCTTTTTAACCATCAGGACATTCTCTGGTTTGCTCATATTGAACTCATTGTCGTTTTCTATCTGGTTATAGGCCTTTAATGTCAGTTTAACCTGCATTATAGTGTCTCCAGCTATATCATGTTCAATCTTTCCGATAGGCAAATCCACTTTTGTGAATATTGCTGAAGGTGATTTCAGATATGTTCTTTCAGGATTGAGTTTGCTTGGATCAATCTTGTTCTCAAATGTATTTACCTGATAAACTTCACGTGTTGAATTGAAGTTGGTTGTGTAAAGTGCAGTTGAGTCTTCTTCTGTATGTCCTTCTTCCTTCTTTTTTATTCTGTTTCCGTCACTGTCTGTTACATACATTCTAAAGTTAACATAAAGTCTTGTATCTGTTATGTAAAGTATAGTACCGTCACCGGTTGTTGGTTTCAGGTAAAGTCCCTTTATAATTTTGTCACTGAATGTTGCTGCATTCTTGAAATATTCGGGATGTTCCTTGTTTGTCTTTATAATGTATTGTGCAATACTGTCACCAAGCAGGATTCTTACGCTTCTTTCATCGTTTCTTTCGCTTTCGTCTATGTATGTATTAGCAGCAGTGTATGTTACTTTTCCAAGATAGTCGGTTTCTTCGTTGTAGTATTCTGCAGGGTCGACAGATGATGTTATGTTGCCGTCAATGCTTTTGCTTAGCTTGTAGACTTCAACCTGGCATGGGTTAAGCGAATCACCGAAAAATTCATTGTAGTCAAGTGATATATAGCATGCTGCATCTTTGTATACTTCCTTTTCACCTCCGTTGCCGTCATCAACTTTTTCAGTAACCATGTTTTCGTGGTCAAATGAAAAGTTGTCAAGACAATATAACTGTGTCATATAACCTGTTTCAAGGTATCCGAAGACATCGTCACTGTATTTTCCGAGATATGCAAACGTACTGTTTGAATATACCGAATCCTCTTCGACAAAGAAGTTGTGGAACTCTGTTTCAAAAACTGTTCCTGTTGATTTTATAATGTTTTCGTCTGGAATAAGGTTTGCACCTATTCCTTCAGTGTTGTCATCACATCCTATGATAAGCAGTGATGATATTATGGATAATGTATAAATCAGCTTTTTCATTTTATGTAAATCTTACTGTTTTTCACAGACCTGATCATAAAGTTCATTGCATTTTTCAATGAATTCAGGAGTATTGCTGTACTCTATGACCGGTATGTTTTTTGATTTTGCATATTCCAATATTTCCGGATCTATATTACCGTGTGCAATTATACCGTCGGTATAGTCAAGTGCTATTTTTGCAATTTGCTTATAGTCTATATTGTCTTTATCTTCAATATTGATATCTTCTGGTTCAATTCCGTCAATTATAGCCTTTTCCTTGAAGTTTGGATTTACGTTTCCCTCGAAATTGTTTTCGTATAGTGAAACTACAATCTTTGAATTTCTGAACGAAGGTTCATCATTGTATGCCTTCTTTATATATATAGGTGCAAGAGCGCTTATCCATCCGTGGCAGTGTACAACGTCAGGTGACCATCTCAGTTTCTTGACAGTTTCAAGAACACCTCTTGAATAGAAAATCATTCTTTCGTCATTGTCTTCAAAATTTTCCTGATTAACCGCATCCGATGGTGTCTGCTGGAAATAGTCATCATTGTCAATGAAATAGACCTGCATTCTTGCAGCCTGAATTGAAGCTACTTTAATTATAAGCGGATGGTCTGTATCGTCTATTATGATATTCATTCCCGAGAGGCGAATAACCTCATGCAACTGGTTTCTGCGTTCGTTTATGTTTCCCCATTTTGGCATGAATGTCCTGATTTCCTTTCCTGATTCCTGAATGTTTTGCGGCAGGTTACGGCCTATTTCGGACATTTCACTTTCTTGAAGGTATGGTTTTATTTCTTGGGTAATAAAAAGAATCTTATTCGCCTTGCACATAATATAAAAATATCGGATTAAATACAATTGCAAAGGTATAAAAAAATGACGAACTGTGCAATTTATTACTATATTTAACTTATTTAGAAACATGTTTCTTATGTGTAAATGTTTGTTTTTCTTTGATTTTTATTTCAAATTGCAAACTCCAGTCTGTTAAAACTGACAATTGTGAGGCAGGTTGTTCCGTTCTTGCAGATACCTTGATTTTGGCCTGTTTTTGCTTTCATCAGTCTTAAATTTTGAATTAAATTTTAATATGTGACAAATAATTACTTCTTTTGCAGAGTTTTTCTGAAATGATAGAATTTTAGTTGTTATTGAAATGAAACTTGTAAAAACAATCGCAGAACTGAATGAAGCCAAGGCATCATTCGGTGATGGAAAGAAAGTTGGATTAGTGCCTACAATGGGGGCATTGCATGAAGGCCACGCTTCACTTGTTAGAAAGAGTGTAAAGGAGAATGACGTTACAGTGGTAAGTGTGTTTGTAAACCCCACTCAGTTTAATGATAAAAATGATCTGAAGAATTATCCGAGGACATTGGATGCCGATTGTGAACTGCTTGAGTCGGTTGGCGCAGACATTGTATTTGCTCCTTCGGTTGAGGAAATCTATCCGGAAGAAGATACAAGAGTGTTTGATTTTTCTCCGCTTGACAAGGTTATGGAAGGAAAATACCGTCCCGGACATTTCAACGGTGTGGCACAGATAGTAAGCAAGTTGTTTGATATGGTTGAACCTGACAGGGCTTACTTTGGAGAGAAGGATTTTCAGCAGCTTGCAATTATAAGAGAACTTGTTGCACAAGAAGGGTATAACATAGATATCAGACCATGTCCTATCGTTCGTGAGAAGGATGGATTAGCATTGAGCAGCAGAAACCGTCTTTTGTCTGACGAGGAAAGAGTTCATGCTCTGCATATTTCAAAGACATTGTTTGAAAGCCGTGAGTTTGCCGAACTTCATAGTGTGGCAGAAACAATATCATTTGTTGAAAACAGCATAAACAGCGAAGGTTATCTTCGTCTTGAATATTTTGAAATAGTTGACGGATATACTCTCCAGCCAATAAAGAACTGGGCTGATACCGACTATGCAGTAGGATGTATTACCGTATTCTGCGGAAATGTCCGTCTGATTGATAATATCAAATATAAAGAATAAAAGGATATGATGATTGAAGTCTTAAAATCAAAATTGCATTGTGTCAGAGTCACAGAAGCTAATCTTAATTATGTTGGAAGTATAACTGTTGACGAAGACCTGCTTGATGCTGCAAATATGATTGCAGGTGAAAAGGTTCATATCGTAAACAACAATAACGGCGAACGCTTTGAAACTTATATTATCAAGGGAGAAAGAGGTAGCGGTTGCGTTTGTCTTAACGGTGCTGCTGCACGCAAGGTTCAGGTAGGGGATATCATAATTATAATGTCCTATGCCCTTATGGACTTTGAAGAGGCAAAAACATTCAAGCCGTCAGTTGTGTTCCCTGATTCAAGAACAAATACTTTATAATAAGGAATCTGTTTTCCTGATAAAACAAATCCCGGTTTCAAGTAAAACCGGGATTTTGTTTTTTTATATTCTTATTCTTTTCCATTTGTCGCTTCTTATATATGTATAGCACATTACCAGCATTGAAAGTGCATATACATGTTCCGAAAACCAGCAGATTGCTACATCAGCTTTTCTTATCAGTACAACGTAGGTAATGAAAAGCGTGTATATTACAAGCGAAGTTATCTCAAGTTTGAATGCCATCTTGGTATTTCCTGTTCCTGAAACCGAATTGAAGTAAATAAATGCCGGAATGGCAAATATATAGGATGAGCACAGTACATACAGAGACGGTATGGATGCTATCTGAAGATCCGTTATGTCCGTGTAAATACTTGTGGTGAGCTGTGGAAATGTGCAGAACAGTATAAGTACCGGAGTAAGGATAGAGTAGGTTATTATGATATGTTTTCTTATTACCGGTCTGACCATTTCGGTATTTCCCGAGCCTATCATGTTGCTCACAATTGATGAACATGTTGAAGCAAATGCCATGATTGTCATAAACGTCATGGAGGATATGTTGCGTATGATGTTTGTAATGGCAAGTTCCCTTTCTCCCAGATGTTCAATATATATAAAGAACAGGAACCATGTGGCAATTGAAAGGAAATTCTGTATCATGGTCCAAACCGAAAGATTCATAATTTTCTTCAAATCACCGAATTTGAATTTGCCGAAACTGTTCAATCCATATTTTCTGTAGTCTACTCTTCTTTTTGTATATATAATGAAGAATATGCAGGAAACCATTTCCGCCAAAGTTGAACCTATGGCTGCTCCTGCAATACCCAAAGCCGGTACTCCGAATTTTCCGAAAATAAGAATGTAGTTGAATACGATGTTTGACAGTACCATTATGATGGAATTCAGTGTCAAAGTCTTTGTTTGTGTCGTACCTACAAAGAATGCCCTGAACATTGCCGCTGTAAATGAGAACAAAAGTCCGAATATTCGCCAGTTTATATAGCTTACGGCTCTTTCGCATATAGCCGGTGATGATACAACCTTATTCAGTATCTGCGGTGACAGGCTTACTGAAATGATGCATATTACGGTAGCCATTACGAGAAGGAAATAAAGTCCGTGATAGAATATGTTTCCGATTTCCTTGAAGTCTCCCGAACCGTTTCGTCTTGCAATAAGAATCTGTGCCCCGATGCTGAAACCGAATCCCAACATAAATATAATAAGGTAATATATACTTGCAATGGCTGATGCGCCAAGTTCAAGTTCTCCTACACGGCCAAGAAAGGCGGTATCTGTCATTCCTATAAGCTGTTCCATGACAAGGCTTATAAGTATAGGGTAGGCAATTCTCCAGATATACCCGTACGAATACTTGTTCTCCATTGAAAAAATAAAGTTTGTTTCAGATTTTGTGGTTTAGACGGCAAAGTTAGGAAAAAACGAAATAACGGCAATATGAGTTTTCTTTTTTAGTCATATTGCCGTTTTTAATCTTTTTTCTTTAGCATGTCATTGTTCCGGGGCGGTATTGTCTTGCAAATAACCTTATAAACATAATTGATTCCGCGGAAGGTGCTGTGATTTCTTTTCTTACACTTTCGTGTCTCTCTTTCTTGTCTTTTGTTTTGTCTGGGTATTTTTTATTCATAGGCGTATGATATAGCTTTGCTATTATAACGCACTATATTATATGTTATTGTGTTGTCTTGTGATAATTTTATCAGGCAGAAAGAATTATTCTGTTGTCGTTTACCATTTTTCTCAGGTTCATTATCGCATACCTCATTCTTCCTAATGCTGTATTGATACTTGTTCCTGTGATCTCGGCTATTTCCTTGAATGACATATCATGGTAGAATCTCATGATAATTATTTCTTTCTGGTTGTCTGGAAGTTTGCTTACCAGTTTTCTTATATCGTCCCTTATTTGCAGGCTTATTATATCATTTTCAATGTTGCCGTCACATAAGTCCTGATTATTCAGAATGTTGTATTCTTCATTGTCGCATGAAACGGTGTTGTCATTCTTTTCGTTTCTGAACTGGTCTATGATTAAATTGTGTGCAATACGTGTAATCCAGTTATAGAAACGTCCGTCAGCATTGTATTTTCCGTTCTTGATAGTTACAATGGCCTTCATGAAAGTTTCCTGAAATATATCGTCGGATATTTCCTTGTCCTTGATTATGAAAAAAATATATGAGAAAAGTTTTTGCTGGTACTTTTCCAATAAAACGTCAAAAGCACTGTTGTTGCCCATAATATAAAGGTTGACCAATTCGTCATCCTTTAAACTCTTCAAATGTTTCATTATCTCAAATATGTATTGTTATTATGAGTAATGTTTCTTCTATAGGCAATTTGTTTTTATTGGTTAGTAAATGTAAATATCGGTTGCAAAGAAAATGTTTTATTTTATAAAATCAAAGTTTTTTATGTGTTTTTTGTCATTTTACAACTCTGATAGATGCTATTTTTATTTAAACATGCAGATTTAACATAAGTTTTAGTGCAAAAAGTTTGATGTATTCAGATAAAACCGTATATTTGTCATACGATATAAGAGAAAAAGCCATATTGGTTGAATTGGGAAACTCATCAATTATATCCAACTACCGAGACAAGCTTCTATTCTCAATGGCGGGCCACACTCTTCGGAGAGCGAAAGCCGGTGGATTACAAAGAGGAAGGGCACTCAAAATCATGTCATACGGAGTTTTATCATCACTCGCCAATATGGTTCATATATAAAAGAGACGAAATATAAATTTCGTCTCTTTTTTTGTTTCTGTATCTGTTCTTTTCTGGGAAGTGGAAGTCGTTTGCCTGATTATGGATTGGAAGGTACTGGTTTTTTTTATTGAATAGGCGGATTATCTTTTTTTCTGAAGGTTGGGGAGTATATTTGAATTGTAATGTATAGAGCGCAAAAATAAAAAAGGAACAATATTATTTTATTGTTCCTTTTGTTTGCTCTTCAGGTTGGACTTGAACCAACGACCCTCTGATTAACAGTCAGATGCTCTAACCGACTGAGCTACTGAAGA
>CALUJO010000001.1 GCA_944320965.1 uncultured Bacteroidaceae bacterium | reverse complement strand
TTTATCTCCACCTTTTGCTCCACCTCGAACGGTAATATTTTGCCGTTTTTTGCGTGCTTGGGGAAAACAAAAAATCCTGATTTCGCTTGGAAATCAGGATTTTACCGTCTTTTGCTTTTCTTCAAAGTGGTGCCACCAGGAATCGAACCGGGGACACAAGGATTTTCAGTCCTTTGCTCTACCAACTGAGCTATGGCACCGTTGTTTTTCGTTTGCGTTGCAAAGGTACATATATTTTTCTAACTACCAAACATTATCAGGATATTTTTTTCAAAAAATTGAAAAATTGTCGTTTTTTCCTGTTTTTATGGGGCAAAATGGGGGAAATAGTCATGATTTATCATTGCTGAGCAAATATTCCAGCAATTGTTTTTCTGATAAAGCTTCTCCCGGAAGATAATATTTTGAATACAATTTCTGGAATAACCCGTATATTCTTTCAGCCTTTTCCATATCCTTTTCATATAATAAGGCTATAGCATAACGTACTCTTAGCCCTGAAGGTCGCAATGACGCAACGCCTTCTATATATTTTTTCGTTTCATCATCAAGCAACTTATCAATTTCTGTCTCTGAACATCCCCGTACCAGTGAAAGAAAAACATTCTCCATACCAAACTCCAATCTATATATCTTAGGCAACAAATACAAATGAGCATTAATGCCATACATCAAACTACTTGCCTTATCAAAATCCTTTAAATCCAGAGCACGTGAGTAGTCAAAGCTTAAAGCCATTACATGTATTGTATTGGAATAGTCAATCTTTACATCTTCGGTTATATACCTTTCTAAGAACTCACTTATTCTGCATCCCTTTTGCATTGCAGCAACAGCTCTCATTGAACAAAGGAAAATTTCAGAGCTAAACTTGTCTTTACCCAAGGAAACAATATTCATTCCGTCATTAGGGAGACCGCTAATCTTTAAGGGTATGGCATTTATAAGCATCATAAAGGCGCCGACACAAATAAAAGTCACAAGAAACAGAATAATGTAGCCGGGATAAACATCTTTCTCCAAAATAAAGGCAACAATAGCAGTTAAAAGCAGAAGGAAGTTCATAACAACTCCTCCGGCATTATAAAGCGCTATTCCGAAATCAGTATCTCCTTCTTCGGGCGGAATCATCAGACATTGTCCCAAAGCTCCAGGTATCTTGTAACGGGAAAAACTGAAACCTTTATCCTTTTTAGTAAAAACAATGCCAAAAAGCATGAAAGAAATAAACTTCCATCCACGAATCTTTGCACAAACCATATGACCAAGTTCGTGGAAAAAAGTATGCAGAACCAATGACAGATAAAAAGATATTATAAAAACCAATATATACCACCAATGGAATACAGCCATATTAGCCTTTATTAAAAGACCTATCAGATACCCTACTCCAAATCCCAAAGCAACAAACAGAGAGAAAATCAGAACAATTCTTAAAAAGCTATTTTTACTCATACCCCAAAGAATATATAATTATGGTTATTTTTTCTTTGTATAACGTCCCTTTTTGGCAGAAGCAGGCTTGTCGTCCTGTTCCTTGATTATTCCCATACAAGTTTCCAAATCCAACTCTGCAGGAACACAGTCCTTAGGCAATTTGTAGTTTTTCTTCTTATATGATATATATGGTCCATAACGTCCGTTAAGAACTTCAAGCTCGGGCTCCTCAGCAAATGTTTTTATCAGCCTGTTTGCCTCTTCCTGACGTTTGGCATTAATCAATGCAACAGCCTCATCAAAAGTAAAATCAAGCGGATCTGCATCTTTATGCAAAGAATAGAATTTGCCGTCATAGCGGACATAAGGGCCAAAGCGACCTGTAGATACAGTAATCACCTTACCTTCAAAATCGCCTAAGTCACGTGGAAGGCGGAACAAATCAAGAGCTTCCTCAAGTGTAATAGTCTCGATAGACTGTCCGTTTCCCAATTGAGCAAACTTTGGTTTCTCCTCAGCGTCTGCAGCTCCAAGCTGAACCATCGGTCCGAAACGTCCTATTTTTACCGAAACGACTTTTCCTGTAGCCGGGTCATTTCCCAAAATCCTCTCCCCTACCTTATGTTCGGTCTTAACAGATATGGCATTGTCAACCATAGGATGGAAATGTTTGTAGAAATCTGCCATCAGTGATTTCCATTCAATATTTCCTTCAGCCACTTCATCAAACTGCTTTTCAATATTTGCAGTAAAATTATAATCCATAATCTGAGGGAAATATTCTGTAAGATAGTCATTTACAACAATTCCGGTATCGGTTGGAAGAAGTTTTCCCTTATCGCTTCCGGCCATTTCGGTTTTCTGGGATTCAGTAACCTTTCCTTTTGAAAGCTTTATTACATCATACTTGCGTTCCTCACCCGGACGATCGCCTTTAACGACATATTCACGCTGCTGTATGGTTGAAATTGTCGGTGCATAGGTTGAAGGACGGCCTATTCCAAGCTCTTCAAGCTTCTTTACCAGGCTTGCTTCAGTATAACGCGTAGGCTGCTGTGTAAATCTCTGAGTAGCTGTAATGTCCTTATATGCCAATGTCTGACCTTTGCTCATTACAGGAAGCATTCCGCTGTCCTCGCTTTGTTCCTCATCATCATGGGACTCCATATAGACACGAAGAAATCCGTCAAATTTAACAACCTCTCCTGTAGCGACAAACTTTTCTTTGGTATTGTTTACAGATACCGTTACGGTGGTCTTGTCTATAAGTGCTGAAGCCATTTGCGATGCAATGGTTCTCTTCCAGATAAGTTCATAAAGGCGGTGTTCCTGCGAGTTTCCTTCTATTTCTGTATTGTCCATATAGGTAGGACGGATTGCCTCGTGAGCTTCCTGTGCGCCCTTTGTATTTGTTGTAAAGTTACGTGTCTCGACATATTCATCGCCCATCAGCTTTTTAATTACATCCCTACTTGATGCGAGTGCAAGAGTTGACAGGTTTACAGAGTCGGTTCTCATGTAAGTAATATATCCGGCCTCATACAAGTGCTGGGCAATCATCATGGTCTGTGAGACGGAATATCCCAGTTTCCTTGCAGATTCCTGCTGTAATGTAGAAGTTGTAAAAGGCGGTGCAGGATACCTTTTCAACGGTTTTGTCTCAATACTCTCTATAGTGAATGTTGCATCGGCACACTTCTTCAGAAAATCTTCTGCTTCCTGCTTTGTTGACAATCGTCTGGCAAGCTCGGCTTTAATAGTATGCTCCACACCATCTTCACCGGTAAATATAAAGTTAGCGACAACCTTATACCAAGGTTCGCTGACAAATGCATTTATCTCGCGTTCACGCTCAACTATAAGACGTACGGCTACAGACTGGACACGGCCTGCAGACAACGCGGGTTTTACCTTGCGCCACAAGACAGGAGACAACTCAAATCCCACTATTCTGTCAAGTACACGGCGGGCCTGCTGTGCATTGACAAGATTAACATCAATATTTCTTGGATTCTCTATCGCCTTCTGAATGGCAGTTTTGGTTATTTCATGAAATACAATACGCTTTGTATGCTCCGGTTTAAGCTTCAACACCTCAAACAGATGCCATGAAATGGCTTCTCCCTCGCGATCCTCATCGGAAGCCAGCCATACAGTTTCTGCCTGTTTTGCCTCTTCCTTCAGTTCGGAAACCAATTTCTTCTTTTCTGCCGGTATTTCATATTTGGGAGTAAAGTTTTTGTCAACATCAATACTGAATTCCTTCTTCTTCAAATCCCTTATATGTCCATAACTGGAAAGCACTTTATAATCCTTTCCCAAGAACTTCTCTATTGTTTTAGCTTTCGCCGGTGACTCTACTATTACAAGATTTTTCTGCATATTGCAATCAAACTATAAGTTTATTGTTACAACAAACTGATTTTTACTAATATGCAACAAATGTATGGAAAAAAGTTTTGTTGTGCATAATTTTTTAGCAAATAAAATAATTCTTCACATCATAACTTAAATGAATACCAAAACCGAAACCGGCGTTCTTATGAATGGAGCTTTCGTTCATACAACAGGAACCGGCGGTTATAAAATACATACAATATAAATCTGAAATATCTGTTTAGAACAAATTTCACCTTACAAGAAAGCCATACTAATAAAAAACAGAGCGGACATTACTGCCCGCTCTAATCTTTATGTAATCGGTAATTATTCTAAAGATAAATAATTATCACCACTTACCGTTATACTTGCACCACCATCAAAAGACAAATCAACTTTAAACTCCATACCTTCGAAAGGAACACCCCACCAAGCATTAAAATCTGAAAGATCTTTTATAGGCAAAGTATATATTTTAGTGTCTTTATCCCAATTCTCTGTTGTTAAATAACCATTATCATAATATATATTACCAGCTTCTTTAACATCAAAAACAGAATATCGGTCTTTTCCATCTGGATTTACATTATCAACAGTAAACTGTAGAACATACAAACCGTCATCATTCTTCTGTAAAGGGGTACTATTAACAAACTCATATCTGAAGAAATCAAAATCAAATAACTTTTGTATTAATCCATAATTCCATCTTTTGATATAAAGTTCATATTTACCAGTAGACAGGTCGTAATCATTAAAAACATGCTCAATAGTAGGCTTTGATTCTGTATATCTGGTTGGTAAACTATACATCTTATTTCCTGTAGCCTTTTCTATACATACCAAAGAATCTACATCACCATATACAGAAGAGTCAATAAAACCGTCACCTGTTATATTAATTTGACCACCATCAACTTTAGTTGAATCCACAACCAAGGTTTCAGTATTAACCAAAGCCAAATCAAATTGGTCAAGGACCTGATACTGATTTCCACGAACCAACAATAGGTCATACTTTGAAATCTCCCAATTATCCTTAAATCCCAATCCTATACGCAAAGAGTCCTTATCACTCACAGGTTCATAATATCCATTCTCATCTCCTTGAATACCTGAATACAAATAACCCCAACTCAAAAAAACATCTGTATTTGAGACATGACTTCTCATTATGAAATTATCTGTAGGCAATAATCCTTGTACTCCAGAGAATTTCAAAGCCATATTCTCCTGAATCAGAATCAAACGACTTCCTTTATAGTTTTCATTCTTATCATAGTTTATCAAATTAGTAGTTTCTGACAAGGATGATGAATCATAATAGACTTCCTCTTTACTACAACTAAGTGACAGCAGCAAAAAAACAGCTATTAAAATATTATATAAATATCTCATAATCAATTATTGTTAACAATCAAGTGCGCTATGCGCACTTGATTTAATTTATTATTGATTTTTCATTATCTTGAAACTCTGAAGACATTTACCATCCTGTTTAACAACAACATAGTAAAGCCCTGCCGGTCCGTTCACTGTTAATGAACAAACTTCACTTGACAACGCAGAATAATTATTACTATAAACAATCTTTCCAGAAGCATCAAAGACTTCAACTTCATAATCACCAGACTTAGCAAACAATATATTAGCCACATCATTAAATGGATTTGGATAAATCATCATATTCTCTGCCTTGCTTTCATTCAATCCACTACCTTCTGATGATACTATAATGCAATCCTTAAATGCTTTCTTAGTGCTTCCCCATGAATTATTTGCAGTGATTTCAACAGAATATGTTCCTTTTTCAGCATATGTAACCTTAGCGTTTCCTTCTTCATCTGAAGATATCAATTGACCGCCATCTACAAGCCACTGAACAGATTCAAATGTTACAGCCTGATTACCCATAATTGAAGGAACACCCAAAGCAGTCGTCAACTGATTCTGTTTGTTGTCAACATTTCCGCTTTCTGTTGTCTGACCAGTTGTCATATAAGCACCAGTTACAGTCTTATTTGTTCCCTGATTTGGGAAATATATATATCCCTCTTCATCAGTTTCCTGTGTTTCAAAAGTGAAATATCCTTCAAGACCGTCCATATTTCCTCTAAATCCCTTCATTGCTGTAACAACTTCTGCATCAGTCAGAGCTTTGCTCCAAACCTGAACTTCGTCTACCCAACCGGTAAAGCTTGCCAAGTTTGTCATACTTCCACCTACATAGAAATTAGCTCCTTTCCAATCTTTTGGACCGGCACCACGAGATTGAACATCAATAATCTTCTTACCATTCAAATATAACTTGACATTCTTATTATCCTTAACTACACATACATGGTACCAAACATTTGGAGACAATGAATATCCTGTAGAAATACCATCCACTTCATTGTTATGTTCATAATCAGGAGTACCTGCAGCAGGAGCATCCACAGAAACAGACAACTCATTTGGAGCATTTTTATATTTTGAATAATTCTCTGGTCTAATAGCTGTCCACATTTCCCCCCAAACATTTTCTGTCCATGTTCCACCAGGAACCTGCTTTTCATAATTTCTATTTACCTTAGTCATTAAAAGTGTACCCAATGACGCATGCTCAAATTTTTCAACTTTAAACCACAAAGCAAAAGAATTTTGTGTATAAGTACTCAAAATCTTTGAATCTACTGTCAACTGGTACGGCTCTTTCATATAAAGAGATTTAGAAACACGACATGGTTGTCCGTTATAAGTATCACCTTTTGAAACCTCAACCTTGAAATCAACATCACTATTTGCTTCTACATTTGTAGGATTAGTAAGATTACCTAACTGAGGAAGACGACCTGTTGCTTCCGGTGTTACCATAACAAGGCCTCTTGTCATTGTTGTAGAGCCATCTACAGTAACTTCAACATCATAAGAGCCAACTTCTGAAAGGGATGTTGTCAAATTCAAAACACCTTCTTTTGCTGCAACTTCAGCACCAGTCAATGAATTATAAAGTTTAATTGTTGAAGGAGCATGATTTGGATCTTCAAAACCAATAGTAAACTCTTCATTAGGCTTAATAATATCCTTGTCAATTGTCAATGTTTCAATAACAGTCAATTCACTTTCCAATTCTTCTGTCCAGGTTGTTTCTGAAGCTGTCTTTCCATCAAGACCGACAGCACGGACACCTATCTGGAATTTAGGATTTGAACTGTCATAAAGTGGAGCTTCAACAGCATAAGCAGCCCATGAAGTTGTTGTTGTAACAAGAGTCTCAGTCTCACCTTGCTTTACATAAATTTCATAGTACCATGCTCCAACTTCTTCATTATATATAGGACATCCTTCATATTCAGGCTTTCTCTGACCATCAAATGGCATATCAAATACAACCTTAAAGTCTGCTCTATTATAATTACGCTGTAATACTTCTGAATATTTAATTACAGGTTTTACAGGAACTGTGTTAAAATCAGCAGGAATAAATCCTAATTCACCAACTAAAGTAGAATAGTTTTCAGGAGTATTCTTAAATGAAAGACCTATACAAGCAATTTCATCACCGGCATTCAAGTCAAGTTCTGAAGCCTTGATAGTAACAGTATTCCAGTTTCCAGGGTTTGCTTCAGGCAATTCATAAAAACTGAATGTATTTGCAGAAACTGATTTTGAGACCATCAGTTCCATATTTGCATCTTTTGAATTTGGCTTATAGGTTATTGTAAAATAGTCATCACCGCTTGCTACATCAAATTTTGTACTGAACAAACGAACATCTGATCTTGGAGTCTGTCCATGGAATTCAACAGAAGAACCAGCAAACCAAGAATCATTATAATTAAAATCACACTGTATAGACTGTTCTGGAGCAGTTTTTCCGTCTCCATTATCAATCCACCATCTCCAAGTTGGAAGATAATCCTGTACACCTATATTATACCATTGGTGGTCAAAAGTAACCTCTCCCTCTTTACGGAATTTATTACCGTTACCTAACCCAAATCGTGTAACAAACGGAACTTCAGTCAAAGAACTCTGTTCTATAACTGCATGAGAATATCCATGCCAACTTGCTAGGTCAGAATAAACCGCATCTACATCACCTGTATTTAATGGCAATCTCTTCAAAACATTTCTTGTACCTCCAGTGAACAAAAGTTCCTGCTTCTTCTGATACTCATTCATCACACTCAATGCAGAAGTACCGTCTTCGGCAGAACTTGCATACAATTGGCTTCTATCATGAGCACCCCATACAACAATTGAAACAGGATTATTCATTAAAACCTGCCAACCGCCATTTCCTTGTCCTCCATATCCACGACCTTGCTGGTCAAAGCCTGCATATACATCAAAAGTACTACGACCTAAATTCTCCGCAGTCTGAGCAGACTCTCTTAAATCATCATCAACCCAGTTATAATTCAAGAAAAATACATCTGTTACAGGATAACCGTTCTTATGAAACCATTTATCATTTGCATTATCCAACCTACATCCATTATCAGTCAGACCTCCACTATTTGATACAAAAGCATACCATTCAACGTGGAAAGGAAAATTTTTTTCCTGGGCTATTCTATGACACTCTGCCAAAAAACCCTGAAAGTCATTATTCAAGGTTGAGTTCCAGTAACCTTCCGGATTAAGACCTAATCCATCAATACCATAATATCTCAAGAAATCTATAAGCTTCTCAGCATATTTAAACTTTCCATTCTCTTTTACACACAAATCTGCCAAAGGTTTACCGGCAGGACTAGTTGAATTTACTTGAGCAGCCCAATCTATAAAATAAAGGCAACCGGTCCTTACACCATTCTTATGAGCAACATCATTAAATGCTCCTGGTGCACGCCACCAGCTATTAGACCAATTGGCATGAATATTCAAATACTGCCACATATTAAAATTATCGGCATCAAAATTATAACGTGGAAGCGGTCCCCACTTCTTTGTCATATCACCAATTGGGCTACACCAGCAAAGATTCTTGTTTTTGTCAAGGGCTATAGCCTTATTTGCCTGCAAATCTTTATTTATAAAACGTTCCTTCAATGGAACTCTTGATATAAAGAAGTTTTCATCCTTATATTCAGAATCCTTACTAAAATTACCACCAGGCTCCCAAGCATCCAAAGCAGCAACTATACTCTCTCTATCAGTAATTCCAAAATCCACATACATAGGATGTGTCGGAACACTTTGAGCAAATGCATTACCAGCAGCTATAACTGATAATGAAAATAACAAATTTCTAAGTTTCATATTTTCTTTTTTTATTTGTAAAAAATTTTATTCAATAGTACCTCTATCAGCTCTATCCCACCAAAGGCGTGTTCCTTGTTTATCACCAAACGGCTCGCCTGTAGTTTCTTCATTTAATGCGCCAACAGCAGTTAAATTAACTTCATCCTGAATTTCTGACAACGAAGTATTATAAGGAATACGTCTCATAGTAACACCTTCAGAAATAATTTCACCAGTATTCCAATTAAAACGTGGTTCTGTCAAAGATCCATCTGAATAGCTGTAAGCAAAAGGACAAGCCGGTATTAAAACAGGATAACCGGTTCTTCTATAATCCGTCCATGCAACCAAAGACATTGGGAATAAAGCAATCCACTTTTGTGTAATTATTTTCTGTAATTTTACTTCTTTACTATCCATATCTATACCTGACAAATCCGTATTTGTATCCGCATTTGTAGGCAATCCATATGAATTGTTTAATTTATAATATCCCCCCCACAAAGGCAGATTATTGTCTTCATCATACCAATCAACATATATGGCTTCCTGTTTCTTTTCTTCAGTAACTCCACTGTCACCTATTCCCTTCCAAGCCATATACTCATCATATTTTGTTTCCAATGAATGTAATCGTAAGAACTCTTTTATACCTTCATTATAAAAGTATTCATCAGTACCACCCATTGACCATCCTCTTAATGCACCCTCAGCACGCAAGAATAGAACTTCTTCTGTTTTAAACAAGTATAAAGGTTCACCGGCAAAATTCAAATTAAATTTTGAATAATACTGATAAGTTTGAGAAGAAACACCGGCAGTTGAAAGAGGAAGGCCGGACCTTATACTTAAAAATCTTTGCTCTTTATCAAGGACCTCATTTTTCATATTAACAATACGTCCCTCATTTTTAGCAAACCAAAACTCCAATATCGGATGGTTTGTTCTCACCAAATAATTATGATACGAAGCGTTCAATCTAGCATCAACCCATCCATTAGCAATCTTATATAATGGATGATAACCAACATCCGTACCACTTCCACATAACAGTCTTATACCACCATCACCAGATTCCAAAACACCTCTTTGTACAGCTTCTTCAGCCAATTGTTGAACAGTTTTTGAAACTCCATTTATGTTACATGTATAATCAGGAACATTACATAGAGTCATCGCCATACGCAGAATCAATGAATTGGCATACTTTCTCCACATTGTTACAATTGACGCAGCATCTGATTTCTGAGTTATCATATCAGTTTCAACGATATAATTATTCATCAATGCCGCATTATCACCAGGATTATTCTGATAAGCCTCAAGCACAGAGTCCGCCTTTATCAAATCTATAAATAATTGAGTATAGACATCACTTTGTTTTTCATATGTCAAAGGATGAACATCTTTCAAATTCTTAAAATCATTAAGAGGCATAGGACCATGGGTATTGGTAAACTGCAGTGCTTCGTCCGAGAACAAGATTGAAGCAAATGCTCCCAATGGTGCAATATTCAATTTTTCTACAGAACGCATTACCGGAACAGTCTGTTGTGCAACCCATTCCATATTAGCCTGCGGCCCACCTGCAAAGTCTCCATAGAAAGCCAAAGATGATTTCAAGCGATTATCAAAGCTATGCGGAGCCGACATATATCCAACAGGATCATCACCAATAAAAGAACACTGATACTGATATTTATGCTCTCTAGTATCAATCACCCTCATCTGAGCTGTTCTAAGAAATCCTGGAACAAGACTAACATCACTTAGTTCACCTTCACTGGAAGAAGTTCCGTCATCCGAATTTATTGTTGTTGAATTTCCTTCATATTCCAATACAGTATCATAACAACCTACAAGAAAAGGGAATGATACTGAGAATATTATTCCATATATAAATTTTTGTTTCATCATTTATAATTTAAAATGTTGCTTTAATATTAAAACCAAAACTTCTTGTTGTTGGAAGTGAGAAAGCTTCAATACCACCATAACTATTGGCAGTAGAAACAGATACATCAGGATCTACCGGAGATTCCTTATACAAGAAGAACAGATTTCTTGCCACAGCAGAAATATCAAGATTCTTACCGTTTCCAAAAAGATTACGGAATGTGTAACCCAATGAAACTTCACGTAAACGGAAGTTTGTTGCAGACCATGCATATTCACTCATTGTAGGCTCACCCAATCCTATTGCCTGATAATATTCCTTTGCAGGAGCAATTTCTCCATCAGGCATAATAACCCCAGGAACAGACTGCATAACCATAACTCCTCCGACAGATGTTTTCTTCTGATAAGTAACACCTGCATCTCTTGCAGAACCAGATCTCTCTGACACACCATAAGCATCAAGTATAGCTTCTGTATATGATAATACCGTACCGCCAATCTTACCATCAATCAAGAAATAGAAATTAAAATCCTTATACGAGAAACTATTGCTCCATCCCAAATGATGCGGTGAGTTTGCATTTCCCAAATAACAATCATATGTTGAAGTTGTTAAAGGAGCTCCATTCAAGTCTGTTTTTATTTTACCATTCTCATCATAATCAAATGTCTTACCATATAATTCACCATATGGTTTACCTACTTCATATCGGATTCTTATACCACCACCATAAACAGGAGTAGTTTCCATAGGAGTGTCAAGATTCTCTCCATAAGTCTCAAGTATTTTATTGTAGTTATAAGAATAGTTAAATGAAGTTCTCCATGTAAAGTCATTGTTCAATGCACTCAGATTATAGCTCAAAGTAGTTTCTATACCCCTATTTCTAATCTTTCCTGAGTTCAATGGCAAAGAGCCTCCCGTTGCAGCATTCATAGGCAGCCACTGATTTACCATCAAAGTATTATAGAAAGTAAAATCAAATTCAAATGCATTTCTTAAAAATCTCATATCGAAACCAACTTCTGTAGAACGCATAGTTTCAGGAAGAGGATTATAGAAAGTACGATAAGCAGATGCCTGTATAATCTGAGAACCCCAATCCTTCGTCATTCCGGCATAGTTTGTATTAGGAATAGAGTTACCAACCTCACTATAAGAAACTCTGACTTTAGCATGATTAAAATTCTCATTCTTTATATTGAAAATTTTATCAAGCTGTGCATTTCCACCTACACTATAGTATGTATAGTGGTCAGGAGTACCCAAAGCCGCAAACTGAGTATAAACTCTAGACCAGTCTGTACGGAAAGAACCATCAATAAACACCATATCCTTATACCCTAAAGACAATGTACCGTATAAGGCATTTTCCCAGTTCTGATCCTTTGTTTTACTTACAGGAACATGTGAACCATCCTTTTTATTGGTAATAACATTTGATGGGTCAAATACGTTAGGCGTACTGGTAGAGTCATTCATCCAATAATTGAATCCAAAATAACTATTGTCTATTTTCATTGTAGAGCCACCAAAATTCGCTGCAATGTCAATATCAGAAATTCTCTTATTATAGCTAATCAGGAAATCAGCAAATATCTGATTACTTTCGCTCTTGCTATATTCGTAGATAGAGTTATAAAAAGCTTTTGCCCTGGTTCCTTGATAGGTCTTGGTTTCATATGTATCTTTAACACGGTCTATCTTGAATCTTGCTTGAGCAGAAAGTCCGTCGTAGATATTAACTTTAGCGCCAACAGTACCAAACAGTCTTTCTCGTGTATTATTTTTCAACAGACGGTTTACATACCAATAAGGAGAGTTTCTGTTTTCTTCATTTGTCCAAGGCCATTGCTGTATAGGACCAGTAGCTGAAGCTTCTTTATATACTCCATTTACAGGATTTATATAATACAATTGACCGTCTACCTCCGAATTATCCTTAAAATAAGATATATCAGCATTTCGAGGCATTATATACAAGTCATATAAAGGATTGGCATAAATACCAGAACCAGGTCTGTTATCTGATTCCTGCAGAATATAACTTCCAGAAAGATTCAATTCCAATTTATTATTAAACAGTTTTATTGTCTCTCTGAAAGTAAGATTATGTCTGCTAAATTTATTTTCAGGAGTTATACCCTTTGCTGTTGTATTTCCATAAGACATATAAGTTGCAGCCTTATCAGAACCGAAAGAAGCAGAAACAGAATTGTTATAATTGGCACCGGTTTGGAAGAATGTATCCAGATTATCAGCTGCAGAATTAAGTGCATAAGGTATTTCATTCAAAGTCTGTGATGACAACTGTCCGATAGGGGAACCCCAAGAATAAATACCCAATCTTCTTTTTGAAACAGGAGAATTAGGATTCAAGCTTGAATCTAAATAAGTTTCAACATCAGCCCCATACTTATTCTGGAATTTCGGGGTTACCAAAGGAGTTTCAAACATTATACTACTTGAAACACTTATAGAAACCTTTCCTGCAGTACCCTGTTTTGTTGTAATCATTATAACACCATTTGCAGCCTTTGATCCATACAATGCTGCGGCATTTGCTCCCTTAAGCACCGTAATGTTTTCTATATCATCAGGATTGATATTTGAAAGTCCATCACCGCCATCGGTTGTATTTCCACCAGACAAAAGTGCATCAGTAATCTGAGTTGTATTATTGTCATTCATTGGAACTCCATCCAAAACTATAAGAGGTGAGTTGTTACCCAATATTGAAGAATTACCACGCAACAGCAACTTTGAAGATCCACCAGCACCATTTGAGTTTGGAGTAATTACAAGACCGGCAGTCTTACCCTGCAATGCATTTATAAAGTTTGCATCCTTGGCACGTGTCAATTCTTTACCATCAACTTTCTGCGTTGCATAAGTAAGTGACGAAGCTTTCTTCTCGATACCCAAAGCCGTTACGACAACCTCTCCCAAGACTTTGGCATCTTCACGCATTACAACATCGATAACAGTTCCATTTATCTGTTTCTCAACATTAGTAAAACCTATGTAAGAGAAAACCAAAACCCCTTTACCTTGAGGAACTTGAATTGAATACTTTCCATCAAAATCAGTAATAACACCAATAGTTGTACCTTTTAAAAGAATATTTGCACCAATAATAGGCTCACCTTTCTCATCGATAACAGTACCGGTAACCGTAATCTTATCATCCTGCTGCACTGCAAGGATATTTGCATCCGACTTGTTTGTCTCAGCATAAACACCTTGTGGCATCAGCAATGAAAAAGAAAATAGAGAGAAGAGCATTCCTGCCTTCAGTCCATTGTTAAAGTGAAAATTCACTTTAAAGCTTTCTGTTTTTCCTTTGCCCATATAAACTTATATAAATATTTTAAACTGTCTTTTTGACACAAAAAGCAATAAAAAGAAGATTATTTGGAAAGTTTTATCGGTCTATACATTAATAATATTATTATAGTAAGACTTCCAAACAACAAATAATATTAATTATTTCCCCTCTTATATTTCTTAATATCTTAATTAATATTCCCCTTTTTATCTATCCACATGTAAATAACGTTAAAAAACACCGAATTAACAAACTTTTATCATAAAAAAACACTGGAAATGGCAATTATTTAACGCAAAACAAAAAACCAGTATTTTCACAACAGAAACAAATACTCATAATAAACTGTATATCAAGCAAATAAAACAACCAACAAAACAACAAACATTTCAGATAGCAAGAATATTATAAAGAAACATGAGCAATTAGCAATTTGACGAAAGACTTATTACAAAAAGAAAGATATTCCCAGATATATGCTACATTATGATAATACATAACAAATAAGTATCTTTGCAGGCAAATCATTAATTATTAAACAAATAAAATGGGCAACAAATTTTCTCGCACTTTCTGGACAGCCAACATGTCTGAACTTTTCGAACGAATGGCATATTATGCCATTTTCATCGTTATAACACTTTATCTGTCACAGACACTTGGTTTCAGTGACATTGAGGCCGGTATAATTTCAGGTTTATTCTCCGGAGGTCTGTACCTGCTGCCGATGTTTACAGGAGCCATTGCAGACAAGTTCGGTTACAGACAAAGTATTCTGCTGGCATTTGTTCTGTTGACTATCGGATACTTCTCGTTGGGAACACTGCCGCTTATGCTTGAGGGAAAAGGACTTGTTACCTATGGAGAAAAGACTGTTTTCTCAGGACTGCAGGAAAGCGGATGGAGATATATGATTGTTCCCATAATGATTATACTGATGATTGGCGGAGCCTTTATCAAATCAATCATCTCGGCATCTGTGGCAAGGGAAACAACATCCGAAAACAGAGCAAGAGGCTATGCCATTTTTTACATGATGGTAAACATCGGAGCATTCATAGGCAAAACAGTTGTTGACCCGCTACGTTCAATAATAGGCGAAGAAGCCTACATTTATATAAACTTCTTCTCGGCCGCACTGTGCGTAATATCACTTATAACCGTATGGTTTTTCTATAAGGGAGCAAAAACCGAAGAGAACGGCCAGACCATAAGGGACATAGCAAAGGGACTTGTAAGAGTATGCACCAACGGCCGTCTTATGGCTCTGATTCTTATTGTTTCCGGCTTTTGGATTATACAGCAACAGCTTTATGCTACAATGCCCAAATACGTCATCCGTATGGCAGGCGAGGCGGCAAAACCGGGTTGGATAGCAAATGTCAATCCGTTTATAGTAGTTGTCTTCGTAAACCTTATTACAAGATTCATGTCAAAGCGCAAGGCATTGACCTCGATAATAATAGGAATGTTCATGATTCCGGTTTCTGCGCTGATAATGGCATCGGGCAATCTGTTTGAAGGTGAGATATTCGGTGTCCACCCTATCACTGTTATGCTTATTATTGGTATAATATTCCAGGCACTTGCCGAGTGTTTCATCTCACCAAGATACTTCGAATACTTCTCGCTTCAGGCGCCAAAGGGCCAGGAAGGACTTTATCTGGGATTCAGCCAGCTTGACACATTCCTGTCTTCGATACTGGCATTCGGGCTGTCAGGCTTTCTTATGTCAAAATACTGCCCCGATCCTGCCGGATTTGCCACAAGAGCCGAATGGGAAGCAGCAAGCGCAAACGCTCATTACATATGGTTTTGGTTTGCCGGCATAGGTATTGTTTCAGCAATTGCATTACTTATTTATGCCAAAGTAACTGCAATAAAAGACAAGGCTTAAACCACTGTCTTTTATCAAAATATTATTAGAAAGATAACGTAATAACAGGAAAAGAATGTTATATATTGGACACTATAACAAAACTGCAACTGTTCAATATTTTCATAAAAGATTCCATTCCGGAAATCATTGAATTATTTTCCATAAAAACATTCAATGTTTCGGGCAAAAATGTTGAATGTTTTCGGGCAAAACATACGGTCTTTCAGGCAAAAACATTTTATGATTTTGATAAGGCTGCAGTTTACATATGAATAAACAGATAAAACAATAAAAAAGACAGAGGGTAGCATATTAAAAAACATATGCTACCCTCCTCTTTTTGTATATAAAGTTTACTTGCAAAGTTCTCTTGATTTCTCGCCAAGATAACCGCCGTGATGTCTTTTTGAATACTGTTCTATTGTGAATTTTGTCTTTTTCATTGTTTCTACAACAAGAATATCTCCTATTACGGTCATAATTGTTGTTGAAGTTGTCGGTGTCATTCCAAGAGGACATACTTCTGCCGGATTACCAGTAAGCAGACAAATATCTGCTTCATGTGC
Organism: uncultured Bacteroidaceae bacterium; assembly: GCA_944320965.1. Taxonomy (GTDB): domain Bacteria; phylum Bacteroidota; class Bacteroidia; order Bacteroidales; family Bacteroidaceae; genus Avibacteroides. Next base: position 126,920 of record CALUJO010000001.1, on the reverse strand, counting down.
CAGTGGACTGTCAGGATTACTTGTAATCACGATAAACTTCAAGTCTGGATTAAGTCTTCTTGAAAGAATTGTAAGCTCAACGATTTCTCTTGTTTTGCCAGAATTTGAAATCATAAGCAGCAAGTCATTCTTCTGTATAATGCCCAAGTCCCCATGTTGAGCCTCGCTTGGATGAAGAAAAACTGCCGGTGTACCTGTTGAACAGAAAGTTGTAGCGATATTCATCGCAATCTGTCCTGCCTTACCCATGCCTGATGTTACAAGCTTACCGCCCATTTCATGCACCTGTCTGACAATCAGGTCAACAGCTTTCTCATAGTTATCTGTTACAGGCAGATTCAGAATTGCATCCGCTTCTCTGCGCAACAGTTCCTTAATAGCTTCTGTCATAGTTTTATCAAAGATTTAAGTTCATCAAGATTGTTTGCCACAAGATAATATTTCTCCGGCGAATGCCTTAGGAATCCTCCTTTCTGCAAATCTTCAAGAACTGAAATTAGTTTATTATAAAATCCGTCTATATTGTAAAAAATAATTTTCTTGTCATGATAACCTATGGAACCGGCAGCTATCACATGAAAAATTTCATCCAATGTACCAACTCCACCCGGAAGGGCAATCATAAAGTCAGATAATTCTTCCATCTTGTCCTTACGGTCGCTCAGATTAACTGTGTTGTAAATCTCATCAATCAGACTGCTTACCTTGTTTTTCTCTTCAAGCTTTTCGGGAACAACACCAATAACCTTTCCGCCACTCTCCTTTACCGCACGCGCAACACATTCCATAAGTCCAAGTGCCGCACCGCCATAAACCAGACTGTGACCGTTGCTTCCTATCCATTCTCCAAGTCGTTTTGCTTCCTCAAAATAATGTGGATTTATATTCTCGCAAGCAGAACAGAAAACTCCTATTTTATACATTTAATTATATATTACAAACCTTAATGACTGCAAATATCTGCTTTTTCCAACAAACTACAATAACTTTTGTTGTATTTTTGCAAGTCCATAACCATTATAGCCTAAAAATGACATACAATACCCATACACTTTCAAACGGATTGAGAATAATACACACTCCATCTTACGGAAATGTTGTTTACTGCGGTTTCTCTATTGCTGCGGGAACAAGAGACGAAATGGAAAACGAACAGGGAATGGCACACTTTGTTGAGCATACCATATTCAAAGGTACCCTGAAAAGAAAAGCGTGGCATATTCTGAACCGTATGGAAAACGTGGGAGGTGATCTCAACGCATATACCAACAAGGAAGAAACAGTCATATACACAGCCTTCCTGCCCGAACATTTTGAGAGGGCGGTTGAACTGATGTCCGACATTGTATTCAACTCGGTTTTCCCGCAAAAGGAACTTGAAAAGGAAAAGGAAGTGATTCTTGACGAAATAAGCATGTACGAGGATTCGCCGGGAGAACTTATCTTTGACGATTTCGAGGATATGCTGTTTAACGGGCACCCGCTTGGAAGGAATATTCTGGGTACACCCGAAACACTGAAATCATTCACACAACAAAGCACAAAAGACTTTACACTGCGCTATTATACACCGTCAAACATGGTAATGTTCGTGCACGGCAACATAGATTTCAAGAAAATAACACGCATGGCCGAAAAATATCTTGGCAATGTTGAAGACCACAAAGTAGAAAGGAACAACATGGCAATACCCGAATATGTCCCTACAGTGGTTACGGAGAAACGTGATATCCACCAGACATACGTAATGATTGGAACGCGCGGATACGATGCCTTTGACGACAGAAGGACAACACTTTACCTGATAAACAATATCCTTGGCGGACCTGGAATGAACAGCAGGCTGAATGTTGAGATGCGCGAAAAAAGGGGACTTGTATATAACGTTGAAGCCAGCCTTACATCATATAAGGACACAGGGGTATTCTGCATAAACTTTGCTTCCGACTACAACGACAGCAGCAAATGTATTGCCATTGTAGAGAAACAGATGAAGAAACTTAGAGACATCAAAATGAGCAGCCTGGCGCTGAACGCCACAAAGAAACAGCTTATAGGACAGATAGGGGTAGCATCAGACAACAACGAAAACTGTGCCCTTGACATGGCCAAATCATTTCTGCACTACGGAAAATTCAATTCATCCGAAAAGCTTTTCAAAAGAATTGAAGCCATTACACCTGAGATGATTCTTGAAGTCGCCAATGAAAAACTGGCCGAATCGCAGCTTTCAAGACTTATATATTGCCCGAAAGACTGAATTTCATGCCTTTTTCTTTTCGGGATTCAGAATAAGTCTGAGTACAAACCACAAATGATAAGCAACAGTGCTTACATAACCGTAGTATTTGCACATAATGCGGAATCTTTCAATCAGAGATGCTTTATGGTTACGGGTAGTCATGCCCTCGTTGCGGTATTCAATGATTGTCATCCGGGTATTGTGAATCTTTCCAGCAACCTTCATCATTCTTATGCACCAGTCAAAATCTGATGAAAAACGGTATTGCAGGTCATAGTGGGAAACTATTCTCTTTGAAACGAAAAACGCCTGGTGGCAAACCATCATACCATTCCTGAAACTTTTCCAGTTCAGTTGCTCTGGCGCTCTGTGGCGGCGCATTGATATGAAATGTCCTTCCTCGTCAACAATTTCAGTTTCACCGTAAAGTATGTCGGGCAAAGTTTCCGTATGCGCATGTATGCTATGGACCATACTGAAAAGCGTATCATCCTCATGCAGACTGTCACCTGCATTCAGGAAACAGAGATAATCTCCGGTTGCAAGGTCAATGCCTTTGTTCATTGCGTCATAAAGCCCTTTGTCGGGTTCCGAAACGATAACGCTTATCCTGTCTTTGTATTTATTTACAATATCCATTGTATTGTCGGTCGAAGCACCGTCAACAATGATGTATTCTATGTTATGATATGTCTGTGTAATGACACTCATTATGGTTTCTTCGATATATTTTCCGGCATTGTAAGTAACCGTAATTATCGAAAATTTAGGATTTATTCGTAGCTGCATACCTTTTATTTGTTTGCTTCACCGGATACACTTGTCAAATATTTCTTTAAAGTTCTGCGCAGTCTTATACGGCTGATGTTCTTCCATCCCGAATAATCATACATATGCTCTACCATGTACTTTGTCCACTTCATAAAGTCTTCTTCAGGAAGAGCCTTTTGCAGATTATCAACTCCATACTTCAAAAGATTCATATGCCTTACATATCTCAACATTTCAACGGCCTCATTGCTGAAATAGTTTGCCTCGGCATATTCATTGAAGTTCCTTCTTATATATTCCCTTGACTGGTTAAACAACTTAATAGAACTTTCATCAGCTGTAATATCAGCTAAATCTCTAGGAACAGACATACATACAGGCGTGCGTGATGTAAACACCGAGCCTGCACCAATAACGGCTTTGGCAAAAAAGTCAAAATCATATTCATCTTCCAGACGGTAGTCAAAGCGCATGACCTTATCGGAAAGGTATTCGGAATTAATCAGATTAACATAACTGTCTGTTGGAAACAGTCCCTTAGCTGCTGTAAGTCTGGCATATTGCAATCCGGTAATCGGTTCTTTAAGATAAGGAACATTTACAGTTGTCTCTTTTTTCTTTCCGTTTTTATCTTCAATCCTTATATATGGCATCTGCAATATATCAACATTTCTTTTCACTGCTTCACGATATGCAATCTGCAATGAATAAGGAAGAAGCTCCTGTTCCTGTTCAATAAAAAGAGTATATTTCCCCTTAATCTGCCTCATAGCCTTATTTCTGGATTGAACAATTCCTTTGAACTTCTGCTCAAACAGATTTATGGACTCATAACTGTCGGCAAACTTCTTTATAGGTGCCGAAGCTCCATCTTCCGAACCGTCATTCAGAAGAATCAGCTCAAGCTCAAGACCAGGCTGCTTCAACACGGATTTCAGACACCTTTCTATCTGCTCCCAGTTATTCCTTACAATCAAAATTACAGACAGATCTATTCTTTGCTTCATTTATATTTTATTTTATAAGGGAATTATATATATCAAGATATTTTTCTGCAACGCTTTTCTCACTGTAACACTCGTGAACCTTTCTTATTGCCGCGTCGCACATGTTCGTATAATTATTGTCAAACAGGACATATTTCAGCCCTTTCGCAAAATCAACAGCAGATTTATACTCGGCAACATAACCGTTATGCAAATGGTCTATCATCTCCGGTATACCGCCCACATTGAATCCTACACAGGGAGTTCCGCATGCCATCGCCTCCATAATCATGTTCGGCAGGTTTTCTTCAAGCGAAGGGGTTGCAAATGCATCAACGGCATTATAAATGTTTGCAATCTTCATCTCCTCAGTTTCATAAGGCAATGCAAATACTTTGAAAGGAAGCATTCCTTCAAGGACTTCAGAGTTCTGTCCTAGAACTACAATACCAATATTATTTTTCAATTCCGGATTCTTTTCTGCAAGTATATTGCAAGCCTCAACCATATAATCTATCCCCTTACGCTTATCTGTTATCTTTACAGAACCGAACAGTATAAGCTTCATCTCGGAAGGCAGACCAAGACTTTCTCTTATCTCAAGCTTGTTTCTTCTGCAGAATATACTTGTATTTATCGGATTTGGAATGACACAAACCTTCTTGCCCTGTAATAGAGAACTTTTTCTTGCCCTGTTCCCAAGCCATTCGCTACATGCAACAAAAACAGCTGAACCGGCATATTTATATATTTTCTCTTTTTTCCTGTAAATATTGAAAGACAAGTCTTTCCGTATCTTTCCGTCACTTATGAACTGACAGTTTCCACATTTGGCAGTATAGTTCTCACACATACGTGCATGATGACATATTCCTGTACAAGGCCACATATCATGCATTGTCCACACTACAGGCTTTCCGGACTGAAAGATCTTTTCCAAACTGCCAAGAGAAAGCATTCCCTGATTTATCCAATGCAGATGAATTATATCTGCCTCCTCAAACTCTGGGAGAGAAGTTATATCAACTCCCGTATTGGCTATGGATACTGCAAACAAATCTTTCTTGTTAAAACCGTTGGACAGCAAAATGCAAATCCGTTCCCAGGCGAACCTTAATATATTCCAAACAGATTCCTTAAGAGAAACAACAAACAACTTATCCGTACTCTTGTCTCTTACAAGCATAGAAACTCCAACTCCGGCAGATTTAAGTGCCATGGCAAGGCGTCTTGCTGCAACTGCTGCACCGCCTCTGTTTTCTGTTGTATTTACAATAAGTACTCTCATTTTGTTATCCGGTTATATTACAGATTTACTTCAATGCCTGTTCAATATCATTGATTATATCATCAACATTCTCTATTCCAACTGAAAGACGTATCAAATCAGGGGCAACTCCAGCTTCAACCAATTGTTCTTCGGTAAGCTGACGATGAGTATGACTGGCAGGATGAAGAACACATGTACGAGCATCCGCCACGTGTGTGACAATACAAATAAATTTCAAATTGTCCATAAACCTGATTGCCTCCTCTCTTGTACCTTTCAAACCGAAAGCAATTACCCCGCAAGTACCGCCAGGCATATATTTCTTTGCAAGTTCATAATATGGACTGCTTTTAAGACCAGGATACTTAACCCAAGCAACCTTGTCATTTGCTTCAAGCCATTCTGCCACTTTCAGTGCATTCTCACAATGACGTGGAACACGAAGATGAAGAGTCTCGAGTCCGAGATTAAGCAAGAAAGCATTATGTGGAGAAGATGAAGAACCTAAATCACGCATCAGCTGTGCTGTGGCCTTTGTTATGTAAGCCTGCTTGCCAAAAGCCTTTGTATAAACAATACCATGATATGACTCATCCGGAGTAGTAAGTCCTGGAAATTTATCCGCATACTTGTCCCAATCAAAGTTTCCACTGTCAACAATTGCTCCGCCTACACAAGTTGCATGACCGTCCATATACTTAGTTGTGGAGTGTGTAACGATGTCCGCCCCCCACTCTATCGGTCGGCAATTTATAGGTGTAGCAAAAGTATTGTCTACAATCAAAGGAACACCATGGGAATGAGCTACTCTTGCAAACTTCTCAATATCAAGAACCGCAACACCCGGATTTGAAAGCACTTCTCCAAACAGAGCCTTGGTATTGGGACGGAAAGCCTTGCCAAGTTCCTCTTCCGAAAGATCCGGGTCAACAAACGTAACATCAACACCAAATTTTTTCAACGTAACACCAAACAGATTATATGTTCCACCATATATGGTTGATGAACAAACAAAATGGCTTCCCTCTTCGCAGATATTTATAATTGCATAAAGGTTTGCAGCCTGTCCGGAAGAAAGTAGCATACATGCAACGCCCCCTTCAAGTGCAGCAATCTTTGATGCAACAGCATCGCATGTAGGGTTCTGAAGTCGTGTATAAAAATAGCCACTGTCTTCCAAATCAAACAGACGTGCCATCTGCTCACTTGTATCATATTTGAATGTTGTACTCTGATAAATGGGTAATACTCTTGGCTCTCCTTTGCCAGGTTTCCATCCACCTTGTACACATATTGTATCCAGACTAAGTTTCTTATCCATATATCACATATTTGAAAGCAAAAATACGCAAATAATTCTACAAGATATTCATTTTGTCATAAAATACAACCCAAAAAGAATAATTAAAGATTTCACGGCAAATTATAATTACCGAAATTTGGAGTATTTGCTTTTTAATAGTTTATTTGTCATCAAATAACAAAAACTAAATGATATGAAAAAATTAATGTTTACAATGCTTGCTGCAGCTGTTACACTCACAACGGCACAAGCTCAAGACAATCAGGTAAAAAGACCGTCAAAGGGAGCTATAGGAACCGAACTGCAATTCAATCCATTCAGCCAATCAGGGACAACATTTTCCATGGAAGGACTGAAAGTAAAATATTTTTTGAGTGATATAGATGCTATACGTGCAAAAATAGGATTTGACTATAATAGAGCAAAAGAAAAGGATGTAAGCGCATTAAACGGTAACTTCAAATTTGATATAGGATATGAAAGACATCTGCCACTTGCAAAACGCATAGACTTCTATATGGGAGGACAGCTTGGTGTTGAAAAAGGATTTGCCAGAACAAAAGGTAAAATCAATGACAAAGAATACACTTTCAGGGGAGCAGCTGTAGGCGGAGACATTAGTATTCCAGGTCAGATAGAAGATATATTTGATAATGTGAACAAAGATAACAGAGCCTATACATCATTCAATATCACAGCACTTGCAGGATTTGACGTTTATATTTACAGAGGACTGTATCTTGGTACTGAACTTGGCTTCAGAATAAAAACAGGATTCCTGGATGATGTAAAGTTTAAATATGACAATGTAAGCACTACACTCGAGGACAACGGTTTCACTACCAACGTAGGTTTCTATGTTGACCCGTCAATAAGAATCGGATATACATTCTGATACCAATCAGAAATATAAACAATAAAAAATCCTCCTTTAAAGGGAGGATTTTTTATTTATAGAACTATAAAATCAATCATTCACGGACTGTTTTCAAGACATACCTTGATTTATCAGTACCATAAATCTCAATCATATAAACGCCATTACGTATATTGCCTCCAGGAATTGTTATTTCTCCTGAAGTGCCATTGAAATCTGAAGAGTAAACTGTCTTTCCGCTATAGTCATAAACACTTATTCTGTCTATTTCAATTCCACTTATCAATCGGATATTATCTTCATACGGGGCTGAACAAACTACAGGTTCATTTACTTCCCTTATTTCACCAACAGTAACCTCACCATCCTTCACAGTAACATCACAAACATAATATCCGTAATATTGCTCATCCAATGAATGTGCCAAAAGGAAGTTGAACTCATAAACACCAGGTTCAACATCTTTAATTACAACAGGAATTTCAATATCACTTGATTCGCCTCCTTCAATTATAACATTTTTTCTTCCAAAAGTCTGCTGAATATAATCTTCATTAACAAATGAACCAGCACAATACCCGTCAAACCTGCCTGTTCCATTATTTGTTATTTTTACAGTACATACCAAATCATCACCCAAAGAAACCTCTGTAGCAGACAGATTGGCATCCGATACATCAATAGAAACCGGAGTTCCTTCCTTAATCTCAATATCAAATTTTTTCTTTCCTATAAGATAAGACTCACTGTTTGTCAGATATACTACATAAACATACCTTCCTGGAGCCATATCAAACGTGCTAAGGTTCAGACTTATATCCTCTGTCTGACCTTCTGCTATCTCAATCTGTATAGTATTTGAGTTCTTAACTACATTATTATTGCTGTCAAAGATCTTAGCAGCATAATAACCATTATAGTTTCCTGTTCCCACAGCTTTTGCCTGTCCGTTAAACAGAATCTTATCACCTTCACTATACTGATACTTGTCAAGACTTCCACTCCAAACATATACATCCACATCATTACCTGAAGCGACAGTTAAATATTCATACCTTCTAAATAATATTTCATCACCATCCTTGAATACAATTTCCAAATAATATGTTCCAGTAAGAATATCTGAAGTATTTAAACACAACTGACTTAAATCATACTCACCGTTTGCAGGGACAAAAACATTTACAGTATTTTCAGATAAAACAGTTTCTCCAGCAATAGATAAAGTACAAGTTCCATTAAAATCTCCGTTACCTGTATTTTTCAAAGTTCCAGACAAACCAATGTTTTCACCGGCTTTCACCCCAAGATCAGTAATACTCAATCCAGAAAAATCAAGTTCATATTCCGGTCCTATTACAGTTATGATAGCATCCAAATAAATTATATTTCCTAAAACAACAACATAATGGTATTCTCCAGCATCCAAACCTGACGTAGACAAAGTAAACGAAATATTTTTCGTTTCGCCGGCATTAATCTCTAAAGTCTGCTCTTCAGTATTATTCAAGACAACCAAATTACCTTCTTCACCAACACCACATATTGCTGCCCACAAATTATTACTGTATGTACCATTGCCTATTGTTTCAAAACGTGCTGTAAGAGTTGCGTCTTCACCACGTTCATAAGAAGGTTCAAGGCTGACAAGCGAAACTTTAACATCGGTTTCAGATTCATCCAGGACAGTAAAATAATATCCTGATACCAAATAATATCCCTGTAATTCATCCTTAGAAGCACCCAAAGCAAATATATACCTTCCCGGTGTCAAACCTGAAGTATTATAAGATATAGTTATATCTTTTGTCTCATTCCTATTCAGATTTATTTTAGTTACTGAAGAATTGCCTATAGTTTGAGACTGATCTTCACTCAACAAGAACCCTGCATAATAACCATCAAAATTACCATCTACAGCTTTTACAGTTAAATTTAAAACGACATCATCACCAACAACAACCTTATTGCTCTCCAAAGATGATTCTACCGCCTCAATCTTTGACTCTCCCAAAATTGTTATATCACAACCATTTTCCAATATTCCGAAATACTGACCATATTCATAAGCCATTAACAATTTATAGTTACCAGCAGGAATATCCATTTCACTTCCATCCTCATTAGCAATCTTCAAATCAACATTGAAATTAGCAGTCTGATATTTACCTCCTTCCACTTGGAATACTTCTTTTGAAAGAATAGATATTAATTCTGTATTATCTTCACTGGCAAGAAGCATATACAATACTCCATAGAATTCCTTATCACTGTTATTTCTTATTGTAACTGTAAACTCTCCTTTTCCTCCAACTGTCAGTTCTGCATTTGAAACAATATCTGCAGTAATATCTGACATTACATCACTGGCATTATAGATCCTGCAATTATTTCCATTTATTTCAACATTCATATATTCAGCGTTCCATGAAAGGATCTTTACCTTATTCCATTCTGTATCACCATTTGATTTTGTTGCAAAATAAAGTCTATATATACCATCAGTACAATCTTGAGGGATTGCTATATTCTGTTCAAAATTATACCATCCTGTTGCAGAGGGCAAATCAACTTCTACCGATGATAATACTCTTGTCTGAGAATCATTTTCCAATAAAATACCGATTTCGTATCTTTGATCTTTATGCATATTGAACAAACTCTCTATAGACAATTTAAACGATTCTCCTTTATAAACACTTTCCCTTTCAGATCTCATATATGAACCAGACAAATAATAAGATACCTGTTCTGTTTCTTGTGGCTGAAAATTAAGGACCATTCCTTGACCAAATCTATAACCGTCCAAATCTGTTCCTCCACCAATTCCAGCGCCATCCGGGGCAAGAGTCAGAAGTTCAAAATATCCATTGCAATATCCACCCCACCCCCAATTTACATGGAAAAGGTTATCCTTATCATAACCGTCAAGTACAAAAGCATGACCTCCTGAATTAGAAGAACCACTATAATAAACCGGACGGTTTTCATTCAATTCATTTTTCAATAAAGAAATCCATTCGGAAGACTTGTAATAATCTCTTTCCAGATAAATCATATTAGGATTATATCCAAAATACTGGCTGATTCTTGTTGGAAGCATAAAAGAATATGCTCCAGAACCATATGTGGTATAATCCATATCCATAGCAACGCCACATGCCTTCATCAGTGTTGCAACAGCATTTTTCTGAACATTTGTTTCTGAACCATTATATGTATCACACATATTGTTCCAGTCAAAGGTAGTATTGCCAAAATCAAAGGAACAATTCAAATTATATGTTTTTGTGGTATAGCTATGTGAGCCAATCCCTTGTTTAGGATACTCATAGTATTTCATTATTGAAGCAATTGCAGTTGCAACGCATCCTGTATAACATTTCTCACCTTCATACTCTGGGCACATATTATTATATGGAGCATCCTGATTGTAATTTATATTGCCTAAAAGCGGAGATACCGTCTCTGCCATACCAGCTTTTGAGACAGAAAATGTCTCTTCTGTCAATATTCCTTTTTCCAATGCATTGTACGCATTCTCATAATATGCAAGCCATGCTTTCACATTGTCAGGTAAATCACCTTCGCCAAAAGCATTAATGTCCGAATAAGCAAGTACTTCGGGCATCCTTTCATCCCCAGACACAATAACAAAAGCCTCATCCTTTTTATTATAGATATAAAAAGCCGGAGCTTCTTCTATCTGTGCTTTGGAGCGTTTCACACTTCCTGTTTCTAACTGCACAAACACTCTCTCAGGTTGTACAGGATTCATTGCTACAACATTTCTGTTTCTTTCATTCAAAAACCTGTTTGCTATAGACAATGCATCAGCTTCACTTCGCTTCTGAGCATAAACAGCAATAAAGGAAACAGTTAATAATAATATCAAAGATAATTTCTTCATAGCTAAATATTTTTATTGTTTTTAACAAAGATATTCAAACAAAACATAACATGCTGATTTATTTCTTTGAAAAAGAATATCTTATCACAAAAAAAGCCGTTTTTTTGTTTAATAACACAAAAAAACGACTTTTTAATATATCTAAATTACAATTTACACAAACTTCAACTCCCCGAAATAGTCCGGTCTGTGAAAATCAGGTTTTTCAATTTCAATAGGATTCCAGGACAGGAAGTGAGGAGTCTTCAATTCATCACCACATTTATAGAAATTAGCCTTAAGATTTCTTCCGACCATATTATTTATATTATGCTTGAAATATATTTTAAATGGAACAAAAAGTGACAATGACCATTGCCCCTTTACAGTTTCATCAAAAGGCTTATTACCGAGCGTAGAATATCTCAAAATAGAGTCTGTAACCTCTGTAGGAGCATATTCACGTCCCTCCCTGTTTTTGCCACAACACAGTAATACTGTACCGATACAATTTGTTTCCAGATTATAATAATATCCGTCATCGGCAGGAGATGAGAAGAATTCTACACATGAATCAGTCCATACCGAGCCTCTGTCAGCCCCATATTTAGCACGCGTTGTCTCTTCATCTACAAGATACTGAATTAAAAAAGCATCATCTGTATAGGCTATTCTGAATGAAACTTCAGGCTTATAAGGAAATTCGTTCCAGTTAACCTCCGAAATAGAATTAAAACTTACACCTGCATTATCAAGAATTTCAGGTATTTGTTCAGGTCTTACTTGTGTACCGACATTTACTTTTTTAACATCCAAGAGCTTCATGGTGATTTTTAACATTTATTGCTTTTATATAACATTATAAATTTACAAATAAATATTTATGAAACTTTATAAAGGCATCTACCTTAACAAGCAGACCGCAAAAATAGAAAATATTATCCTAAATCACATGTTTTGAATAAAAATATTTTATATATACTTTTGCAAAAAAGATACTATCCCATGAATATGAACATACATTTTGCACCTTTACAAGGATTTACGACTTATATATACCGAAACACGCATAATATTGTATTCAACAATATCAGCAAATATTACTCTCCATTTGTAAGACTGGAGAATAATACATTCAAGAACAAGGATATAAAAGACATAGGACCTACAAACAATACAGACATCTCTTTCACCCCACAGATAATTGCCGGAACTCCCGATGAAGCAAAGACCCTAATTGATATGCTGATATCAAAAGGATACAGAAATATTGATATAAATATGGGATGCCCATTTCCACTTATAACAAAAAAATGCAAAGGAGCAGGAATATTGACATATCCAGACAAGGTAAAAGCAATACTTGACATATTGGACAATTTTGAAGAAATATCATTCTCACTAAAGATAAGAAGCGGAATGAATGAAAGCAGTGAATGTATGCAACTGGCCGATATTATAAACGAAAGCAGAATTGACTATGTCACAATGCACCCAAGAACAGGAATACAGCAATACAAAGGCCTTGCAGACAGAACTGTATATAAAGACTTTGCAGACAGGTGCTCAAAACCTATGATATATAATGGAGATATCAAAACTATTGATGATATAAAATCTATTGAAGACATAACTCCCAACACAAAAGGAGTAATGATTGGCCGTGGTCTGCTTGAAAACCCGGCACTTGCCATGGAATACAACGAAGGAAAACAAATGGAAACAGGCAGAAAAGTCAGACTCCTGCAAGAATTCCACTCATTGCTTTTCAACCAATACAGCTCAATTCTTCAAGGAGACAGCCAGATACTGTCACATCTCCAGCCGATATGGGAATACCTTTATCCGGAAATGGAGAAGAAACATAGGAAAAAAATAGTGAAATGCACCAAAATAAGTAACTATCTGAGAGCTGTTGAAGAGGCATTGAAATAAGCTTATTCAACAACTTTTCTCTTCATGAATTCATAACCGAAACGACAGAAGAAACATTTACGTTTCTCACAATACTCGCGTGTAAGCTGGATAAGTGCCTGTGAATCGGCAGCATTTTCGGGCACAACATCAACTTTCTCCCAGTTCCGTATTATGTAATTGTTCTCGGGACTGATCTTTTCAAGAAATTCAAAAGCCCTGTCACACATTTTTTCGTTGCCTTTAAATACTCCATAGGCATAAAGAAAAGGTACTACAGTGTTTATAATCAGCAAATCTATTGATTTCTGTGTCATTTTTCTGTTAGTTGACGGAGATTCACGGTTAAACGTATAATGCGAAGTCCAGTATTCGGATGTCGAAATATTGAATATATCATATAATGCCGATACCGTTTCACACTCCATTACCTTTGAAAAAAGTCCTTCTTTATTGTGATAGAGAAAAGCCAGCTGTGCAATCCTTATCTGAGGGAAACTGCCGGGACGCATCCTTAACAGCTTCCATCCCAGCGATTCTGGCCTTTGAAGCATGAATTTATGTTTCAGATAAGAGTATTCGTTCATGAGTGTCCTGTGATAATCATCAAAAGGCTCGCCTTCAAGAAAGCCTGCCATACCGAACATTATACTTTCAATTTGAAGGATATTGTCCCTATGTTTGTCAAGGGCACGATAAGGCAATGCCGAAGCCCATCTTTCAAAAGCATCACCGTTTACGCCGAATCCGAAGTTTCTAGCAAGGGAAATGAAAAAGACATCCTCCCAATTATTATCAAAACGTTTAAGCCTTGCCGACAAAGCCTCAGTCTTGTCACGCAACCTCTCCACCTGAAGTGCCGAAAGCCAAGAATGCTTTGTCAAAGACGTCAGTTCAGACAGGATGGAATAACAGGCAGGGTTGATTTCACCAGCCTTTAGAACATTATAATTGTTCCTTATATAATCAGGAACAGTCATGACCATTTGCGGAACACACTCCCCGTTTGAGCGTTTCACCTCAGTGTCGGCAACCGAACATATATGCAGAATCACATTATCATAAGCCTTGTCGGCATCATGTCCATGCCTGTACCAGTCCGAAGCCTTTTCATGAATCTCAACATTACCAACCCACATGGTATCGTCAATCCTTATCTTTGCATTGAAAAAGTCGGGACCGGCATTCGTATTCCTTATACCCGGGTCAATCACCTGAACACTCAGTCCGTCAACTGTTTTCAAATCATGCTGGGGATAAATACGGTGTTTCCATATGTAATGTATGAGATATTCCATAATGCAGAAGTATGTTATGTTTTCCGGTATTTGACATAAACAAATTTATACGAAATAAAAATTACAAAAACAGAATCGTATATTTTATTTTATCAACAACAAAACAATAACATAAATAAAATGCTGAACAGGAATTGTTCTGTACAAAAACTGTCAACAATAAATATCAATACTGAAACAAAAAAAGCGGAGATGTACATTATTTCCGTACATCTCCGCCATATTATTATATATTTAGAAATCAAGAGTTTTTGTTTGCTCTCTTTCTTTCCAGTTCGTCAAGAATAACCTTACGCATACGCATGCTCTTTGGAGTAACTTCAACATACTCATCTTCCTTTATGTATTCAAGAGCCTCCTCAAGCGAGAACACTACCGGAGGAATGATTCTTGCCTTGTCATCCGAACCTGAAGCACGCATGTTTGTCAGTTTCTTTGATTTTGTTACATTCACCACAAGATCATTTTCATGCACATGCTCTCCCACTACCTGACCTGCATAAACTTCGTCCTGAGGGAAGATAAAGAACTTTCCGCGATCCTGAAGCTTGTCAATTGCGTAGGCAAAGGCAGTTCCGCCTTCCATAGCAATCATTGAGCCGTTCTGGCGACGGTCAATTTCACCCTTATAAGGCATATATTCCTTGAATACGTGAGCCATAATAGCCTCACCAGCCGAAGCAGTCAGAACATTCGTACGCAAACCGATAATACCTCTTGAAGGGATATTGAATTCCAGATTAACACGGTCACCCTGATTTTCCATTGAAACAAGCTCACCCTTACGGCGTGTAACCATATCAATCATCTTGCTTGAATACTCTTCAGGAACATTTATAGTAAGTTCTTCAATAGGCTCGCATTTCTGTCCGTCAATTTCCTTGAAGATAACCTGAGGTTGTCCAACCTGAAGTTCATAACCTTCGCGGCGCATTGTTTCGATAAGCACTGAAAGGTGAAGCACACCACGGCCTGAAACAATCCACTTGCCATCCTCTTCACTCTTTACAACTCTCAATGCAAGGTTCTTGTCAAGCTCTTTCATCAGACGGTCGTGTATGTGTCGTGATGTAACAAACTTGCCTTCACGTCCGAAGAAAGGAGAATCGTTTATAGTGAACAGCATACTCATTGTAGGCTCGTCTATTGCGATTGTAGGAAGCGGTTCTGGATTTTCAAAATCACATACGGTATCACCGATTTCAAATCCTTCAATACCTGTAATAGCGCAAATGTCACCTGAAGAAACTTCTTCTGCTTTTGCGCGTCCAAGTCCTTCAAAAACCTGCAGTTCCTTTATTTTGCTCTTGACCATTGAACCGTCACGTTTGGCAAGGGTTATGTTCATTCCTTCCCTTATAGTACCGCGGTGAACACGTCCTACGGCAATACGTCCGGTATATGAAGAATAGTCAAGTGATGTGATAAGCATCTGTGGAGTACCTTCAAGCTGCTGCGGAGCAGGTATATATTTTACTATGGCATCCAAAAGAGCTGTGATATCAGTTGTTTCGTGCTTCCAGTCGGTACTCATCCAGTTGTTCTTTGCCGAGCCGTATAGTACAGGGAAGTCAAGCTGGTCTTCTGTAGCATTCAGAGAGAACATAAGGTCGAAAACCATTTCATAAACTTCTTCAGGACGGCAATTGGGTTTGTCCACCTTGTTCACCACAACAATAGGTTTAAGCCCTATCTGAAGTGCTTTCTGCAGCACAAAACGTGTCTGAGGCATAGGACCTTCAAAAGCATCGACAAGAAGGATACATCCGTCGGCCATATTCAGAACCCTTTCTACCTCGCCTCCAAAATCGGCGTGCCCCGGAGTATCTATGATGTTTATTTTTGTTCCTTTGTAGTTAATAGAAACATTTTTTGAAAGAATTGTTATACCTCTCTCTCTTTCGAGGTCGTTGTTATCCAAAACAAGTTGCCCATTCTGCTTATCCTCACGGAACAGATTTCCGGCAAGCATCATCTTATCAACCAATGTTGTCTTGCCATGGTCAACATGGGCAATAATCGCAATATTTCTGATATCTTGCATACTAATATGTTTAAACCGCTGCAAAAATACGAAAAATCCATGATAAAATATTGTAATAACGCAAACATATTAAAGAATATGCTGATATTTTAAGTTTTTTATTATTGGATTTTATCGTGAATAGGGCAAGCAATGTTGCAAACCTGCCAATTGTTTTCTGTAACCGAAGTTTACGGTTTCAGGAATGAAAGCTACGGTTATAAAAACGGAGGCTCCGGTTATAAAACCAAAGGCTCCGTTCAGACTTAACTGTTTATGACTTTATAAATCAATATCAGGATATTGCTTCCTTAAATATCTCACAGACAGTAGGATGAGGGAACACTACTCTCTCCCACTCTTCTGTTGTTATGCCAAGTTCGATTGCCATTCCGGCAAGAGTTATTATTTCCGAAGCCGGATTGCCCAATACATGCGCACCAAGAAGTTTGCCGTCCTTGCCAACAAGCAGTTTGCAGACGCCATTCACTCCTTCGTTCTCAGCAACAAACCTTCCGGAAAATGCCATAGGAAGTTTCTTTGTATCATATTCCACACCTGAAGCCTTCAACTGTTCTTCGCTCATACCTACGCCAGCTATCTCGGGATTAGTATAAACCACACCAGGTATTGCACGGTAGCTCATCCTGTCTTCCTTGCCTGTAATGGTATTTACGGCAACTTCTGCCTCTCTCACAGCAGTATGTGCAAGCAGTGAAACTCCGTTAAGGTCACCGCACACATAAACATTTGCTACAGAACTCTGCATTTTATCGTTAACCTTTATGCAACGCCTTTCGGTCATTTCAAGATTAAGATTCTCAAGTCCGAAGCCAACTGTAACAGGACGACGACCGACACTCATCATAAGTTTCTCAGCCTCAACCTGTCCTGAGGTTTCACCCTGTTCGTATGAAACGACCACACTACCCTCGCTTGCAGATGCAACTTCAGTCACTTTTGTTGAAAGCATAAAGGTAATTCCACGTTTTGCATATTCGGCACGAAGCATGGCAGAAAGTTCCTTGTCCATTGCTCCAAGAATTTCGTCCATCATTTCAAATACAGTTACCTTAACTCCAAGAGAATTATAGAAAGCCGCAAATTCCATACCGATAACGCCACCGCCCACAATGACAAGTGACTCTGGCTTTTCCTTACAGTCCAGCGCATCACGATGCGTCCAATACTCTACTGTTTCAAGTCCTTTTACAGGAGGAATGAATGTTTCCGAGCCTGTGCACACAATCATATTGCTGCATTCAAACACTTCATCACCGCAGCGTACGTGTGTTGCATCTTCAATAAACGCTTCACCCTGCTTTATGGTAACATTTGCCCCTGTAAGCTTCGCCTTTATGCCAAGCACAAGTTTTCTGACAACCTTGTTCTTACGGGCAATAATCTTTGACAAATCAAACGTAACATCTGATGCCGAAACCGCATACTTGGAAGCATGCAACGCATTATCGTATGTTTTTGCCGAATAAAGCAACGTTTTGGTAGGAATACATCCCTCGTTAAGGCATACACCGCCAAGACTGTTTTTCTCAAAAAGTATCACACTCAAACCGGCTTTTCCGGCTTTTTCAGCTGCAGTATAACCCGCAGGCCCCCCACCAATAATTGCAAGATCAAATTTCATAGTATAAAGTATTTAAAGATTTGTTTTTCAGTTTATTTTTCTATCACCTGTATATTTGCATTCCTCTGGCACAATGTTTTGATAAAACTCTCTGTATTCTCAGGATTAAGGTAAATACTTCCTTTATCAAGAACAAGTGCTACACTTCCTCCAAATGCAGCCATCCCGTGAAAAACATATACGAACTTGATTGAAGATATAAGCAAAGGCTTTTCCTTTAAGAACCTTCCGCGCCTCATTATCAGAACCTCACTTTCCAAAACATATTCCCCCCTAATAAGACGGTCGGTTATCAAAAGCAAAACAATAACCATTGGAACTGCCAAAAGAATATGTTTAGTCCACATAGACGCTATAAGACCAACACAAACAACAGCATATATCAATTTCCAGGCAGGAAACAGTGTTTCCTTAAAAACTCTTCTTTCCATAGTGTTAATTTTATTGGGTAAAGATAGACATTTTCAGAATTAATGCAATGAAATGTAACAACAGAATGAGTTATTTATTAGTTTTGCATTGATAAAACATACATCCATGGTTAAGAAGTTTGACTTTTTAGTTATCGGCTCAGGTATAGCCGGTATGAGCTTCGCCCTTAAAGTCGCAGACAAAGGGAAAGTCGCATTGATATGCAAAACAACACTTGAAGAGGCAAATACATATTTTGCCCAGGGTGGAGTAGCATCAGTAACCAATCTGCTGGTTGATAACTTTGACAAGCATATTGAAGATACAATGATTGCCGGTGACTTTATCAGTGACCGCAAGGCCGTTGAAAAAGTAGTCAGAAACGCACCGCAGCAAATACATGAACTCATCAGATGGGGAGTTGATTTTGATAAAAACGAAAAAGGGGAATTCGACCTTCATCGCGAAGGAGGACACTCTGAGTTCCGAATCCTTCACCATAAGGACAATACAGGTGCAGAAATACAGGAAAGCCTTATAAAGGCTGTAAAGAAGCACCCGAACATTACAATCTTCGACCATCATTTTGCAATAGAAATACTTACACAACACCATCTTGGCATCAATGTAACACGCCATACACCTGGTATTGAATGTTACGGAGCATACATAATGAACGAGACTACAGGAGAGGTTGATACATTCCTCTCAAAAGTAACTCTTATGGCAACAGGCGGTGTCGGTGCAGTATATACAACAACAACAAACCCTATGGTTGCTACAGGAGACGGTATTGCAATGGTTTACCGTGCCAAAGGAGCCGTTAAGGATATGGAATTCATTCAGTTCCACCCAACTGCATTTTACCATCCTGGCGACCGTCCTTCATTCCTTATAACCGAAGCAATGCGCGGATACGGGGGAGTGCTCAGAACAATTGACGGCAAGGAGTTCATGCAGAAATATGACAAGCGTCTTTCACTTGCACCGCGTGACATCGTTGCACGTGCAATAGACAATGAAATGAAACTGCGCGGCGACGACCATGTCTTCCTTGACGTTACACACAAAGACCCGGAAGAAACAAAAAAACATTTCCCGAACATATACGAAAAGTGCCTGAGTTGCGGTATAGACATCACTAAAGAATACATACCGGTTGCACCTGCAGCACACTATCTGTGTGGAGGTATCCAGGTTGACCTGAACGGTGAATCATCAATCAAACGTCTGTATGCAGTTGGAGAATGCTCATGCACAGGACTTCACGGTGGTAACCGCCTTGCTTCAAACTCGCTTATTGAAGCTGTTGTCTATGCTGATGCCGCTGCAAAACACTCGCTTGAAACAATCAGGAACTATGCATTCTGCGAAGATATCCCTGAATGGAATGATGAAGGCACCATACATCATGAAGAAATGGTTCTGATAACACAGAGTATGCGCGAAGTGAACCAGATAATGAGTACATACGTTGGTATTGTACGTTCGGACTTGCGCTTGAAACGTGCGTGGAACCGTCTTGACCTGTTGTACAGAGAAACAGAAAACCTGTTCAAATGCAGCAAGGTATCACGCCAGATATGCGAATTGAGAAACGTTATAAACGTAGCATACCTTATCACAAAACAGGCAATGGAACGTAAAGAGAGCAGGGGATTGCACTATAATGTTGACTATCCTCACAAATAAAGGATACTGATGAGCAAAATTATCGTATCAGTAAGCAACGACCTTATCGGCGACAGACGCGTTGATAAGGTCTGTTTTATAATCAAACAGAATATTTAATGAAAAGAATAATAACCATAGTAGGAGCAAGACCTCAATTCATAAAGGCAGCAATGCTTAGTAGGGCTATCCTTTTCAATGAAGCATTTGAAGAGCATATAATTCATACAGGACAGCATTATGATGAGAATATGAGTAAAATCTTTTTTTCACAAATTAACGCTGTAAAACCTACATGGCAACTACACTGCGGAAACACTTCACATGGTGAAATGACTGGTAGGATGCTCATTGATATAGAAAAAATATTAATAGACAACAAACCTGATTATGTCGTTGTTTATGGCGACACCAATTCTACACTGGCAGGAGCACTTGCTGCATGCAAATTACACATACCTGTAGTACATATTGAAGCAGGACTTAGAAGTTTTAACAAAAAAATGCCAGAAGAAATAAACAGAATACTTACAGATAACGTTTCATCCATATTATGTTGCCCTACAAAAACTGCTGTAAAAAATCTTAATAATGAAAATATATACAAAGGAGTCTTTCATGTAGGAGATATCATGTATGATGCTGCTCTATATTTTGGAAAAGTCGCAGAAGAAAAATCAAATATAATAGACACATTGAATTTAAAAGAAAAACAATTTAGATTATGTACTGTCCATCGTGCTGAAAATACAGATAATATAGAACGGTTGACAGGAATAATTTCTGCTTTAAATGAAATGAGTACAAGTGAAATGCCTTTGGTATTCCCAGTTCATCCAAGAACAAAAATTTGTATAAAAAAATATCCACAATTAGACAAGTTACTGAATAATAAGAATATATTAACAATAGAACCTTTGGGCTTCTTAGATATGGTAATGCTTGAGAAAAAAGCAGATATGATACTTACGGATTCAGGTGGAATACAAAAGGAAGCATATTTCCACAGAACACCATGTATAACTTTACGTGAAGAAACTGAATGGGTAGAAACAGTTGATGCAGGATGGAATATTATAGCAGGATATAAAACTGAAAAAATTCTTGAAAGTATCAATAAAGTAAATCCCCAAAAGGAGATTGAAGAATACGGTAAAGGTGACACAGCCAATAAAATTTTAGAATTGTTATGAAGAGGAATATTCTAATTATATGTGACGCCTTTCCACCAGCCTTTGCTCCAAGAATGGGATACCTATGCAAATATATCAACAAATCAGAGTGGAATCCGACTGTTGTTTCTGAACAACAAGAAAGCAATACTTTCAAATTTTTAACAGGCAACTGTGATACAGCTTACCTAAACTTTTATCCTGCCAAAAACAAAATCCTGAATAAATTAATATGGATATACACAATGATTATGGATCTTCTGTTTAATTACAAGGATAAAAAATTTGAGAAATTCATTTCAAAAATAACTGATAAGCAACAATTTGACATTGTTTTATGCAGTACATATCGCACATTTCCTTTAGTAGCAGCTTCAAAAACAGCTCAAAAACTGAATGTTCCACTTATTGTTGATTTAAGAGACATAATAGAACAGTATGCAGGAAATGAATATATATCATTTGGAAAAATATCATCTATTCCTTTTATTGGGAATTTTATCATATCATTATTCAGAAAGAAATTCTTAGAAAACAGAAATAAGGTATTAAAAACAGCCTCATATGTTACTACAGTTTCTCCATGGCATGTAGAAACATTAAAAAAATACAATAAAAATACAACGCTGATCTATAACGGATTTGACCCCGAATTGTTTTATCCTTTACATACAATAAATGATAAATTCAGAATAACATATACTGGGCGTATAATAAGTTTGGATATGAGAAATCCTACTATGTTGTTTGAAGCTATAAAAAAAACAAATTTGACACCAGATGAATTAAAAGTTGAATGGTATGTAGATGAAGAATCTATGATAATATTACAAAATCATGCATCAAAATACGATGTTTCTGAATATATGGAATTTAAAAAATATGTTCAGGCTACGGAAATACCACAAATCCTTAATTCTAGCGGAATAATACTAATTCTTACTGAATATAAAAAGGCCTCATCTCCAAAAGGAATTATGACTACAAAATTGTTTGAAGCTATGGCTGTTGAGAAGCCTATATTATGCATTCCTTCTGATGAAAGCTTTTTAAAAGAAAAAATAGAACAGACAAAGACTGGATTAGCAGCAAGAAATGTTGACGAAGTGACTTCTTTTATTTTGAAATATTACAATCAATGGAAAGAAAAAGGCTCAACTTCAATAACTCCCAACCATAATGAGATAGAAAAATTCTCAAGAAAAGGACAAGCAAGACAATTTTCTGAGATTTTTAAAAAAGCTATAAATCAAAATTAGTGTAATCTTTAAGCTTATTTATTATTACTATTAGAAAACTCTCAAAAATATAAAATAAATTTGCGTACTTTAAATTTATGAATCATGGGATTTACTGACATTATTAGATATTTCCTTTGCAAACGTCTGAATGACTTTGAAGCATTTGCTACAAACCCGGAAAAAGTCCAAATGGGAGTTCTTAGACGACTTATAAACGATGCCGCAGGAACAGAGTGGGGAAGAAATCACAATTACAGCAATATAAAAGATTATGAGCGTTATGCTGCCAGCGTTCCGCTACAAACATATGATGACATAAAGCCGTATGTTGATCGTATGCGCAATGGCGAAAAGAATGTTTTGTGGCATTCTGACATTAAATGGTATGCACAATCATCAGGAACGACAAATGACAAAAGTAAGTTCATCCCGGTAAGTGATGAAGGTTTGAAAGACATACACTACAGAGGAGGTACAGACTGTGTTTCCATATACCTTGGAATGAATCCTGACAGTCAGTTTTTCTCAGGAAAAGGACTTATTTTGGGAGGAAGTTTCAACAAACAGCCAAACCCGGACAACAGCAGGGTAGGGGACCTTTCGGCTGTACTGATGCAGAATATCAATCCATTAGTAAACTTTTTGCGCGTTCCAAGCAAGGAAGTTGCACTTATGGGCAATTGGGAAGAGAAAATAGAGAAACTTGCTGAAGGAACACTTAACGAAAATGTTACCAATCTTTCAGGAGTTCCGTCATGGATGCTTGTCGTTCTGAAACGTGTACTTGAACTTACAGGCAAAAACAATATAGCTGATATATGGCCTAATATTGAGGTTTTCTTCCACGGCGGAGTCAATTTCACACCATACAGAAAGCAATATGAGGAACTTATAAGGTCCGACAAGATGCATTATGTAGAGACTTACAATGCATCCGAAGGGTTCTTTGGAATACAGAATGACCTCTCAATACAGGATATGCTGCTTATGATTGACTATGGCGTATTCTTTGAGTTCATTTCCATGGACCAGTTTGACAAGGAAAATCCGCAGGCAGTGCCGTTGTGGGGAGTTGAACTGGGAAAGAACTATGCAGTTGTTATTTCAACATCATGTGGATTGTGGAGATATATAATAGGCGATACTGTAATATTTACATCAAAAAATCCATATAAGTTCAAGATTTCTGGCAGAACCAAGCATTTCATTAATGCATTTGGCGAAGAACTTATCATAGACAATGCCGAAAAAGGACTTGCAAAAGCATGCAAAGAGACCGGTGCTACCGTACTAGAATACTCTGCCGCACCTGTATTTATGGACAATAACGGCAAATGCCGCCATCAGTGGCTTATTGAATTTACCAATATGCCGGATTCTATCGAACATTTTGCAAAGAGCCTTGACGACGCACTTAAAACGCTTAATTCCGATTATGAAGCAAAACGTTCAAACAATATCACACTGCAGCAGCTGGAAGTAGTTGTAGCAAGGAAAGGACTGTTCAACGACTGGCTCAAAAACAAAGGAAAACTTGGCGGACAGCATAAGGTTCCCCGCTTGAGCAATAACCGCACAATCATTGAAGAGATGCTGGATTTGAACAAATAAAAGAATATATTTACTGAGATATTTTCCAGATATTTATATTACAGCTGCAATTAATCACTAAAACATTGGAAATCAGGGGAATAAAGTAACTAAAAGGCAAAAAATATCCCGTCACACAACAATGACGGGATATTTTATTTACTATAAAATATATTTTAATTTTAGGTTTTAAAATAGCTTATCTTACAATAACTTTCCTTACCAAAACATTATTGCCAACAGTTATTCTTGCTATATAAATACCGTTTTCAAGACCTTCATTTGCAACATTCATACCGTTAAGGTTGAATACTTCAATCTTGTCATAACGTCCATAAACATTGATTCTGCCGTCTTCTGCAACAGCATATACATCATTATTTTCAATACTTTCAAAGCCTGTAGAGCTGTTTAATTTAGCTTTAGCAGCATTTACTATTTCACCTGTATAGAAATCTATAATCATTGCAACAACTTCAAGATTATCCTTGTTCTGATAGATAGCGCTCTTTCCCTTTAAATCAAGAGTTGTCTCGTATCCATATACCTCTTTCTTGACAATTGTTTCAGGCAGACTGCCACCAATACCTTCAAAGTCCCAAATACCACGTGCAACATCATCAAAAGGCATATAAACATTATTAGGAAGATTTTCAAAGCCTCCCATACCGCCATCTGAACCTCCTCCGCTAAAATAATTCAACTGAGGAATGTCTGATTCAACCTGATTTTCAAGCAAAACGAAAGCTATTCTATAGTCTGCACGGTCATTATTCTTGGCAAATTTTGCATTTACAGACACATTAATCTTGTCATCAACCAAATCAGATACTGATTTAAACCATATATTTCCATCTGCAAGCTCAAATTTATCAAGAATTTCATCCAAATCCAATTCTATTAACATAGGATCACCCTGATATTCACTCAATCTGTTCATTATGCAGTTTGGAAGCCCGTTTGAATCGTATACGTTATTAATATTATCATCATAATCATAAACTACCATCGGGTCGCTACCCATAGATGAAGAATGTATAGCAATACCTATAAACCTGTCAGGGAATCTCTCTTTCAAAGAACGCATAACTACAATACCTTTAGGGCAATATCCGCAATACACACTCGTTGATTCCTCCAAGACCATATTTCTTTTATAATAACAACCTTCTTCAATACAATTAATTGAATGTACAATAACATTATTACTAATATCAGAATCTTCTTCACCGTTTACATAGTCAATTTTAACCATTATGGCATTTGAACCAATCTTTTTCAACGGTTCCTGCATTTCCAAATTGAAAGTATCAGCCTGCATTGCCTCAATATTGCATTCAATGGTTTGCGTAAAGGTTTTTCCGTTATTTACAGAATAACTTAGCTGATAATTGCTTACAGGAGTCCTGGTCATATTAGTAACAATACCAGTCAACACAAAATTCTTATTCTGCTCAACATTCTTAGTGAGTATTTTTTCCATTTTCATTTCCCTTTCAGGCAGGTCATCACCCGAAAGCAAAAGCTGGATACAAGATGATCCCCATCCATTCGTTGAAGCATTTTCATAAAGATTTCCCCACTCACCATTTAAACATACATAACATCCGTCAGGATGCGTAGTACCACCATCATAACCGATATTGTTAGTTCCTGTTGCTGTATAACCAATAATCAAATAATTATCAGTAACTTTCTGAGGACTATCAAAAATAATATCATGAAACCCCATTCCCTTATTTCCGACATTCTTTTTAACTACATCAGGAAGCTCAAAAGAAATATTGTCAGCGTTGCCAGTTTTCATAAAAACAGAGACACTCTTAGATGTATTTGCCAATCCGATACGGATACCGGCAATCTCAGCATTCTTGTAGTCCTTCATATCATCCCTGTTTATCAATATGGCAGCGGACATTGTACATTCTTCATTCACCCCAATACTATACTGTATATTATCAATGCAATATCCCCAAGGAATGTACTGATTATCGACATCTTCCGTTGATGAAGCAATCGAAGGATATGCAATATATTCTGATTCTACGCTTTCTGCTTTAAGCATCTGGGCATTCGCATACATTGCAAAAGCTGAAGCAAAAGCCAATAAAAAAAACTTCTTCATAATATTAAATTTAAAAGTATGTCCGGCGATTTGCCGGACATACAATTTCTCAAATTATTTTACCATTATCTTGAACAAATGTTCTCCTGCCTTAACGATATATACACCTTCTTCTGCACTGATTACTGCATCAACATCAACAACAGCTGCATAAATCTGTTTTCCGTCAACAGAGAATATATTTACAAACTCACCATTGCAGTTGTTCAATATAATCTGTCCGTCAACACTATATACAATCATCATATCAGTCATACCGTCTGCGATTCCAACTTCGCCTATTTGAGCTTCATTTGATTCCAAAGATTCTCCATACAAGCACACTGTTCTTACAGTAAACTTGTGAGCGTTATTGTCTGTCAACTGATAATCATAGTTCAATTCTGTTATGGTTTCACTATTTATTTTCTGACCATCCATATATACGTCATATCCAAGTATTTCAAAAGCAGATTCATTACTTGGTTCAGACCATTGCAGATGAACCATGTTACTACCATCACGTGAAGCTTTAAGATCTGAAACACTAGGATATCCATCCCATTCACCAGCCTCATTGATAGAAATATTATCAATATAGAAATCAACACCTTTTTCTGCAGTACCATGATATGATACTCTGAATTCACCTATTTCCTTATATTCTTCCAATGGAAGTTCATGTCCTGTCCAGCCGTATTTTCCGTTATTTACAAGTATTGGCTCACCAACCTTTATAAATGTATCCCTGTCAGACTCTTTTCTTACCTCAATCTGCAGATTACTATTCTTTGAAACAGTGATATCATGGAACATGTATAACCTCAAAATAGGCTGCTGAGTACCTGCAAGATTAATTCTTGGACCAACCAATCGTGCTTCAGCATCACACTGTTCCTGATAGAACATTGCAAATCCGTTGTCAGCATCATAAGAAGTTATTCCGAAAGGAGAATTTGAGTCATCAACCAACAACCATGAGTCCTTATTAGTCTCTGTTATAACATAATATGTCCAAGGTGCTGTGGTCAGATATCCATTGGAGAATGATTCCCAATAAGGTATTCCATATGCATCACCTGTAGAACCTGAAACTGATGCAGGTTTACCCATTCCGGCAGTTGTAACAGCAGCAACAACAAATATTATATCATACTGGTCTTTCATATCAAGGAAGTTAATTGTAGCTTCTCTGTCCACATAAGTTGTTTCCTTCAAATTCTGAGCTATAAGGATATAGTCTTCTGTCAATTCCGGAACAATGAACATCAATGTATATGTCATTTCTGCCTCATTGATATATCCGTCATGCAAACCTTTTGTCGGTTTAGTCCAATTAAATTCAACAAATTTTTCATCCTTGTTTATTACTGCAGAGAAGTTGTTTGGTTCATCCGCATAGTCTTCACCTATCCATGCGCTTCCAGTTACACCGGCACTGTTTCCTTCTTCACTATAAGAAACAATCTTATAAACATTCGTTCCATGAATAGCTTCTTTATCAACATATTCGTATTGTTGTCCAACCTCTGGAGAATCAAATACTTTTATAGGTTCAAACTCTCCGTCACGATATATTGCAATAGATGTCATAACATCATCAGCAAGTGTATTACCTGCTACAGTCTTGGTTGGAGCTGTAAATTGAACAGTTGCTTCAAGCTTTCCTTCAGCAGCAGGAGTAACTACAATATTTTCAACATCGCCAGGAGCTTCCTGCAATGCACTTGCAGTTATACTGAATCCGTCTATACTGATACCTCTGATATTTGCATTACTATAGCACTGGAATCCAAAATAGAAATTACCGTCATTCTTAGGAGTATATTCAACAGCAATCTGTTGGTAAACAAATTCTTCTGTCTTGTTATACAATACTTCAATGTTAGGATTAGTCAAATCAGTACCAGGAGAAGCTATAATCTTGAAGCTTTCAGTCTGCCAATATCCGCCGTCAAATGAAACATAAAGTGTATAAGTAACATCCTTACGCATCTTAATTTGAGGTGTAAACAACCAGTCATCAGCCTTATTAGGACATTGTCTTCCCTGATATGAAGCTCTTCCGTTTTCCAAAGTCCAGCTAAATCCGTCATCATTTGCATCTTTAACTGTATAAAGTTCCCATGACATATCTGTTTCAAAGTCCTCATTGAACGGAACTCTCACTGCATCACCATATATAACACGGTTAGATTCAACTTCAACACTTTCCTTTCCATCTGCCTTTGCAACAATACCAAAGAAATAATTGTTCAATTCATTACCTTCAACCTTGCCGCTTACAGTTCTTTCCTTCAGATCTTCTGCTATTACTTTACAAGAAGGATAAGCAATAACACGGTAAGTAAGATTTTCAATATTTATAAGACCATTATTTGCACCAATTTCACCCGGAGCATCCCAAGTCAAGATATACTCGCCTGTTTCAGAATTCAAATCAAGATGCGCATTTGAAACGCCCTGAGGGTTATCAATACCCACAAATGTTTCAACAGTAGTCTTAGGACCTTCTTCTGATCCTATTGCAGCAGAAACACTGACACGTGAAAAGCCTTCTTCAGCAAAAGTACATTGAATATCAGCAAAAGTACCAGGAGCTATATTATCTGCAGAACCTGCAAGCTCATCATTGATATATACTTTGACTGTCATATTATCAGACAATTCTGAACCGTCAAACCTTACAGTAGGAGCCTTACAGCTAACTACGGCATTCATACTTCCAGGAGCCTGGAATCTAACATTGACATCAGTAACTTCACCAGGAGCGCCCTCATTGGCAGCCTTTGTTCTTGAATGCAAACCTATAATATTTTCTCCATCAGGGAAAGAACATATCTCAGTTGTTGTCGCATCTGCAAGGTTTACTTTCAGCAGTTTGCCAACCTTCCAACCGTAATAAGCCCAATACATGTCACCAGATTTTCTGTCAATAGTTGCTGACTGATTGAACATAGGCTGGAATCCTGTATCACCGATTAACGTTGATTGTGCTGTTTTCTTGTCAATAGTCTTCAACATACCTTTATCAGAAATTCCATACAAGACACCTGTAGGAGAAAAAGCAAGCCCAAAGAAAGTATCACTCAATGTTCCGATTTTTTCAACAGTTCCGTCTTCCATATTAACTTTTACCAATACATCTACAGGCATATAATTTTCATCTCTGTCCTGAACATAACCATATGTTGCAGCTGTTGTAGGGTCATAAGCCAAAGAATAAGGAACATCACTCTTACTTGCACCTTTTACAGTCGTTTCTTTCGTCACATTTCCCTTTTCAGCATCAAACTCAAGCAAAGTCAGGCTTTCCAAAAGTGAATAATCATTATACTTTGCGTAAAACAGATAAAACTTACCGTCAATATAAACACCACTGTTTGTTGCAATCATTCGTGCATCAAGAAACAATGGCTGAAAATTCAATTTTGAAGGGTCCGATACCACATCAAAAGAATACATTCCATATGCAGCTGGAGCTACATTGTCATTCCAAGAATTACGTTGTGTAAGCATTCCATAAAGCTTCATAGGTTCTTCCTCATCATTTGTATTTTCTACGGAAAGAGGAGCTTTAATGGTTACAGGCTGTGCCTTACTGTAGTTGTCATCACTGGATAAAGTGGATCGAAATCCATTACTGAAAGTTCTACTGTTCTGTGCATATAGCGTAGAACCTGCCAACATCATAGCCACTAAAATAAAAAGTGATAAAAATTTTCTCATACTATTAATGTTTATAAGGTTTGTTTTTCATAATAATCAAAATGCACTACAGATATTATTTAAAGAGATATTCAGTGTTTTTAAACACAGTTTTTCAGAATATATAAATCTGCAGAAAAACTATTCACCCCTAATCAACAGCACTATCCTTATCACAAATATTTAAAATTACAACGACACTAACAACAATATTTTTCTTCAATTATACTTTAAAAATAAAATTTTTCTACTTCAAATGTACGCAAGAAATGAAATACCCGCTGGTTTTCAATATATTATAAAAAACGCTACTGATTATTGCTTTCCAACTCCAAAAGACAATCATATATATCTTTTTGTGATGTCAGATTCATTTTTTTTCTCATACGGAACTTTGCACTCTCAACTCCCCTGACAGTTCTGTTGGTAACATTCGCTATTTCTTTTGTGCTCAAGCCCTCCTTTATCATTATACATAATTTAATTTCGGACAAGTTTAAATCGGGATAAGCCTTCTTTAATTTCACTCCCAAAAGACTTTCCTGCTCAAGGAACTGTGATATCTCCTTCTTAATCTTGTCCTCGTTGAATGGAGCTATTATTTGTTCAAGCGACTTTACCTTATCAACAACTTCAGTTTTATTTCCAGCAGAATATTTTATTTGCTGAATAAGCTGCATCATATCAGGAATAGAATCAGACAAAGCCAGAAACGTAAGCCCTTTCTGTTCGTTTGATGTTTCATTTTTATCATTGCCACCAGCGCTGATATTTTTCTCCATATCCTCTATCTGGCTCTCAAGCTTGCCTATATATTCAATATCTGCAAGCCTTTTCTTTTTTATTCTGAAAAGCCTTAAAACAACTATAATCAGCGCAATAATGATAATAGCGACACATATTGACACAGATATAATTACAGGCCTGTAGGCATCATCGGTCTGTGCCAGAACATTAAGCAAAATCAGGTTATAATCGCTTTTCTGCAGATTACGTTCATCCTTTATCGCCTTTGAAGCAAGCCGCCTTGCCTTTATTTTATCCCCTTTTGAAACCAAAAGCTTGCAATATTCCGGAAGTATTATTGAAAATACAATCGAATTTTCATTCTCGGCTATCTGCAGAGCTTCCTTATAATACTGTTCCGCAATGTCAATCTTGTTCTGGTAATGATATGCCAATGCCAGGTTTCCCAAAGATATGGCATCATATTTTTTCAACATTATTGACAGTTTCCTTACCTCATGATACTCGGCCAATGCCTTGTCATACTGCTTGGTGTAGAAATAAATATCTCCCAAATTTGATCTTGCATGGAAAATAAGTTCCGTATCATTAAGCAAGTTGGCATATTCAAGGGCCTTTAAAGCATAGGTTTTAGATTTTTCATACAATTTCTGCATTCCATACAATGAGGAAATCTGCATATATACTTCAGATATTTCATGATATGCCGTATCAGGCAACTCCTTCAGTATATTGAAATATATCGGTTCAGCTTCTGAATATTTCTCACATAGAGTCTTTATCCATGCATTCATACTCTGCATCTTGAAATACAAGTCTTTCAGTTCAGCTGTACTGTTTTCCGGATAATCTATTCTTTTGAAAATTGTTTCAGCTGAATCAATTATTATTTCAGCATTACGGAAAAGATTTTGTCTTGATGTAACATCGGCACTGTCAAGCAATACTCTTATTGAATCTGACCAATTAATTTTCGTCTGTTCCAATGCCCTTAAAGGGACAATTCCTGTAATTAATAAAATTATAAAAAATAAATATTTATGAAATCTGTGCATCTTGATTATTTTATTCAATGGACAAATATAATAAATATATATATTTTATTTACAAATTGATATTTTTTATATCAAGTTAAAAACTAAAACATACAAAGATTTTGCCCAAAAAGATTAAATGTTTCTGATGAAAATGTTTAATCTTTTTGGGCAAAACGTTCTATATATTCGTACAATATATTCTATGTTTTTGACCGGCATTATATTCTTAAGAAACAAACTGCCAAATATCCTGTTAAAACCATAGGAATAACATCGGACTTATTTCAATCTGCAACAAAATACCAATTATTAACAGACTGTAAAATCACAATCAATGTGCTTCCAGCCAGTTTGAGCCTACGCCATAATCGGCAATTAGCGGTACTCGCATGCTGTAGGCATTCTGCATTTCATTCACGACAATATTCTTTACCTGTTCAAGTTCATCCTGAGGTACACTGAAGTTTAGTTCGTCATGCACCTGAAGAATCATTTTGGCACGGAAGCCACCTTCTTCTAGACGGCGGTGTATCCTTGCCATTGCAACCTTTATTATGTCGGCAGCGCTCCCCTGGATAGGCGCGTTTACGGCATTTCGTTCGGCAACACCACGCACAACGGCATTCTTTGAATTTATGTCGGCAAGATAACGGCGGCGGTGAAATACGGTTTCCACATAACCTGTCTGACGTGCCTTCTCAATGCTGTTGTCAATATACTCGCGTATCTGCGGATAGGTACGGAAATAATCGTCTATAAGCGTCTTGGCTTCCTTTCTGTCAACTCCCATCCTCTCGGCAAGACCGAAGGCTGATATACCGTAAATAATGCCGAAATTGGCTGTTTTAGCCTTGCTTCGCATTGACTTTGTCACCTCGGCAAGCGGAATATTATAGACCTTTGAGGCTGTTGAAGCATGTATATCCTCGCCCGAATTGAAGGCCTCGATCATATTCTCGTCACCGCTCAAATGTGCCATTATACGGAGTTCAACCTGCGAATAGTCGGCAGACAGGAAAACTTCTCCTTCATCCGGTATGAATGCTTTTCTTATTTCCTTGCCGTTATCATCGCGGATAGGAATATTCTGCAGGTTCGGATTACTAGAACTTAGTCGTCCCGTAGCAGTTACAGCCTGATTGAAAGAAGTATGTATCTTTCCGGTTTCCGGATTTATCAGCTTTGGCAATGCATCAATATAGGTACTGAGCAGTTTTTTCAGACCGCGATGCTCAAGTATCTTCTCAACAATTATATGTTTTGAACGGAAACTTTCAAGAACTTCCTCGGAAGTGGAGTACTGTCCGCTCTTCGTTTTCTTTACCTTGTCGGAAATCTTCATTTTCTCGAACAGAATTTCTCCCACCTGCTTGGGCGATGAAATGTTGAACTCCTCGCCGGCAAGCTCATATACTTCCTTTTCAATCTCACGCATCCTGTTGGTGAAAACTTCTGACGAGCCTTTCAACGATTCGGTATCTATACGCACACCGTTCATTTCCATTCGGACTAATGCAGGAATCAACGGCATCTCTATTTCATTGAACAGATCAAACGAACCGCTTTTCTTCAGTTCTTCTTCAAGGACTGCTTTCAGCTGCAAAGTTATGTCGGCATCTTCTGCCGCATATTCATAGACAAGGGCAGGGGAGAGGTCTGCCATATTTTTCTGGTTCTTGCCTTTTTCACCGATAAGCTCCTCGATGTGGATTGTCTTATATTTGAGATAGACCTCGGCAAGATAGTCCATATTGTGACGAAGCTCAGGCTGCAGAACATAATGCGCAATCATTGTATCGAAAATCGGTCCACGAACTTTCAATCCGTTGCGCTCTAAAATTATCATGTCATACTTTATATTCTGTCCGACTTTGAGAGTTTCGGGATTTTCCACTAACGGACGGAATTTTTCAAGCAACTCCTTTCTTTTCTCACGGTCGGCAGGAACCGGAACATAATACGCCTCGTTTTTGCGGCATGAGAAGCTCATTCCTACGATATCTGCAGTCATCGGGTCAGTACCTGAGGTCTCCGTATCCAGACTGAAAGTTTGCTTTGTAAGGAAATATTGAAGAAAATCATCAATATCTTTCTGATTTTCAAGCAACTTATACTTCTGAACATGCTTATTGTAACTCGTGAGATTTGAATATTTCTCTTCTTTCTGCTCCTCAGTCGGGAATATGTCAAACAGAGAAGGTTGGGTTGGAGCAGTTTTTTTAACTTCCACTTTCTGCTCACCGAACATTCTGCTGATAAGTGTCCGGAACTCCA
Source organism: uncultured Bacteroidaceae bacterium (assembly GCA_944320965.1). Classification (GTDB taxonomy): domain Bacteria; phylum Bacteroidota; class Bacteroidia; order Bacteroidales; family Bacteroidaceae; genus Avibacteroides. Next base: position 92,747 of record CALUJO010000001.1, on the reverse strand, counting down.
TTTCTTCGAAAATACTGCGCAATGCCGAACTGTCCGGTTCAACACGGGCAAGACTTTCCATGTCAAGAGTCAAAGGAACATCAGTCTTGATGGTTGCAAGGAATTTGGAGAACCTTATCTGCTCGGCATTCTCTTCAACCTTTTTCTTTAATGCTCCTTTAAGCTTATCAGTATTTTCAAGCAATCCCTCAATACTGCCAAATTCTGCAATCAGTTTCTGAGCCGTCTTTTCGCCGACACCAGGACAACCCGGGATATTGTCTGAACTGTCGCCCATGAGGCCAAGCATATCTATCACCTGTGAAGTTTCGGTAATATTAAACTTAGCCTTTACTTCTTCAGTACCCAAAACTTCAAACTCGTTGCCTCCGAACTTAGGGCGATACATATACACACATCCGCCTACAATCTGTCCATAGTCTTTGTCGGGAGTCATCATATAGGTTGTTATGTCCTGTTCGCGTGCCTGAACTGCCAATGTACCGATAACATCGTCGGCTTCATATCCCGGCACTTCAAGAATCGGAATATTATAAGCCTTTATTATATCCTTTATAATTGGAACAGATTCCTTTATCACTTCAGGTGTTGCCTCACGCTGTGCCTTGTATTCCTTGAAAATCTCGTGGCGGAATGTCGGACCGGCAGGATCAAACGCAACACCGATATGGGTAGGATTTTCCTTGTTAAGCACATATTCAAGCGTATTAACAAAGCCCAGTACGGCAGAAGTATTGAACCCTTTACTGTTTATTCTTGGCATCTTGCTTAATCCGAAATATGCCCTGTAAATCAAAGCATAAGCATCAAGCAAAAACAATTTTCTTTCTTCATTCATAAGTAAGACTATATTATATAATCTTGTAAAGTTATAAAAAAATATGTGATATGATATTTTATTACTACTTTTGTGCATCAAAAGTTGGAGAATGGACATAAAGTTATCAATAACAAACCCGATTACAGAAGAACTGGAGCAGTTTGGCAAAATGTTTGATGATACGCTTAAATCATCAAACGAAACATTGCACAACGTATTCTCGCACCTGCTGCAAAGCAAGGGAAAGATGATGCGTCCCACACTGCTTCTATTGCTGGCAAAAGGTTTGGGGTGCCTGAATGACAAGAGCTATCACTCTGCGATATCCCTTGAACTGCTTCATACGGCAAGTCTGATACATGATGATGTTGTTGACGAAAGTTCGGAAAGAAGAGGGCTTGCATCAATAAACAAGGCTTTCGGGAACAAGGTTGCAATTCTATCGGGCGACTATATTCTTTCAAACGCACTGCTGCATGCCGCAAAAACAGCAAGTTCTGAAATAGTAGAATCCATATCCAATCTTGGCAAGGCATTGTCGGAAGGCGAGCTGCTTCAGCTTTACAACAGCCAGTCCATAAATTTCTCCGAGGAAACATACATTGAAATTATATCAAAGAAAACGGCATCACTGTTTGTTACATGTTGCGAATGCGCTGCAATCTCGGCAAATGCAACAAAAGAATACATAGAAAAATGCAAGGATTTCGGTCTGAATCTTGGTATTGCATTTCAGATAAAAGATGACATTTTCGACTATTTTGACAGCAATAAAATAGGAAAGCCTACCGGTAACGACATGAAGGAATGCAAGCTTACACTGCCTGCACTCTATGCAATAAACAAATATGGCAATGAACATATCATTTCAATAGCCAACAGAATAAAGCAGGGTAGTGCTACCGAAAGTGAAATACAGGAGATGATTGAATTTGCAAAGGACAAAGGCGGTATAGAATATGCCGAAAAGACAATTGAAAAATATATAGAGAAAGCACATTCATTCACCGAAAACATAAAGGATGTGGAAATCCGCAAATCACTTGACCTATACGTTGACTACATTTACAGTAGAAATCATTAAAAAAGAATAAGTATCTTCAAGAATAAAGCCAAAGCCTTGCAACCAACACCGCAGGGCTTTTTTATTTGGTACCGCCCAAAACTCCGGCAATAACAAGGACAGATTTCTCAAAATCGTGGCCGTTGACTTTTGACAGGCCCTTGCCTACAAGATAACTTTTATAGAAAGAATTTCTGGAAACGAATATCCCGTGGCAGATATTCATGACATATGTTGTATAACGCTTGTAATCAATAACGGAAATATAGCCTACGATAAAGCTTAAAGTAGCTACATAAAATATAATAACCATATCATATACTATACCTGCAGTAGTAAATTCCTCAATCCCGAACTTGCCCAAACCTGCCCTTTCAATGATACTTGCCAATGAATCAAAGGTTCTTTTCCAGATTTTTGTACCGTCATCAACAACTGTTTCACCGTTCAAATACAGGCTTGTCGTTTTCTCCTGAATTGAAATACGATTTCCGTTTGTTTTAACCGCATTCAGATAGTTGATTGAAGACCTGCCTCCAATTATCCCCAATCCTTTCAGAATACGCCTGAAACGCTGCAAATCCATGATAAATTCATCTTTCTGCAATGATACAATAATAGGTGAATTATATATATACTCAAGCATCTTGAGTTCATAATCCGTACTGGGCATAGCAGGCTCAATATATCCCTTTCGCACAGAATGAGAAACATTCTGGCTGAAAATCTGTTTTATCAATTCGTTTAGAGGCATAATCTGTATTTATTATAATACATATAACAACAGTAAACGTAAAATGTTCGGGAAAAAATAAAAAAAGAGCAGGGGAGAGGCCATTTCCCTTGCTCTATTATATTATCAGAAGAATTTCACTTCTTCACCTACTATTTCAGAAAGCAGAAGATTTGCCAGACGGCTTGTTCCCAGACGGAACAGCTCATTGTTCAGCCATTCCTCGCCAAGCACTTCCTTGACTATTGTATAGTAGTTCAATGCATCTGTAACAGTATTAATGCCTCCAGCAGGCTTGAAACCGACTTTTCTTCCGGTCTTTTTATGATACTCTTTTATAGCCTGACACATAACGTAAGCAGCCTCGGGAGTAGCGGCAGGTTCCAGCTTTCCTGTTGAAGTTTTTATGAAATCTGCACCGGAATACATGGCAAGAATTGAGGCTTTCTTTACATTTTCCATTGAGCCCAAAGCGCCTGTTTCTAGAATAACCTTAAGGTGTTTTTCACCGCAAACCGCCTTTATTTCCTCTATTTCATCGCACATTGTTTCATAGTCCCCTGAAAGGAATTCGCCAACTGAAATGACAATATCTATTTCATCAGCACCGTCATGAATGGCAAGTCCGGTTTCCACAGTCTTTACCTCGACAAATGTCTGAGAAGAAGGGAAGCCTCCTGCAACACATGCCAGTTTTACTGACTCAACTTCACAAGTGTCATGTACGATTTTTGCCATATTCGGATAAACACAGATGGCAGCAACGTTTGGAAGGTCAACATATTTTTCGGCAAAGTCATTGACACGTTCCGTAAATTTCATTACGCTTTCAACACTGTCTGTAGTTTTTAATGTAGTAAGATCAATACAGTTGAATAAAAATTTATTTACATCCAATGTATTGTTTTCTGCCACTTTCTCAGAAAGAATTTTATTTACAGCTGACTTGACTTCGTCGTCAGATATATTTGTCTTGTAAAGTGAAAGAGCTTTGTCGTATTTGCTCATTTCCTCAGCACTATTATGATTATGTTCCATAATTACTTTAATTTTGGATTATTAATATGTCTGTTCTTGTCTCTGTTGGTCTTCTTGTCAAAACTCTTCTGCAATGCATCCGTAAGGTCTACTCCTGTCTGGTTTGCAAGGCAAATCAATACCCAAAGAATGTCTGCCATTTCCTCGGAAGGGTCCTGGTTTTCGCCTTCCTTGAAAGACTGTTCGCCATATTTACGCGCCATGATTCTTGCAAGCTCTCCTACCTCTTCGGTCAAAACAGCCATGTTGGTAAGCTCATTGAAGTATCTTACTCCATATTCCTTTATCCAGGAATCTACTCTTTCCTGCGCTTCCTTTATAGTCATAGGCAATACCTTTATTCTTTGTTTTGAGTATCTATGATAATAGTCACCGGTCCGTCATTCAGAAGCTCGCATTTCATGTCTGCACCGAACTCTCCTGTATATATTTCCTTACCAAGATCTTCTGCTACACGGGAGCAGAATTTCTCGTACATAGGGATTGCGAAATCCGGTTTTGATGCCTTTATATACGAAGGTCTGTTGCCTTTCTTTGTCGATGCGTGCAACGTAAACTGACTTACAATAAGTATGTCTCCCCCTGTATCTATAACAGATTTGTTCATTACTCCGTTTTCATCATCAAAAATCCTTATATTGACCAGCTTCTTGCTAAGCCAGTCAATATCTGCATCCGTGTCGGCATCTTCAATTCCAACAAGAACCATCATACCGTTCTTTATGGCAGATTTTACTTTACCGTTTATTGTAACCGATGCGTACTTTACTCTCTGTATAACAACTCTCATATTCTACAAATATACAAAAATCCGTTATTCTATAATTGCTTTGAAAAGTATTCTTGAAGTATTTTGGCCTTTGCATTGCCTACCACTTCTGTAAGTTCTTCATAAGAAGCTGATTTTATGCGTTTTACACTCTTAAACACCTTAATAAGCGCTTCTTTTGTCTTTGCTCCTATTCCTTTTATATCATCAAGCTCAGAATGAATCTGCTGCTTACTTCGCTTGTCACGGTGGAATGTAATCGCAAACCTGTGAACTTCGTCCTGTATTCTTGTCAGAAGATGAAAAAGCTCACTTGTCTGTTTCAAGCCAATAACAACCTGAGGGAATCCGAACAGAAGCTCAGATGTACGGTGCTTTCCGTCCTTGGCAAGCCCGGCAATCGGGATAGACAAACCGAGCATGTCCTCGACAACCTGACGAATTGCTTCCATCTGTCCCTTTCCTCCGTCAGCAATAATAAGGTCGGGCAGGGGAGTGTTCTCTTCTATAAACTTACTGTAACGGCGATAAACAACTTCTCGCATGGAAGCATAATCATCCTGTCCGACTACTGTCTTTATATTATATTTCCTGTATTCATTTTTAGCCGGCTTTCCGTTTCTGAAAACTACGCATGCAGCAACTGCCGACGCTCCCTGTATGTTTGAATTGTCAAAGCACTCTATCTGAACTGGCAGTTTCTCAAGTTTCAATGCATCCTGAAGTTCTTTCAAAACACGCGTATATCTCTGCTGCGGATTCAGTTTGTCTGCCTGTTTAAGCCTGTCGACTTTATACTGTTTCACGTTCAGAATAGACAAATCAAGCAGCTTTTTCTTGTCACCTTTCTGAGGAATTGTAAACGTAACATTGTTCAATTCCATATCTATTTCAAACGGTACGATAATCTCTCGTGACATACTTTTGTATCTCTCGCGCATCTCTATTATACCAAGAGAAAGGAGTTCTTCCTTTGTTTCCTCAAGTCGCTTCTTATACTCAAAAGTAAATGCCTGATTAATGCAACCGTTTGTAACATGAAGATAGTTTATATACGCCTCTTTTCCGCTCAAGCTTTCCTCAATAGAAAAGACATCTATGTTGTTCAGGATATTGCTTACCACCTCTGATTTTGACCTGTAATTGTCAATAAGCTCTATTTTTTCCTTCATTGCCTGAGCATCCTCAAACAAAAGACGTGAAGAATAATCGTTCATCCTTTCAACAAGTCCCTGTTTTATTTCCTGGGTATTGCCTTTCAGTATCTGTTTTATATCTGCAATATCACGCATATATTCTTCGTGCGAATACTTTCCAACACACGGGCCCTTGCAGTTTTTTATATGATACTCCAGGCACACACCAAACTTTCCTCGGGCTATATTGTCAGGAGTCAGATTCAGTTTGCATGTACGTACAGGATACATTTTCTTAATCAGCTGCAATACTGCAAGCATTGACGGCTGATGGCTGTAAGGACCAAAATATGTCCCTGCAGAACGGATAATCTTCCTTGTCTTATATATACGTGGAAAATACTCGTTTGACACGCATATTGAAGGATATGTCTTGTCATCCTTCAGCAATACATTATATCTGGGCTTATATCTTTTTATCAGGTTGTTTTCAAGCAGGAGGGCATCTTCTTCAGTATTTACAACAATATATTTAATGTCATAAATCTTTGTGGTAAGAATGGAGGTTTTAAGTGTCTTTACGTCCTTTCGAAAATAAGAACTCACTCTCCTTTTCAGATTTTTGGCTTTGCCGACATATATAACAACATTATTTGAATCAAGATATTGGTACACTCCCGGAGTCTCCGGGAGATTACCAATTATACCTTTAAGATAATCCTGTCGGCTATTATGCAAAGCATCTGACATTATAAACAGAATTTATTCTAACTGAAAAATTACAATTCCAAAACAGAATCAATCTTTGTTGAAGGATTGAAGGCAGCCCTTCCATTCAAATCTTTAAGTTCTATAATGAAATTAACGTAGACATCTTTTGGATTGAATTTACCGACAAGTTCACAAGCAGCCTTCATAGTTCCGCCTGTAGCAAGCAAATCATCATGCAAAAGAACCACGTCATTTTCGGAAATAGCATCCTTATGGATTTGGATAGTATCCTTGCCATACTCTTTGTCATAACTGATTTCCACAGTTTCGGCAGGGAGCTTTCCAGGCTTGCGCACCGGCACAAATCCGGCACCCAGTCTTGTTGCCAAAACAGGTCCCATTATAAAGCCACGAGACTCTATTCCTACAACCTTGGTTATACCTTTATCCTTGTACATTTCATAAAGGATATCCGAAAGTTCCTGCAGCAGTTCCGGCTCCTTGAACAATGTTGTCACATCTTTAAACTGTATTCCCGGGATAGGGAAATCAGGAATATTCCTAATACTCTTTGCTAATCTTTCTTTGCTCATAATCATATATTTAGACATCCATCCTTAAAGTATTTGTTTCACGTGGAACAAATGTCATTTATTAAAACTGTTATTACTATTATCTTCCACAAAGAACCAGGAGAACATTTACATCCGACGGGGAAACACCCGGTATTCTGCTTGCCTGACCTATAGTCTCCGGATCTATCTTTGTCAGCTTCTGTCTTGCTTCTGTTGAAAGAGATTGCAAAGAAGAATAATCGAACTTGCCTTTTATCCTTATGCTTTCAAGGCGTGAGTTCTTATCTGCAATCATTCTTTCTCGGTCGATATATCCGGAATACTTTATTTTGATTTCCGCTGCCTCTATTATTTCGTTTTTTCTATCGGCAGGGACTTTATCAAGTTCTTTCTGGAAAGCTGAAATATGAGGGGCAATATTGCTTATAGTTATCTGAGGTCTGCTAATCAAATCAACAAGTTTACATCCATGACGCAAAGGAGTTGTTCCCAATTCTTCCAATGCCGGATTTATATACTGGCTCTTGATTGAGTAATTACTGATAAATCCGCACAGTCTGTCAATCTCCTCTTGCTTTGATTTCATCAAATCATATCTGTCACGCTTAGCAAGTCCAAGCTCATATGACAATGGAGTCAGTCTCATATCAGCATCATCCTGACGAAGAAGTATTCTGTACTCAGCTCTTGAAGTAAACATTCTGTATGGTTCGTCAACACCTTTAGTTACTAGATCATCTATCAGTACGCCAATATATGCCTGATCTCTGCCCAAAACAAACTCTTTACCGCCATGACAGTTTATATGCGCATTGATACCCGCAACGAGTCCTTGACCGGCAGCTTCCTCATATCCTGTAGTACCATTAACCTGTCCAGCAAAGAAAAGGTTCTTGATAACCTTGGACTCCAGGGTGTGTCGCAATTGTGTAGGATCAAAATAATCGTACTCTATAGCATAACCCGGACGATAAAGAACGATATCTCTGAATGCAGGCACCTTTTTCAACGCATTCAACTGGATATCCAGCGGAAGCGATGAAGAAAAACCGTTAAGATATAGTTCATTTGTAGTCTCACCTTCCGGCTCAAGGAATAACTGATGCTGGTCTTTGTCCGGGAAAGTGACTATTTTTGTTTCAATACTCGGACAATATCTCGGGCCGATACTTTTTATCTGACCGTTATAAAGGGGAGATTCAGGCAAACCTTCATTCAATACTCTGTGAACTTCAGGATTTGTAAAGCAAGTCCAGCAAGTCAACTGTTTCAATGTTCTTGGTCCTTCATTGATATATGAAAAACGATGGAAATCATTTTCGCCTTCCTGTATTTCCATATCCTCAAAATGAACACTGCGGGCATCTATTCTCACAGGCGTACCTGTTTTCATTCTTCCTACAGTAACTCCATGTCTTGCTATAGACTCTGTAAGATGATAGGCTGCAGGTTCGGCAACTCTACCGCCGGGAATCTGTACTCTTCCCACATGCATCAGACCATTAAGAAAAGTTCCCGCAGTAATAACCACACACTTTGCTTTCAGTGTCACTTCATAATTCGTTATTACTCCTCTTACCTCACCGTTTTCAACAAGAAGTTCCCTTGCAGTATCCTGCCAGATATGAAGGTTAGGAACATTTTCAAGAATCTCACGCCACTGCCATATATACTTGTTTCTGTCACACTGCGCGCGCGGACTCCACATTGCCGGTCCCTTTGACCGGTTAAGCATTCTGAACTGTATTGAAGTGCGGTCGGTAACAAGTCCCATGTATCCGCCCAAAGCGTCAACCTCACGGACAATCTGCCCTTTGGCAATCCCGCCAATTGCAGGATTACAGCTCATCTGCCCAATCTTGTTCATATCCATTGTTACAAGACAAGTCTTCGAACCAAGATTGGCTGCCGCGGCTGCTGCTTCGCATCCGGCATGTCCGGCTCCAATAACAATTACATCGTAATTAAAATCCATTATTATACTAATATATTATATATTTGCAAAATTAGTAAAAAAACAAGTTGCGACGATTGATTGTTAGTCATTTTAAAGCATTTAAGCAACGATAACCGCTATTTAACGAGAATTACATAATCCGTGAGAATCGTATATTTCGCCAGAAAATTTTTCTGATTGAAAATACGCGATTCTCAGCAATTAGGGAAACAGACAAAATGAAAGACATTATAAGACAAAGACTGCTTGAAAACTCCAAGCCCGAAAAAATAGAAATACTGAGCAGCTTCTTCAAGACAGGAAAAGGACAGTACGCAGAAGGCGACAAATTCATCGGAGTAAATGTGCCGGACAATAGAAAGATTGCAAAGGAATTCAGAAACGCAAACTACGAAACTCTGGAGGAACTCATCACATCCCCAATCCATGAAGAAAGGTTATGTGCCCTACTAATCCTTGTGCAGAAATTCAATAAAGCAGACAAAGATGAAAAAAACAGAATATTTGATTTCTACCTCAAACATACGAAAAATATAAACAATTGGGACCTTGTCGATTTATCTGCACCTTACATTTGCGGAGCACACCTTCTTGACTCGGACAAAGATATTCTATACAAGCTGGCAGAAAGCGACAACCTTTGGGAAAGACGAATCAGTATAGTCAGTACGATGTGGTTTATCAGAAAAGGAAGACTGGAAGACACCATAAACATTGCAACCATTCTGCTGCACGACAAACATGACCTAATACAAAAGGCATGCGGATGGATGCTGAGAGAAGCAGGAAAAAAAGACTTGAACACGCTTATTTCCTTTTTGGACAAATACAGCCATACCATGCCAAGAACTATGCTCAGATATTCAATAGAAAAGCTTGACAAAGAAACACGTGCCCATTACATGAAAAGACAATAAACAACAAATGCTTCATGCCTTTGCACCAAAAACAGATGCAAAAGCATGCATAAGCTACATATATTGCAAAGAGTAAATGACAAAATGAAAGTAAAATATCCATCAAACCTTTATTTTACGCTAAATAAAAAACAAAAAGTCTGCGAAGAATACTATTTTTGATATTATTTAAACATGCCATACTTATTAAAAAGGTATATTTGTTTGAAGTATTCACAATGAATCAAAACGAAATCAAATTAATATAAAATTATAATTAATATGGCATTCAGAATAATAACTGCAGAAGAAGCTGCTGCAGTAATCAAAAATGGTGACAATGTCGGCTTCTCAGGTTTTACACCTGCAGGTTCACCAAAAGCAGTATCTGTCGCACTTGCTAAACGTGCAGAAGAAGAACACGCAAAAGGCAATCCGTTCAAGATAAACGTATTTACCGGAGCATCAACAGGCGACTCTATTGACGGTGTTTTGACAAGAGCAAATGCAATTAACTTCCGCGCACCTTATCAGACAAACGCCGACTTCCGCAAAGCAGCAAACAGCGGACTTGTAAACTATGCCGACCTTCACCTTTCACAGATGGCACAGGAAGTAAGATTCGGCTTTATGGGCAAGAAAGTAAACGTTGCTATTATCGAAGCATGTGACATTACTGACGACGGAAAGGTTTACCTTACAACAGGTGTAGGTATATCACCTACCATCGCACGTATGGCAGATATCGTAATCATCGAGCTTAATGCCGCACAAAGCAAGTCAATCAAAGGTCTGCACGACTTGTACGAACCGCTTGATCCTCCTTACCGTCGTGAAATACCAATCTACAAACCAAGCGACAGAATCGGTACTAATTACCTTCAGATTGACCCTGCAAAGATTCTGGGTATCGTAGAAACAAACAAGCCTGACGAAGCAAGAGGATTTACAGCACCGGACCCAATCACCGACCAAATCGGTCTTAACGTAGCAAACTTCCTTGCTGCCGACATGAAAGCAGGATGCATTCCTTCAACATTCCTTCCACTCCAGTCAGGTGTAGGAAACGTTGCAAATGCCGTACTAGGAGCACTTGGCCGTGACAAGGATATACCAGCATTTGAAATGTACACCGAAGTTATCCAGGATTCAGTTATTGCCCTTATGCGCGAAGGACGTATCAAGTTCGGAAGTACTTGTTCACTTTCAGTAAGCAATGAATGCCTTGACGAAATATACAGCAACATGGACTTCTTCCATGACAAGCTTCTGCTCAGACCATCCGAACTTTCAAACAACCCTGAAATAGTAAGACGACTCGGACTTATCACTATCAACACAGCAATCGAAGCCGACATATACGGACATACAAATTCAACACATATATGCGGTAACAAGATGATGAACGGTATCGGCGGTTCAGGCGACTTTACCCGTAATGCCTTCATTTCAATCTTCACTTGCCCGTCAGTAGCCAAAGAAGGAAAGATCAGTTCTATCGTTCCTATGGTATCACATGCCGACCATACAGAGCACGATGTAAACATCATTATCACAGAACAGGGAGTTGCCGACTTGCGTGGAAAGAGCCCTGTACAGCGCGCACAGACAATCATCGAAAACTGTGCTCATCCAGACTATAAGGAACTGCTTTGGGACTATGTAAAACTTTCAGGAAAAGGACACATCCCGTCAAATATGGCAGCAGCATTGGGAATGCATGCCGAATTCATGCGTTCAGGTGATATGAGAAATACAAACTGGGCTGAATATGTGAAGTAATATTCAAAATATAGAAAAAAGAAAAACAGCGGTAGAAATATCGCTGTTTTCTTTTGTAAAATGCACAGGCAATAAAATAAAATCAATAACTTTGTTATCTATGATTGTTTAAACTGAAAGATTATGAGAATAGGTATATTGACATCAGGCGGAGACTGCCCCGGAATAAACGCCACAATCAGAGGTGTATGCAAATCGGCTATTAACCATTATGGAATGGAAGTTATCGGCATCCTTGGAGGGTTTCAAGGACTGCTTGAAATAGAGACGGTACAGCTTACGGAGAAATCAATGTCCGGTCTTCTCAATTCTGGTGGAACCATACTCGGTACATCAAGAGTAAAACCTTTCAAGAAAAAGTCATCATTGGAAGAACAGGAAGAAAGAAACAGGACAATCCTGAACAATATAAATGAAATGCAACTTGATGCGGTTGTCTGCATAGGAGGAAACGGCACGCAGAAATCTGCCGCAAAACTTGCAGAAATAGGCATAAACGTTGTCTCTGTTCCAAAAACAATCGACAATGACGTTTGGGGCACAGACCAGACTTTCGGCTTTGACACAGCAGTATCAATTGCAACAGAAGCAATCGACCGACTGCACTCTACAGCAAGCTCACACAAAAGAGTTATGGTTATAGAAGTAATGGGACACAAGGCAGGATGGATAGCATTGCATTCAGGCATGGCCGGCGGCGGCGACATTGTTCTTCTGCCCGAAATGAATTTTGATATAAAGGAAATAGGAGACATCATAATAGACCGTGTAAAAAAGGGAAAGACACATACAATTGTCGTTGTAGCCGAAGGGATACAGCACGAATCAACCAAACGTGCAGGCGAATATATTGCACAGCAGATTGAATACGAAACAGGAATAGAGACAAGGGAAACCGTACTGGGATACGTGCAGCGAGGAGGTTCGCCAACACCATACGACAGAATACTTGCAACAAGAATGGGTGCCCATGCCGCTGAGCTTATTGCAAACAAGGATTTCGGCAAAATGGTATGCCTTAGAGGAAACGACATAACTTCAATACCTCTTGACGAAGTTGCCGGAAAACTTAAACTTGTAACCGAAGACAACGACCTTATCATACAGGGACGCAAGATGGGAGTCTATTTCGGTAAATAACATTCCGGTTTACATGCGCATATTTTTGCCCAAAAACCTTGAATGATTTAATAAAAAACTTCCTGCCTTTTTGACCAAAACCTTGAATGTTTTCGGGTAAAAGGCAGGAAGTTTTTATTTAGGAAAAGTAGCTATTTTACTTTGATATGAATTTGAATGAAACATTATGCTGTCCGTCTGTTCCCTTCAGGATATATGCTCCTGACTTCAAGGATACAGAAACAGAATAAATATCACTGTCAGCCGTAAAGTTCATAATCTTCTGACCTGCAACATTATACAAGACAAAGTCATAATTCTCATAACCATTTGCAGTAATCATTCCGTCATAGAAGTAGATTGACCTGTAAGATTCTGTTTCATCAACTGATGTAGCCTCTTCTACATATACGGATACGATTGCTTCGGCAAGCTTTCCGTTTGAATTGATACCGATTGTTATATCAGCCTGTCCGTTCTTTCCCTGAGGAATTATATCAAGATTTCCGCCTCTGATTACAGCATCAACAACATCTCTGTCTGATATATCCTTGACAGTCTTTACCATTGCAGCCTGCATATTATCAGCATCAGTAGCTACAGAAGCAAGAGATATGGTAAACGGTTCAGCAGAATCAACCTTAACAGACTCAAGTCCGGCAACAACAGGAAGCTCATTGTCAGGGAATACAGGAATACTTGGGAACCAGTAGTTTGAAATCATGCTGTATTCTTTTACTAGATTACCCTGATTGTCATATTCTCTTGTGACAAATGTAGGGTCGGAGAATTGATGGTAAAGCGAAACAAAAGAGTTGTCAGTTACAGGGTCAACTCTGAAAGAACAGCCATAAATCTGCCAGTTGTCCGGATCAGTGCTGAAATCAAGGAATTTTGTAAACGAATTGCTGTCAATGTCATACTTGAATATCATTTTTCCGCTAAACCAGCTGCTCTCACCTCCGTTCCAGTAAAGTACATTCTGCTGTGTACTTGCGCAAAAACAGTCAGGAGTCCATGCATACCATGAATTGGCAGGAGGATAAATGCCTTCAGGCATATTTACCCTTACTGTATCACAAGTTTCGGGATTAATCTTCATAATGAACGGAGCTGCCTGTCCGCTTCCAGATGATGCAGACACACTTGCCCAAAGATTTCCGTCCTTTGAAAGAACAACAGAGCCGTAACCCCAACTGTCTGGTCCAGCAATCACAGTCTTCACTGTATCAGCCTCAGCATCTATAACCATAATTCCCATCTTCTGGTGTACGGCATATACATTCTCATTTACTCTCACCATTGTACCTATCTGGCCACCATACAGATTTTCATAACCACTGCCACCTTCATTCTCAGTACCTGTCAGCTTTCCCTTTATTTCAAGGTTCGCAATATCAAATATGTAAATGCCGTTACTTGAACCAATATACGCCTTGTTTTCGTTGACACCAAGAAAACCGCGACCGTCGGCATTTGAACTTCCGTTACCGTCGGTAGAAATATTCTCAAACTGTTTCAAACATTTCAGAGTTTTTGCATCACAGACAGTCAGACGTCCACCGCCCACTGATGCTCCCGGGTCTTTTGACTGCTTGGCAACAATGAAAAGTTTATCGCCGTAGAAAGTGGCAAACTGTGAAGTCGCACCTATTTCCATACCTGGATTTTCCTTTTGGAATGCACGGTAAACCCATTCTCCATCTTTTGTAAGATAATTCAATGTAGAGTTTTCATGCCCGAACCAGCCCTCGTTCAATATGAATCTTCCGGTTGTATAATCAACAACTACAGGTTCTTCTGTAGCCTGCGGGTCTTTTACATACTCTACTTCACCACTCATGTCATTACTGTTCCAGTTACTCATATCTGCCATGAACGACCATCCGTCAACAGAACCGTCAACAAGCTTGCGGGAAGAACATCCAACCGATGCATATCCGTAAACTCCATCAGTACTCTCGGCAGTCCAATAACTCCAGTATCCGTTATACCAGCCCGAATTCCAATGGTCATCAGTATCCTTTGCCATATAATCGTCAAAAGAATAATCGGAAATATTCACAATGCCATCAGTTGGTTTGTACTCTGTATCTTTATATACAAGAGCAATATCATTGTCATTGTCAAGGTCATAACCCATTCCGCCAACAGTAGTACCGAACTGTGTTCCACTATATGTCAACATATAAAATCTGGGATCGGCCTTTGCTATTGCTTCCATCATTGCAATACCTGTACCTTCTTCTGGTGTTGACCACTTATAACCCCATACAAGCAAAGTCTTTTTATCGGTATTGTCATCCCATTTGACAACCAAGGCAGAAGAGTTTTCGCCTTCACCTACCCAATAAGCAATGTCATCAAAGCTGATGTTTACTGCAACTTCTTCATTTACAGAAGCTGGAGACATGTATCCGTTCCTCTCAACTCCCTGAACCTTAAACTGTTGTGCCATCAGTCCCATTGCTGAGGACACCATGACTGTTGTAAAAATAAACTTCATTTTTCGCATAAAAAATATTTGTTTGGTTAATAATGTATTTATCTGCTTAAAGGGTCAGGAAGAGAATTTTCGGGAATATGAAGATCCCTTGCATGACTTATCTCAGTTGATGTCTCACCAAGCCAGCCGCAATACTGGTTGACACCCGTATATACCCTGACAAAGTCTATTCCAGGCAAATGAACAGGATTTCCTTCACTGTCAACAGCCCATTCAATATTGAAACTTATGAGGTCCTTTTTCTCATTAGGATGATTGTCGGCATATCCCCAATCAAACGAATACAGAACAAAGTAAGACCCAAAACCGCTCTCGTCTTTACCGTTGTCAGGAAGCAAAGTCCCGCTAAATGTCAGTTCATCTTCATCAATCCATTTCGGATAATAATCCTGAGTGTGATATATGTTTCTGGCAACAAAACCGCTGTCGCCAGTATTGTCATACCATGGTATATACTCAGTATCCGACAAGACTCCGGTAATATCAGGTACGGGCTTTCTGGTGCTGTCCGGTCTGTAATAGGTTATGCTATAGTTCTTCAAAGTAGTGGGTTTATAATACTCGCTGCCCGCAAGTTCATACCATTTGTCATCAGGCAGACCGTTCATGTTCTCATCAATTGATACCATTACAATTCCGGGCTCTGAACTTCCGCCTTTATCTGTGCTGTAATCAGGTATGTCCGAATAGAAGGAATTGCCTTCTATCAGAAAATCCATCTCGCCTTTTCTGTTTATTACGGTATGGTCAAACCCAAAGGTTATGTATCCTCCGTAAGCTCCAAGTGAAACCATTATATTGTTTGTTCCGGAAATTGACTCTTCCGCTTTTTTCAATATATCGGCTTCGGTATCACCCTCTTCAAACTGCGGCATGATGTTTACAAACTGTCCTGGAGCAGGACGGTATTCATATACACGGCTTATATAAGGGCTGTACTCAATATCCTCGTGCATAACACTTACAGTGAAATTGTGCAGATACGGGGTTTCTTTGTCTACAATCTCAAAACTCAAGCTGTATGTACCTTCCTCTTCGGACAGGAATATATAAGACCTGTCTTCCGAAACTATACTGTCCTTTCCATCCTCAGTATGCAATATCCACCTGTACTTCTCCCCCGTATATGCAGGATTGAGCTTCAGCTTCTGCATCCTGTATATGTAATAGAAATCGTCAATGCCAAGATTCTGCATCGGTATATTCTCCTTGCATCCAGCCAGTATTAAAGCACTGACAACGAATAACATTATCTTTAAAATCACTCTCATAGTCTACTTGTATAAGAATACCATATGCGCAGGAATATCGCCTGTCCTTACACTCCATTTCCTTTTACCATACCTGTCATAGCAATACAGCGTACCACTTGAAACATAATTTTTGGCATCGGTGATGTATATGTCACCGTTTTCAGGGTGCACTGCTATCCCATACGGTATGGTTATATCCTTTTCTGTCCCGTCTGTAATGAAATTCCTGCTTACAACTTCCAGCGTCAATGTGTTGACTATTGCATAACTCACCGTATTCTGGGCTGCAAAATCATTCCATTCCGTACTGTACAGATAAATTGAATCGCCATGAACAGCCATGTTAGAACATGGAATATCCATTGTCTTTATAACTTCCATACGGTTATATCCGCTTTTTTTGGCAAGTACAAAAAGATTTGACTTGACATTTCTGTAATCACCTCTTGAACTTACCCAAAGCTGTTTTCTGTTGTCCTTCTTTACCCTGTGAAGGTTTATGGATACAGATATCTTCTCAACCTGCTTGAATCCTTCCATTTCTATCACTGATATTGTATTGTCATACCCCAGTTCGGCTCTGTAACCGCCAGAATTTGCAACATACATGTAATCATCAATTATTTCCATTTCTTCAGGCTGGTAACCTACCGATACCTTGGCCTTGACTTCAAGACTTGCCGTATCAACCTTGTACACTGCTCCCAAAGGGGCATTAGGGTCAATCAGTACCGGACCTACATACGAACTTACATAGGCATATCCTCTGTAAAAGCGGATATAACGGCAGTTAGGTATATCAACCTGTCCGATTCTTACTCCGGTATGGGCATCAAGAACTTCAACTTTGTGAGAACAGTTGACTACAACGTACAATCTGTTGCCGTAAATCTGTATATCATTGCCCACATCACCCAGTTCCCTTACAACATTAGGATTCTTTTCAGCATAGAAATTTCTTGCATAAAGCATTGTAGGATAATCAAGATAATCAAGGGTGCATTTGTTGCTTCCCATATTTCCCTCATTAACCAGATACATTCCCCTTACACTTGAAGACGAGCTGTAAGTATTGTCACTGATTATTTCATATTCCGTTGGAACAACTATTTCAAGCTTCCTGCAGGAAAAGACAAATACAAGGCACAGAAAGACCAAAAGGCATGCTCCGGTACGACGGTATTTCTTATTGCTGTCTTTTATCATATTTCAATGGTTAAAGTTGCACGGTAATTACGTTTGGGCATAGGATAGTTAAGGATAACATCATAGTCCTGACTGAACAGATTGTTTACTTCAAGACATACCTTTGATGAAACCCTGTTTATCCTGAAACCGTAAGTAAGCGATACGTCACTTGTGTACCAGGGCTGGGTATTGTTATACCTTATGTTTTCCTGCTGATTGTATCTTTCACCCACATATATAAAACTGTAGTTCAACATTAAAGTACGGTATGAAAGATTTACAACGGCAGAACCGCTGTGCCAAGGGATATAAGGAATCTGATGCCTGTAATAATTATCCTCAGGATTTGTTATATCAATAGCTCTCTGATAGGTATATTGGGCACGTACCGTCATCATAAGTTCTCTGAATAGTGCCATTGTTGTTTGCGCAGATACATCAATTCCTCTTATATCAACCTTTCCCAAATTAAGCATTGTCCATCTGAACTGCTGTCCCTTGGGATAGGCAATAATCTTATTGTCGACATAATTATAGTAAACATCGCCCTGAAACTTTATGTTCCTGAAAAAGCCTTTACTGTTTTTTCTGTTATATGCAGTTCCGACATTGTACTGATAAGCTGTTTCCGGATTGAGTTGTGCATTTCCCATATCAGCATAATACAGGTCATTGAATGTGGGCATTCTGAAACTTTCCTTTACATAAGCGCGCAATGTAAAGTCATGCTTTTCAAAAGGCTGGTATGAAGCAAAAAAAGCCGGAACAAAAACATTCTTGGGAGGCGGAGCCTGCTGTTCCCTTACTTTGTCATTTACAAAAATACCGACACCGCTTGCCTGCATCTTCAGCCCCTTCCATTTGAAAGCAGTAGCAGCAGAAACCATATTTGTATATCTTACAGGCCATACAAATCCCCACATATCTGATTCAAGACTGTTCCATTGGAAATCATATGCAACAGAAACATCCCAATTGGGCAATATTCCTGCCATTGCCGATAAAGACGAATAAAACTCTTTCTGCTTGTAAAGATTATCAACCTTTATCTGTTTGTCGTCATTGTTTACATAATGTGTCCTGTAATGGGCATACTTTGCCTTTAGTTGAGTCTTTATATTTCTTCCGAAATCCTTTTGTCCGGACGCTTGGACAAATGAATTCGTGTCCCATATACGCTCACCTCTCCTCCAAACATTGTTTACAATGGCTCCGGGTACGCCACGTTCAGAATTGTAATTATAGGCTTTCAGACTCCATTCCCCTGTATTGAATCTCTGGTTCATTCCCAATTCAAGCCTTGTGGCATTGATGTCCCCATTCTGTCTTACTGCTGTTGTGTCATAAGCAATCTCGCCTGCCGGATTTACACGCCTGTATCTGAACTTGTACTTTCCGTTCCCTTTAAGCCATTCGGTATTAAGAGAAAGACTCATAT
Source organism: uncultured Bacteroidaceae bacterium (assembly GCA_944320965.1). GTDB lineage: Bacteria > Bacteroidota > Bacteroidia > Bacteroidales > Bacteroidaceae > Avibacteroides. The sequence continues at coordinate 73,763 of CALUJO010000001.1, read as the reverse complement.
TCTCCGACAACTTCAATTCAACAAGAGCCGAAGGATTCAGTACGCCGAAAGAACCGAAACGAAGATTGCCTTTAAGATTGTAAACCTTGCCATAGGAAAACTCAGGCTTTCTTGTCCTGAGATAGATGGAACCGGCAGAACTGAAATCTTTCGCTGACTGGAATATGTCACTTTTCTGACCGTTGAACAATGATATCTCTTCTATATTGTCCAAAGAATACTGCCCGAGGTCAATTTGTCCGTTCTGTGCATTGCCCAACTGTATGTCATCATAGAAAACACCTATATGGTTTGTACCCATACTTCGTATGTTTACGGTCTTTATTCCTCCTACACCACCGTAATCCTTTATCTGGACACCTGAAAAATATCTGAGGGCATCTGCAATACTGTGCGAATTCAACGATTCAAGCTCCTTGCCTGAAAGACGCTGAGCGGGAATAACTTCCCTGTAAGACTTTGCAGTGACAACTACTTCATCCAATATCTGTATGCTGTCAAGCCTGTTCTGGGCAGTCAACACTGTACAAAACGACAGACAAATGGCCATACATACCAGAAACCTAACGTAATAATACTTCATTCCTATCCTATTTGATAATTATAAACTTACCAAATAGCCTCAAAGAATATAAATATGTGTGGATAAGCATATACCGGCAAACATCCAAAAACAAATCAGCCTGTTTTGCCAATTATCCCGATTCACAGCCTTTATCCTCGAAAGCTATTGAACTTATGTTGCATGGCAGGTCTTCTGACTCGTTTCTGTTGGCAGACGCCTTCCCAAAGATTTTCTCTTCAGTGGCAAGAGTATTTGTCTGCTACATTGAATGAAACATACAGCAACGGGATTGTTCAGGATTCTCACCTGATTCCCTTTTAATCGTAAGTCCGTAAACGGACTGTACGAACCAATGCGGTGCAAATGTATGTATTTTAAGTTTCAGTAAATATTAAACATATTATAAAATATGTTAACCATTTTTCTAATGAAGATATAGTGAAGAAATTATAGAGTAAAAGAAAAGGTGCAGCAAAATCCAATATTTGCTGCACCTTAACATATTTAATTACTCTTGAAATAATAACAAATTTACTATGCTATTTCAGCATTTTCTTCAGCTCGTTCAGCTTGTAAAGAGCCTCAAGCGGAGTCATACTGTTTACATCAATAGCCAGGATGTCGTCGCGCAACTGAGAGAGAACCGGATCTTCAAGCTGGAAAAGACTGAGCTGCATACCTCTTGTCTGCTCCGATTGCGATTTCAGTTTCTCCTTTGTACCAAGATTCTGTTTTACGTTATCGCTTTCAAGTCTGGCAAGAATCTCGTCGGCACGCTCTACAATTGTTCTTGGCATTCCGGCAAGTTTTGCAACATGAATACCGAAGGAATGCTCGCTTCCGCCCGGAACAAGTTTGCGCAGGAATATGACCTTACCGTTAACTTCGCGTACAGATACGTTGAAATTCTTTATTCTGCCAAACGATTTTTCCATTTCATTCAACTCATGATAATGAGTGGCAAAAAGAGTACGCGGATGTGCACGGCGGTTTTCATGAAGATATTCAACTATAGCCCAGGCTATGCTTATTCCATCGTAAGTTGATGTTCCTCGTCCAAGCTCGTCAAACAGAACAAGACTGCGCGGAGATACATTGTTCAGGATATTGGCCGCCTCGTTCATCTCAACCATAAAGGTTGATTCGCCCAAAGAGATATTGTCGCTTGCCCCAACACGTGTAAATATCTTGTCAACAATACCAATCTTTGCGCTTTGTACCGGTACGAAAGAACCTATCTGTGCCATAAGTGCTATAAGAGCCGTCTGACGCAGCAAAGCAGACTTACCCGCCATGTTCGGTCCTGTTATGATTATTATCTGCTGTGTTTCCGTATCAAGATAGACGTCATTTGCAACATATGTCTCGCCAAGCGGAAGCTGTTTCTCAATTACAGGGTGACGTCCCTGTCTGATGTCAAGCACATCATTGTCAACAACCTCAGGACAGACATAATTGTTCTCTATTGCCACGTTGGCAAACGAAAGCAGACAGTCAATCTTTGCTATGACATTTGCATTGACCTGTATAGTAGGAATAAAGTCGGACAAAGCGACTACAAGCTCGTTATATATCCTGTTTTCAAGAATAAGAATCTTGTCTTCAGCCCCAAGTATCTTTTCCTCGTATTCTTTCAATTCTTCGGTTATGTATCTTTCAGCATTGACAAGCGTCTGTTTTCTTATCCAGTTTGCCGGAACCTTTTCCTTATGTGTATTACGCACTTCAATATAGTAACCGAAAACATTGTTGTATCCTATTTTCAGACTCGGGATTCCTGTTTCATCGCTCTCACGTTTCTGTATCTGCAAAAGGAAGTCTTTACCGGAATATGCAATCTTGCGGAGTTCGTCAAGCTCGCTGTCGACACCTTCCTTTATTATGCCTCCCTTGTTTGTAAGAAGCGGAGGGTCATTGACTATTTCCTTTTCTATACGGTCACGTATGGTTTCGCACACATTGAGCATGTCGCTCAGTCTTTGCAGGCTCTCGTTTCCGGAATTCTTGCAGGCAAACTTTATAGGCTCTATAGCCTTCAATGCAACTTTCAGCTGGACAACTTCACGAGGTGATATTCTTCCTACGGCGGCCTTTGAAATTATTCTTTCAAGGTCACCTATGAGATGAAGATTGTCTTCAATCTCCTCGCGCAATTGCATATTGTCCTTTAGGAAACCTACAATCTGTAATCTGTCGTTTATCGGCTTTACCTCCTTTAACGGGAAGACCATCCAGCGTTTAAGCATACGGGCCCCCATTGCAGTTATTGTCTTGTCGATAACCTGAAGCAGGCTCAATCCTTCCTCGTTCATGCCCTGCAACAGCTCAAGACTCCTTATGGTGAACTTGTCAAGACGCACGTACTTGTCTTCCTCAATACGGCGTAATGAAGTTATATGCCTTGTATTTGTGTGCTGGGTCATTATCAGATACTCAAGGATTGCCCCCGAAGCAATGATACCGTTCTTAAGCTTTTCTACCCCGAAGCCTTTGAGATTGTTTACTTCAAAGTGCTTCAGCAGACGTTCCATCGCTGTTGTTTCGGTAAATACCCAGTCGTCAAGTTCAAAAGTTATATGTTTTGTGCCGAAAGCCCCTTCAAACATCGCTCTTTTGTTTCGCTCAAACAGTATTTCCTTTGGCGAAAAATTGTTCAGAAGCTTGTCTATATGGTCGGTATCTCCTTCGGCAAGAAGAAATTCACCGGTAGATATATCAAGAAAAGAGACACCGCAAAGGTTAGGCTTTGCAAAATATATGGCAGCAAGGAAATTGTTTTCCTTGTGGTTAAGGATATTGTCGTTTATTGAAACGCCGGGAGTGACAAGTTCGGTTATACCTCGCTTTACAAGTTTCTTGGTTGTCTTCGGGTCTTCAAGCTGGTCACATATTGCTACACGCTTTCCTGCCCTTATCAGCTTTGGAAGATATGTGTCAAGCGCATGGTGAGGAAAACCTGCCATTTCAACAGTTTTTTCCTTACCGTTCGCACGTTTCGTCAGAGTTATTCCAAGTATTTCGGATGCAATTACGGCATCCTGCGAATATGTTTCATAAAAGTCACCGCAACGGAACAGCAATACCGCATCCGGATGCTTCTGCTTCAGGTCGAAGTATTGCTTCATCATCGGCGTCATTACAACATCATTGGCCATATTTACAGTTTCTTTCTTCATAATTTGTAAATGCAAAGTCTACAAAGATACGCAAATATCCGCTTAATGAATAGCTGTGACAATATTATCTTATATACATTATTTCAACAATCAAAGCAATCCCAGCAGTTCCATTACTATAGGAGTGAGCAATGCAGTCAGGATACCGTTTATTGTCAGACCGAGGCTTGCAAAAGCTCCGTATTTTCCGCTTACTTCCATTGCTGCCGAAGTTCCGACGGCATGCGATGCAGTACCCATTGACAATCCCTGCGCTATCGGGCTGCCTACCTTTCCCCATGTAAGAACCTTAAACCCGAACAGCGCTCCGAATATGCCCACACAGACAACAATAGCAGCAGTAAGTGCAGGTATTCCGCCAAGAGCCTGAGTTACTTCCATTGCTATAGGCGTAGTCACTGATTTTGCTGCCAGTGAAACAACTACAGGAGTAGACGCACCCATGTACTTTGCAATCAGTACAACCGAAACAATACCGACAACACATCCCACGAGCTGTGAAACAAGTATGGGTACAAGCTGTTTTTTTATTGATTCAAGCTGCAGGTAAAGAGGTACTCCAAGAGCTACAACAGCAGGCTTTAGCCAGAATTCTATAAACTTTCCGCCTTCATAATAGGTTTCATAATCTATATCAGAAACTTCAAGGAATGAAATAAGCAGAATCATTGTAACAAGAATCGGGTTCAATATTACCAGACCTGTCTTTTTCTGCAACAGTTTTGCCAGATAGAATACAATGAATGTAAGGGCAATAAGAAAGTATTTATTTTCTAAGTAATCCATTTTTGCGCATGATTTGATGAGTCCAGCCGGTAAATACAAGTACAAGAGCGGTGCTGGCAACCGTTGATACTATTATAGGCAACAGCTCTGCCTTTATTATGTCAAAGCAAAGCATAAGGGCAACACTCGAAGGAACAAAAAAGAATCCAAGGTTTGCTACAAGGAAATCGCTTATCCCTCTTACCCATTCAAGCTTGAGAATTCCGAGTTTAAGGAAAAGAGTCAGCAACAACATGCCTATCACACTTGAAGGCAATTTTATTCCGGTCAGCCACACTATCAATTCACCAAGAGCAAGGCAACCGAAAAGAATGGAACACTGTCTTATCATACTACTATAAATTTAGAACAATTTTTTATCCTCTAATCGGCTGCAAAGTTATTAATAAAGAAATTAAATAAGCTGTTTTTTAAACAATTAACTCACAAATAATCATTCAAAACCATTTATGTTAAACAATATTTTATTACATTTGCTACATACGGAAAGGCATAATATACTGTATATCATATTTAAATAACCTGACAGTATGGTAGCATAATAATTTACACTTATATGAAAAACACCCTGTACCTCTCCATATTACTGACAATACTGTTTATATCTCCCAAAATGATGTATGCAGAAGACCTGTTTTCGTATGCCGATATCCGTTCATGGTCCATGGGAAAAGCATACACAGCAATATGTTCGGCAGGCAACCCTTCGGGCTATGCATTTGAAACAAAATCAACAATTGCAGCAAACTATATCAACCGTTACGGAATGAAAGAACTTTCAACCTATTCCTGTTTTGGCATGTACAATAACAGGATATTGAATACAGGGATATACATTTCACGTTTCGGGATGAACGCATACAATGAGAACAAGGCAAGCATCTATTTCAACAGACAACTGTCAAAACATATAGCGCTCGGGATAAGAATAAACTATCTTTTCTGGCAGATGTACAGTATGGAAAACAATGTCCATGCAATTACCGCAGACATAGGAATGTTGATAAAACCAACAGAGAAACTAACAATCGGTCTGGTTATAAACAATCCTGTCAGGAAAGGTATAATCAAGGGAAAATCAATGGAAAAGCTTCCTGTAATGATTGCAACAGGAATAAGTTATAAACCTTTATCAACATTGTTACTAACCTGTGAAGTGGAAAAAAGCATATCCGAAGAAGTTTATTACAAGGCAGGTGCCGAATACATGCCCATAAAGGAACTTGCAATAAGAATGGGAATCATAGCCAAACCTTTCATACCGACATTCGGGATAGGGATAAATCTGAAAGCATTTTCAATAAATTTAGGAGCAAAATACCACAATACTCTCGGACTTGAATATATGTGCGGGGTAAATTATTCTTTCTAACAGAAAAACAATGAAAAGAACGAAATCAACACATTTGTTTATAACATTGTTAACTGTCATTGTTTCAATTATATGCAATGTTGAAAACATGTTTGCACAGGAGAGGTTTTCAACATATACAATTGACGATATTATAGAACAGTTCACCAGTTTTGAAGAAGAGGATATTCAGGCTGTGGAAGAACTGAAGGAAAACCTTTCATACCTTGCCGAAAATCCTATCGACATAAATACAGCCACACAGGAACAGCTTGAACAGTTTCCCTTTCTTTCACCTCTGCAGGTTGAAAACATACTGTTCTATATATACACCTACGGCAGGATGCATTCACTGAACGAGCTGAGGCTTGTTGAGGATATTGACATTTCAACAATACAATTGCTAACAATGTTTGTTACTGTTGATAAAGGCATTGAACACACTGACAGCAAAAGAATTAAAGATATGTTCAAATACGGAAAGAATGAGTTTTCAAGCAGGTTTTCAACAGGTATTGAACAAAAGAAAGGATATAGCAATGTAAGCGATTCAATCCGTAAACAATTTCCTGGAAGCTATTATATAGGCTCGCCGGCATATTCTTCTGTCAGATACAGATTTTCGTACAAAGACAATCTTAGCATAGGATTCACAACCGAAAAAGACCCTGGCGAAGAATTCTTCAGAAACACCAACCGCAAAGGATATGATCATTATTCTTTCCATTTCTATCTGTCCGATTATAAATGGATAAAGACACTTGCAGCAGGAAACTACAAGGCAAGCTTCGGAAAAGGACTTGTGTTAAGCAATGACTTCTACATGGGGAAAAGCATATACATGGCAAACATCATAGGGAAGGGCAGTGGGATAAAGAAACACTCTTCAACCGACGAAGTGAATTACCTGCACGGAATAGCGGGAACGGCAAGGATAAAAGGCTTTGACCTGAGTATGTTCTATTCATTCAGAAAGATGGATGGTGTTGTTGATAATGGGTTGGTTTCATCGTTGAAAAAGGACGGATACCACCGGCTTGAAAGGGACATTGCAGCAAGAAACAAGGTAAACAACAATCTGATTGGCAGTAATATAAAATATAACAGCAGCTTTTTCAACATTGAATTAACCGCTGTTTATAACATATTAAACAGAATGTTGAAACCTGATGAAAGAATATACAACATATATTACCCTTCGGGGAAAGAATTCTTCAATGCAAGCCTTTCATACAACCTGAGATGGAAGAATATATTTTTGGGAGGAGAAACCGCAACAGACTCGAAAGGACACATAGCCACGCTTAATTCCATCACATTCTATCCCATAAACGGATTGAGATTCTTTATCCTCCACAGATATTATGACAAACAGTACTCATCACTCAATTCATCGTCGTTTGCCTCAGGCGGCAGAGTACAGAATGAATCCGGAATATTCTTAGGGGCAGAAAGCACTATTTCGTCACTAATAAAGCTATACATTACGTTTGACAGCTACAGACATCCGTGGCTGAAATACAATGTTGACAAGCCTTCATCAGGCGAAGAACTGAATTCAAGAATTACAGTTACTCCAGGCTATAATCTGAGTTTCTACCTGGACTACAGATACAGAAAAAGCGAATACAACTATACTGACGAAAAATCCGTAAAAGAAACCTACAACAGAAAGAACAACAAACTGCGACTTTACTGCGGATACAGCCTTAACAATATATTCACACTTAAAACTTATGTTGATTACACATTCTTCAATGTTGAAAACCTTAAAAAGAACAGTGGGTTTGCACTTACACAGAACTTCAGTTACAAACTGCCAACCTTCCCGATGCAGATAAGCGCTGCGTATTCACTTTTCGATACAAACAGTTATGATTCAAGGATTTACATAACAACAAAGAATCTGCCCTACCAGTTTTATTTTCCGTCTGTTTACGGGAAGGGAATGTATTTCGCTGGAGTAATAAGATATGACTTCAAAAAGTTTATAACCGTTGCGGCAAGATATACCGCAACAGTGTTTGAAGACAGGGAAACGATAGGCTCGGGACCCGAAGAAATATCAGGAAACATAAGATCGGACATAGGAATAAGTCTTACAATCAAGTTTTAAACCATATTTAATACATCATACCCAATAATTAAACCATTAAAAGTTAACTTTGCATAAACATATAAATCATGTCCAACAATTAACATTCTGATTTATGAGCACAATTATATATCCTTCACCGATATTCGGACCCGTACACAGCCGCAGGCTTGGTATTTCACTTGGTGTCAACCTTATGCCTGGAGACGGAAAAATATGTACTTTCGACTGCATATACTGTGAATGCGGTTTCAACAAAGATTTCCGACCGAAGGAAAAAAGACCTTCAAGAGAAGAAGTCCGTGAAAAACTTGAAGAAAAACTGAAGGAAATGTCGGCAGAAGGCAAATTGCCTGATGTAATTACTTTTGCTGGCAACGGCGAGCCTACCGGCCATCCGGAATTCAACGGTATAATTGACGATACAATACAGCTGAGAGACATATATTGTCCGAAAGCAAAAGTCAGCGTACTTACCAACTCTACTCTGATAAACAGAAAAGAAGTTTTTAACGCACTGATGAAAGTTGACAACAATATCCTGAAACTTGATACTGTAGATATTGAATATATCAAGACAGTTGACAGACCTACAGGAAAATACGACCTTGATGAAATAATAGGACATCTTAAAGCGTTCAACGGACATGCCATTATCCAGACAATGTTCATGAAAGGAAAATCGGAAGACGGAAAGGACATTGACAATACATCCGACAAATATGTGCTGCCATGGATTGAGGTGTTAAAGGAAATAAAGCCGGAAAAAGTAATGATATACACCATTGACCGTGAAACTCCTGACCATGAACTGCTAAAGGCTACACACGAAGAACTTGACCGGATTGTGACTATGCTGAAGGATAACGGTATCGAAGCTTCAGCATCATACTGATACTGACAATGTGCTGATATGCCAATATTCCGCTGCAATAAATGTGTCTAAAAAAAACATTAAACATATTTACAGAAAACCTTGAATGTTTATGACAAAAACACCAAAGGTTTTTGACAAATACCTTGAATGTTTTCAAGCAAAAATACCGAAGGTTTTTACAATATCAAAAACTTAACAATAAAATACCAGGACATGGTTTCATAACAGTGCCGGACATAAACATTTTATAATTAATAACATATAATTGTCAACAATATCAACATAAAATATGTTACTTTGTATATTGTGAACAAGTTGAAAGCTTATGGGCAAAAAGAAAGAAAAGAAAACGAAAAAAGAGGGTAAAAGACTTAAAAAGAATGAGATAACAAAAGCTATCATATCCCTGTTCAAAAGCAAACCGGGTATAAATCTCAGTGCAAAGAATATCTTTTCAGCCCTTAACCTAAAGACTCATCCGCAGAAAATGATATGTATGGATATCATCAATGACTTTATCGACAACGGTATCATAAGCAAGGATGAAAACAATACATACATCTTCGGACAGAAAGGCAAAGAAATGGTTGGAACATTCAAACGTTTCAACAACGGAAAAAACTCGTTCATCCCGGATGATGAAAGCGAACCTGTATTCATTGCAGAAAGAAACTCGGGACACGCAATGAACAACGACAGGGTGAAAATAGTGTGCTATGCACACTCGCCGCAGAAAGGACCTGAAGGCGAAGTCATTGAAATTCTTGAAAGGGCAGAAGAAAACATTGTCGGAACACTTGAAGTGACGGCAAACTATGCATTCCTAATCACTGAAAACAAGAACCTGGCAAATGACATTTTCATTCCCAAAAAAGACCTTAAGGGCGGCAAGAACGGCGACAAGGCAATAGTGAAGATTGTTGAATGGCCCGAAAAAGCCAAAAACCCTATAGGAAAGGTTATTGACGTATTGGGCAAAGCCGGAGACAACAACACCGAAATGCATGCCATTCTTGCCGAATTCGGATTGCCTTATGTGTACCCGAAAAATGTTGAAGACGCAGCCGACAGAATTCCAGAAGAAATACCTCAGGAAGAAATTGAAAAAAGGGAAGACTTCAGAAACGTAACTACATTTACGATAGACCCTAGAGATGCCAAGGACTTTGACGATGCATTGTCAATAAGAAAGCTTGAAAATGGTCTTTGGGAAGTAGGCGTGCATATTGCCGATGTAACCTACTATGTAAAGGAACATGATATCATAGACAAGGAAGCCGAAAAGCGTGCCACTTCAGTATACCTGGTTGACAGAACAATACCAATGCTTCCGGAAAGACTTTGCAATAACCTCTGTTCACTGAGACCTAATGAGGAAAAGGTTGCATTCTCGGTAATATTCAACATTGACGATAATGCCGAAGTAAAAGATTCAAGGATAGTCAGAACAATAATCAAGTCTGACAGAAGATTTACCTACGAGGAAGCACAGCAGATAATAGAAACCGGAGAAGGTGATTTCAAGGAAGAAATTCTTGAACTTGACAAACTCGCAAAAATAATACGCGAGAAGAGATTCAAAAATGGTGCCATCAATTTTGACAGATATGAAGTGAAATTCGAAATAGACGAAAACGGAAAGCCGTTAAGCGTTTATTTCAAGGTTTCAAAGGATGCTAACAAACTTATAGAAGAGTTCATGCTTCTTGCCAACAGGACTGTTGCCGAATTTGTAGGTAAAGTGCCTAAAGGAAAGAAAGCCAAGGTATTCCCTTACCGTATCCATGATCTTCCGGACCCGACCAAACTGTCTGATTTGTCAACATTCATAGCAAGATTCGGTTACAAGATAAGGACAGGAGGCACAAAGACCGATTTGTCAAAGTCAATTAACCGTCTGCTTGACGATGTTCAGGGCAAGAAAGAGGAAAACCTGATAGAAACCGTTTCAATAAGGGCTATGCAGAAGGCAAGATATTCAACCCATAACATAGGACACTATGGACTTGCATTTGAATATTATACCCACTTTACATCACCAATCAGACGTTATCCCGACATGATGGTTCACCGTCTGCTTGCAAGATATCTTGACGGAGGAAGAAGTGTTACCGAAGCTAAATATGAAGACCTGTGCGACCACTGTTCTGCAATGGAGCAGATTGCTGCAAATGCCGAAAGAGCATCTGTCAAATACAAACAGGTTGAATATATGAGCCAGTTTATAGGAAAGACATTTGACGGAGTTGTTTCAGGAGTTACCGAATGGGGACTTTATGTTGAAATCAACGAAAACAAGTGTGAAGGAATGATTCCTATGCGCGAACTTGACGATGACTTCTATATATTCGATGAAAAGAATTACCGTCTTATCGGCGAAAAGACCAAACATATATACTCTTTGGGTGACGCAATAACCATAAAAGTAAGCAGAGCAAATCTGGAGAAAAAACAGCTTGACTTTGTTCTTGCCGAATAATACTTCAAACAGGTGTGTAATGTTTTACACACCTTTTCATAAATGTGTAAAAACTATTGCACATTACCTCACACCGCAATTCCACACAACATAAATCATAATGCAGCGAATCAAACTGAACATATTGTTAACATTGTTGGTAATGTTGATTTTTCCGTCTGTTACAAAGGCACAGAAAGTCAGCTATATGACAAAAAGCTGTATATATGAGGGAGATACAATACCATCGGTTACGCTGCGGACTGTTTATATCTATCCAAGAATAACATTTAAAAACAGAGAAGAATATATCAACTATCTGAAACTTGTCAGAAATGTAAAAAGAGTTCTTCCCATTGCAACGATGATAAACAATCTTATTATCGAAACTTATGAATATGTTGAAACGCTTCCTACCCAGAGGGCAAAACGCAAACACATGAAAGCTGTTGAAAAAGGACTCAAGGAACAGTTCACAGCTGAAATGAAAAAACTCACTTATTCACAAGGACAAATGCTGATAAAGCTTATTGCAAGACAGAGTAACCAATCATCGTTTGAAATAATAAAAGCCTTCATGGGATCTTTCAAAGCCTCTACATATCAGATATTTGCAAAGACATTCGGCTCAACACTAAAGGTTGACTATGATCCGGAAGGCGAAGACAAAATGATTGAAAGAGTGGTTGTCCAGGTACTTAACGGACAGTTATAAACATATCAACAAACATGTTTATAAGTTGAAAACTACAGTCTGGAAAGCTTGCAGAACAAATCCCAGATAACAATACCCGATGTTACCGAAACATTAAGCGAATGTTTTGTTCCATATTGCGGTATTTCTATGCATCCGTCACTTGCATCAACAACATCCTGTCTGACACCTTTGACTTCATTACCCAATATAACAGCATATTTCCTGCCCTTTTCAGGTACAAAGTTTTCAAGCATTACACTGCCTTCGACCTGCTCAACCGAGAATATATCAAAACCGTTGTCTCTCAACTCCTTGACCGCATCCAAGGTATCATTGAAATATTTCCAGTCAACAGTGTCTTCAGCTCCCAAAGCTGTCTTGTGTATTTCGGCATGAGGCGGTGTTGCAGTTATACCGCAAAGATATATGTTTGCAACTCTGAACGCATCAGAAGTACGGAACACAGAACCTATATTGTGCAAACTCCTTATATTGTCAAGAACAACAACCAACGGAAGTTTTTCAACATTCTTGAATTCTTCGGCACTTAATCTGTTAAGTTCGGTAATTTTCAACTTTCTCATAAACCCAAAATATGACTGTTATATGTGCAAAGATATGCTTTATTCATAAACACGGCAAACAGTATAATCCATTATGTTGATACCGTTTTTTGAAAATATTAATACCATACAATATAAAATACTGATATTCAGAATTGTCTAAACAAAATCAATATTAAAGACACATGTGTGTAAAAGTGTTGAAAATGTGTATAATCAATGATTAAAGAAAATAATAATTTACTGTTGCATTATTCAAAACAACTGTCATACTCCAGCAATAATCAATAATCCAAATAAAGTTTTTATTTTTTATTTTTGATATTTACACATAGTTATACCTGCTTTTCAATAACCTTGATATAAAAAAAATACTAACTTTGCGATTACTAACATAGTGTTGACAGAATACTATATTTAACTGATTTATAAGATATATAAGTGAAATACAAATGTGAATATAATATTGAAAACGTCATCCTATCAGTTTAATAAGTTATTATGCAAATAAAAACCAAAAATATTTCCAACAATACTAACACACCATTATCATCATCATTAATATTCATTTAAAAGAATAAATAAAATAAGGATTATAATAATATAATGTGAATTGTTGAGAGGAAGCTTAAGGTAAACTCAATTTTAGAACAAATATGATAAAAGAATCTTGGAAAAACAAAGGTTATGTTGACGAAGTTGTAGATACCGACAACATAAAAGAGGCAATAAATAAACTGAAAAAAGAAAAGAATGCGGTTATCCTTGCGCACTACTACCAGGAAGGTGAGATACAGGATATAGCTGATTTTGTTGGAGACAGCCTTGCACTTGCACAATGGGCGGCAAAGACCGATGCGGATATACTTGTAATGTGCGGAGTTCATTTCATGGGCGAAACGGCAAAGATATTGTGTCCTGACAAGAAGGTTATCGTTCCTGACCTGAATGCCGGATGTTCGCTTGCCGACAGTTGTCCTGCTGACAGATTTGCAAGGTTTGTTGAAGAACATCCTGACCATACAGTTATTTCTTATGTCAATACTTCTGCTGCAACAAAAGCTGTTACTGATGTTGTTGTAACTTCAACAAATGCACGTCAGATTGTAGAAAGTTTCCCTGAAGATGAAAAGATAATATTCGGTCCGGACAGGAATCTTGGAAATTACATTAATTCAGTAACCGGAAGAAATATGGTTTTGTGGGACGGTGCTTGTCATGTTCATGAACAGTTCTCTGTTGAGAAGATTATTGAATTAAAGAAACAATATCCAGATGCACTTGTTCTTGCACATCCGGAGTGTAAATCAGTTGTTGTAAAGCTCGCTGATTTTGTAGGTTCAACAGCAGCTCTGCTTAATTATGCAAAGAAGCATGACAATAAAAACTATATAGTTGCAACCGAATCAGGTATCCTTCACGAGATGCGCAAGCAGTGCAAGGATAAGAATTTCATTCCTGCTCCTCCGGAAGACAGTACTTGTGCATGTAATGAATGTAATTTCATGCGTCTTAATACAATGGCGAAACTTTACAATTCATTGAAATATGAATGGCCGTTGATAGAAGTTGATCCTTCTGTTGCCGAAAAGGCTATAAATCCTATAAAGAGGATGCTTGACATATCCGCAAAACTTGGCTTGTAGGATATTTATATGAATTTGTATACCTTTGCACGGTAAGTAGATAAAGTAACAGTAAAAGATTATGAACAGGTCTGACAGTATAGTCATTATACCGACATATAATGAGAAGGAGAATATTGAAAAAATTATAAGAGCGGTCTTTTCTTTGGAGAAGAATTTTGATATTCTTGTAATAGAAGACAATTCTCCTGACGGCACTGCACAGATAGTAAGCAGGTTGATTAAAGAGTTTCCTGAGCGTCTCTATATGATAGAAAGAAAAGGAAAGCTTGGACTTGGTACTGCATATATTACAGGTTTCAAATGGGGACTTGAGAACGGTTATGAATATATATTTGAAATGGATGCCGATTTCTCGCACAATCCTGCCGATTTGCCAAGACTTTACAAGGCATGCAGTGAGGAAGGAGCCGATTTGGCAATTGGTTCAAGATATATAACCGGTGTAAATGTTGTGAACTGGCCTATGGGACGTGTTCTTATGTCTTACTATGCATCCAAGTATGTAAGGTTTATAACAGGTATTCCTGTTCATGATACTACTGCAGGATTCAAGTGTTACAGACGTAAGGTTCTTGAGACTATTGATCTTGACAATATACATTTCAAGGGATATGCTTTCCAGATTGAAATGAAATTTACTACTTACAAGTTCGGATTTAAGATAAAGGAAGTACCTGTCATATTTATTAACAGGGAATTAGGTACTTCAAAAATGAGCGGAGGCATATTCAGCGAGGCACTTTTCGGGGTTATAAAATTGAAAGTGTGGAGCTGGTTCCGCAAATATGAAAGGAAATGATATGGAAGATATTGTAATTCGCAATGCGACTATTATAAATGAGGGCAAAACCTGTAAGGGCTCTGTTATAATTTCCGAAGGTAAAATAAAGAAAATATTTTATGGTGATGAACTTGTTCATGCGGATAAGGAGATAGACGCCGATGGACTTTTGCTTGTTCCAGGAGTTATTGATGACCATGTACACTTCCGTGATCCGGGATATACTCATAAAGCGGACACAGTAAGCGAGACACGTGCAGCAGCTGCCGGAGGAGTTACTTCGTATATGGATATGCCTAATACCAATCCTCCTACAACAACAATTGAAGCACTTGAGGCGAAATATGCAAATGCTGCCGAGAACAGTCTGGTTAACTATTCATATTATTTTGGAGCTACAAACAACAATTCAGACCTTCTTTCCCGTATTGACAAAAGAAATGTTTGCGGTGTAAAGCTTTTTATGGGGTCAAGTACCGGAAATATGCTTGTTGACAGTAAATCTGCCCTATGCAGTATTTTTGACGGTACGGATATGATTATAGCTACCCATTGCGAGGATTCATCCATTATATCAGAACTGACAAAGAAATACAAGGCAGAATTCGGAGATGATGTTCCTGTGGAATATCATCCTCTTATAAGGAATGAAGAAGCATGTTACCGTTCTTCTGCTCTTGCCGTTGAACTTGCCGACAAATACGGTTCACGTCTTCATATAATGCATATAAGTACAGCCAGGGAACTTTCATTGTTGTCTGACGGTAATTTGAAAGACAAGCATATAACAGCCGAAGCCTGTGTTGCACATCTTCTTTTTGACAGTAGTTATTATAAGACACTTGGAACACGTATAAAGTGCAATCCTGCAATAAAGAGTGTTGAAGACCGTGATGCATTGCGCAGGGCATTGTCAAAAGGCGGCAGGATAGATGTCATAGGTACCGACCATGCACCTCATCTTCTTTCTGAGAAGGAGGGTGGAGCAGTCAAGGCAGTATCAGGAATGCCTATGCTTCAGTTCTCGCTTGTCACAATGCTTGATATGGCTTCGCAGGGAGTATTGTCCTATGAAGAGGTTATTAACAAGATGTGTCACGCTCCTGCCGAACTTTATCATATAGAGAAACGCGGATATATCAGGGAAGGTTATTATGCCGACCTTGCATTGGTATCACCGGAAGACTGGGTTCTTGATAACACTATGATTGAGAGTAAATGTAAATGGAGTCCTCTTGAAGGAAGAAAATTCTCACATAAAGTGCTTATGACATTTGTAAACGGAAACATAGTCTATGACAATGGCAAGATAAATGACGGAATAAAAGGACAAAGATTAACATTTGAATATTAATAATAAAAGGTTGGTTTTTACCGACCTTTTTTAATAAAAGAATGGCATTTCCATATATAATTATTGAAATGCCATAAATAAAAAACAGAAAAGGGAAAATATAAAAATATAAATTAATGCCGCTGCATTAATTTCAGTGGCAAATATATGACAATTTATGATATAAATGCAATAAAAAAAACGTATTTTTTCTTATCTGTTTATGTTTATTTTCATAAAAAGTGAATTAATAGTCGTTATTATATTAAATATTTTCCTCTGAATGTGATATTTAAAATAATCTATATCATATTTCTTCATATAAACTTTATTGATTAGTTTTGTCTAAGAAAATATAAATCAATGATACGCAAAAAGTCAAAAGATATATTTGAAGACAATATAAAGGTTTTTCCTTTAATATTGAAAATAATTAATGCTGTTTCCTATTTTTCATCATTACTGTTTATAGCATTACTTGTCTATGAATATGGTTTTATAATAAGTGATGAAATAAGAGCTGATTTACATTTGGTCTATAAGGCTATTTGGATTGTATATCTTGTCTCTTTCGGGGTGAATTTTACGCTGAGCTATGAAAACACGAAGCAGGAGACCCGGTATTTCGGGTGGATTCTTGATATACTTTTGCTGTCAACATTAATACCTGTAATATTTTATTGCCCTGAATCCGGATATATGATGTATCTTTGGAAGATATTGCACAGTCACTATTTCATGCTGGTTTTGTTGTTGCTGCTTTCGCTCCAGAATCTTTCGGCTGGAATAACCCGTCTTTTGGGTAAAAGGACAAATCCGTCGCTTATACTTGCCGTCAGCTTTTTTGTCATAATATTGATTGGTACAGGTCTTTTGATGATACCTAAGGCAACTGTCAACGGTATATCCTTTATAGATGCCCTTTTTACAGCCACCAGTGCAGTCTGTGTTACGGGATTGACAACTATTGATGTTAGTACCGTATTTACTACATTGGGACAGGCAATCATCATACTTCTCATCCAGATTGGCGGTTTGGGAGTAATGACTTTCACAAGTTTCTTTGCAGTATTTTTTATGGGAGGTTCTTCCATATACAACCAGATTGTTATGAAGGATATGGTAAACAGCAAATCCCTTAATTCATTGCTGTCAACATTGCTTTATATTTTGCTTTTTACTGTTGTTATAGAAGCTTTGGGAGCTTTTGCAATATGGCTAAGCATTCATGATACTTTGAATATGAGTTTTGAGGAAGAGGTAGGATTCTCCATATTCCATTCAATATCGGCATTTTGCAATGCCGGTTTTTCAACGCTGCAAAACAATCTTAACAATCCTCTTGTTCTTCAGAACCATAATATGCTTTTTCTGGTTATTTCCGGACTGGTCATTTTCGGTGGTATAGGTTTTCCTATATTGGTTAACCTTAAAGAAGTATTGTTCTTTAAAGTAAGAAATCTGTTTTATCTGATAATACGTAAACCTTACAGGATTCAGCATAAAAAGCATCTTTATAATCTTAATACAAAGATTGTACTGCTGTTCACATTTATACTGCTTTTTGTTGGTACAGCACTGATTGCATTGATTGAATGGAACAATTCATTTGCCGGTCTTCCTGTTGCCGACAAACTGACACAGGCTTTTTTCAATGCGGTAGTTCCGAGAACGGCAGGTTTTGTAGGGGTTGATATAACTACATTCATGCCTTTGACTATATTTATAACAATGCTGCTTATGTTCATAGGCGGCGGTTCGCAGTCAACTGCCGGAGGACTTAAAGTAAATGCTTTTGCGGTAATTCTGCTTAACCTGAAAGCAGTATTGAAAAACAGCAATCGTGTAGAGGCATTTCAGCGTACGATTTCTCAGGATTCAATACAAAGAGCAAATGCAACAATGATGATTCAGATAGTTGTGTTGTTTGTTGCAATAACAATCATAACTTTCCTTGAGCCGGACAAGTCTTTTACCGCGATAGTATTTGAGTGTATTTCTGCAGTGAATACGGTAGGTTCCAGTCTGAACCTTACTCCTTCGTTGTGTGATATGTCAAAGTATGTGGTTATAATACTTATGTTTATAGGAAGAGTTGGTATATTGACATTTATGCTGAGCTTTATAAAACCTGTAAGCAATCAAAATTACAAATATCCGTCAGATAATATTATAATAAACTAAATATATATGAAGTACATAGTAATAGGTTTGGGTAATTATGGAAAAGTTCTTGCCGAACAGTTGTCAGAACTGGGACATGAGGTTGTAGGTACCGATATTGACCCTGCACGTGTTGAACTTGTTAAAGACAAGATTGCCACATCTTTTGTTCTTGATGCGACAGACGAGCAGGCTCTGGACATACTTCCGCTTTCAAGTGTTGATGTTGTTATTGTTGCAATAGGCGAATTCGGGGCTTCAATACGTGTTGTTGCGCTTTTGAAGCAGAAGAATGTGAAGCATATCTATGCACGTTCTATTGACGAAATACACAATTCCATTTTGAAAGGATTCAGTATAGACAAGATTCTTACACCAGAGGAGGATGCGGCACGCAAGACCGTTCTTGCGATAAAGAATGATACTGAGAATGAAATCTATAAGATAGACGACAGACATTATGTAATCAAGTTCAATGTTTCGGAATCGCTTGCCGGAAATACACTGGACAAATTGAATCTGGCAGAAAACTTCAATTTGAAAATAGTTGCAGTGATGGGACAGAAAATAAGCAAGAATTTTCTTGGCATATCCGAAACAAATTATGATGTGATTGATGAAACCGATGTTGAATATGTATTGAATCCCGGAGATAAAATAATATGTTTCGGCTTATACAAGGATATTCTGGCTTTCTGGAAGAGGGTAAATCAATAATAAATGTTAAAATAAGGTTTTTTACAGGACTTGATTAAACCTTTTGTCTTCATATTAGTCTTAGAAGTATAAAGTAAATATTTTATATTTTCATACTAGTATTGTACAACTTGCTCTTTGGCGAAAGACAGGTAAATCAATATGAATTTAGTTTAGTTTTTAGTTTTCTCATAATAGCAGCCTGAAAGCAGGTTGCTATTATTGTTTTTGTAAATTGTGTTTGCCATTAATTTTTGTCATATAGGTAAATAAAGTTATAAATTCCTTTACACGTGTAAATAAACTTAAATTATATGTTTCAATAAAAGACTTTTTTATGCAAGTCTGTGATTATTAGTATATTTTAGGGAATTAAAAATCTTGCTTATGAAAAAGTATATTGCAGAAATGATAGGGACAATGGTTCTTGTCATTATGGGTTGCGGGAGCGCAATCTTTGCCGGCAGTGCAGGGGAAGCTGTCGGAGCGGGAGTAGGAACAATTGGTGTGGCATTGGCTTTTGGTCTTGCCGTAGTTGCAATGGCTTATACAATCGGAAATGTTTCCGGATGCCATATTAATCCTGCAATAACATTCGGGGTATTTTTGTCTGGCAGAATGAAAGGAAAAGAAGCCGGGATGTATATGCTTTTCCAGGTAATAGGTGCTATAATAGGATCAGCTTTTCTTTATGCGCTTGTTTCCCTTGGTGATCATGCAGGTCCTACTGTAACAGGTTCAAACAGTTTTAAAGAAGGTATGATGGGACAGGCATTTCTTGCCGAAATGCTGTTTACATTTATCTTTGTGCTTGTTGTTCTAGGAGCAACCGATTCAAAGAAAGGTGCAGGTTCAATGGGAGGACTTGCAATAGGTCTTACACTTGTTCTGATTCATATTGTATGTATTCCTATTACAGGAACATCAGTTAATCCGGCAAGAAGCATAGGTCCTGCATTGTTTGAAGGCGGAGATGCACTTTCACAGTTATGGCTTTTCATTGTTGCCCCAATGGTTGGTGCAGCTTTGAGTGCAATTGTCTGGAGGATATTTGAATCAGAAAAATAATAACAAATAATTGTTTGGTATTTTTATTTATAAAAAGCCGGAATCACATTTGACTGATTCCGGCTTTTTTCTATATTTTTCTGAAATGTCCTTTGTATTTATCCAAAAAAACAATAGGAAATAAATGAAATTTATATACTACATCAATACCAAAAATGTCTGATATTTTTAGTGTTTATATCTATCATCTTTTTAAAGATATCCTATTCCCGTAAAATGTTTTATGTCTTTTATGGAATATTTTAAATATGGTTTGATTGATTTTTCTATAAAAAGAAGGCTGAATTAATATCTACGGTCTAAAATATGGAATCTTGTTTCTTTTCCATAAGCTGTTGTAATTACTACTGTTCCAGATGCTGGTAAATAACTATAAGAAGCATCTAAAAAGATGCCGTCACTTGGATGGTTTGTTTTTGATGATTCCTGAAATGCTAATATATTTTTACTGTTTTCGATTTCTACATCAAAATAAACTATATCATTGAAATCTTTGAAATATATATATTCTATCCCGCTGTTCATATAAAAATAAATTTCGTCATCAACAACATCAAACCTGCTATCTTCCAAATCCAGTTTTATTTCAACATCTTTGCCTTTGAACGGAGTCTGGTATTTTACTTTTGCGCCGATTATACCGCCGGATGTATTAAGAATATAATCTTCAACATATAGGCGATAATAATAGCAATGACCATATTTATAGAAATGACGAACAACATATCCATTACCAGGTTCTACTGCCACTTTTGTTGCCCAACCACTAGTTGGTATTCCTGTTATGTTTCCTAATCCGTTTACTTTTCCAACACACGCAAAAGAACATCTTTCAGAAGTATAGCTTGAGAAATTATTGTCATAATCAATAAAGAATTGAGTGTCAATTTTTGTCGCTTCTTTGCTGTTTCCATTTCTCATTGAGACATTTATTGTACCTTCGGGGTCGGGAACATTTCCAGTCGATGTTGTGTTTCCACCTTTTCCTTTTGATGGTTCATTGTCTTTTTCACAGGCGGTTAACATGAATGAGGCGAAAACGATAAATGCCATGTACAGGCACAAATCAATAAATCTTTTCATAACTATAAAATTTAAGACTTTGCTGAGTTTCCATAACAAAGATTAAAAACAATAGTGATTGATATATAAAAAGAAGACGTGGAAACTCTATTACTGTTTACCCGTTTCACTGCTTGAGGCCTTCGCATTGCCCATCCCATCAAAACGAGCAACGCAAAGAAGTCCACGTCTGTATATACAGAATATTTCTATCATAAGATATGACAGAATTAATGTATACGCAAAATGAACATCTACCGTTGCTTTGTTTTTGACGGGATTTGAAGTGTGCGAAGTTTCAAGCAGCCAAAACAAAGCGTTTAGTAAACGCCTTTTAATTATATATATCCCAATTGGGATTGTTGCAAATATAGTGAATCTTGATAATAACAAAATAGTAAACCAAAATCTTTTTTTGCTTAAGTTAAATTTTTTCTCACAAGCATATTATATTTTTGCTCTGGTTTAAACAAAAAGATGAGTTTAATATGGAAAAAGTTAACAGGCGAATCTTATGGCTTGATTTGATAAAGGTAATAGCGGTTTTTATGATGATTGCTGTTCATTGTACCGATAACGTAACTCCTGCCGAGCGTTTTGAACCTTGGTATAACCTATGGGGAAGCCTTTACGGTTCATTTATGCGTCCAGCTATTCCTTTGTTTGTTATGGTGACCGGAGCTTTGCTTTTGCCTGTCCGTCAGGATATGCATACTTTTTATAAAAAACGTCTTTTGCGCGTTGTAGTACCGTTTCTTTTCTGGTCGGTTCTATACAATCTGTTTCCTTGGATAACTGGTGTTTTGGGATTTTCCCCTTCCGTAATAAACGATTTCTTTGCCTGGGCAGAGCCTTCACAGGAGCTTGGTGATGCTTTGCACAATATAGCAATGATACCTTTCAATTTTTCGTCTTTTGCCATACAGATGTGGTATGTCTATCTTCTGATAGGCCTTTATCTTTATTTGCCCATATTCTCTGCCTGGGTAAGCCGTGCGTCGGAAAAGGAACAAAGATTTTTTCTGATAATATGGTTCGTCACGCTTTTCATTCCCTATATACGCCAGTATCTGACAAATGATTTGTGGGGAACATGTTCGTGGAATGAATTTGGAATGCTTTACTATTTTGCCGGATTCAACGGTTACCTTCTTTTAGGCTATTATTTGACGCATCATAAGTTCAGAATAAGTCGTACTCTGATGTATGTATTGTCTGTAATTATGTTTGCAGCAGGGTATTGTGTGACATTTTTCGGTTTTAAAAGCATAACATCCGTACCGGGACAGCCTGTAGAGCTTGTTGAACTTTTCTATACATATTGCAGTCCCAATGTTTTGTTTATGGCTTTGCCTGTATTTCTTTTGATACAAAATATAAAATCAGTCGGTTCAGTATCCGGCAGTGCTGTTGAGAGTTTGTCAAAGTGTACGCTCGGAATATGGATGTCACACTATATGTTTCTTGGTCCATGTTATATGTTTGTCGGGTCACTTCCGATACATACGATGCTTAAAATGATTGTCAGCTCTGTTCTTTTGCTGGCTGTTACATGGGGATTTGTTGCTGCAGTTCGTCGGACAGGCAGTTTCGGTAAATGGATTATGGGTTGATTTTGCCTGTTTGTTTCTTTGCCCTTATTTTGCTGAGGCTTGGTTGTGTCATTCCCAGATAGGATGCAAGATGTCCAAGATTGGCTCTTTGCAGAATATCTGGTTGTTCAAGAACAAGTTTCTCGTATCTTTCCTGTGCCGACAGTGTAAGCCTGTCTATTCTTGTCAGCTGCAATTTAAGCAGGCATTCCTGGTGGCATACCCTTGACCAGTTTGCTATTTCAATGTTTGTTTCACACAGTCTGTTGAGTTTTTCTGTTGAAATGACAAACAGTTCGGAATTTTCAAGCAGTTCAACAAACTCAAATCCTGCTGTATTGTGATACAAATCATTAAGGGCAAACGTTATGTCGCCTTCTCTTGAGAACCATGTTGTTACCTCTTCGCCGTTTATCAGACAGTATGAACGGCTGAATCCGTTTTCAATGAAAAACACATTGCCGCTTTTCTTTCCTCCCTCAATCAGAATATGGTGCTTGGGATAAAACACCTGTTTCATTCCGGAGAAAAGTTCCTCAATGGATTTGTCTGATACAGGATAATATTGACGTATTTTCTTTATTATATTTTGCATGTTTCTGATATTATAATTGATAAGAGATTTTAATTTGTTACTATATAAGTATTATAGATAGGATGAATATATATTAATTAAATTCAAGTTGATTATTTAACAAAGATAATAATGTTATGGTAATGATAGTTATATAAATAGTAAACTTTGGAATATTATATATCTTGATTATATTTGTAGTCTGAATGAAGATGTTCATTCTTTAATTTGTTTATAACAAGAAGTGTTATGCTTATCTTGTGATTTGGAAACGTAGGAAACTTTCAAATTTAGCACAAGGATGGCATAGTGGTTTCTCATGCTATAGCGTGGGCTGCTATTTCCATATTCGTGCTAAAGGTTTTTTCCTACGACCTCCAAATCAGAACATGGCATAGTAGTGCCACGCTTCTTCATATAAATATTCGATTCTTAGGCACAAAGAATCATAAAATTTAATACAATATGAAAAATTTGATTTTTGGGGTGACAGTTTCAAAGAAATCATCACTTATGTATTTAAGTTCACATTTTAGAAATCTATTATGTAAATATTATTTAAAACCTCTATTATTCATAGTATTAACATTCTTTGTCTGTGGGTGTAATTTTTATCCAACTAAAGAACAAAAAGAAAAAATTGATTCTATTCTCATTGGAGAAATGTGCGGAGAATTGGTAAATGAAAGGATAATTGAACTATGGAATGAAAATTACTGTCCTCAGTTAGAAGAATCTGCATACTTTATAAAAGAACAATATGAAAAAGAATATAATAAAGTTTATAACGCGGATATGATATTTGATGGAATGATAAGTGATTTACAGCCATTTTTAGGTAAATCTTATGATGATATATATCAAGAAAAAATCAATTCTTTGAATCAGAAAGTAAAACAAATAGAAAACTCTTTTGATGATATTAGGGAAAAGATGGGAGATGCCTTGGTTGGAGATTTCTATGCAACTAAAGAACATATTAATGAATTGTATTCTGTTTATAATGATGAAAAATCTTTTTCTGATTTGGGTGAATGGATAAACTCTTCAGAATTTGAGAAAATTACTACTACTTTTATTTTTCCAGATAATTCTTTTTATTCAAAAGATGATGGAATAATGGTTTCTAATGTTGAAGACATAGATTTACGAAATGTGTATTTACAATGTATGATGAACGAATCAACATCTATTGATTGTACTTTAGAATATGCATATACAATAATATATAATCATTTAGTAAATACTTTATTTGATATTGAGAGAGTTTATTTTGTTAAAGCGAAAAACACAAAAAATAGTTATATCGTAGGATATAGTAATATGCAAGCATTTCTTTGTACAATTATGAAAAAAGGAGATGATGAAAGCTTGGCATATGAGTCTATTAAATTTGATCAAACATTAATTGGACAAGGAATATAATTTTATTATGGAAAAATCATTACTGATGAAAGATTCAAGCGAAAATAGTGGTCATATTGAAACTATTTTGGACTATATTTTATCTTGGACAATAAGACGTGCAGCAATTACTTATAGTAGAGAAAAGCCTATATTATATAAATATTGCAGATCTATATTATTCAATTTGTTAGGAATAGAAAATAATGAAGATATAAAAGTAAATTATGTAGAAACCTGGAAGCAGTGGAATTATATTGACCTTCATGCAAATATAGAATTAGAATACAATGGTAAAATAGAACATTATGCTATTTTAATAGAAAATAAAGTATATACACAGGTACATGATAATCAACTTATTAGATACAGAAAAATATTTGAAGAAACTTATGATCAGAA
Source organism: uncultured Bacteroidaceae bacterium (assembly GCA_944320965.1). Lineage (GTDB taxonomy): Bacteria > Bacteroidota > Bacteroidia > Bacteroidales > Bacteroidaceae > Avibacteroides. Next base: position 48,471 of record CALUJO010000001.1, on the reverse strand, counting down.
TATTTTTAAGTTACATTATGTACTAATTACCTGTTTTGATGAAATACCAGAAATGATGATTCATAATTGCAAAGAAGCTGGATTTAGATATTTGCCACTATCTGATTTATTTTTAAATGAATATAAAGAAGATTCAGAAAGTGATTTGTTTAATGAATTCTGGTTACGTAATTGGTGGTAGTATGAAAACATTTTTATGTTGGTTAATATCTCGTTCTCCTAAAACAATTTTGTTTATAGAAGTTTTGATTATATTATTTTTAAATGAGGAACATATAGTCATATCTAATGTATTATCAGATAAAAGTGTAATGCTTAAATTTTTGTTATCAGCGGGTATTTTAAGTATAATATTCCCTTTATTAATTATGATATATACTTATAAGAATTTTGAAGAAGTTGTTTCACAACAATTTAAATATAGAAATAGTAATGTAGAAAAATTTGATTATAGATTAAAATATTCTTGGGATATATTCAGGGTAACATTCTTGATTTGTGTATTAGCAACTTATATAATAGGTATTTTAAATTATAAAGCATAATATGGATAAAATTAGTAATTGGTGGTATATAGTAGGTGTGATTTGTTTTGCATGTGTATTTTATACTAATGAAAGTTGGGCTAAAGGATTATTATTAATATTTGTTCTAATGTTCCTTATAAGATTAATTATACATTGGATTAAAAATAAATATATTTTGTATAAAACAAAAAAACTTTGTTCAGCGATATATAGATGTGAAAATGTTATAGATTTAAATTCTGTAATGAAGAAATTTGTGAGGCAGAGTAACTCATATGTATTAAATATGTCTTTAGATGCGATTAAGTCTCAAATAGCAAAAGTATTATGCCCAATAAAATATGATAATGCAATATGTTATGGCAGAAAGTGCTATTATAAAGTATCTGCTGAGGTTTGGTTAAATCAACAAAATCAAACAGCAAAAAGACAAATATTTATATTTAATGATACTATTGATTTTATAGATTCTGGTCATAAAAGTTATTATTTGTCAGATATAGTGAATCTTAATATGGAATATATTGACCAATTATGTATAACAATACGTAATAAAACAGATGGTATTTATATAAAATCAGACTCTGCATATTTGATTTATTTCATTATTAAATATTTAAAATAAATTGTTACAGAGTAATTTTTTTATATGAGTTAAACATTATTTTATTCAATATAGATAGTTTCATAGCATATTGCAAAAAACGACTCTGATTATTCAGAGTCGTTTTTTGTAGTTGGACTACCAAGATTCGAACTTGGACAAACAGAACCAAAACCTGTTGTGCTGCCATTACACCATAGTCCAAACTTATGATTGCTTCGTTTCAAAAGCATTGCAAAGATAATGGCTTTTGCAGATATCTTCCAAATTTTTAAAGCCTTTTTTTATTGGAATGCAAATGCTATTTTCTTTTGTTGTACATGAATAGCCTGTTTAAATCATTATAATTTGTATTGAAAAGTATAATATTATTTGTACTCAGAAATAATTTATATGGTATAGCAAAAGTATTGTATAATGTGTTGTATTTAAGAATAATGCTTATCTTTGTAAACAAGGAAAACATTTTAATACCAAATAAATAATGAAAAAACTTAAAACATCGTTTCTTGCTGCTGCAATGTCAATAAGTGTATTTGCTCAGCAACCAGTCGATTATGTAAACACGTTTATCGGTTCTGCCAATTTTGGTACGACAAATCCTGGTGCGATATGCCCTGTCGGTATGATGTCGGTTGTACCTTTCAATGTAATGGGTTCCGATGAGAACAAGTATGACAAGGACGCAAGATGGTGGTCAACACCTTATACAAGTGAAAACTGTTTCTTTACAGGCTATGCCCACACAAGTCTTAGCGGAGTAGGTTGTCCTGATATGGCTTCACTTCTTCTTATGCCTACAACAGGTGAGCTTAATGTAAAATACAAGGAATACGGAAGCAAATATAAGGATGAAGTTTCAACTCCGGGATACTACAGCAATGTTCTTACAAAATATAATATCAAGACCGAAGTTTCGGCAACAAAAAGAACAGGAATATCAAGATTTACATTCCCTGCAGGTCAGGCAAATGTACTGCTTAACCTTGGTGAAGGACTGACAAATGAAACAGGTGCATCAGTACGCTTTATAAGTGATACTGAAATTGAAGGAACAAAGCTTTTCGGTACATTCTGTTATACACGTCAGGCCGTGTTCCCTGTTTACTTTGCAATGCGTATCAACAAGAAACCTGCAAGTTCAGGTTATTGGAAAATGCAGCGTCCTATGACAGGAGTTGAGGCTGAATGGGATCAGGATAACGGTAAGTATAAGATATATACAAAGTATCGTAAGGAAATCTCAGGCGATGATATAGGCGTATTCTTCAGCTATGATGCCAAGGAAGGCGAACAGATTGAAGTACAGATGGGTATTTCATATGTAAGTATTGAAAATGCATGGGAAAACCTGAATGCAGAACAGCCTGAATTCAATTTTGAGAAAGTAAGACAGGATGCCCGCGATATGTGGAATGACGCACTTTCTACAATACAGGTTACAGGCGGAACTCCTGACCAGCGTACAATTTTCTATTCGGCAATGTATCATCTTCAGATCCATCCTAACATTCTTCAGGATGTTAACGGCGAATATCCTATGATGGAGAGTGACGGTATTGGAAAAACAGATGGTGACCGTTATACCGTGTTCTCATTGTGGGATACATACCGCAATGTGCATATATTGAATACTCTTATCTATCCTGACCGCCAGCTTGATATGATAAATACAATGCTTGGCATGTATAAGGAATGGGGCTGGTTGCCAAAATGGGAACTTTACGGACGCGAAACATTTACAATGGAAGGTGACCCTTCATTGTGTGTTATTGCCGATTCATGGTTAAGAGGACTAAAGAACTTTGATATAAACCTTGCTTATGAAGCAATGTACAAATCAGCTACAACTCCTGGAAAGGACAACCCTATGCGTCCGGACAACGATGATTATATGAGCCGCGGATATGTGCCTTTGAGAGAAGAGTTTGACAATTCTGTATCACATGCGCTTGAATACTATATTGCAGACTGGAACCTTGCACAGCTTGCAAAAGACCTTGGCAAGAAGGAAGACTATAAACTGTTCCTTGAACGTTCAATGGGCTACAAACACTATTACTGTAAGGAATACAAGGCATTGCGTCCTATCACTCCCGACGGAAAATTCCTGACTCCTTTCAATCCTAAACAGGGAGAGAACTTTGAGCCTGTACCTGGATTCCACGAAGGAAGTGCATGGAACTATACATTTGCCATTCCTCATGACCCTAAAGGACTTGCAAAGCTTATGGGCGGAAACAAGAAATTTGTAGATAACCTGCAGAGAATATTTGATGACAATCATTTTGATATGGCAAACGAACCTGACATCATTTATCCTTATCTGTTCAGTCATTTCAAAGGTGAAGAATGGAGAACTCAGAAGACTGTGCGCGAACTTCTTGAAAAGCATTTCCGTAATGAGCCTGCCGGATTGCCGGGTAATGACGATACAGGAACAATGTCAACATGGGCACTGTTCAGTATGATGGGATTCTATCCTGACTGTCCGGGCGACCCTACATATACATTCACTTCGCCTGTATTTGACCGTGTTGAAATAAAGCTTGACCCTAAATATTGGGGAAATGACAAGGTTGTATTGGAAACATTACGCCCTGAAGGCGGTAACTCAATATATATTGACCATATTGAAATAGACGGCAAGAGATATAAGGACTACACAATTCCTCATGCCGATTTTGTTAAGGCAAAGAATATACGTTTCATAATGAAGAAATAATAAAATTTATTTATAATTGAAGTGCAGCCGGTTCGTTTGAATTGGCTGCATTTGTTTATATTTGAATAATATAGGATACGACTTGGCAGAGCCAATCCTGAAAACTGCGTTTTCTGTTTGCCTCTGCGCGCGGCTTTTCGTATATTTGTACCATATTAAATATTTGAAGATTATGGCTCTCAATTATATTTGGATAGGTTTCTTCCTGATAGCATTTGTCGTTGCTTTGGCAAAAGTCCTTTTTCTTGGTGATACAACGGTATTCAATGCCATTGTTCAGTCTACTTTTGATTCGGCTGAAACGGCATTCAAACTGTCGATAGGTCTTACAGGTGTACTTACACTATGGCTTGGCATTATGAAAGTTGGGGAGAATGGAGGTGTTATTAATGCTTTGTCAAGGTTGCTCAGTCCTGTGTTCTGCCGTCTTTTTCCTGATATTCCCAAAGGTCATCCCGTGAACGGAAGCATATTCATGAACCTTTCGGCCAACATGCTTGGACTTGACAATGCTGCTACACCGTTGGGATTGAAGGCTATGAAGGAACTACAGGAACTGAACAAGGATAAGGATACGGCATCAAACCCTATGATAATGTTTCTTGTACTGAATACTTCAGGTCTTACCATCATTCCTATAAGCATAATGATGTACCGTTCGCAGATGGGAGCTGCACAGCCTACCGATGTTTTTGTGCCTATACTTATTGCAACATTCTGTTCAACTCTTGCCGGGCTTATTGCAGTTTCTGTATATCAGAGAATCAATCTGCTGAACCGTTCCATTATTATATTCCTCGGAATTGTTTCGCTGTTCATAGCCGGTATAATGTATCTGTTTGCTGGTCTTGACAAGGATACGATGAATACTTACTCTACGCTGATTGCGAATATAATACTGTTCACTATTATCATAATATTCATTGTTTCGGCAATGATTAAAAAGATAAATGTATATGAGTCGTTTATTGAAGGTGCAAAAGACGGATTCAATACAGCGATAAAGATTATCCCTTATCTTGTTGCAATACTTGTTGCAGTTGGCGTGTTCAGGGCATCAGGAGCAATGGATTATATAATTGACGGAATTGCCGCTTTTGTTTCAATGCTTGGAGTAAACAGCGACTTTGTTCCGGCTCTTCCTACGGCATTGATGAAACCGCTGAGCGGAAGCGGTGCGCGCGGACTGATGGTTGAGGCTATGGAACATTACGGAGCCGATTCTTTTGTGGGTCATACCGTAAGCATAATGCAAGGGGCAACTGATACTACTCTTTACATCCTTGCAGTTTATTTTGGCAGTGTCGGTATCCGCAAGACAAGACATGCACTTCCATGCGGACTGATTGCCGACTTTACGGGTATCGTTGCTGCAATTGTCATAAGCTATTTCTTTTTTCATTAAGAAACAATAACTTAAAATATAGAATAATAGATATTACATTATATAAAGTTCGTAAATTTGCAATTTGTTATTTATTATAAAATAAACAATTATGGCAGTGACATATCAGACAGACGGAGTCAAGATGCCGTCAATAAAGAAGAGAGAAACAACAGACTGGATAAAGAGAGTTGCAGCTAAATATGGTAGAAAGGTTGGTGATATTGCATATATTTTCTGTTCGGATGAAAAGATTCTTGAAGTGAACCGTGAATATCTTCAGCATGACTATTATACAGATATAATAACTTTTGACTATTGCGAGGACAATATTATTTCCGGGGATTTGTTTATAAGTCTGGATACGGTCAGGACAAATTCGGAGGAATTCAAGACAGATTATAATGAAGAATTGCACAGAACCATTATTCATGGAGTACTTCATCTTTGCGGAATAAACGATAAAGGACCCGGTGAAAGGGAAATAATGGAAAAGGCTGAGAACGAAGCCTTGGCTATGATTTAAACAACGAATACTTTTATTTATATGAGAATAAAAAAATATGCGGTTTTATTTTCCATGCTTCTTGTCGGACTATGCGGTGTGAATGCGCAGACAACGACTGTGCCCAATGCAGACAATAGTTTGAGAAGAAGTGAAGTTCTTTTTGAAAATGGAAATTATCAGGCTGCTGAGGTTGAGCTCTGCAATGTTCTTAAAAGAACAGATGATATAAAGAATCAGGAGAAAATAAGATATATGATAATCTCTTCCAGATACAGAATGAATAAACTTGAAACTTCTGATGTGGAGAGATTTTTTGAGGACTATCCTTATACCGGATATAAAAACAGACTCTATTTCATTGCCGGTGACAATAGTTTCAGATATTCCGAATATGATAAAGCATTTGAATATTTGGACAAGTGTGATCTGTTTATGCTTCCGGATAATGATTGTCAGCAAGGTATGTATGCTCTTGCCGTATCATCAAGGGAAACAGGAAAAACAGAAATAGCAAAACTGAATTTTTCTGTGCTAAAGGAGGTTGGCGGCAAGTATAAGGATGATGCTGCCTATAATCTTGCTCATATTTATTATTCTGAAGGAAACCTGAAAAAGGCATATAATGAGTTTTCTGAATTAACGGATAATGAGAAATATGCTCAGGATGCACAGAGGTATATTGCGGATATCCTTTATAAGGAAGGAAAATATGAAAAGGCTTTGTCTGCAGTAAATAATATTTTGGAGACATACGGCAATGAATGTAATGATATAAATGAATTGTACAGGATAAAGGGACAGTCGCTTTACAGATTGAATGATTATAACAATGCTATTTCGTTTCTTGAAAGCTATTGTACTTCTGTCAATGCTCCACAAAGAGAGGCTGTTTATATGCTCGGTATGAGTTATTTCAACACAAGAGGATATACAAAGGCGGTTGAATACCTTTCAAAAGTTACTGATGTTGATGATGCATTGAGTCAGAATGCTTACCTGCATATAGGTATTTCAAATGTTGGAATGGGTGATACAGAAAAGGCGAGAATGGCTTTTGCCCATGCTTCGTCTTCTTCGTTTAACAGGGATGTTACTTTGCAGGCTCTTTACAATTATGCCCTTTGTATTCATGAAACATCATATTCTCCGTTCAACGAATCCGTTACTGTTTTTGAAAGACTACTGAACGAGTATCCGCAAAGCCGATATACGGCAATGGTAAGCAAATATCTTGCTGATGCCTATCTTGCAACGACATCATATAAATCATCTCTTGAATCAATGGATAAAATCAAGAATCCGACTCCAAAGATTCTTGAAGCCAAGCAGATAATTCTGATGCGTTACGGTGCTGAGCAGTTTGCAAATGGAAGCTATTCTGATGCTGTTTCAACTTTTAGCCGTTCAATAGCTTTGGGACAATATAACAGAAAGGCAAAGGCTGATGCTCTTTACTGGCGTGGTGAATCATATTACAGACTTAATGACTTTGACAATGCCGCAAATGATTTTGTCATGTATACAGAGATTGAAAATGACAGGAACACGGAGACTTATGCTATGGCATTTTATAATCTTGGATATATAAACTTCAAGAAGAAACAGTATGGAAAGGCACTTGCCTATTTCCGTCGTTCGGAGAATGTATCTTCTTCAATGAAGGCAAACGTTAAGGCTGATATGGCGAACCGAATGGGTGACTGTTATTACAGAAGCCGAAACTTTGATGAAGCAGAGAAATACTATGATTTGGCTGCAAAGACAGACCCTGCCCAGAGTGACTATGCAATGTTCCAGCGTTCCTTTATTCTTGGCTTACAGAAGAACTATGATGCCAAGATAAGACAGATTGACCAGATGATATCAAAGTATCCGGAATCAGTATATTGTGATGACGCTACTTTTGAAAAAGGAAGGGCTTATGTGCTTTCTGAAAACAATACTGCGGCGATAGCTACATATACAGAACTTATAAACAGATATCCTTCTTCTCAGTATGTGCGTAGAGCAGAGTTTGAAATAGGCTTGCTGTACTATCAGAACAGGAATTACAGTAAGGCTGAAGAGGCATATAAGAATGTAATCAGCAAGTATCCTGGAACTCCTGAAGCAGGACAGGCACAGAATGACTTACGAAACCTTTATATTGACCAGAATAAGGTTGATGAATATTTCAAATTCCTTGGAACAACCGGTAATGGAGGTTCTGTTGAAGTATCAGAAAAGGATTCATTGACTTATCTTGCTGCTGAAAGAATATACATGAACGGTGACAAACCGAGAGGCGCATATGCAATGGAAGCATATCTTCAAGACTATCCTGATGGAATGTTCAGTATAAATGCCAACTATTACATAGGACTTTACAAGTATAATGAAAAGAATCATCAGGAAGCGATACCTTATCTTGAAAAGGTCAATAGTGCCGAAGCAAGTCAGTTTGCGGAAGAATCGCTTGTCATGCTTTCTGAGATATATTATGAAACCGGAGATCTTGAAAAGGCAATGTCCGCATACCGCAGTTTGAGGGATATGGCATCTATGGAAGACAGAAAGATTCTTGCCGAAACCGGAATTATGAGATGTGCAGAAAAGCTTAATGACAGCAAGACGGTTGTTGAGGCTGCTAACGCACTTTTGCAGCATTCAAAAGTTGATCCACAGCTTGCTATTGAAGCCCATTATTTAAGTGCCATTGCATATATGGATATGGGAGACAAGGATTCTGCAATGAAAGAATGGAAGACTATTTCTGGAGATACTCGTAATGTGTATGGTGCTGAGGCTAAGTATAGGGTTGCAGAATTGTATTTTAATGCCGGCAATGATTCGGAGGCAGAGAAAGAAATTATGGATTATATAGAGAAAGGAACTCCACATGCATATTGGATGGCAAGAAGCTTTATTCTTCAGTCAGATATATATATGAAGCAAGGAAAGAATATTGATGCACGTCAGTTCCTTCTCAGTTTGAAGCAGAACTATAATGAAAAAGACGATATTGCTTCAATGATTGATGTACGTCTTGAAAAACTTAAGAACAATCAGTAAGAATTGAGTTATGAACAGATACATATTGTTTTCATTCATGTTTCTTGTTGCTGTTGGCAGTATGGCACAGGAGGTGAAGAACGAAAGAACCATTGTTGTTGAAAAGGAGTACAATCCGGATATAAATGATGCGGATAAGATCAATGTATTGCCTGGGATAGAGAAGAAATCTGCTCCAAAGACAGACGTTGAGTATTCGGTTGCACCGAATGTGTATGACGGTAGCTTTGCATTTTCTCCGATGGAGCTTGTTTATAATAAACAGCGTCCCGACAAGGCAAAGCAATTATATATGTATGCCGGATATGGTAATAACGGTCATGCTGATGCCGGTCTTTATTATAATTCTCCTCTTTTCAGAAATAATGAATTAAAGTTTAATGTTGTATTTGAAGGTGTCAATGACAAAAGGGAACCGTTTAATTTAAAAGAAGGTGTTGAGAGCAAGGATTGGAATGCAAGATATTATGGAACAGAGTCAAACCTTAACTATACGCATCATTTTGATATAATGGATTTGTATGTTGACGGACAGTTCGGACTGGATAATTTCAATTATCATCCTGCTTTGGACGGAAAAAGTATAGATGACCGACAGAGACATACAAAAGCCGGAGCGAGAATAGGTATCAAATCTGATAACGATGAAAGTTTCCTTTATAATATATTTGTTGATTATACTTTCTTTGACAAGGCTTATAATAATGAATATAGTGGTGTAAAGAACAACGAGAATGCTATAAGGCTGAATGCCTTGCTTGGTTATGAGCTTAATGACAATTCAAAAATAGGTTTTGATTTTATTGCCCGTAACTATAATTATTCAATGTCCGGAGTAAATGATTTTACAACGATCAATCTGCATCCGTCTTACAGGCTTAGAAAGAACAATATATCATTACTTGTCGGACTGAACTTTGATATTGCCGTAAACAGTGATGCCAAAGTATGTTTCTCTCCTGATGTTACGTTTGATTATACCTTTGCAAGGAATTATAATGTATATGCAAGCGTCAGCGGAGGAAGAACAGAAATGGATTACAGATTTCTTGAAAGAGTAAATCCGTATTGGAATCCGAACTTTATGGAAAGTTCTGTAATAGACTTTGGAAAGAATTACAAGGCTCTTGAAACAGGTTTAGGATTGAAAGGAAGTCCTGTTGAAGGATTTATGTTTGATATTAATGCTGGATATGATATAAATATGGGTGATATAATGCTGATGCCTGCAGCTGATGATATGTTGTTTTCACAATATTCATCAATGATACAGCATAAGACCTCTGTAGTGTACGGAGCTTTGGATATGTCATATTCCTTTAAAAACAGATTCAAGATAGATTTTGACGGAAAATTCATGAAGTGGGGTATGGCAGATGATTTGTATCTTGTAATGAAACCTAAGGCAGAGCTTGGCATAGGTCTTGATGCAATGATTATAAAAGATATGTATCTGAATTTGTCATACAGGCATATTGCCCGTAAAGACAAGCATGTTGCAGGCAATATAAATGATTTGTCTGCAAAACTGTCTTACAGGTTCTTGAAAGGCTTAGGTGCATATATAAAGGCATATAATATTGTTTCTGCCGATAACAGGTATTATTATGCTTATCCAAGTTCTGGTGCATCTGTTTTGATTGGGCTTGATTATTGTTTTTGATTATATTTGAATAAAAGCGTAAATAAAAACTCCTGCCAACTATATTATTTTGGCAGGAGCTTTTGTTTGTATGAATTAAGCTAAGACTAAATGTCTTTATTTTAATATTTGCTTATTTTCCGTTTTCTTCTTTAAGATAAAGGTCAAGAGCTGCAGTCATTGAAGTAGCATTCTTGTTAGGAGCTTCAAGATCAAGTCTTAAACCGGCATCTTTAATGGCTTTTGCTGTTGCTGCACCAAAGCAGGCTATTTTTTTATCTCCCTGAACAAAATCCTTGAAGTTTTCTCCAAGTGATGCGATTCCTGCAGGAGTGAAGAATATAAACATGTCATAGTTGTTCAAATCTATCCCTTCAAATGAATTGCTCACAGTTCTGTACATTACAGCTTCATCGTGCTGAACTCCAGCTTTGTCAAGCAGATTCTTTATTTCATCAGTATGAACTGAAGACATTGGGGTAAAGTACTTTTCTGTATTATGCTTTGTTATGAAAGGCATAAGGTCTTCAATTTTTCCTGTTGTACTGAAGAATATTTTTCTTTTTCTGTACTGAACATATTTCTGAATATAGAGTGCAATCGTTTCGCTTATACAGAAATATTTCATTGTTTCAGGTATTGTAACCCTCAAATCTTCACATAGGTTGAAGAAGTGGTCAATTGCATGTCTTGAGTTGAAGATAATGGCTGTGTGGTCAAGAATTGAAACTTTCTGCTGTCTGAACTCTTTTGGTGAAAGACGTTCAATCTTTATGAAAGAATGAAAGTCAATCTGCACATTATATTTCTTCGCAATATCAAAATATGGTGATTTCTCAGATGCTGGTTTTGGCTGAGAAACCAAGATTCGATTTACCATATATTATATCTTTTTTATATTAACAATGTGTTGATTTCTATAACTCCCTTATAAGCAATGAAACAGGGTACTATTTCAAGTGCGCAAAATTGCAAAATAAATAACACATACCCAACTTTTTGGTTTAAAAAAAGCTGAATCCATTTATATAATATTAGTATTTTGTTTATTATTAGTATAATAATGAAAGATATTTGTAATATCCGGTATGATAAATGCAAGTAGACAGACATTAATGCCAAGATGAAAAATATAAAGCTGTTGCATATAAGTATTGTTTTATATGAATCTGTCCACATTCTTTTTTTTATGTTGTCAAAAAACATCCATCCCTGAAATTCATAGAGCAGAAACTTAATGCTTATATATGCGACGGCGCAAAGAAAATAGAATAAAATCAGTTTTGTCAGTGCCCATATATTACTTGGAATATAATTGATATATGCAGTCATATTGATGGCAAACATTATGCACAGTTGTGTCATAAGTATTATGTTTACCCACCATTCTATATTTGTGCTGGTATCAAAGATACTGTTTCTCTCACGTGTCTGGAAAAAGTTTCTCGTGTTTTGCACAAGTATTCTTTTACCAAAAGCAATAGCTGTTGCCGACATTATGAATGATGTAACAAATAAAATTGTAATTACAGGATTTGTTACAAGTGAATTTTCTATTGGTATTTCTATAAGAAGAAACGGTATCGTCATATTGCTGCAAACTTTCTTAGATTAATATCCCATTCGGGTGTGTTTAATACCATATCTATAGCTTCGTCAACACTGTTTGCCACCCGCCAGAGATTGCGATGCTGCTCTCGCATGAAGTTCTGTTCAATGGCTTTGTCAAGCATTGCCAGCAGATTGTCATAATATGAATTTATATTAAGCATGACGATAGGTTTCAGATATAGCCCAAGTTGTTTCCATGTAATTATCTCAAGTAGTTCTTCTAATGTGCCGCATCCGCCAGGTAATGCAATTGATGCATCAGAAAGTTCTGCCATTTTCTGTTTTCTTTCGTGCATAGTTTCTGTTACAATCATATCTGTAAGTTCCGGGTGATGCCAGTTTTGTTCAATCATGAACTGAGGTATTACACCTGTTACTTTGCCTCCATTGGCAAGTGCTTCATCTGTTATTGTTCTCATCAGTCCCAACGCACCGGCTCCGTTAATGATTCTTATATTCATTTCTGCCAGTTTTTTCCCGAGTTCGGCAGCTGCTTCAAAATAGCATTTGTCTATTTTAGTGCTTGATGCGCAGTAAATGCAGACTGATTCAATATTATTACGATTGATTTTATCCACTTTGATGATTTTGAATTGTACTTGGAAGTATATGTTCCATTTGTTTTTCGACTGCAAATTTAGGCAGATTTTGTCAAGGACAGAAATTTTTTTCTGAAAGGGATAGGGGTTTTTGATAGTTGGTGCGTTAACATTATGAAAAATAATAGTAGTGCTTTTTCATTGAGCGGCATTTAATAATACATTTGTATCCAATACTACGGAAGTATGTTGTATTAAACATGAATGAATGACATTGAGGAGGACCGTTTATTGGGATATGTTGAATGCCGCTTATTTTATTTGGTTTGTTATCTGATAAATGATTATATAATGTTAAACCGATTGTTATTTCTTTTATTGTTTATTGTTTCGGCCTGTGGAATTAAAGCATTTGCCGGAATAAATGTTTTGAATGAAGATTTGTTATCCTTGCCTACTGGAAGTGCCAGACCTACTTTTGTTGTAAATGGCTATGTTACAGATGATGAAGGGGAGACATTGTTAAGTGCTACGGTTTATGATAAGGAAAGCTCACTTGGAACTGTAACAAACAGTTATGGATTTTACAGTTTACGCCTTCCAGAAGGAAAAGTATCTCTAAAGGTTTCTTATGTTGGGTATAAGGAAGAAACTGTGGATTTTATTCTTAAATCAGATACGACTATAACAATTTCACTTCATACAGCAAATTTGCTTGGTGAGGTTTATATTGATGCCGAAAAACTAAATTCATCATTGAAATCTGCTCAGATGGGGCATACAAATCTGAAAGCAAACGATTTTCTTTCTGTTCCTGCGCCTTTAGGAAGTCCGGACCTTGTCAGACGTCTGCAAATGTTGCCAGGTGTGGCATCTGGAATGGAGATTGTTGCTGGAATGTATGTCCGTGGCGGAAATTCGGACGAAAATCTTTTTCTTATTGATGGTAATCCAATATATCAGATTAATCATCTTGGAGGTCTGTTTTCTTCGTTTAATACTGACGCCATAAAGACTGTTGACTTTTACAAGGGCGGTTTCCCTGCCAGATATGGTGGAAGGCTTTCTTCTGTTGTTGATGTTCGTACAAAGGATGGAAGTATGACAGATTATCATGGTGTATTTACAATAGGTTTGATCGAAGGTCGTTTCCAGTTTGAAGGTCCTATAGTCAAGAACCGTACGTCATTTAATATTGCATTGCGCCGTTCGTGGCTTGATGTATTGACAGTTCCAGGTTTTGCTATATACAATAGGTTAAATAAGGATGATAAGACCAAGTTCAGATATGCATTTCATGATTTGAATGCCAAGGTAACACATAAGTTCTCAGATACCAATAAGTTGGGCATAAGTATATATTCCGGTTATGATGTTTTGAGGATTTCAAGTGAGACAAAGGAAGACGACAGAAATTATTCTGACCGTATGTCTCTTGGTTGGGGTAATATAGTATCTTCATTGAACTGGAATTATGTTTTCCGACCTAAACTTAATGGTGATGTATCATTTGTCTATTCACAGTTCAAGACCAAGATAGGTCAGGAGGATAATGAAAACATGATTGTTGACAAGTTTGGTAGTCTTGAAAAGACAAGCATAAATGAATCTGAAAGCATGACGGTTATACGAGATGTCGGTTATAGGGCTAATTTTGATTATCGTCCTTCGTCAAGACATCATGTGAGGTTTGGTTCAGATTATCTTTTTCATATATTCAAGCCGCAGAAGAATACATCATATAATTATTCAAAGGAAGAAAATAATGTAAATGAGCTCAGACGGTCATCTGCATATAATGCTGTACATGCACATGAATTAGCTGTTTATATTGAAGACGAGATAGGTTTGTTTGACTGGTGGAATCTGAATATAGGGGCAAGAGGAACGTTGTTTCGTGTAAGGAACAAAAGTTACTGGTCTTTGGAACCGAGGATTTCTACAAGATTTACTCTGATACCAGAGAGGTTGGTATTTAAAACTGCCTATACGGAGATGAGCCAGTATGTCCATACCCTTTCAACAACTTATCTTAGTTTGCCGTCCGATATGTGGGTACCTGTAACGGATAGAGTTAAACCTATGTGTTCAAGGCTTGTATCATCCGGATTTTCTGTCAGTTTGCCATTTGATTTGGAAGCCGAGATTGAGGGTTATTATAAAACCATCAGTAATGTTATTGATTATCGTAATACTCCGCGTCTTACTGCTAATTATGATTCGTGGGAGGATAATGTGATCTCCGGTAATGGCAGAAGTTATGGTCTTGAATTTATGCTTAGACGTGCAGCCGGTAAGACAAGTGGAGAAATGTCATATACATTATCATGGACTGACAGGAAGTTTGATGAATTCTGGGATGGAAACTGGTTCCCGGCACGTTTTGACAACAGACATAAGTTCAATATATCTTTAGCACACCGTTTTAACCGGAAACTGGAAGTGTTTGCTGCCTGGACGTATGCAACCGGAAACCGTGTTACTGTAGCTCTTGAGAATTATCAGAGTATTGGTTCACATCTTGGACAGATTACATCAACAGAAGGATATTATGAGCATCCAAACAATGTACAGCTTCCGGCTTACCACAGACTTGATTTGGGACTAAATATCTATAAGAAGACAAAGCGTGGCAATGAGGGTATATGGAACATAAGTATTTATAATGCATACTGCCGTATGAATCCTATAAGAGTCAGAGTCATTGAACCAAATTCATATTATTATGAAAATGGCAATATGGTTCAGAAACCTTTTCAGGTAAGGGCAGAGGGTATTGTCCCTATAATACCGTCGTTTAGTTATACATTGAAGTTTTAAAAGGCTTATATTCATTAAATTGGAAAGACAGTTAATATGAAAAAGATAATATATGCAGTTGCAGGGATTTTGATTCTTACATCTTGCTATCAGGAGATAGATGTTGAAAAATACCGTGAAGACCCTAAGATAGTTATGCACAGTTTTGTTTCCGATGAAGGAGTTAATGTACGGCTTTCAAAGAGTTATTTTATAAAAGATGGGGCTCCGGAAAATAATTTCCTTGAAAATGCTTCTGTTTCACTTGTTGTAAACGGAAATAATGAAGGACTTGTTCCTCATGTTGAGAAGGGTATCTACAGTATTGACCGTCATTTTGCTTCTGGCGATAATGTACGCCTTGAGGTATCATGTAGTGGTATGAAAGATGTGTTTTCCGAAGTTCAAATGCCTGTTAAGGCAGATATTGAAAAACTGGAATATAGATTGTATAAGAAAGAGAATGGACCGTATTCAAAGTTTGATTTCAAAGTGACTTTTTCAGACCCTTCCGCAACTCAGGATTACTATGCTATATGTCTTGAATATATGGATTTGACATCAGACAGTGACTATAATGCTTTTACAAAGAGGGTTATTGACCTGGACATTAGTGGTGAGCCATTGTTAAAACCGGAGTTAGGTATATTTGAGGATTGGATTATTGACGGTTCTCCGATGTATGACGGATTGTATACTTTTACTGACCGGAAAATAAACGGAAGGTCATATACTCTTAATCTTGGGGCTAATCTGTATGAAAGTGGGCTTGAAACTGTTGAATCTTCTGATGGAAATATTCCGCTTGGAGCAAAAGTAAGACTTACCGTTATGCTTATGAAGATTTCCGAAGGCTATTACAAATTTTGTGATACGATGGCAAAGGCGGGCATGGATGATTTTGGTGATATGGGATTTGCCGAACCGGTAATGATTTACAGTAATGTTCGTGGAGGCATAGGAATACTGGGAGCATATATAACCGACAAAAAAGCAATTTACCTGAAGTAAATGACAGCTTTTTTGACTAAAAGTTAAAAAACAACGGGATATAATTCTACTTATATCCCGTTGTCATTTTTATATAATTAAGAAGACTTTTATGTATTGTTCAGTCTGTCGGTTAAAGAACCACTTTTTCAGATATTGCCTTTGCTATCTGTTCCATTTCTTCAGCAGGCAGAGTCATCTTCTTGTTTGAGAAATTAAGGTCGCCTTCTTTCTGCATCGGAACAAGATGGATGTGTGCATGTCTTACTTCAAGTCCTATTACAGCAACTCCTATTTTAACGCAAGGAATAGCTTCTTTTACTGCAACAGCAACCTTCTTTGCAAAAACAATCATTTCGGCAAGGTCATTGTCTTCAATGTCGAATATGTAATCTGTTTCTTTTTTAGGAACAACAAGTGTATGTCCTTTTTGTAGCGGATTTATGTCAAGGAAGGCATAAAACTTTTCGTTCTCCGCTATTTTATAGCTCGGTATTTCACCGGCAATAATTCTACTGAAAATTGAAGCCATAGTTTTATGTTTTTTAGTTATAAAAACGGGCAGACCGCAACGGTTGCAGCCTGCCCTGATATTTTTTAGAATGAAATTTTTACTATTTCAAAACTTACAGTTCCCTGAGGTACTCTGATTTCGGCAATATCACCGACTCTCTTGCCAAGAAGTCCCTGAGCGATAGGAGTATTGACAGATATCTTTCCTTCTTTCAGATTAGCTTCGCTTTCACTTACAATAGTGTAAGTCATTTTGGCTCCGTTTTTAACGTTTTTCAATTCAACCTTATTTAGTATCTGAACAGAATCTGTCGAAAGTTTTGATTCGTCAATGATTTTAGCTGCAGCAATTACTTCCTTCAACTGTGAAATTTTCATTTCCAACATTCCCTGTGCTTCTTTTGCTGCATCATATTCTGCATTTTCTGACAAGTCACCCTTGTCTCTTGCTTCAGCAATCTGTCTTGAGATTTCAGGACGCTGAACTGTTTCCATGTACTTTAAATCTGCGAGCAGTTTTTTGTAACCTTCTTCAGACATATAAGCCATAATAAATCCTCCTTTGTTTTTATTCTTAATTATATTTATTAACTGTAGTAATGTGAAAAAAAAGAATTCCGATCATTTAAGACCGGAACCCCTTTATTTCCTTAATGTTTTGCAAATATACGGATTTATTCATTAAAACCAAATCCGTTTAGAATATTTTATGTATAAGATACTTACGTAATTATTTTAGTAATTGCAGTATTCTTGTTTCCACATTTTCCATTTCTGTAACTTTTGTGTCAAGATTACTGTTTCTGTCAACAAGATATATTGTAGGAATTGTCTGTATATTGTAAGATTCTACAAGTGGCGAATAAACACCATTTTGGTCTCTTACGCAAATCCAAGGCAAATTGATTGTTGTCTGTCTCCAATAATGTTCGTCAGCATCCAGTGATACCTGATAAATTTCAAGTCCTTTGTCCTTGTATTTGTCATACAGTTCTCTCAGGAATAGGTTGTGTCCGACTGATATTGTTGACTGGTGTACCATGAAATCAAGTATTACTACTTTTCCTTTCAGACTGCTTAGTTTGACAGTATTGCCGTTCGCGTCATTTAGTGATATATCTATAATACCTGTTTCAGAGAATTTTTCTTCAGGAATATACAGTGTTTTGCCTTCCATGTTGCGTGTGTTCTTCATTCCTCTCAGAGTAATGTTTGTAAGATGTTTGGTTCTGTCGGAATGAGGATACTTACGTTCCATACTTGTTGCAACTGCAGCAAAGCATTTTATATCATCCTTGTTGTTATAAGGGTCGAACATCAGAAAATCATTTACTCTCATGAACAGAGCAAAGTATGAATACAGTTTGTCCGGGGCTTTGAATATATAGTTCAATTTAACATTGTCCTTGAAATGCTGCATCATGTTTGCTACAGAATCATTGAATACGGTAACCTGCATTTCTTTATCAATAGCCTTTTGCATCAGCTTGTCAATGTCGGCTTGCAGACTGTTCAGTTTTAATGACAGTTCTTTTATCTTTTCATTGTCTTCTGATGGTGATATTTCATATTCTTTTTCAAGTTTTGTATAGTCACCGTTTATCTGTACGGTTTCTGTCGAATCAATTACGAAATTAACGAATTTGTTATTGACTCTAAGTCTGAAGAATTCCGGTGAATTATACTTGTTTACAGCAAATTTAAAGTTTCCGTTTGCATTCAGTCTTGTAGAGTCCAATGGTATATTTCCCAAGATATCAACATGTTCCAGATAGAGCATGCTTCCTTCTGCTTCTGAAATGTTACCTTTTACTTTGAATTGTTCGGAGTCTGAGCATGATGCCAGCAATAGTATGATGGATGAAAGAATAACTCCTATTTTTTTCATGATTTATATGATTTAGTCAGTTTTTTTATTGTTTAATAATTAATGATTGCAAAGTTACTTATTTTGATTTAACAGCAAAGGTTTTAAGTGTAATAATAAACCGATAAGTGTATGAAAATACTGAAAATCAATAAAATTTATATGCCATATATGGTTGCCTATAATAATTAATCTGTATATTTGTACGATTTTTGTGAAAAGAAAAAGAATAAATAAAATCTTATGATTAATCCAATTGTTAAGACAATCGAGTTGCCAGATGGCAGGGTCATCACGCTCGAGACGGGAAAGCTTGCAAAACAAGCGGACGGTTCCGTTATGCTTCGCATGGGTAATACTATGCTTTTAGCAACAGTTTGTGCAGCCAAAGATGCAGTTCCCGGGACCGATTTTATGCCTCTACAGGTAGAGTACAAAGAAAAATATTCTGCTTTCGGACGTTTTCCGGGCGGATTTACAAAACGTGAAGGAAGAGCTTCTGATTATGAAATCCTGACTTGCCGTCTGGTGGACAGAGCCCTTAGACCTTTGTTCCCATCAGATTATCACGCAGAAGTATATGTTAACATCATATTGTTCTCTGCTGACGGTGTAGATATGCCTGATGCCCTTGCAGGACTTGCAGCTTCTGCTGCGCTTGCAGTAAGTGATATACCGTTCGGTGGTCCTATTTCTGAAGTTCGTGTTGCACGTATTGACGGTCAATTCGTAATCAACCCTACATTTGAACAATTGGAACGCGCAGACATGGATTTGATGGTTGGTGCAACTTACGACAATATAATGATGGTTGAAGGTGAAATGAAGGAAGTTTCTGAAACAGACCTTCTTGAAGCAATGAAAGCTGCTCACGAAGCCATCAAACCTCAGTGTAAGGCACAGATGGAACTTATGGAAGAAGTTGGAAAGACTGTCAAACGTGAATACTGCCATGAAGAAAATGACGAAGAACTTCGTCAGGCTGTTCATGATGCATGTTATGCAAAAGCATATGCAGTTGCACAGAGCGGTAACAGAAACAAACAGGAAAGAGGTGAAGCTTTTGAAGCAATATGCGAAGAATTCAAGGCTCAGTTCACTGAAGAAGAACTTGAAACAAAGGCTCCGCTTATCGACAAATATTATCATGATGTTGAAAAGGAAGCTATGCGCCGTTGCATCCTTGATGAAGGCAAGCGTCTTGACGGCCGTTCAACAACCGAAATACGTCCTATCTGGTGTGAAGTAGGTTACCTTCCTGGCCCTCATGGTTCATCAATTTTCACTCGTGGTGAGACACAGTCATTGTCAACAGTTACTCTTGGTACCAAACTTGACGAGAAGATTGTTGACGACGTTTTGAACCAGTCAAAGGAAAGATTCCTTCTTCACTATAACTTCCCTCCATTCTCAACAGGCGAAGCTAAGGCACAGCGTGGTGTAGGCCGTCGTGAAATCGGTCACGGACATTTGGCATGGAGAGCTTTGAAGGACATGATTCCTGCTGATTATCCTTATACAGTACGTGTAGTTTCAGATATACTTGAATCAAACGGTTCTTCATCAATGGCAACAGTATGTGCAGGAACACTTGCACTTATGGATGCCGGTGTTAAGATAAAGAAACCTGTTTCAGGTATTGCAATGGGACTTATCAAGAATCCTGGAGAAGACAAATATGCTGTATTGTCTGATATCCTTGGTGATGAAGACCACCTTGGCGATATGGACTTTAAGGTTACAGGTACTAAGGACGGTATCACTGCAACACAGATGGATATAAAGGTTGACGGTCTTTCATTTGATATCCTTGAACGCGCATTGAATCAGGCAAAAGAAGGACGTCTGTATATCCTTAACAAGATTACAGAGACTATTGCAGAACCTCGTGAAGACCTTAAACCTCATGCTCCACGTATCGTATGCATGGATATTCCTAAGGATATGATTGGTGCTGTAATCGGTCCTAGCGGTAAGATTATACAGGGTATCCAGGAAGAAAGCGGTGCCGTAATTA
Organism: uncultured Bacteroidaceae bacterium; assembly: GCA_944320965.1. Classification (GTDB taxonomy): domain Bacteria; phylum Bacteroidota; class Bacteroidia; order Bacteroidales; family Bacteroidaceae; genus Avibacteroides. Next base: position 27,694 of record CALUJO010000001.1, on the reverse strand, counting down.
CTATCGAGGAAGTTGACAATGTAGGTAAGCTTGAAATAGCAGCAAACAACAAGGAAGCTATTGACAAGGCTCTTGCACGTGTAAAAGCAATTGTTGCTGTTCCTGAAGTAGGTGAAACTTATAAAGGTACAGTACGTTCAATTATGCCTTACGGTGCTTTCGTTGAGTTCCTTCCAGGTAAAGACGGACTTCTTCATATCTCAGAAATAGATTGGAAGCGTCTGGAAACTGTTGAGGAAGCAGGTTTGAAGGAAGGTGATTCAATTGAAGTCAAACTTGTTGACATTGACCAGAAGACTGGTAAGTTCAAACTTTCAAGAAAAGTCCTTCTTCCACGTCCGGAAGGTATGGAAAACGAGCGTCCTGAAAGAAGACCTCGTCCTGAAAGAAAAGAACGTCCTGCTAAGAAAGACAAGGAATAATTAATAACATATATGTAAACAAAGGCGAAAGAAACAAAACTTCTTTCGCCTTTGTTTTTTATGTTTAAAAATATTATTTTTGTTGCTAGGATATTGATTATATGTGATATATGGACCTTACAGGGATATTGGGATTTATAAATGGTGTATGTTTTATGTTTTTTGCAACTGAGGCATATTCATTTTTCATGCGTAAAAAAAATAAAAGATTTAATACAATAATAGGTTGTATTTTTTCTTTTTGGAGTCTGCTCCTCTTGAAGGATCCATTATATCAGATAGAACCGTTTTCATCTTCCGAATATTATTACAAGCTGCTGCTTATGACCGAATCTCCAGCAGTTGTTTCGTGTGCCTTTTATGTTATGGAATTGCTAAATCCATGTTGCCTTAGTTGGAAGAAAGGCCTTATGCATATGGCACCATACATATTGCTGTTTGTTTCTTTTTTCATATTCCCATATGATATTGTATATGAAATCACAATGTATTATTCATTATTGTATGGAGGTTTTATTATCGTTTATTTATATTTTGGCACAAAAAAATACAACAGGCTTATAAAGTTATACTATTCAGATACAGATAAAGTGGATATAAAGTGGCTTTGGAGGTCTGTGTCATTACTTGCCGTAGCTTTGGTTCTATGGTTTTTTGTGGCATATCCGGGAAGAGATGTCGGCGATATAATCTACTATTTTTCAATTATGCTTATATGGGGCATTATTGCTTATAAGTCAAAAAGGCAGGAACTTATAAATGATGATGTTAAATCCTCGGCAGCTGAAATTGAGACACTTTCTTCCAATGATATAGATATGGATAGTATAAAGGTCTATGGCTTTGAGAAAGAACTCAGCGATTTGTTTGAAATAAAGGAAATTGCCCGTAATCCTCAATTGACAATGCCCGAAGTTGTCAAGATGGTAGGAACAAACCGCAGTTATTTCTCTTCATACCTGAACAGTGTCCTGAAAGTAAATTTCTATGATTATGTGAACGGATACAGACTTCTTTATGCAGAAAAGATACTTTTGTCTGAAAATCTTGAGATGTCACAGGAAGAAATTGCGCAGACTGTAGGGTTCAATTCAATAAGTACCTACAGACGTGCATTTATGAAGAAGCATAATATGACCCCTCTGCAATATCGCAAATACAATGTGAAAAAGGCAGATTAGTATGTTTCAAGTTGTATATTTTACCCATTGATATAAATTGCCGCTGTTTTTTTATCATTTGAATTATAAAAATGATTCTTTGCCCATAAACAGAGAAGCCTTTTGCATAGATTTGAAGCAAAAGGTAAAATAAAAAACAATATTATTAATTCTTTAAATCTGATTATTATGGTAAAGAAATTATTTTTTAGCTTATTTGCTTTTATTGGAATCGTTCTCGTATCATGTTCTTCTACTGATTCTCCGGAATCTGCTGCAAAAAAATATATGCAATTGAGAATTGACGGAAATTATGAGGAGCTTGTAGAGTATGTAGCATATGATGAAGGTACAAGTAAGGAAGAACTTGAAAAAGGAAAGGCAATGATACTTGCATTGCTTCAGGCTGCGAGTGGAATGGGTGAACAGGAAAAAATCAAATCATTTGAAGTTGGTACTGCCGAGGTTTCCGAAGACGGTAATACCGCTACTGTCAAAATCTCGTATTTATACGAAGACGGTAAGACAAAGGATGATGACCTGACTTTGAAGAAAGTTGACGGAAAGTGGTTGTGGACAATGGAATAGGTTGACCTAACGTATATTATAAATATATTGCAGCTCCGGTTATCATGTGTTTTACTGATAACCGGATTTTTTTGCATTATAATTTATTTGTTTTTTATCATATTATGACTTTGCTATGATTGGCTGAAAAAACAGTAAGTTGGACCAATTGGTAAATTGTGGTCATTAATTGTCTGAAAGCCTGGGAGGATTTTCTCAAAAAACTTTAAATGATTTTTCTAAAAACATAGAAGGTATTTACCTAAAACACCAAAGGTTTCTGACAAATATCTTCTACGTTTTCCTGACAGTTGTTGTCTGCCTTTTCTTAAAGATTTTATTTTATGGAAAAAGTCTGTATTTTTCCGGACTTTTATGCAAAGTCCCTTTCTATTTTGTCGAATATATCGAACAGCTCTTCAACAGATTCGGTGCGCAGCATTGCGATTCTTGTATCACGGAAGTTTGGTATGCCCTTGAATAATGGCGTTGCTGCAAGATGTCGGCGGATATGTATTATTCCTCTTCTCTCATCCAGTCTTTCAACACTTTGCTTGACTTCTTCTCTCAGTACGTCAATATACCATTTGAAAGGTTCTTTGGGCAGATGTTCGCCAGTATTGAGATAATGTTTCACTTCGCGGAATATCCATGGTCTTCCGATACTTCCACGACCTATCATAATGGCGTCAACTCCGTATCTGTCAAAGTATTCCTTGGCTTTTTCGTCGGATGTAATGTCACCGTTCCCTATTATCGGTATATGTATGCGGGGATTGTTCTTGACTTCGCCTATCAGGGTCCAGTCGGCTTCGCCTGTGTACATCTGTGCCCTTGTACGGCCGTGTATTGTGAGCGCGGCAATTCCGCAGTCCTGCAGTTGCTCGGCAAGTGTGGTTATTATAAGCGAATTACTGTCCCACCCAAGTCTTGTCTTGACGGTTACAGGTATGTTTACTGCCTTAACAACTTCTCTTGTTATCTCAAGCATTTTTGGTATATTCTGCAACATGCCGGCTCCTGCACCTTTGCCTGCAACCCTTTTTACGGGGCAGCCGAAGTTAATGTCAAGAATATCCGGTTTGGCAGCCTCGCATATTTTGGCAGCTTCAACCATAGCGTCTGTATCCTTGCCGTAAATCTGTATTGCGACTGGTCTTTCCTCTTCGCTTATTTTTAGTTTCTGTTCGGTTTTGGTGACTGACCTTATCAGAGCATCGCTTGAAACAAATTCGGTATATACCATATCTGCACCGAATTTTTTGCACATTAGTCTGAAAGATACATCTGTCACATCTTCCATAGGAGCAAGGAAGACAGGGTATTTTTCCAATTTTAAGTTGCCTATATTCATATATCTGTATTAAAATCAGTGCAAAAATACAGAAAAAAGCCTACCTTTGCGAATAATACATTAAAATAGACATATTATTGCTTATAACTTCACAGTATAAATACTATTATGACAATAAAGGATTTTGAGATAATGGCTCCCGTAGGCTCCCGCGAATCATTGGCGGCTGCAATACAGGCCGGTGCCGATTCAATTTACTTCGGTATAGAAAATCTTAACATGCGTGCCCGCTCGTCAAATACATTTACTATAAATGATTTGAAGGAGATTGCAGCATTATGTGATGCAAACGGAGTAAAGAGTTATCTTACAATAAACACTATAATTTATGACGAAGATATACCGTTGATGCACAAGATTGTAGATGCTGCAAAAGAGGCCGGTATATCTGCCGTTATTGCTGCTGATGTCGCTGTAATGGAATATGCAAACCGTGTAGGTGTTGAGGTGCATCTTTCAACCCAGCTGAATATTTCCAATGCCGAAGCCCTAAAATTCTATGCACGTTTTGCCGATGTTGTTGTGCTTGCAAGGGAGTTGAACCTTGACCAGGTTTCAGAAATATACCGTCAGATACGCGAGGAAAACATATGCGGCCCTCGTGGGGAACAGATACGTATAGAGATGTTCTGTCACGGAGCGTTGTGCATGGCCGTTTCGGGCAAGTGCTATCTTAGCCTTCACGAACTTGGTGCGTCTGCAAACCGCGGTGCATGCATGCAGGTATGCCGCAGGGCTTATACTGTCAGAGACAGGGAAAGCGATATAGAACTTGAAGTAGACAACAAATATATCATGTCTCCTAAGGATTTGAAGACAATACACTTCATGAACAAGATGATGGATGCCGGGGTAAGAGTCTTCAAGATTGAAGGAAGGGCACGTGGTCCTGAGTATGTTCTTACTGTTGTAAAATGCTACAAGGAGGCAATACAGGCATATCTTGACGGAACATTTACCGAAGAGAAGATAGCTGAGTGGGACGAACGCCTGAAGACTGTATTCAACCGCGGCTTCTGGAACGGATATTATCTTGGACAGAGATTGGGTGAATGGAGCAGCAATTACGGTTCGGAAGCTGCAGAACGTAAGATTTATGCCGGAAAAGGTATCAAATATTTCAGCAATATCGGTGTGGCAGAATTCCTTGTTGAGGCTGCCGAGCTTAATGTCGGAGACAAATTGCTTGTGACCGGAACTACGACTGGTGCTGTGTATATGACACTTGACGAGGCAAGGGTTGACCTGAAACCGGTTCAGACAGTTCACAAGGGAGAACATTTTTCAATGAAAGTCCCTGTCAAGATACGTCCGAGCGACAAACTTTACAGGATTGTGTCTGCCGAGAATCTGAAAAACAAACAATAAAATGGAAACAACAGATAAATATATCTTTGGTATAGAAATGAAGGTGCGCGACTATGAGTGTGATGCACAGGGCATTGTGAACAATGCCAATTACCAGCACTATATGGAGCATACCAGACATGAGTTTATCGAATCGTTGGGACTCCCGTTTGACGGGCTTCATCAGCAAGGGATAGATCCTGTTGTTGCAAGGATATCCATAGCGTTCAAAACTCCTTTAAGGGGCGGAGAGAAGTTCCGTTCCTGTCTTTATCTTGTAAAGGAAGGGATAAAGTATATATTCTATCAGGATATTTTCAGATTGCCGGACAACAGGATTGTTGCAAGAGGTAAGGTGGAGATTGTTTGTCTGACAAACGGAAAGTTGGGTGACAGCGAGATGTTTAACAGTCTTTTTGCTAAATACTTGTAATTATGAATGAAAGAGAAGCAACCTGCCGACTGGCTTTAAAGATGGTCAGGGGACTGCGTCCTGCAGCCGTCCGTGAGCTGATTGGTGCTTTTGGCACCGCAGAATCTGTTTTTGCCAATGTAAATGACCTCAAGTCACATGTAAACGGTATAAGCAATGATGTCGTTGAAAGGCTTAAAAACAAGAATCTTTTCAAGGAAGCCGAAAAGGAGGTTGAATACTCAATCAGGAATAATATAAATATCATAATAGAAAACGAGACGGAGTACCCTTCAAGGTTGAGAGAATGTCAGGATGCACCTGACGTCATTTTCTTCAAGGGTAAGGCGGATTTGAACAATCTGAAGGTTGTCAGTATCGTAGGTACGCGCAATGCAACCGAATACGGCAAGACACTTTGTGTCCGTTTTGTAAGGGATCTGGCTGAACTTTGTCCCAATACGCTTATAGTTAGCGGTCTTGCCTATGGAATTGATATCGAGGCGCACAGGGCGGCAATAGAATACGGATTGCCTACAGTTGCGGTACTTGCACACGGACTGGACAGAATATATCCGTCTGTTCACAAGACAACGGCTTCGACAATGCAGGCAAACGGTGGTATCCTTACCGAGTATATGACAGATACACGTCCGGACAGGCAAAACTTTATAGCCCGTAACCGTATTGTCGCCGGAATGGCGGATGCTACGGTTGTGATTGAATCGGCTATACATGGCGGAGCGTTGATAACTGCAAACTATGCAGTTGATTATGGCCGTGACTGTTTTGCTTTCCCAGGCAGGGTAGGGGATGATTTTTCTGCCGGATGCAACCACTATATCAGCATAAACAAGGCTGGACTTGTGCAGTCTGCTGCCGATTTCGTTAAAGGCATGATGTGGGACATAGACATGACTCCTGGTCAGAACAGGCATATACAGCATCAGCTTTTTGTTGAACTTACCCCCGAAGAGGAAAAGATTGTCGAGCTCCTGCGTAAAAACGGGGACATGCAGATAAACTCAATAGTTCTTGAGGCTTCTATTTCTGTGAACAAGCTTATAACGATAATGTTTTCACTTGAAATGAAGGGAGTTGTCAAGGTATTGGCCGGAAATGTTTACAAGCTGTTATAAAATATTTTAATAGTATGGTCAATTAAGGCAAACTTAATATCTTTGCACAAATTGCCAAAAACTACAAACATATCAATTATAAATGAAAACTTACAGATTAGTTAACAACATCTCAGGCTGGCTGGTTTTTGCAATAGCGGCAATCGTATATTGCATGACTATCGAGCCTACGGCAAGTTTTTGGGACTGCCCGGAATTTATAACAAGTGCGTATAAACTTGAAGTAGGTCACCCGCCCGGAGCACCTTTCTTTATGCTTACAGGTAATTTCTTTTCTCTGTTTGCAAGTGATCCGTCACAGGTTGCAAAGATGGTTAACATAATGAGTGCCTTGATGAGTGCTTCATGTATCCTGTTCCTGTTCTGGTCAATCACGCATCTTACAAGGAAACTGATTGTCAAGGGCGAAGAAATGACAACGTCAAAGATGATTACAATCATCGGTTCAGGTCTTGTTGGCGCTTTGGCATATACATTCAGTGATACATTCTGGTTCAGTGCCGTTGAAGGTGAGGTTTATGCCTATTCTTCAATGTTCACTGCTCTTGTATTCTGGCTTATCCTGAAATGGGAAGAGAATGCCGATAAGCCTCATGCCGACCGCTGGCTTGTGCTTATTGCCTATATGACAGGTCTTTCAATAGGTGTGCATTTGCTTAACCTGTTGTGTATTCCTGCAATTGTTCTTGTTTATTATTTCAAGAAGAATCCTGAAGCCAAGGCAAAGGGAACTATCCTTGCGTTGTGTCTTTCAATGGTTCTTGTTGCAGTAGTGCTTTATGGAATTGTTCCGGGTGTTGTAAAGGTTGGCGGAGTGTTTGAGCTTTTTGCAGTAAATACTCTTGGATTGCCTTTCAACTCAGGATTGATTTTCTATCTTGTGCTGCTTGCTGCAGTATTGATATGGAGCGCATTCGAAACTTATAAGGCTGCTGCCAACTCTGACGAAAAGAATGTCAGAGGAAAGATTTCTTTCCTTATAACAGTTGCCCTTCTGGGTATTCCGTTCTATGGTCACGGCTTGTCAAGTTTCCTTATAGGAGTTGTTGTACTTCTTGTATTTGCCGTATGTCTGTTCTCTGATGTAATATGCCATATATCAGCAAGAGCATTGAATACGGCATTGCTGTGCATGATGCTTATTATGGTCGGTTATTCGTCATATACGCTTATAGTTATCCGTTCGTCTGCAAATACACCTATGGACCAGAACTCTCCTGAAGATATTTTTACTCTTGGAGAATATCTGGGACGTGAGCAATACGGAAGCCGTCCTCTGTTCTATGGACAGGCTTATACTTCACATATACAGTGGGAGTCTGACGGTGAATACTGCAAGCCTGTTGCTGATGAACGTACAACATATTACCGTAAGGAAAAAGCTACTCCGGATGAAAAGGACAGTTATGCATCTGCAACTGTTCCTGAATACAAGTATGCGCAGAATATGCTTTTCCCTCGTATGTACAGCGACCGTCATGCCCAGTATTATGAAGAATGGATGAACGGAGTAAAAGGACATCAGGTTCCTTATGATGACTGTGGCAGAACCGGTATGGTGAAGATGCCTACCCAGTGGGAAAACATAAAATTCTTCTTCTCATATCAGATAAATTTCATGTACTGGAGATACTTTATGTGGAATTTTGTGGGAAGACAGAATGATATACAGGGATATGGTGAAATTGAACACGGAAACTGGATAACAGGTATTCCTTTCATTGACAAGATGCTTGTAGGCGACCAGTCACTGCTTCCTAAGGAACTGAAGGAAAACAAGGGACGTAACGTATTTTATGGTCTTCCGTTGATTCTTGGTCTTATAGGTCTGTTCTGGCAGGCAGCAAGAGGAAGACGTGGAGTACAGAACTTCTGGGTAGTATTCTTCCTGTTCTTCATGACAGGTCTTGCCATTGTGCTTTATCTTAACCAGACTCCTGTTCAGCCTCGTGAAAGAGATTATGCCTATGCTGGTTCGTTCTATGCGTTCTCTATATGGATTGGTATGGGGGTTGCAGGAATAGTTCACTTCCTGACTCACAGAATCAAACTGAACAAGACTGTTGTGTCATCGGTTGTTTCTGTTATCTGTCTTCTTGTTCCTATACAGATGGCAAGCCAGACATGGGATGACCATGACCGTTCAGGAAGATATGTCTGCCGTGACTTCGGCCAGAACTATCTGGTATCTGCTCAGGAAGAAGGAGCACCGATAATCTTTACAAACGGTGACAATGATACATTCCCATTGTGGTACAGTCAGGAGACTGAAGGTTTCCGTACGGATATGCGTGTCTGCAACCTTTCATATCTGCAGACAGACTGGTATGTTGACCAGATGAAACGTCCTGCCTACGATTCTCCGGCATTGCCTATATCATGGAGCAGATATGAATATGAACGTGTTTACCGTTCTGAACCTGTTCCTGTAGTGCCAAGCTTCAAGAAAGCTGTTCTTGACGGTTATAACGGACCGGATTCATTGCAGTGGAAGAAGCAGTTTGGTGAAGAACCGTTCGAATTGAAGAGTGTGTTGAAATACTGGGCAAGGGCAAAGGATGAAAATCTGAGAATGATTCCTACCGATACTGTATATATAACAATAGACAAGGATGCTGTAAGACGTTCGGGAATGAATATTCCTGAAGGAGTTGAAATACCTGACCGTATGGCAATCTCACTGAAAGGAAAGCGTTCGTTGTATCTTGCAGATATCATGCAGCTTGAACTTCTTGCAAATACAAATTGGGAACGTCCTATGTATATGGCAATGACAGTTGGAGGAGATGCATATCTTCCGGCTCTTGAAGATTACTTTATGCTTGAAGGTTTTGCTTACCGCATTACTCCGTTCAGAACAAAAGAACTTGGAATGACAATGGATGTTGACAAGATGTATGAGAATCTGATGACCAAGTTCAAGTTCGGAGGCATTGAGACTGAAGGAATATATCTTGACGAGAATGCCAAGAGAATAAGCAGCAATCACAGAAGAGTGTTTATACAGCTTGCCGAAGAACTGTTGAACAGAGGTGACAGTGAAAGAGCACTCAAGGTTGTTGACTACTGTGAAGAGCATATTCCTTCATACAATATACCTTACGACTACAGAGGAGCTTCAGGAGTATTGAGTGAACTTTATTACAGACTTGGACAGAAAGACAAGGCAGACAAAATTGCCGGTGATTTGGCAAATACTTCTGTTGAATATCTGACTTGGTATCTAAGTATGGATGGCTATAAGTTCAATTCGGTAGTAAATGAAATAAAGACTCATCTTTATATTTTGGATGATATCATTTCGCAGATGAGAAAATATAATTCTGAACAGGCAAATGTTTATTCACAGCAGTTTGATGCTTTGTATGATATTGCTAACCAGAAGTTCAGAGGAGCTTAAGTATTAATATTGGGATGACAGCGGATAATACTGTCATCCCTTTTTATAAATAAAATCTGATGATTATAGAACAGCCCCCTTTAATACTGCATCTTCTTTATCCAAAAGCAATATGGAGGAAGAGCAAGGAGGAAAAAGTAGTTTATCTGACATTTGATGACGGACCAATTCCAGAAATAACACCTTGGGTACTTGATTTGCTGGACAAATACAATATCAAGGCAACTTTTTTTATGGTCGGAGATAATATAAGGAAACATCCTGCAGAGTTTGAAATGGTCAAATCGCGTGGACACCGTATAGGCAACCATACATTCAATCATCTGAAAGGATTCGGGACACCGCTTGATACATATATGGAGAATGTGGAGAAAGCCAACAGCTATATGCATACAGATTTGTTCCGCCCTCCGCACGGTCATATGTCATTCAGTCAGTATCACAAACTGAAGGAAAAGTATAAAATCATAATGTGGGACGTAGTTACGCGTGATTACAGCAAATGGCTTAACGGTAAGGAAGTGTTTGCCAAGTTGAAAAAATATGTCCGTAACGGCTCTATAATAACTTTCCATGATTCTATAAAGTCGGAAGCCAATATGAAGTATGCTCTGCCACGTTCAATTGAATGGCTTCTTGAGCAAGGATATGAATTCCGTACGTTATGAATGAAACAGGCCTGTTAACTGAACTTGTCAGGAAAAAGGCTGCCGAAATAGGTTTCTCACGTTGCGGCTTTGCCGAAGTTTCGGATGTAGATAATTCTGTAGCCGGTTGTTTTGACAATTGGCTTGCCAGTTCCTTTAATGCAGGAATGGCGTATATGGGTAATTATTCCGATAAAAGGAAATCGCCTCAGTTGCTTGTAGAAAACTCAAAGTCAATAATATCCGTTGCACTGAATTACTTTCCTGAGCATTTGATTCCGAAAGAACGGTATCAGATTTCGCGTTATGCCTATGGAAAAGATTATCATGATGTAATGAAAGCCAGACTTTCGCAGCTTCTTGATTATATAAAATCGGTCGTAGGAGATGTGGTCGACGCGAGGGTATTCTGTGATACGGCTCCGGTTTTGGAGAGATATTGGGCATGGCGTGCCGGTCTTGGGTGGATTGGCAGAAACACAAGTCTTATAATACCGGGTATGGGGTCATATTTCTTTTTGGGAGAGATTATATGCAATGTTTCATTTGACTATGACACTCCGATGAAAAACCGTTGCGGAAACTGCCGGAGGTGTATTGAAAGTTGTCCTACTTCAGCGCTTGTAGCAGACAAGGTACTTGACGCTCGGAAATGCCTGTCGTATCTGACAATAGAAAACCGTGAGGAAATACCCGATTTTGCGGCGGATGTAATGGGAAACCGTATTTATGGTTGCGATACATGCCAGAACGTATGCCCGTGGAACCGTTTTGCTGTTCCGACACAGGTTGAAGATTTTGCGCTTTCGGACGAATTGGCTGCCATGACAAACAGTGACTGGGATTCGCTTACAGTGGAGGATTACAGAAGACTGTTCAAGGGCTCGGCTGTAAAAAGGGCAAAGTTTGAAGGACTGAAGAGAAATATTAGGGCGGTAAATAAAAAATAACCTGCCCGTTTCAGTTATTTTACTTCTAACAGATAGAAAATAAATATCACAAAGCATCATTACTATTACTCTAAATTTCCGTATCTTTGTGAAATACAATAAATATCAGCACAGATTAACAAAACCATATGAATCAAGGCAAAGAATTTGAATTGATAGCCAAGACATTCCAGGGATTGGAAGAGTTGCTTGCAGGAGAGTTGACTGCATTGGGAGCAAACAATATAGAGATTGGAAGGAGAATGGTTTCCTTCACTGGTGATAAATATATGATGTACAAGGCAAACTTCTGTTTGCGTACTGCTATCAGGATTCTGAAGCCTATCATACATTTCAGGGCATTTAATGCAGATGATGTTTATGCAAAAGTAAAGGAAATAAAATGGGAAGACTATCTTGACCCTAATACATCTTTTGCAGTAGATGCTGTGGTATTCAGTAATGAGTTTCATCATTCAAAGTTTGTTGCATATAAGGTCAAGGATGCAATTGTTGACTATTTTGTTGAAAAGGAAGGAAAGCGTCCTTCTGTAAAAATAAGTAATCCGGATATACAGTTGAATATACATATTGCCGAAACGACATGTACATTGTCGCTTGACAGTTCAGGAGAATCGCTTCATAGACGCGGTTACCGTCAGGATACGCTTGAAGCTCCTCTTAATGAGGTATTGGCTGCAGGTATGATAATGATGACAGGATGGAACGGACAATGTGATTTTATTGACCCGATGTGCGGTTCGGGAACATTGCCTATAGAGGCTGCACTTATTGCTCGCAATATTGCTCCTGGTGTATTCCGTAAAGGATATGCCTTTGAGAAGTGGAGAGACTTTGACCGTGAAATGTTTGAAGAGATATATAATGACGATTCTCAGGAACGTGATTTCAATCATAAGATTTACGGATTTGACAATAGTCCGAAGGCTGTTGCCATTGCAAAAATGAATGTTAAGGCTGCTGGTGTTACAAAAGACGTTGAAATAGCTTTGCGTCCTATGCAGGAGTTCAGCTGGAATGGTTCAAAGGCTGTAATGGTTACTAATCCTCCTTATGGTGAAAGACTTAATCCTGCCGATCTTGCAGACCTTTACAAATGTATAGGCGAAAGATTGAAAAAACAGTTTACCGGTAATGACGCATGGATTCTCAGCTATAAGGACGAGTGTTTTGACAATATCGGTTTGAAGAGTTCGGAGAACATTCCGTTGTTCAACGGTGCGCTTGAATGTAAGTTCAAGAAGTATTCGATGTTTGACGGCAGATATAAGGAATACAAGACCGGACTTTCTGAAAGAAAAAGGGAAGGAAAGGACGATGGAAGCCGTTCTTCTGAAAGCGGAAAACCTGAATTCAAACGTCGCCGACCGGAAGGCAAACCGTCATTCAGACAGGATGAACGCAAAGGCAAAACTTCAGAAAGCCGTGGACGTGATGCAGGAAAGCCGGCTTCACGAGGGGAAAAGTTCTCCGGAAAAGGAGACAAACCTTTTTCGCGTGAAAGAAGACATAGTGATTCACGTGCGGATAAAGATACCCGCAAGGAAAGAAGTTTTGGAAAAAGAGGAAATGATAAACCTAAACGCAATAACAGGTAATAAGATGAAAAGAATATTAGTTTGTCTAATGGCAGTTATTTTGCCTCTGTTCGGTATGATAGCACAGGAAAAGAAAACATTGACACTTGAAGACCTTATTCCGGGTGGTGAAACATTCTATAAGTATTATCCAGAGAATATTTATGGGCTTGGCTGGTGCGGTGATGTATGCATTAAGCCGGATATTGATACTCTTTTTGCGATTAATCCTGTTAACGGAAAGGAAAATGCAATTCTTCTGCGTGAAGATTTGAACTCGGCTCTTGAGAAAATAGGATTGGAAAAGGTTGCATCCCTTTATGGAGTTGAATTTGTATACGGAAACATTGACGAAGTGCGTTTGCTGCGCAAAGGCAATGTATGCAAATACAATCTGAAAACAAAGGAAGCTGTTGTATTGAGCAAATATGAGGAAACAGCGCAGAATATTGATTTTGCCCCTAACAGCAATAATCTTGCTTATACAAAGGGAAGTAGTCTTTACATTGTTTCTGTTGATGAAAGTGGAAATATAAAGAACGGAGAGGTTGTTTCTGATAAGGACGGTATAGTTTACGGTCAGGTTGTTCACAGAAATGAATTCGGTATATCAAAAGGTACTTTCTGGAGTCCTGATGCTTCAAAGATTGCTTTCTATAAAATGGATGAAAGTATGGTTACAGAATATCCTCTTGTTGACATTGATGCAAGAATTGCCAAGGAAGCACCTATAAGATACCCTATGGCAGGAATGACAAGTCATAAGGTTTATGTCGGTGTGTATGATGTAAATACAAGAAATGTTGTTTACTTGAAGACAGCAGATCCTACTGACAGATATTTTACAAATATTTCATGGAGTCCTGATTCAAAGAAGATTTATGTAATTGAACTTAACCGTGATCAGAATCATTCACAGTTAATAAGATATGATGCGTTGACCGGAGAGCAGGAAGCAATAGTGATTGAAGAAAGACATGAAAAATATGTTGAACCTCAGAATCCAATAACATTCGTTCCGGGAAATGACAACAAGTTTATATATCAGAGCCAGAGAGACGGATACAATCATTTGTATCTGTATGACATTGACGGAAGCTTTAAGCAGCTTACTTCAGGCAAATGGCTGGTTAATGAGATATTGGGTTTTGATGCCAAGGGTTCAACTCTTTTCTATATGAGTACAGAAAACAGTCCGCTTGACGCATGTCTTTATAAGGTAAACATCAAGAATGGCAAACGTGAGATGGTTACCAAGGAAAGCGGATGGCACAAAGTCTCACTGAGTGGAACAGGTAAGTATATTGTTGACAGCTATTCTTCAAAAGATGTTCCAAGAGTAATAGACATAGAGAGAACAGACGGCAAAGGAAAAGTTATCAATCTGCTGACTTCAAAGAATCCTTATGAAGGAATTGATATGCCAACCGTAGAACATGGTACTATAAAGGCGGCAGATGATACAACAGACCTTTATTATCTGTTGGTAAAACCTTTTGATTTTGATCCTTCAAAGAAGTACCCTGTTGTAATTTATGTTTATGGTGGTCCGCATGCACAACTTGTAACAAATACATGGAGAGGCGGAGCAAGCGGCTGGGACAGCTATATGGCACAGAACGGATACATTGTCTTCACTCTTGACAATCGTGGAAGTGCAAATCGCGGTCTTGAGTTTGAGAACTGTACATTCCGAAATCTTGGAATAGAAGAATGCAAGGACCAGATGAAAGGTGTCGAGTTCCTGAAATCTCTTCCATATGTTGACCAGAATAGAATCGGTGTTCATGGATGGAGTTATGGAGGACACATGACTACTGCACTGATGTTAAGACATAATGATGTGTTTAAAGTTGGTGTTGCAGGCGGTCCTGTAATTGACTGGGCTCTTTATGAAGTTATGTATGGAGAGAGATATATGGATACTCCACAGGATAATCCTGAGGGATATGAGGCTACAAATCTTAATAATCTGGCTGAGAACCTAAAAGGAAAACTTATGATAATACATGATTATAATGACAAGACATGCGTTCCGCAGCATACTCTTCAGTTTATGAAGACATGTATTGAGAAGCGCGTGTATCCGGATTTGTTCATTTATCCTGGACATGACCATAATGTATTGGGACGTGACAGAGTACATTTGCATCATAAGATATCAACTTACTTTTTTGAAAACTTATAAAAACAGATATAATATATGAAGATACTTTTATTAGGCTCAGGTGGCCGCGAGCATGCTTTGGCATGGAAAATAGCCCAGAGCAGCAAAGTTGAGAAATTATATATTGCACCGGGTAATGCTGGAACTTCATCGGTTGGCGAGAATGTTGCCATGAAAGCTGACGATTTTGAAGCAATCAGGGGATTTGTTCTTCACAATGGAATTGATATGGTTGTTGTTGGTCCGGAAGATCCCCTTGTAAAAGGTATCTCTGATTATTTCAAGGCTGATGCAGCTCTTTGCACTGTTCCTGTAATCGGACCTTTAAGAGAAGGAGCAACACTTGAGGGAAGCAAGGAATTTGCAAAGTGTTTCATGCAGCGTCACAATATACCTACAGCAGGATACAAGAGCATTACAAAGGAAAATCTTCAGGAAGGTATTGATTTCCTTCATACATTGAAGGCTCCTTATGTATTGAAGGCTGACGGTCTTTGTGCCGGAAAGGGTGTTCTTATTTTGCCTACTCTTGAAGAAGCTGAAAAGGAACTTAGAGAAATGCTTGACGGAATGTTTGGAAACGCTTCTGCAACAGTTGTTATTGAAGAGTTCCTGAGCGGTATAGAATGCTCTGTTTTTGTAATTACTGATGGCAACAGCTATAAGATTCTTCCTGAAGCCAAGGATTACAAGAGAATAGGCGAAGGAGACAAAGGTCTGAATACAGGTGGTATGGGTTCTGTTTCTCCTGTTCCGTTTGCTGATAAAGAGTGGATGAAGAAGGTGGAAGCCAGAATAATCCGTCCGACAGTAGAAGGCCTGAAAGCAGAAGGTATAGATTACAAGGGATTCATATTCTTCGGACTTATCAATGTTGACGGTAATCCTATGGTAATTGAATATAATGTACGTATGGGAGACCCTGAAACAGAATCTGTTATGCTTCGTATCAAAAGTGACCTTGTTGACCTGTTTGAAGGTGTTGCAGAGGGAAATCTTGCTGATAGAAATATAGAATTTGACGAGCGTTCGGCTGTAAGTGTAATGCTTGTATCCGGAGGCTATCCTGAACACTATGACAAAGGTTTTGAAATTACCGGTCTTGATAATGTAACTGACAGTATTGTATTCCATGCCGGAACAGCAGTTAAGGACGGTAAGGTTGTTACTTCAGGCGGAAGAGTCATTGCAGTAAGTTCATATGGAAAGGATAAGAACGATGCATTGGCAAGAAGTTTTGAAAGTGCAGGAAAAATTAATTTCGAAAAGAAGTATTTCCGTTCTGATATAGGTTTCGACCTTTAAAACAGATTTTCTGAAAGATAATTTATGTCTTGTGGCATTTCTCTTTCAGGAGTAATGCCACTTGATTTTGTTATATATAAAGAAACAATGAAGAATGCACTGAAAGTGAAGGTAGTTAACGGCAAATATACATTGCCTGTAATTCTGCTGGTTTACCTGACCGGCTTTTTCCTTTTACGCAGTGATGCGGAGAAAGTGTTTGATGCCGGTATTGTATGGGATGCTCTTTATTCGCATTTCCCGGTACTCTTTTCATCAAAATGGATTTCACTTTTATTGCATGCGATATTTGTTTACCTTATACTAGAGCTTGATGCTCTGTTTGCATTGAGCCGTACAAGGACAACATTCCATATATCTTCTTTTCTGCTGTTGCTTACGGTTTGTCCGTTCATATTTGACATAAGTCCGTATTCGCTTGCAGCATTGGTGATAGTCCTGTCGTTATTCCCATTGTTCTTCTCATATCAGTTGAAGGAATCATCTCCTAGGATGTTTTATGTCGGATTATATTTCAGTATATCCACACTTCTGGTTCCGTCATTTTTCTGGATGTTTCCAGTTTATCTGATAGCAATTGCCAATATCGGTATCTTCAATGCCCGTAATTTCTTTTCCTGGCTTTGGGGAGCTTTGCTGCCGTATGGCTTTATCTATTCATATTGCTATTGTTTTGACAGTATGTCTGTACTTGACAATCTGTGGAAAGATATATACAAGGCATTTCCTCTTGACTATTCTTCAATGTCACTATCTGTTATTATTAATGCAAGTGCCATTCTGTTTATAGTCTTTTCTTCGTTCGGGCATCTGTTTTATACAAGTTACATGGATAAGATAAAGACAAGAATTTTCCTTTATATATTGTCTTTATTTCCGTTTTTCATGTTTCTTATTGCGGTATTCAGACCTTTGTCTTTTATTGACATAATATCAGTTGCATTGCCTTTTGTATCAATCATGATGGCCCATATGCTTTGTCATACCGATTCCAGGAACGGTAATGTATTTTTTTATTTTGTAATCATATTACTGTCGTCATTGATGGTATTTAATATATATAATATCTATGCTTGAAAGTCTTCTTCAGATATTGCAGGATTGGGGATATTTGGGTGCTTTTGTCGCTTCTTTTCTTGCCGGAAGCATTGTTCCGTTCAGTTCGGAAGTTGTATTTCTTGCTTTGTATCAGGCTGGTTTGGACCCTGTCTGGCTTATTGTGTGGACTACGTTAGGCAATACGCTTGGAGGAATGACATGCTACTGGGTTGGAATGCTCGGTAAAATGGAATGGATACACAAGTATTTTAAGGTAAGTCAGGAGAAACTGGATAAGTTTCACCGTTATCTTCAGGGTAAAGGGGCCTTTATGGCTTTGTTTACATCTCTTCCATATGTAGGAGATGTCATAGCGATATGTCTTGGCATAATGCGCAGCAATGTCTGGATGACACTTATATATATGTTTATCGGTAAACTTATAAGATATATTGTTGTTATATATTTGTTTACAAAAACGCTTGGAGCAATATTGTGATGGTATGGAAAGGATTGTAGAAAGGACAGCTGACGGTTATAATACCCTGTATATTCCCGAAATGGATGAACATTACCATTCGGTAAAGGGAGCATATACTGAGTCAAGGCATATTTTTATAAATATGGGCTTTTTGCATTCTTCCGCAGCAAGACCAAGAATTCTTGAGATTGGTTTTGGAACAGGACTTAATGCTATTCTGACTCTGATAGAGGCGGATAAGGTTGGAAAGCCTGTTGTTTACGATTCACTTGAACTGTATCCCTTGGATTGGAAACTTGTTGAAAGCATGCACTATTCCGATTCTTTTGAAGAAAAGTATCATGAAACTTTCTTTGAAATGCACAATTCTCCCTGGAATGAACGTATAGAACTGACTGACTATTTCAGTCTTAGAAAGATAAACTGTAACTTTACCGATGTTGCAGGTTGGTATGGCGGGGAAGTTTATGATATAGTTTATTTTGACGCTTTCGCCCCTGAGAAGCAACCGGAAATGTGGAACATTGCACTTTTCAGGCAGATTGCAGGAATGATGGAAAGTGGAGCTACATTGGTGACATATTGTGCCAAAGGATGTATCCGCAGGGCTCTGCAGGAATGCGGATTTAAAGTTGAGAGGTTACCCGGTCCTCCTAATGGAAAAAGGGAAATATTAAGAGCAACTAAAGTCTGATTTTAATTATATTATTGTATTATGAAAAAAGTAATGGCTTTGTTTATTCTTGTTGTTGTTTTGCTGTCAGGATGTAGCGGCAGAAGCAATAAGGGCGATGATAAGATAACAGTTACCGTGAGTATAGAACCTCAGAGATATTTGGTTGAGAAGATTGCCGGGGATAAGGTCGATGTAAAGACACTTTTACCTCAGGGAGCAAAACCTGAGACATATGATCTTACTCCTTCCCAACTTGTTGATTTAACAGAAAGCGATGCATATTTTATGATGGGTACAATATCGTTTGAGCGTTCTTGGGCAGATGCATATACTTCTGACCATCCTCATACAAATATCTTTGTAATGTCAAACGGTATCAACCATATTGTTTCCGACCATTTCCATTGTCATGAGTCTGTGGAAGATGATTGTGGAGAGTATATCGAGCCTCATATTTGGTTGTCGGTAAAGAATGTAAAGTACATGATGGAAAACGTTTATGACGGTTTGGTTATTGTTGATCCTGACAATAGGGAATATTACCGTAGCAGATATGATTCTGTAATGAAGGAGATTTATATTCTTGATTCCAAAATAGACTCAATTATGCAGGGAGCAGACAAGGCATTTATGATATATCATCCTGCACTGACTTATTTTGCACGTGATTATGGTCTAAAGCAGATAAGCATTGAGAGTGACGGAAAGGAACCTTCTCCGTCGCAACTGCTCAGTATAATAAAAGAGGCAAAGGAACAGAATGTCAAGGTTATATTCATACAACCCGAGTTTGATCCAAGAAACGCCCAAATTGTTGCTGAAGAGACTGGATGCGAACTTGTTCAGTTTAATCCTTTGTCTTATAACTGGGGTGAGGAGATGCTGCACGTAGCCAAAGTTTTGTCAAACAGATAAACTTGTCTTTGTATGGGAAAGATTGTTGAAGTTGTTGATTTGGCGGCGCGTTATGATGACAAGCTGGTACTTCATGATGTAAATGTTTCTATTTGTGACAGGGATTATCTTGGAGTCATAGGTCCTAATGGAGGCGGAAAAACGACATTCGTAAAATGTCTTTTGGGACTTAAAAACGATTATAGCGGGAGAGTTATATATTATCATGATGGAGTTCAGGTTGATAAAATAAGAATCGGTTACCTTCCGCAATATACATCAATAGACAAGAGTTTTCCTATATCGGTAAGAGAAGTGGTCTTGTCCGGACTAAACAGGCAGAAACTTATGTTTGGCGGTTATTCTGCCGAGCAGAAGGAAAAGGCTGAGAAAGTGATTTCTGATATGGGGTTGTCCGGTTTCTCAAACCATCCGATAGGGGAGTTGAGCGGGGGACAGGTTCAAAGGGCGCTTCTTGGCCGTGCGATTGTATCAGACCCTGAATTGCTTATTCTTGATGAGCCGAGTACTTATGTTGACAAGTACTATGAGGCAAAGCTGTATGAACTTTTAAATGAAATAAACCGTAATTGTGCTATCATTCTTGTAAGCCATGATATAGGAACAGTATTACAGAATGTGAAGTCTATTGCCTGTATAAACGAGACTCTTGACTGTCATCCTGATACTGGAATAAGTGAAGAATGGCTTATGCGCAATTTCAACTGCCCGATAGACCTTGTAGGACACGGTAATCTGCCCCATCGTATTCTGAAGAATCATCATTGATTTGTATATTTCATTATAAAAAGCTTAAAATTAACAAATTGAACATATTTTGCTAATAGTTGTATTTGGATAATTATAAAATATAAAAAATTTGTTTTTATTGTGTTTCTTGTAGTCGGCAATTATATATTTGTGTTGAAACTATTTAAAAAGACACACAATTATGAAAAACTTTAATTCTTTTGTAATGGCTGTTGCCTTGGGAGGTTTGTCCATTTTAAGTTCTTGTAATGACAATGATTTAGGGAATTCTGGAAATAACGGTAGTGGCAAACCATTTGAAGTTCCACAAAGTGTTCTGAATGCTTTTAATAGTGAGTTCCCCGGGGCTGAGAATGTTTCCTGGACTTCCAAAGAAGGATATGCCGTAGCAAGTTTCTACTATTCTGAGGCATCCGGAAACAAGTCTTTTCGTTCTGCTGACAGTAATGCAAATACTAATGCATGGTTCCTTCTGAGCAGTTCATCACTTGAGATGACTGATACGGATATTCCTTTCAGTCTTATTCCTCAGGCAGTTCTTGACGGTTTCAATTCTACGGTATATTCCAACGCTCCATGGAAACATGATGACGAAGTTGATTTGCTGAAACGCAAGGGAAACGAAACTCTTTATATAATTGAGGTAGAAAAGAAAGAGAACAATATAGAAACCGAGATAGACTTGTACTTTACTGAAGACGGAATCCTTGTTAAGGAAGTTGTTGATGCCGAGAAAGACAATGACCATTTTGAACTTCTGCCTGAAACTCCTGCTGCATCAATTGTTGAATGGATTAATAATAACTACGAAGGCGCAAGAATTATTGACATAGAAAACGAGGATAATGGAACGGAAGTTGAATTTATCTATAACGGAAAGCATTATGAAGCCGTTTTCAATATGTCTGGAGCTTGGCTTTATACAAAAGTAGAATTGTCAAAACGCGATATTCCGTCTATCGAAACTGTTGTAATGGACAGTTTGCGTATGCATCCTGCATATACAACGGATGATGCAATTGATGATATTGAAAGATATGAATCTTCAAAGGCCGGCAAGTTCTATAAATTTGAACTTGAGACACGTCTTGACGATGTTGATGTCTATTTGAACCTGAACGGTGAACTTCTTGACGGCCGTCCGTCATTGGGTGATGATGAATCATTCAATTCTGTAGGCGAAGAGATTGCCAAGTTCATTTCGACAAGATATCCTGGTGCTGTAATAACCGAGAAGGATTATGACAACGGATATTTGGAAATAGAGATAATGCACGAAGGAATTGAAAAGAAGGTTCTCTTTAACGGAAAAAACGAGTGGGTTAAAACTGTTTGGGAAATTTCAGTAAAGCAACTGCCGGAGCAGGTAAAAGTGGCATTGGAGAACAGAGGATACCAATTGAACAGAATTGATGAAGTTGAAGTGGTAGAAACAAATGATTCTATAGTTTATATGATTGAGGTTGAAACTTCATCTGATGATGTTGTAGTGGTTATTGATTCCAACGGAAATATATTGAATGAATACAAGGATTGATTTTTGATTTCTTCTCTGCTTTTGGCAGATTAAGAGGATTTACAATCTGACAATATTTAGAGGAATGGTTCTCATATTGGATATGACCATTCCTCTTTTTATGTTATTGCACTTCATTTAATGGAAAAATAAAATCGTTTTGTGTGTTATAATGAATGATATTATTTTGTACATTTGTTTAAATGAAAAAGTAAAAACACATAAATCTAATAGAATATGAGCAAGAACAGTAAAAAAGCTTATTCTCGAAAAGAAGAACAGCAGGGTAAAAGAGTTGTTATAGGCATTGCAATTGCATTTATTTTCCTTGGAGCCCTTGCGGTTGCTGCTTCTTTCCTTGTATAGGATTCAGAACATACATTATATTTATTCTTTTTGTTATGCAGAGACAGAGTATCCTGCTCTTAATAGTCAAACCAGCATTTGAGAGCAGCAACTTTTTCCCTGCTTACTATGATTTGGCTGTTGAACGGAGGTTCAACGGTAATTACAGTTTTGCCTAAAAAGTAGGATTCAAGCTTTCTTATACTGTCAATTGAAAAAATAAACTGTCTGTTTACTCTGAAGAAGCAGTCTTCGTCAAGCTGTTCTTCAAGCTTGTTCAACGGCAGGTCTATTATATGGTTCTTGTTTGTTTTCGTGACAGCAAATGTAGTCTTGTTCTCTGAATAGAAGTATGCTATGTCACTGACAAGCAGTGTGTAAAATTTTTCGTTTCCCGAGATAAGGAAACGTGTCCTGTATTTCTTTTCTTTGCGGACAGACAGGGCATGCATTATTTCAGGCAGTCCCAGCAGTTCCATATACTCCGATGAGTTTTTCCAGATCAGCCGTTCATACTTTTCAATAGCTTCGACAAGTCTTTCCTTATGGACAGGTTTCAGCAGGTAATCAATGCTGTTTACAGAAAATGCCCTCACCGCATACTCGTCATATGCAGTAGTAAATATAATGAGGCTGCGTGGGTTTGCCTGTTCTATAAACATGAACGAATTTCCGTCAGTAAGCTGTATATCAAGGAATATAATGTCCGGGTGTTCGTTTACCTTGAACCATTCAACAACCTCTTCAATGTTTCCTAGAAGGATTTCTGTTTCCCATTCCGGGCGTACTGATTTTATCATGCTGTCAAGAAGTCTTGCAGCAGGGTATTCGTCTTCTATTATTACTGCTTTAATCTTATTCATTCAGCAAAGGTACTTTTATTGTAAAATAATCGTCTGTATCTTCAATTACAATGCTTTTTCCGCACAGCAGCCTGTACCGTTGTCTCAGGTTTGACAGTCCTTTTCCTGAGGATACGACTTCCTTTTTGGGCCTTTTGCAATTTGAGACAGACATGTATTTTGTATTTTCGTCAACCGAAATTACAACTTCCATTGGTTTTGTCCGGCTTATGACGTTGTGTTTTATGATATTTTCAATTATGAGCTGCAGCGTAAGTGGCGGTACCATTGCATCGTCATAGCTGTTTCCTATGTTGTTTTCAACAGATATGCAGTCACCCAGTCTTACTTTATGCAGGAATATGTACGAATCCATAAAATCAAGTTCCGAGCGCAGCGACACCATTTTCTTGTCCTGGCACTGCAATATGTATCTGTAAACGTCCGACAGGTTGCGGGTGAACTGTACAGCCGTTTCAGGGTTATATTCAATTTCAGAAATAAGCGTGTTGAGGCTGTTGAACAGAAAGTGAGGATTCAGCTGGTTCTGCAATGCCTGGTACTGGGTTTTCATTGCACTTTCTTCAAGTTCCGCATTCTTCTTGTAAAGCGAGACAAGGCTCCTGTAGAAGTTGTTAACCATAAGCAGGCCGAATACCACAAGTTCAATCATCCATACTATTATAAGATTTCTGAATCCGTGGCTTTCAATTCTGAACGGATTCGGGGAATCTATTATGAACTTTATTGATACCAGAAGCAGATAGTTCACCGCCAACAGCATGACAGCGCATATAACCATGAATTCTGTCATCTTCCTGCGGCTGCTTACTATACGTGTATATGCACTTCTTATGCTCCTGTCAATGTACATCATGCTCAGGCCTACCCCGTTAAACAGGATTATAACCGCAAGATAGGCCTGTGATGTAGTGAAAGTTTCCTGATATCTGACCGGGATGTCTTTGGAGTTTATAAAGAAAAATAGAGAGAAACATCCCAGACAGGAAAAAAGCAGGACTTCCAGCAAGTAGTAATATTTGTGTTCGCGTGATGGCATAAAAGGTCGGCTGGTTTAACTTCCCAAATATATCATTAATTATTTATTATTCCAACAGCACGGTGTATGCGCTTTTGGCAATCTGTGCATTCAGTTTTGACTGTATATGGTTCACTTTTGCCTCCTGATGATACATCTGTGCGTTCAGAACTTCAACAATTGATATGCGTCCTTCTTTGTACTGGTCCATTGCCAGCTCCTCGTTTTCTCTTGCCTTGTCAAGTGAGTTTTCTGTCAGTATTACCTGTTCTACTGCCTGGTTGTAAGTATAAAAGGCAGTTTCTATTTCAAGCTGTACATTGTCTTTTACGCTGCTGTAGTTTTCTGTTGCGATATCCACGCCAAGCTTTCCTGCACGTCTTGTGCTTCTTCTTTTCCCCATTCAAATACGGGAACGCTCAGTTTTACATATACCGCATAGTTTGGGTCTGCTCCTGACCTGAAATCATATCCTGGTGAAGAATAGCTTCCGTCAAGTCCTACTGATACCTGAGGCAGATATTTTGAGTTTGCAATTTTGGCTTCCGAATGTCTTATGTCTATCATGTTTCCGGCAATTCGTAATTCAGGTCTTGACATTGCAACCGAATCAGAGGCAATATCTACCGGCATGGCTTCTTTTAGAGCGGTTATTGTAGAATCCACAGCTATATGGCTGTCGAACGGTACTCCTGCAAAAGAGTTTAGCGCCAGTCGTGATGTCTCCGAATTGTTGCGTGCCTGTAGGAGCTGGTAGTCGGCATTGTTCAGGCGTACTTCGGCCATAAGCAAATCGTTTCTGTCAACATATTCAACTTCAACCCTGTTCCTTACAACATCAACGATCTGTGCTACCGAATTTCTGAACTCTTCTGCAACAACAACCATTTCCTGTCCCGCAACAGTATTCCAGTAGTGAACATCCGCATCAAACAGAATATTGTTGGTTATTCTTTCCGATTCGTTTCGGGACATTTCAAGCTGCTTATTGGCTTTGTCATATCCTGCCTTTATCAGTCCGCCCGAATATACAGGCTGTGCCAGTGTTAGTGATGCTCCGTATTTTATGCCTTCTCCCTGAAAAGTGATTTCATTTCCTTCAATCGGGGATTTTATTGTCAGTTCCGGAGCGTTTCCCGTATAGTTGAAATTAGCGTTGCCGTACAGTTTCGGGAAAAAGTCAGCTTTAGCCGCCTTTTTCATTTCGGCTGATATGGCTTCCGAATGTTCTGCCGATTTAACGTCCTGATTGTAGTCAAGCACCATGTTACGGTATTGTATACGGTTGTCGGTTTGGGCAAAAGCATTTACAGAAGCCGCAGCCAAGTATATAATTAACAATTCTCTTATCATGTCTTATTTCTGTTTACTGTTTATTTATTCTTTTCTTTGACTTTATAGAATATCGCATACAATGCCAGACATACAAACAGCGTAAGTAGTGTTGCAAAAGTCAGTCCGAATACGATTGTCGCAGCCATACCGCCAAATACAACGTCAAACAGCAGCGGCACTATTCCAAGTATGGTTGTAATTGCAGCCATAAGCACAGGTCTTACCCTTGACACTGTTGATTCGATTATTGCGGTGTGTGCATCAATACCTGAGTTGCGTTCAATGTTTATTTCGTCAAGAAGTACAATAACATTCTTTATAATCATTCCGAGAAGCCCAAGCCATCCTGCCATACAGAAGAAACCGAAGTCAAACCCTGTAATCAGCAGTCCTACCACAATGCCGATAAGTGAAAGCGGCAGCATAAGGAATATTATTATAGGTTCCTTGAAGTTACGGAACAGTGCAACCAGTATTATGACAAGCAGCAGGATTGCAAGCGGGAAATACTTGACAAGTGCAGCCATTGCCTCTTTCTGGTCCTTGTACTGTGAATCCCAAAAGAATGTATAACCTTCAGGAAGCTCTATGGCATCAATCTCTTCGGCTATTTCATTGCGTACTTCAGCCATAGTATATCCGCGTTTTACATCACATTGCGCTGCCATTGAAAGACGGCGGTCATAGGTTCTTACAAGAGGATACTCCCAGTCCATGCTTATTTTTCCTGTAACCTGTGAAAGCGGGGCAGAGTTTGATCCGTTCCATACTGATATATCTCCGACGTTATCAAGGTTTATTTCTTCTCCCATATCGGTATGCAGCTGCACTGGAACTTTCTTGTTGTTGTCCCTGAATATTCCTATAGGTGTACCGTCACTTGCCGCCTTGACAGAACGCATCATGTCGGCTTTGCTTATATTGAGCTTTCCAGCCTTGTAAGGGTCATACTCGGTCTTTATTGTCATTGCCATGTTTCCCCATTCATTGCGCACATTTGCGGTTTTAGGATTGCGTCGCATGATTTCAAGCGCAATGTTGGCAAGTGAGTCCAGAACTGCCGGGTCATCACCGCAGAAACGTGCCTCAATAAGCGCTTCGGGAACGGAGTTCAGTTCAAACTTGTTTATTCTGACAAGTGCATCAGGGAAGTTCTCGGCAAGGTCCTTTTCAAGAGTAACCTGCAACTCTCTTGATTTCTCCGGGCTTGTGGCTTCTATAAGGCATTGCGAATAGTTCGACTGCGGTCCGTATGCCGAATTTGCCAGATAGTATCTTGGCGGAGTCTGCCCTACAAAGGAAGATACATTGACCACGTTGTCATAAGTTGAAATGAAGTCGACAAGCCTTTTGTTCTCCTGCTCTGTCTGTTCAATTCTGGAACCTTCGGGCAGCCACATGTCTACCGTAAAGTATTGTTTGTTCAACTGCGGCATAAATACGCTTGGTATATATTTGAATCCTGTAATTGAAACAAGAAGGACTGCAAAAAGTACAATTACTACGGCATATTTATGTTTTACTGTAAAGCGAAGCGCTTTTCTGAACGTATTATATATTTTTCCGCCGTAAAGCTCTCCTTTGATTTCGTCAGGACGCGGGCGGCGAACAAATTCCTGTATGAAGAATATGTTCTGGCTTATTGCGAATACCCAGCTGAGTAGCAGGGATACGGCAATTACGATGAATAGCGAAGACAGGATTTCTCCGGTAATATGCGGTGAAAGATATATAGGCATGAATGTCAGTACTGCTATCAGTGTTGCTGCAAGAAGCGGCATTGCTGTTGTTGATACTGCCGACATGATTGCCGTACGCTTTCTCATTCCGCGCTGCATGTTTATAAGTGCCGAATCATATACGACGATTGCGTTGTCAACAAGCATACCCATTGCAATTATGATTGCAGCCAGTGACATTCTCTGCAGGGCTATACCATTTCCGTACATGTATATAAGCGTTGCAAAGATTGAGAATATCAGTCCGCTGCCTATAAGCACACCGTTTTTGAATCCGATAAAGAAGAGAAGAACGGCAATTACCGTTATGACGGAGATAATAAGATTCATTACGAATCCGTCGTTTGCAACAGCCGATTCATATCCCTGGTCATATACATCTTCAAGTGTAAATCCTTTCGGCAGACTGGTTTTCAGCTCAGATATCCTTTCTTTTATGGCTTCTGACATATCAACAACATTTCCGTCGGCAACTGTGGATATGGCAATTCCTATCTCCGTGTGGTGATAAATGTACTAAAATCTGTTAAGTCCGCTGGTGCAGCTTTTCTAATGGAATGAAAGCCACTAA